>DATNAP010000035.1:0-16305 GCA_035572475.1 Conexibacter sp. | reverse complement strand
CCTACTACAACCACCACCGCGCCCACACCGGCAAGACAACGGCCGGGCGATGCCCGGCCGAACTCGTCTACGGTGCCCGCAAGATGGAGCCGAGATGACCGACCACTGTCGGCACAACTCGGAGTCTGTTCAGGTTAGGCGCCCGGCAGCGCTGCTGCCACCGCACCCCATACGCGGCGGTGCAGCGCGACGTTCGCGGCGCGTTCGGTCGTGGCCTCCAGGATCGTCACGCCGTCGCCGCCGATCGCCCGCTCCAGCTCGGCGCGGAGTGCCGCCACGTCGTTCACGGGCGCGTGCCGCGCGCCGTAGAGCGCGGCCGCCTGGGCGAAGTCGAGCCCGGTCGGGGTCGCGACGTGCTGCTCGAAGTCGGCGCCCTCTCGCGCGACGGGCAGGAAGTCGAAGATCCCGCCGCCGCCGTTGTTGACGAGCACGATCGTCAGGTCGAGCCCGAGCCGCCGGGCCGACAGCAGCGCGCTCAGGTCGTACGCGAGCGCGACGTCGCCGATGTGCAGGACGACCGGTCCGTCGCCGGCGGCCGCCGCGCCGAGCGCTGCCGCGACCGTTCCGTCGATCCCGTTCGCGCCGCGGTTGGAGAGGATCCGCGGCGGCGCGTCGCGCGCGGCGGCGAAGGTCTCCAGGTCGCGGATCGGCATCGAGGCGGCGACGAACAACGTCGCCTCCGGCGGGAGCGCGGCGACCAGCTCGGCCGCGACGCGCGGCTCGCTCAGCTCGTCCCCGAGCGTCGCGGCGATCGCGCCGGCGGCGGCGCGGTCCGCGGCGCGCCAGCGGTCGAGCCACGCGGGATCGCCGGCGCCGCGGTGCGCGGGCGTCAGTGCGGCGAGCGCGGCGCGCGGGTTGGCGGCGATCCGGGCGCTCACGACGCCTGCCGGATCGTGCCAGGCGCCCTCCGCGTCGAGCGCGATCTGCGGGACGTCGCCGAGCCCGGCGAGCCAGGCGCGCAGCGGCTTCGACGTCGGCAGGTCGCCGACGCGCAGCACCAGCTCGGGGCGCAGCTCCGCTGCCAGCCCGGGGTCGCGCAGCAGCGCGTCGTAGTGCTCGATCGCCGCCGGTCCGCGGCGCGCGCCCGACAGCGGATCGGCCAGCAGCGGGTAGCGCGCGGCCTCGGCGAACGTCGCGAGCGCCTCGCCGAGTGCGGGGTCGCGCTCGTCGCGGCCGGCGACGAGAACCGCGCGCGGCGCCGGCGCGACCGGCACGTCGGGCAGATCGGCGGGCGCCGGCACGACCGGATGCGCGACCCACGGGCGCCCGTCAGTGCGACCGGGTGCGGGGTCCTCGGGCAGTGGCCCGTCGAGCACGAGCGGCTCGCGCAGCGGCACGTTGAGATGGACCGGCCCGGGCCGTCCGTCGAGCGCGGTCCAGACCGCGCGGCAGGCGAGCGCGCGCATCCAGCGGACGCGCTCCGGCGTCGCCTCGTGCGTCCCCACCTCGACGAACCACTTCGCGGCGGCGCCGTAGAGCTTGAGCTGGTCGATCGTCTGCCCGGCGCCGACGTCGCGCAGCTCCGGTGGACGATCGGCGGTCAGCACGATCAGCGGCACGCGCGCTTCGGCGGCCTCGATCACCGCGGGCGCCAGCTCCGCCGCCGCCGTCCCCGACGTGCACGCGATCGCGACCGGACGCCCGCTGCGCTTCGCGAGCCCGAGCGCGAAGAAGCCGGCGACGCGCTCGTCGACGTGCGACCACGCGCGCAGGCCGGGCGTGCGCGCGAACGAGAGCACGATCGGCGTCGAGCGCGAGCCGGGCGATGTGCACGCGTCGGTCATGCCGCAGCGCACCAGCTCCTCGCAGAAGGCGCGCAGCAGCAGATAGGCGTCGGCGGCGGACGCCACGGGGCGGCCGGGCGTCGCGGCGGGCGGCGTGTCGATGTCGCTGGCGGTCATGATGCGGGGGATGGCGCCGCAGACGATCGTCCTGCTCCACGGCTTCACGCAGACGGGGCGCAGCTGGGAGCCGACGGTCGCGGCGCTGGGCGAACGCTATCGCGCGCTCGCGCCCGACATCCGCGGCCATGGGACCGCCGCCGGCGTGCGGCCGGTCGACTTCCCGTCTGTGCGGGCAGACGTGCTGGTGCTCGCGCCGGAGCGCTTCGCGCTCGCCGGCTACTCGATGGGCGGGCGGATCGCGCTCGGTCTCGCGCTCGCGGTGCCCGACCGCGTCGCGCGCCTCGTGCTCGTCGGCGCGTCGCCCGGCATCGCCGACCCCGCCGAGCGCAGCGCCCGCCGCACCGCCGACGACGCGCTCGCCGATCGCATCGAGGGGGAGGGGATCGAGGCGTTCGCGCGCGAATGGGCGGCGCTGCCGCTGTGGGACGACCAGCCGCCGGCCGTTGCGGCCGCCGCGCACGCCATCCGCCTCCAGCAGTCGCCCGCCGGCCTCGCCGCCGCGCTGCGCGGGCTCGGGACCGGTGCGATGGAGCCGCTGTGGGAGCGGCTGCCCGAGCTCACGATCCCCGTCACGCTCGTCGCCGGCGAGCGCGACGCGAAGTTCCGCGCGATCGCCGAGCGGATGGCGTCCGCGCTCCCGGATGCCACGCTGCACGTCGTGCCCGCTGCCGGCCACGCCGTCCAGCTCGAAAGACCGCAAGCTGTCGCGCGGCTGCTCGCGGCGCGTTGATTCCCCCGCGCGACGACGTTACGGTCGAAGTCCCCCGCGCGCCGATCGTGATCGCCGCGGTGCTCTCGAAGCCCGCCGCTCCGAACGACCCGGCGCTCGCGAGACTCCAGCAGGCGGTCGCCGGCACCGCCGGACCTCGTCAACACGCTGCGCGACACGACGATCCCGAACGCCGTCAGAGCCGGTCTCGGCGCCCGCCGAGTAGCCCGACCAGGTCCGCGCGCGGACCGCGGTCCGCGTCGAAGCGTCCGCTGGGGCGTTCCGTACCTGTGCAGTTTCGCCCGGCGCCGATCGTGGTGGCGCGCGCCGGGAACGACCCGGACCGATGACGCCCAGGACCTCAAGCTCGCGCGTACGCGCGGCATCGCTCGCCCTGCTGCTGCTCGCCGCGCTCGCGGCGCCGGCGCGCGCGACGCTCGCGCCCAACCCGTTCGGGACGGTGCCGGCGCCGCCGAGCGGCAACCCGCTCGTCGGCGCGCGCTGGTTCGTCGACCGCCAGTGGGGGCTCGCGGCGCGGCAGGCGCGCGCCTGGAGCCGCTCGCATCCGGACTGGGCGCGCGCGATGGAGAAGATCGCCGGCCAGCCGGAGGCCAAGCGCTTCGGCGCCTTCACGCCGAACGTGCAGCGCACGGTCCACGAGTTCGTCGTGCGCGCGGCGCAGCAGGGGCCGGGGACGGTGCCGATCCTCGTCATCTACCGCCTCAAGCACGTCAGGTGCGGGCGCTACGGCGACTCCTACGGCGAGCGGCTCGCGTACCGCCGCTGGATCGACGCGTTCGCGCGCGCGATCGGCGGCTCCCGCGCGCTGATCTTCCTCGAACCGGACGGGCTCATCACCGTCAGCTGCCTCAGCGGCAGCGGGCTGCGCACGCGCATCGGCGAGCTGCGCTACGCCGGCGCGAAGCTCGCCGCGCTGCCGCACGGCGTGGTCTACCTCGACGCCGGCGCCGCCGACGCGCTGTCCGTCGGCTACACGGCGCACCTGCTGCGGATCGCGGGCGTCGCGCGCCTGAACGGTTTCTTCCTCAACGCGACGCACTACGACTGGACCGGCAACGAGCTGCGCTACGGCAACGCGATCTCGCGTCAGGTCGGCCTCAAGCACTTCGTCATCAGCACGGCCGCCAACGGCAACGGGCCGCTGCGGCCGCACAGCCGCGTGCGCTACGGCAACGAGCTGCTCTGCAACCCGCCCGGGCGTGCGCTCGGCACGCCGACGACGACGAGCACCGCCAGTCCGCTGGCGGACGCGTACATGTGGATCGGCAACCCCGGCCGCTCCAGCGGCCCGTGCCACCCGGGCGATCCGCCAAACGGCGCATGGTGGCCGAGCTACGCGCTCGGGCTCGCCGAGCGGGCGCACTTCTGAGCCGCGCCGCCCAACGGTCCGGCGCCCAGCGCGCTACTCCGCCGGCTCGCCGGCGAAGTACTCCAGCTGCGGCTCCATCGCCAGCGTGTAGGCGACCGCGTCAGGAGTGCCCCACGCGCCGGCCTGCGCCGAGACCTTGCCGCTGTCGGGGTACTCGATCAGGTCGGCGGGCGCCTTCGAGCTGATGACCAGGAAGCGTGCGGGCGCCCCGCCGCGGTTGATCAGCTGGTGCGCGCCGGCGCGTCCGCGCGGGCAGGTGACGACCTCGCCCTCGGCCAGCTCGCGCTCGCCGTCGGGCGTGCGCAGCGTCGGCGTGCCGCGCAGCACGACGATCGTCTCCTCGATCGCGTGGTGTGCGTGGTAAGGCATGTTGCGTCTGCCGGGGTCCAGCTCGTAGACCGTCATGCCGGCCTCGGCCATCCCCGCCGCGACGCCGACGCGCGTGCCGCGCACGCCGAAGGGGCCGTGGTCGACCGTGCGCTGCCAGTCGTCGCTCCAGATGTTCGGTCGCTGCTCGCTCATCGCCGTCCTCGCTCGCTTGCTCGCTCGTCGGTCACGCCCGCACGCCCAACCCCGGCCCGCTCGGCACCTCCATGAAACCACCCGCGACGGCGAGCGCCGGGTCGATGCGCAGGTCGGCGAACGCGTCGAGCGTCGCGAGTCCGCACGGCCGGCTCGGGCGCAGCACGGCCGCCGCGTGCAGCGCGCCGGCGATCCCGAGCGGGCCGTCGAGCGTCGAGGCGAGGTAGGCCTCGCCGCCCGCTGCGCGCACGGTCTCCGCAGCGTCGAGCAGGCCCGTGATGCCGCCGCAGCGGCTGAGCTTGAGGCACACGATCGGCGTCGCGCCGCTCTCCAGCGCGCCGGGCGCGACCGCCGTCTCGTCCATCGCGATCGGCACGGCGGCCTCCACGGCGATCGCCTCCAGCTCCGCGACGCCGTGCACCGGCTCCTCGCAGCACTCGATCCCGCTCGGCGCGAGCGTGCGCAGGTGGGCGAGGGCCTGCTCGACGCTCCACGCGCCGTTCGCGTCGATCCGCAGCGCGACGTCGGGGCCGAGCGCCGCGCGGATCGCCGCGATCCGGCCGGCGTCGTCGCCGATCCCGACCTTCGCCTTCACGCACGCGAAGCCCGCGGCGACGGCTGCCGCGGCCTCGCGCGCGGCGCCGGCGCGATCCTCCGCGCTCAGCAGCGCGTTGACCGCGATCGGGGCGGGACCCGATCCCACCCGCCCGTGCGCGCCGAGCAGTCGCCACACCGGCGCGTCGGCGCGGCGCCCTTCCAGATCCCACAGCGCAAGGTCGATCGCCGCGACCGCCTGCGGCAGCACGGCCGCCTTGCGGCATTGCGCCAGGACGTCCTCGCGTGCGGCGTCGTCGGCGTCGCGCAGCACCGGCTCGCAGTCGCCGAGCGCGCTCCGCACGTCCCCCAGCTCCACGCCGTCATAGCTGGCGAGGGGTGCGGCCTCGCCGATCCCGGCGTGACCGTCGCTCGCCGCGATCCGCACCGTCAGCAGCTCGCGCTCGCTCACCGTCCCGTGGGCGGTCTTCAGCGGAGTCCGCAGGCGCAGGCGGCGCGGCGCGATCTCCAGGCGCATGCCCGTGCCTCAGCTCAGCAGCAGGCCGGCGCTCAGCAGCACGCAGACGACCAGCTCGAGCCGGCCGGTGCCGGCGAGCGCCTCGTTGAGCGAGGGCCCGTCGGTGCGCGTTCTGACGGTGCGCACGACCGGCGCGGCGAGCGGCAGCGCAAGCCACGGCAGCAGCAGCCACGCCGAGAGGCCGCCGAAGATCCACGTGAGCGGGGAGAGCAGGAACGCGCCATAGACCATGACGGCATAGAGGCCGCGCGTGCGCTCGCGACCGAGCCGCACCGCGAGCGTGCGCTTGCCGGCGCGTCTGTCGGTCTCGAGGTCGCGCACGTTGTTGACGACGAGCACCGCGCTCGCGAGCAGCCCGACCGGCACCGCCAGCGCGAACGCCTCCCACACGAGGTGCTCGGTCTGCACGAAGTACGAGCCGGCGACGGCGACGATGCCGAAGAAGAGGAACACGAACAGCTCGCCGAGGCCCTCGTAGCCGTACGGCCGCGGGCCGCCGGTGTAGAGCACGCCGGCGACGATCGAGGCGGCGCCGACGAGCAGCAGCTGCCAGCCGGCGACCGCGACGAGGTAGACGCCGCAGAGGATCGCCAGCCCGAACGTGACATAGGTCGCGATCAGCACCTGCCGCGGCGGCACGAGGCCGCCGGCGGTCACGCGCACCGGCCCGAGCCGGTCCTCCGTGTCGGCGCCGCGACGGGCGTCGGAGTAGTCGTTCGAGAGGTTCGCGCCGACCTGGATCAGCAGCGCGCCGAGCAGCGCGGCGACGAAGCGCAGCGGGTGGAAGACGCCGGCCGTGCCGGCGAGCGAGGTGCCGACGAGCACGGGCGCGAGCCCGACGGGCAGCGTCTTCGGCCGCGCGGCCATCAGCCAGATGCGCGTCACGCTGGGGGCCGCGGTGCCGGTGCTCATACTGCGAAGCCTACGGCCGTCGCGGGAAGCCTGAGAAGTCGGGCTGGCGCTTCTCGAGGAACGCGGTGCGTCCCTCGGCCGCCTCCTCGCTGCCGTACAGGAGCAGGTTCGCGTCGTGTGCGAGCTGCTGGATGCCGGCGTACCCGTCCTCGTGCGCATTGAAGCTCGCCTTCACGAGCCGCAGCGCGAAGGGGGAGAGGGCGAGCATCTCGCGGCACCACGCGATCGTCTCCTGCTCCAGCCGCTCTAGCGGCACGACCGCGTTGACCAGGCCCATCGCCAGCGCCTGCTGCGCGTCGTACTGGCGGCACAGCAGCCAGATCTCCTTGGCGCGCTTGGTCCCGACCAGATCCCGCAGGACGCTGGCGCCGAAGCCCCCGTCCCACGATCCGACGCGCGGGCCCGTCTGGCCGAAGCGCGCGTTGTCGGCGGCGATCGTGAGGTCGCAGACGACGTGCAACACGTGGCCGCCGCCGATCGCGTAGCCGGCGACCATCGCGACGACCGGCTTCGGCAGGCGGCGGATCTGCACGTGCAGGTCGGTCACGTGGAAGCGGCCGACGCTCGCCGTGCCGCCGACTCTGTAGCCCGACTCGCCGCGCACGCGCTGGTCGCCGCCGGAGCAGAACGCGTCCGGTCCCTCCCCGGTGAGGACGATCGCGCCGACCGACGTGTCCTCCCGCGCCCGCTCGAACGCGTCCATCAGCTCGATCACCGTCTCCGGCCGGAACGCGTTGCGCACCTCCGGCCGGTCGATCGTGATCTTCGCGATCCCGTCGCCGCTGAGCTCATAGCGGATGTCCTCGTACTCGCCAGCAGGCGTCCACGTCACGCTCACCTCAGCACTGCTCCTCACGTTCTCGGGGGACGAAACCCTAGCCCGTCGGGACTCTGGTCATCTATGCCTCCCACAGACGCACAGATGACCAGAGTTCCCTTGGCGGCCCTCGCCGGTGCACAGCACGGGGTGGTGACTCGCCGGCAACTGAGGGATCTGGGTCTCACTTCCTCGATGGTCGAGGTGAGGATCGAGACCGGGCTGCTCATTCGCCTCCACCGCGGTGTCTACGCCGTAGGCCACCGTCAGCTCCGCGCGCAGGGCCATTGGCTCGCTGCGGTCTTGGCCTGCGGTCCCGGCGCCGCGCTCAGCCACCGCGAGGCGGCGGCGCTGCATGGGCTGCGGCCGAGCAGCCGCGGCCGCATCGACGTCACGACCCCGCGGCGTCTGCGTGACCGCCGCGCTGGAATCGACGTCCACCATGCGACCACCCTCAAGGCTCGAGATGTCACCAACCTGGAGGGCATCCCGGTCACCACGGTCGAGCGAACGCTGGTGGACCTCGCCAACGTGGTTCCGCAGGACAGCCTCGCCAAGGCCCTCCGCGAAGCGGAGCACCTCCGCATAGTCGACGCGAAGAAGCTCCAGGCAACGCTCGAACGCGCCCGCCATCGCCCGGGCTCCGGCCACGCCCGCCTCACAGCCGTGCTCGAGGAGCATCGGCGCCGAGGCGCCCAGTTGACCCGCTCCGTCCTGGAGGATCGCTTCCTGAAGCTGTGCGAGCGGCACGGCCTGCCCCGGCCGCGCACCAACCTCCACGTCGAGGGCCTCGAGGTCGACGCGTGCTGGCCGGACTGCAGGCTCGCGGTCGAGCTGGACGGTTGGGCTCGGCACCAGGACCGCTACGCATTCCAGCGCGACCGCGAGAAGGGAAACGCGTTGACGCAGGCCGGCTGGCGTCTGCTCCGCTTCACCCACGACGAGATCCTCCGCCGGCCGGCGGAGACGGCCGCGCTGATCGCCGGGCTGCTCGCGACCGCGTAGCCTTGGAGTGAGATGGACCTCGAACCCTGGCTTGCGCGCGCGGCTGCGCTCAGACCCGACCATCCTGCGGTGATCGACGCCGAGGGCCGGCCGACCAGCTACGCCGAGCTGCACGCCATGGCCCTCGACGCCGCCGCGGTGCTTCAGGCGAGGGGCATCGAGGGGGGAGAGCGGGTGGCGTTGAAACTGCCGCCCGGGCGCCCCTTCCTCGCTGCCTTCCATGCCACGCTGATGCTCGGCGCTACGGCCGTGCCGATCGACCTGCGGCTGGGGCCCGCGGAGCAGGCGGCGCGTACCGCGACCGCGAAGCTGACGGTCGACGCCCCGCTGCGGCGCACCGACGAGCCGGACGCGCGGCCGCTGGACCGGCTCGATCCCGACGCGCCGGCGGTGGTCGTCTACACCTCCGGCACGACGGCCGCGCCCAAGCCGGTCGCGCTCACCGTCGGCAACTGGCTGTGGAACGCGCTCGGCTCCGCGCTTGCGCTCGGGCTCGACCCTGAGGACCGCTGGCTGTGCACGCTGCCGCTCAGCCACGTCGGCGGGCTCGCGATCCCGATCCGCAGCGCGATCTACGGCACGACCGTCGTCCTGCACGAGCGCTTCGACACGGAGCAGGCATTGGAGGCGATGGAACGCGACCGCGTGACGCTCGCCTCGCTCGTGCCGACCACGCTCGAGCGCCTGCTCGACGCCGGCCTCGGCATCGGCGGCACGCTCTCGCTGCGCGTCGCGCTGATCGGCGGCGGCCCGCTCCCGCCGTTGCTGGCCGCCCGTGCCCAGGAGGCCGGCATCCCCGCCGCTCAGACGTACGGCATGACGGAAGCCTGCTCGCAGGTCGCGACGTCGCTACCGGGCGAGCCGGAGACGGCCGGACGCCCGCTCGTCGGTCTGCGCGTCGCGATCGGCGGGGCGCCGCCGGCGAGCGACGGCGAGCCGGTGGTCGGTGAGATCCTCGTCCAGGGACCGACCGTCGCCCCGGGCGCGCTCGCCGCGGACGGCTGGCTGCACACCGGCGATCTCGGCGCGCTCGACGCACGCGGCCGCCTGCTCGTGACGGGCCGCAAGGCCGACACGATCGTCACCGGCGGCGAGAACGTCGCGCCCGTCGAGGTCGAGGCCGCGCTGCTCGCGCACCCCGCCGTCGCCGACGCGGGCGTGTACGGGCGCGCGGACGCGCGCTGGGGCGAGGCGGTCGTCGCGACCGTCGTGCTGCACGACGGCAGCCAGGCGGAGGCCGAGGAGCTGCGCGCACACGTCGCCGCGCGGCTCGCGCGGTACAAGGTCCCGAAGGCCGTCGCGTTCGCCGATCGACTTCCGCGGACCGCATCCGGCAAGCTGATGCGGCGCGAGCTGTCGCGCGACCCTGCGACCCGATGACTGCCGACGCCATCGACACCGATCCCGACGAGCTGCGCGCGGCCGTCCGCGAGCGGTGGGAGCGTGCGGCGGACGGCTGGCGCCGGCGCAACGAGCGCTTCCAGGCCGCGGCGATGCCCGTCTCGCAGTGGCTCGTGCAGGCGATCGACCCGCAGCCGGGCGAGCGCGTCCTGGAGCTGGCGGCGGGTGTGGGGGAGACCGGCTTCCTCGCCGCCGAGCTGATCGCGCCGGGCGGCGGGACGCTGATCTGCAGCGACGGCGCCGAGGCGATGCTCACGCACGCCCGCGCGCGGGCGGCCGAGCGCGGCATCGCGAACGTCGAGTTCAAGCCGCTCGAACTGGAGTGGATCGACCTGCCGGCCGCAAGCGTCGACAAGGCGATCTGCCGCTGGGGGTACATGTTCGCGCTCGACAAGGACGCGGCGCTGCGCGAGACGCGGCGCGTGCTGCGCCCCGGCGGCCGGCTCGCGCTCGCTGCCTGGAGCGCGCCCGAGCACAACGCGTTCGCGTCGCTCGCGCGGCGCGCGCTGGTCGAGGCCGGGCTCGTGGACGGGTTCGAGCTGGCCGCCGGCCCGACGATGTTCGACCTCGCCGACGGCGCCCGCCTGCGTGCGCTGCTGGAGGACGCGGGCTTCGCGGAGGTCGTCGTCGAGGAGCTGCCGCTGACGATCCCCTACGACGACGTCGAGGACTACGTCGCCGCCACGCGCGACCTCTCGCCTGCGTTCGCCGACGTCGTCGACCCGCTGAACGCGCGTCAGCGCGACGATCTGCTCGAGCGGATGGCGGTCGCCACCGCGCCGTTCGCGGACCCGAGCGGCGCCCTGGCGCTGCCGGGCCTCGCCCTCGTCGCCGCCGCCGGCGCCTGACGCGGCGGCAGCTGCGGCGTCGGCTTGCCGCGCTCGATGCGCCCGCGCTCGGTCTGCTCGACCAGCGCGAAGCTGCGCCGGCAGCTCCCGCGCCGCAGCTCTGCGGGCGCGAGCGAGCGCAGGCCGCGCAAGGCCGCAACCGCGAGCGGGAACGCGCGGGCTTGCGCCGGCGACCACGACAACCCGTACAGCTCGCGCACGCGCGGCGGGAACGAGCCAAGCATCACGAGGTCGTGCACGCGCTTGGCGAGCTGATTGGCGGCCGGCATCGGAATCTCCAGCGCGACGAAGCGGCCGGTGCGGCGCGCCTCGTCGGTCAGGTGCATCTCGTCGCTCGCGAGCTTCGCGTCCCACCACGCGCGGAACGCGGCGTACGCCGGCGGCGCGACCTCGCGCGGCATCCCGAACAGCTCCGCGAAGCGGACGTAGTCGAGCCAGAAGGCGTCGCGCTCGGCGTCGTCCAGGGGCCGCACGAACAGCTCGTAGTAGTACAGCGCCGAGTCGGCCAGCACGGCGGCTGTCCACAGCATCAGCTCCGGGTCGAACGCGTCGAAGGGCGTGCCGGCCGGGAACGGGCCGGCGTCCTCGGCCAATTCGCCCTGCACCCGCGCGTGCATCCGGTGGACCGTAGCCAGCACGCGATCGGCCTCCGCGCGGGTGCCGAAGAAGATCGTCTCGAACGCGTTCGCGGTCCGCACGAGCCGGCGGAACGGCCGCTCGCGCCCGCCGGTCGACTGCGACGTGCCGGTGTAGTTGACCGGCTGGAGCGCGCCGATCGCGAGCGCCCGCTGACCGAAGAACAGGCCGACGAGGCGCTCGTCGTGCACCTGGCGCAGCACGGATCTCCCGCGTGGGAAGTAGCCCTCGTCGAGCGCATGACTGGCCATGCAGCCAGTTTCGCGCAAGGGGCGGCGGCGCCGCGCCGCTTCGCCCGACGAGAGCGGGCTGGACGCGCGGCTTCCGGTAGCCTGCCGCGCCATGTTCTACGACGACGACGCTGACCTCACGCTCCTCGACGGCAAGACCGTCGCGATCATCGGATTCGGCTCCCAGGGCCATGCCCACGCGCTGAACCTCAAGGACTCCGGCGTGAGCGTCGTCGTAGGCCTGCGCTCCTCCTCGAAGAGCGTCGAGGTCGCCCGCGCGAGCGGGCTCGAGGTGCTCGACCCGGTCGACGCGGCGAGCCGCGGCGACGTCGTCATGCTGCTCGTCCCGGACGAGCTGCACCGCGATGTCTACGCGGAGATCCGCGACGGCATCGCGCCCGGCAACCTGCTGCTGTTCGGCCACGGCTTCTCGATCCACTACGGCGAGGTCGAGCCGCCGGCCGACGTCGACGTCGCGCTCGTCGCGCCGAAGGGCCCCGGCCACCTCGTGCGCCGCCAGTTCACCGAGGGCAGCGGCGTGCCCGGCCTCGTCGCCGTCCACCAGGACGCGACGGGCAACGCGCTGAGACTCGCGCTCGCCTACGCGAAGGGGATCGGCTGCACGCGCGGCGGCGTGATCGAGACGAGCTTCCGCGAGGAGACCGAGACAGACCTGTTCGGCGAGCAGGCGGTGCTCTGCGGCGGCACGTCCGAGCTGGTGCGGGCCGGCTACGAGACGCTCGTCGAGGCCGGCTACGACCCGCGCCTCGCGTACTTCGAGGTGCTGCACGAGCTGAAGCTGATCGTCGACCTGATGTACGAGAAGGGCATCGCCGGGATGCGCTACTCGATCTCCAACACGGCCGAGTACGGCGACATCACGCGCGGCAGACGCATCATCGGCGACGAGTCGCGCCAGGCGATGAAGGACATCCTCGGCGAGATCCAGTCGGGCGCGTTCGCGCGCGAGTGGATCGCCGAGGTGCGCGCCGGCCAGGAGAACTTCAACCGCATGCGCGCCGAGCAGGCCGGCCACCAGGTCGAGGTCGAGGGCAGAAAGCTGCGCTCGATGATGTCTTGGATTGACGACGGCGACTTCTCGGCGGGCTGAGAGCGGGCGCCTCGGCGCGCCTGGCGGCGTCCTCGGGGTTCGAAGTACTTTCGTACTCCTTCACGCCTGCGTCCTTGCCAGGCACGCCGATCCACTCCGCTCTCAGCCCGCCGCCCTGTCACTACCCGCTACCCTTGCCCCGCCGCCGATGACGACGATCAACGCCTTCACGAAGCAGTACCTGATGACCGCCGGGCCGACGCCCGTGCCGCCGCGCGTGCTGTCGGTCATGGCCGAGCCGGTGCTCTACCACCGCGCGCCGGCTGGGGTCGAGCTGTACGCGCGCGTGCTCGCGCGCCTGCCGGAGGTCTTCCGCACGCGCAACGATGTGCTGCTGTTCGCCGCGTCCGGCTCGGGCGCGATGGACTCCGCCGTCGCGAACCTCGTGCGCCCCGGGACGAAGGCGCTGGCGTGCTCGGCCGGCAAGTTCGGCGAGCGCTGGATCGAGCTGTGCGAGGCCTACGGCGCGGACCTCGTCAAGTACGAGCCTGGCTGGGGCGAGCGCCTCGACGCGGCCGAGATCGGCCGCCTGCTCGATGCGAACCCGGGGATCGAGGTCGTCTTCGCGACGCTCTCCGAGACCTCGACGGGCATCGTCCACGACGTCGAGGCGATCGCGGCGGTCGTGCGCGAGAAGGGCGCGCTGCTCGCGGTCGACGCCGTCTCCGGTCTCGGCGCGGCGAAGCTCGAGCAGGACGCGTGGGGAGTCGACGTCGTCGTCGCCGGCTCGCAGAAGGCGCTGATGATCCCGCCGGGGCTCGCGTTCGCGTCGGTCTCGCAGCGCGCGCTCGACGCCGCCGCCGCGAAGCCCGGCGGCCGCTTCTACTTCGACTGGGTCGAGACGGCCAAGCAGCAGCGCAAGGACCCGCCGAACAGCCCGTTCACGCCACCCGTCACGCTGCTCGCCGCGCTCGACGTCGCGCTCGGCATGATCGCCGAGGAGGGGATCGAGAACGTGTGGGAGCGCCACGCGCTGCTCGCGCGCGCGACGCGCGCCGGCGTCGCCGCGCTCGGCCTCGACCTCTACGGCGATCCCGACGAGCGCGCGAACGTCGTCACCGCGCTCTGCCTGCCGGACACGATCGACGGCAAGCAGGTCCCGAAGATCCTGCGCGACCGCTACGGCATCACCGCCAACGGCGGCCAATCGCAGCTCGCCGGCAAGATCCTGCGGATCGCCCACTGCGGCTACTTCGGCGGCTTCGACATCCTCACGTCCCTGTCCGGGCTGGAGATGACGCTCGCAGAGCTCGGGCACGCGGTCGAGCAAGGCGCCGGCGTCGGCGCCGCGCAGAAGGTCTTCCTGGAGGCCGGCGTGCCCGTCGGGTCTCCCGCGTGACCTCGCCCGTGAGCGACAGAGCGCGCATCCTCGTCAAGGAGCAGATCGCCGACTCCGGCGTCGAGCTGCTGCGCGAGCACTTCGACGTCGATCTCGGCGCCGACTGGAGCGACGAGCAGCTGCGCGAGCGGCTGCCGGAGTACGACGGCATCCTGATTCGCTCGGCGACGAAGATGACCGAGGAGCTGATCGAGCTCGGCTCCAACCTGAAGGTGATCGGCCGCGCCGGCGTCGGCGTCAACAACGTCGACGTCGCCGCCGCGACGAAGCGCGGGATCATCGTCGTCAACGCGCCGCAGTCGAACGTCGTCACCGCTGCCGAGCACACGCTGGCGCTGCTGCTCTCGCTCGCGCGCAAGATCCCCCAGGCGCACGCCTCGCTCACGGCGCACAAGTGGGAGCGCTCGCGGTTCAGCGGCGTCGAGGTGTACGAGAAGACGCTCGGGATCGTCGGCTTCGGGCGCATCGGCCAGCTCGTCGCGCAGCGCGCGCGCGCGTTCGGCATGCACGTCGTCGCCTTCGACCCCTACGTGTCGGCCGACCGCTACCGCGAGCTGGGCGTCGAGAAGGCGGAGAGCCCAAGCGAGATCTACGCGAAGGCCGACTTCATCACGATCCACCTGCCGGTCACGCCCGAGACGCGCGGCTTCCTCGACGCCGAGGCGTTCGCGCAGATGCGCGACGGCGTGCGGATCGTCAACTGCGCGCGCGGCGAGCTGGTCGACGACGCGGCGCTGAAGGACGCGCTCGACTCCGGCAAGGTCGCGGGCGCCGCGCTCGACGTCTTCCCGTCGGAGCCGATCACCGACTACCCGCTCTTCGACGGCTACGACGACGTCGTCGTCACGCCGCACCTCGGTGCCTCGACGATCGAGGCGCAGGATCGCGCCGGCACGCAGACAGCCGAGCAGATCATCGCCGCGCTGACCGGCGGCGTCGTCACGACGGCCGTCAACATCCCGGCGATCTCGCCCGCGGACATGGAGGTGCTCGGGCCGTTCGTGCCGCTCTGCCGCCAGCTCGGCCGCCTCGCCGTCTCGCTCGCGGAGGGCTCCTCGATCGATCGCGTCGAGGTCGAGTACCTCGGCCGGATCGGCGAGCGCGACACGCGCCTGCTGTCGGTCGCCGTGCTGATGGGCGTGCTCGCCGGCCACGTCGAGGAGGACGTCAACGCGGTCAACGCGCCGGGCCTCGCGGAAGAGCGCGGCATCGACGTCGCCGAGACGAAGCGCGTGACCGCGCGCGACTTCACCGATCTGGTGCGCGTCACGATCGTCGGCGGCGAGACGCGCATGCGCATCGTCGGCACGACGTTCGGCCGCCTGAACCGCCCGCATCTGCTGGAGGCGTGGGGGCAGCGCTTCGACCTCCAGCTGGAGGACCACATCGCACTCTTCCGCTACCGCGACGTGCCGGGGATGATCGGCCGCGTCGGCTCGGTCTTCGGCGAGCACGGCGTCAACATCGTCTCCGCCGCGGTCGGTCGCCAGCCGGACGAGGACGGCGGCGCCGCCGACGGCCGCAACGCGGTCATGGCGATCACGACCGACGCGCCCGTCCCGGCAGCGGTGATGGCCGAGATCGTCGCCGGCGAGGGCTTCGTCGCCGGCCGCGCTGTGAGCTTGTAGCCGCGAGCCGCCGTGGGCGGCCGTTGTACGCAGCGGACAAACGCGCCGCACGATTCGGGCCGAAATGCGGGCTGCGGTGCCGGGTCAGCGTTCGCGACGAGTGCCACAATGTCCATGCCCATTCGGACTTGGAGGCTGAGGTGGAGAGCGCGTCGATAGCCCAACCCGTCCCCCCAAGCGGTGCGCCGGTGAAGCTGAAGGAGGGCGCACTCGGCTTCGTCTCGAACCTCGTCATCGGCGTCGCCTCGACGGCGCCGGCCTACTCGCTCGCCGCGACGCTCGGATTCATCGTCGCGGTCGCGGGGGTCGGCACGCATGCGCCCGCCGTGCTGCTCGTCTCGTTCATCCCGATGCTGTTCGTGGCGGCTGCCTACCGCTACCTCAACAAGGCCGATCCGGACCCGGGCACGACCTTCGCATGGGTGCGCCGCGCGATGGGAACGCACCTCGGCTGGCTCAACGGCTGGGCGATCGTCGTCGCCGACATCATCGTGATGGCGGCGCTCGCGCAGATCGCGGCGAAGTACACGTTCCTGCTCTTCGGCTGGGACTCGGCCGCGGAATCGAACGGTGCGCAGATCGCCGCCGCGGTCGTGTGGATCGCGCTGATGACGTGGATCTGCTACCGCGGCATCGAGCTCTCGGCACGCGTGCAGACCGTCCTTCTCAGCCTCGAGATCTTCACGCTGGCGCTGTTCGTCGTCGTCGCGCTGATCAAGGTCTATGCCAACAACCCGGCCCACTCGATTCACGTCTCCGGGTCCTGGTTCAACCCGTTCGA
>DATNAP010000034.1:0-19070 GCA_035572475.1 Conexibacter sp. | reverse complement strand
TGCGCTGGGGCGGCATATACGTCACGCCTGACCCGCGTAACCAAGCCGTTTCCGCATGGCCGCGTTACCCTGAACTCCCCGGGTTGGACTCGAACCAACAACCCTTCGGTTAACAGCCGAATGCTCTGCCAATTGAGCTACCGGGGAATGCGAAGGGGCATGGTAGCCGACGGCGGGGGCGGCGCGTGCGCGAGGCGGCAGCCGTATGCTCGCCGCATGAAGCTCTACGTCTGCTACGGACTCTTCCACAGCCCGCGTCCCGGCGGGCATCCGTGCCGGAACGCGCATCAGGCACTGCGCAAGGCCGGCTACGCCCCGGAGGTCGTGCGCACCTACGGCCTCGGGCCGCTTCCCGCCATCACGCCCGGCCGTCGCAAGGTCAAGGAGCTGACCGGCCAGACCTGGGTGCCGGTGCTCGTGACCGACGACGGCGAGGCGATCCACGAGTCGAAGACCATCGTCGCCTGGGCGCAGGCGCATCCCGCCGGCGGGAGCGGGGGACACGCGAGCGAGGCCGCGTAGCGCGGCCTCAGCGCAGCTCCTCCGCCAGCAGGTCCATCAGCAACCCGTCCTGCCACGTTCCGTCCGGCGCGCGCTCGTAGCGGCGCATCGTGCCGACGGGCCGGAAGCCGACCGCCTCGTAGGCGCGGATCGCGCGCGCGTTCGCGAGCGCCGGGTCGATCGTGAAGCGGTGGTGGCCGCGCTCGTCCACCAGCCAGCGGACGACGACCCGCAGCGCCTCGGGACCGAGTCCCCGCCCCTGATGCTCCGCTCCGAGCGCGATGTCGAGCGCGACGTGCCGGTAGTCGGGCGTGTTCTCCTCCGCGATGGCGAGCCAGCCCGCGACCGCGCCGTCGACCTCGATCGCAAACGCGCTGCCGTCGTTGCGCAGGTCCTCGCGCAGCGCCTCCGGTCCCTCGATCGTGCCCCACCAGCGCCGCACGCTCTCGTGCGCGAGCAGCACGACGAGTGCGTCGACGTCGCTCTCCGTCAGCGGCCGCAGCGTCACCCGCGCGCCGCGCAGCGTCGGCAGCTCAGCCACTCCGCGCCAGCTCCTCCACCAACGCCGCCGCCCGCTCGGCGCCGTCGTGCGTCCCCGCCCACGCCGCCAGCTCGCCCGCACGCCGCGTGACGGCCGGATCGTTCAGCGCCCGCCGCACCGCCAGCCGCACGCCGCGCGGCGTCGCGAACCGCCACGGCAGCCGCACGCCCGCGCCGGCCCATTCGAGCCGCGCCGCGTTCTCGGCCATGTCGCCCGCCACCGGGCACGCGACCACCGCCGCCCCCGACGCCAGCGCGCGCACCATCGTCCCGTGCCCGACGTGGCAGACCACCACCGCGCAGCGCGGCATCGTGCGCGCGTAGGAGATCCACTCGACCAGCCACGCGTTCGCGGGCACGCGCACCGGCCGTCCGAGCGCCCGCCGATTCCAGGTGGCCAGCACGCGCACCGGCTCGCCGTCGAGGCCCGCCAGCGCCGCGCGCAGCAGTCTGTGCGAGCGGTCCTGCGCCGTCGAGGGCGCGATCAGCACGAGCGGATCCTCGCCCGGCGGCGGCTCCACGTCCTCGGAGGGCGGCTCCCACAGCAACGGTCCGACGACGTGCGCAGCAGCGGGCCAGTCGCGCGGGTACTCCAGTTGCGGGAAGGTCGCGACGAGGCACAGCCGCTCGCTGATGCCGCCGTGCACGCGCTCCACGGGCGCCAGGCCCAGCCGGTCGCGCGCGCCGTTGAGATCGCGCTTGCCGTGTTCCAGGCCACGGCGCACGAGCGGGTCCAGCGCGGACCAGAAGCGGCGACCGACCCCCGTGCGCGGCACGCGCGCGCCGAACGAGTAGGGCGGCATGCCGGCCGGCATGTCCGGATGGACGTGGGGGATCAGCGTCGCGACCGGCACGCCCTCCAGCTCGCCGGCCAGCGCCGGGCCGAGCGTGAGGATGTCCGCCACGACGGCGTGCGGGCGCGCCGCCGCCACGTGCGGCCGCGTGTTGCGCGCGGCGCGCACGACCGCCTCGTACGGCTTCAACGGCGCCTCGCCCCGCTGCGGGAAGACCGGGAATTCGGGCGCGGCCACGAACGTCATACCGGAGGCCACGGCATACGGGCGCCAGCGCTCCCACGACTCGAACGTGACTGCGTGCCCGCGCCGTGCAAGCGCCGATCCGAGCGCCAGCATCGGGAAGGCGTGTCCTGGATCCCCAAACGCGCCGAGGAACAGACGCAACGCCTTCCGTCCAGACCCCCCTGGAGCTGACCCTAGGTCTTGGTAGGTTTGGAGAGCTTTAACCACGTTCGGCATGGATGCCCGATGAGCACACGGAGACGGATGGACGACACGCACGGCCGCGACCGGCCGCGAGCATACGGCGAGCCGCCGCCGGCCGGCGCCGCCCGCCGACCCGGCCGCGCCGGGATCGCGCTCGCTGCGGCGACGGTGCTCGCGCTCGCCGTCCTCGCGCTGATCGCCTTCGCGATCGTCGGCGGCGAATCGACGCTCGTCTCCGCGATCGGCGCCGGCACGGGTGCGGTCGCGCTGCTCGCCGGCGCGACGCTCGCGTGGGCGCTCGCGAGCCTGCGCCGCGAGCACGCGGCGCTGCTGCGGCGCGAGGCCGACGCGCTGCGGATGGCCGAGCTGGACGACCTCACCGGCCTCGGCAACTACCGCATGTTCATGCGCGCGCTGACCGCCGAGGTCGCCCGATCGCGGCGCTACGAGGACCCGTTCTCGCTCGTGCTGCTCGACCTCGACGGCTTCAAGGCGATCAACGACGAGCTCGGCCACCTTGCCGGCGACGACGCGCTGCGGCTCGTCGCCGTCGCGCTGCGCGACGCGCTGCGCGAGGAGGACGTCTGCTGTCGCCAGGGCGGCGACGAGTTCGCGGTGATCGCCGTGCGCGCGGGCGAGGAGGAGGCGCGCGAGCTGGCCGAACGCCTCACGCGCGCGGTCGCGGAGATCCCGTTCGGCTCCGACGGCGAGCAACGCCTCGGCGCGGGCATCGGCTGGGCGACCTTCGGCGCCCCGGCGCGCAGCGTCGACGAGCTGATCCTGCGCGCCGACGCCGCGCTGCGCCAGACGAAGCGCACGAACGGCGGGCCCCTGGGAGACGACGCGCGCCGCTCGGCCGGGCGCGACGACCGCGAGCGCCACGGAGCCGGGCCGACCGCGACGACGAACCGCCTGGCGCTGCTCGCGGGGCTGGCGAGGGCGCTTCCCGGCGGACGCGACGAGCGCACGCTGGCGGAGACGACGGTCGCCTTCCTCGCGGGCGCGTTCGACACGGTCGGCGCCGCCGTCGTCGGGCTCGACCACGACGACGGCGTGCGCCTCGTCGCGCTCAGCTCGGGGGAGGACACGGGCGACGCCGCGAGTGCGCTCGCGGCCGAGCCGATCGCAGGACGCGCGCTTGCCGCCGGCGGTCCCGCGATCGTGGAGGACGACGTCGAGGCCCGCTGGATCGACGGCGCGCGCGTGCGCAGCCAGCTCGCGGTCGCGATCCGTGACGAGACGCGCACGTGGGGGTGGCTGCTCGTCGCCTCCGACCGTCCGCATGCCTACGCGATCGCGGAGCGCGCGCTCGCCGAGGCGATCGCCGAGCAGCTCGGGCGCGCGCTGACCTGCCGGCGCCTGCTGGACCGGCTCCGCAGCGCCGGCTTCGGCGAGCTCTACCGCGTCGCGGTCGGCAGCGCGGCGGCGGCGGGCACCGAGTCGTGGCGGATCGCCGAGCTGGCGTGGCAGGCCGGCCGTGCGCTCGGCCTGCACGACGACGAGCTGCGCGCGCTCTACCTCGCGGCGCTGTTCCACGACGTCGGCACGGTTGGCGTCCCGGCCGTGCTGCTCTCGCATCCCGGGGAGCTGCGCGACGAGGAGCGCGCGGTGCTGCGGGAGCACGCGCTGATCGGCGAGCGGATGCTGCGCGGCCTGCCGCTGCTGGCGGAGGCGGCGCCGATCGTGCGCCACGAGCACGAGCGCTTCGACGGCGCCGGCTATCCGGACAGGCTCAGCGGCGACGCGATCCCGCTCGCCTCGCGCGTCCTGCTCGCCTGCGACGCGTTCGTCTCGATGACCTCGCCGCGTCCGTGGCGGCCGCCGCGGTCCGCCGCCTCGGCCGAGGCCGAGCTGCGGCGCGTCGCCGGCACGCAGCTCGACCCGCGCGTCGTCGATGCGCTGCTCGGGATCCTCAGCCCGCCGGCGCCTACGACTCGGCCGCCAGCTCGGCGACCAGCCGCAGTTGTGACAGGCGTTCCGCTGCCGTCCACGCCATCGGCGTGACCATCAGCGTGCCGACGCCGGCGTCGCGGTAGACGGCGAGGCGCTCGCGCACGTGCTCGCGCGGGCCGCAGAGCGAGACGAGGTCGATCAGCTCGTCGGGCAGCGCCGCGCCCGCCTCCTCGCGCTTGCCCTCCAGGTAGAGGTCCTGAACCTCCTTTGCCGCCTGCTCGAAGCCGTAGCGGACGGCGAGGCGGTTGTAGAAGTTCTGTCTGCGCGAGCCCATCCCGCCGATGTAGAGCGCGAGGTAGGGGCGCATCGCGTCACGCCCGCTCGCCAGGTCGTCGGTCACGAGCACGTTGACCGTCGGCGCGATGTCGAAGCCGTCCAGCGAGCGTCCGGCGCGCGCCGCGCCCTCCTCCAGGTGGGTCCTGAACTCCGCCACGTGCTCGGGCGCGAACAGCGTGGGAATCCACCCGTCGGCGATCTCGCCGGCCAGTGCGGTGTTCTTCGGGCCGATCGCCGCCAGATAGATCGGGATGCGCTCCTGCACCGGCGCGATCGTCAGCTTGAGCGCCTTGCCGGGGCCGTCGGGCAGCGGCAGCTCGAGCGTCTCGCCGTGGAACTCGACGCGCTCGCGCGCCAGCGCCATCCGCACGACCGCGACGTACTCGCGCGTGCGCTGGAGCATTCTCCCGTAGCGCTGGCCGTGCCAGCCCTCGGCGACCTGCGGGCCGGAGGCGCCGATCCCGCAGCGCATCCGCCCGTTCGAGAGTGTGTCGATCGTGGCGGCGGTCATCGCCGTCATCGCGGCGCTGCGGCCGGGGATCTGGAAGATCGCGGAGCCGAGGTTGATGCTGCTCGTGCCGGCGGCGAGCCAGGCGAGCACCGTCGCCGTGTCGGAGCCGTAGGCCTCCGCGGCCCAGACGGAGTCGTAGCCGAGCCGCTCGGCCTCTTGCACGATTCCGAGCTGCTCGTCGGCCGTCAGGCCAAGGCCCCAATAGCCGATGTGAACCCCAAGTCTCACAGCGCATCACCCGGCCGCTCGAAGATGATCTCGGGGATCAAACAGGCGGGGGAGACCTTGAGCAGCATCCGCACCGCCTCGGCGATGTCCTGCGTCGTGATCATCTGCGCGGCGGCCACGCCGTTCGCCTTCGCGAAGTCGGTCATCGGCGTGTCGACGAACGCGGGGCAGAGGGCGCACGACTTGATGCCCTCGGGCGCGAGCTCCTTGTTCATCGCCTCCGTCCAGCCGACGACGCCGGCCTTCGTGGCCGAGTAGACCGACAGCCACGCCTGCCCGCGCTTGCCGGAGATCGAGGAGGTGTTGACGACCTGCGCCCCGCCGGTCTCCTGCGCGGCGGTGCGCAGCAGCTCGATGCATTCGCGGTAGAAGAGGACGTAGGAGCGCAGGTTCACGTCGAGCTGCATGTCGAGCCGTCTCGTCTGGATCTCCGCGACCGGCGCGCCGATCCCGACGCCGGCGTTGTTGACGAGCACGTCGAGGCGGCCGTAGCGATCGCGGTGGGCGCCGACGACCTGCGCGACGGCGTCCTCCTCGGCCAGCATCGCCGCGACCTCCTGCACCTCGAAGCCGTCGGCGCGCAGCCCGTCGGCGGCCTCGGTGAGCTTCTCGGGCCGGCGCGCGGCGAGCGTGAGCGCGTAGCCCTCCTCGCCGAGCATGCGCGCGATCGCCAAGCCGATCCCGCTCGATGCTCCCGTCACGATCGCTGCCGGTTGCGCCATGCTGTCCCTTCCTCCGTGGTCGAAGTGAGTATCCAATCACGCACCCCCGGTCCGACTCGCCGGTTTCCCGCACGCCCGAGGTGCTGATCCTGCTGCTGGCCGCGCTGTTGGCGGCGGGTGGGATCGCGCTCGGCGGGGGAGGTGCGCGCTCCGCCCGCGCCGGCGGCGCGACCGTCTCGGCGGCGCACGTGCGGCTGATCGAGCGGCGCGTCGAGACGCTGCGCGGCCTGCGCTTCGTGCGGCCGGTGCCGGTGGCGGTCGTTTCGCCGGCGCAGGCGCGCCGCGACGGGCTCGCCGACTACGACCGCGAGCCGGCGGCGCAGCACCGGGCGAGCGCCGAGCTGCTGACGCTGCTCGGCCTGCTGCCGGCCGGCGCCGACCTGC
Source organism: Conexibacter sp. (assembly GCA_035572475.1). GTDB lineage: Bacteria > Actinomycetota > Thermoleophilia > Solirubrobacterales > Solirubrobacteraceae > Conexibacter. The sequence continues at coordinate 12,732 of DATNAP010000034.1, read as the reverse complement.
GGCGGATCGAGTCCTCGGTGTACGGCGAGCAGGTCGCCGGCTACTACGACCCGCGCCGCAGGCGCCTGTCGCTCGTGCGCGGCGCCGGCGTCGACGACGTGACGCTGGCGCACGAGCTGACGCACGCGCTGGAGGACCAGCACGTCGACCTCCAGCGGCTCGAGGGCGGCCGCGACGACGACGCCTCGACCGCGCAGCAGGCGCTCGTCGAGGGGACCGCGACGCTCGTGATGGAGCGCTACGCGGCGCGCTGGCCCAGCGCCACGCCGCTCGGCGACGCGCTCGCGGGCTTCACGCAGGCGACGAGCGGGACGCCGCTGCCGCAGTACACGGTGCGGGAGCTGATCTTCCCCTACCTGCAAGGGGAGCAGTTCGTGCAGGCGCTGCGCGACGCCGACGCCGGCGGCTGGGCGCTGGTCGACGTCGCCGAGCGGGCGCGGCCTCCGCGCACGACGGCCGAGATCCTCCAGCCGCGGCGCTGGCTGAGGGCGCGGCAGCCGGCGGCCGTGAGGGTCGGGCCTGCGGGTGCGCCTGCGCCCGGGCAGGGCTGGCGCCTGCTCGCCAGCTCGACGCTGGGGGAGGAGGACCTGGCGGCGCTGCTCACGCCGCAGAGCGGGGTGGTGGCGGCGCGCGAGCTGACGGCCGGCTGGCGCGGCGGCCGCTACGCGCTGTGGCGGCGGGGGGCGTCGAGCGGGGCGGGCTGCGGCGTGCCGTGCCGCTCGCGCGACGCGGCGCTGCTGGCGGTGCGGATGGGCTCCGCCGCGCAGGCCGCCGCGCTCGGTGCCGCGCTGCACGGCTGGAGCGCGCGCCTGCCCGGCGGGTCGGCGACCGCGGTCCGTGTCCGCGGCACGCTCGTGCGCGCTGCGATGGCGCCGGACGCGACCCTCGCGCGGCGGCTCGCGCCGTAGCGCTACGCGGTCGTCGTCTCGCGCGAGGCGGCCGCGGCCGCGTCGCGCTCGCTCGGCACCGGTGGTGCATCGGTCCCCGGCCCCGCGAGCGTCTCGTCCACGAAGCGGCCGATCTCGCGCAGCGCGGTGCGCGCCTCGGGCGTGCCGTTCCACAACGGCACGACGTGCGGCTGGCGCGCGTAGATCTGCAATTCGGTCGGCACGCCGGCGGCCGCGAGGCGCTGCGCGGTGCGCGTCGCGTCGTCATGCAGCACCTCGGTCGAGCCGGCCTGGAGGAGCGTCGGCGGGAGGCGTGCAACGAGGTCGTCGGGCGCGAACAGGGGAGAGGAGCGCCAGTCGGCCGGGTCGGCGCCGGCGAGCGCCACGCGCGCGGCGCGGTGCAGAGCGATCGGCTGGATGAACGGGTCGCGCGCCGCGTTGGCGGTCATCGACGGGCCCGACATCGTCAGGTCGGTCCAGGGCGAGAGCAGCACGAGCGCGGCCGGCGACGGCAGACCGGCTTCGACCGCGTGGAGCGCGAGCGTCAGCGCGAGGTGGCCGCCGGCCGAGTCGCCCGCGACGACGATCCGCTGCGGTGCGTGACCCTCGGCGAGCAGGTGGCGGTAGGCCGCGAGCGCGTCCTCGATCGGCGCGGGCAGCGTCGCGACGGGCGGCAGGCGGTAGTCGAGCGAGAGCGCGGGCAGGCCGGTCACGTGCGAGATGCGCGAGACGAGGTTGCGATGCGTGCGCGGCGAGCCGAACACGTAGCCGCCGCCGTGGAGGTAGAGCACGACGGCGCTGTCCGGATCGTGCGCGGCGGCGCCGAGCGCCCGCGGCCCGCGCACCCACTCGGCCGCCACGCCGGCGACGCGCGTGTGCTCGACGACGCTGCCTCTGAGGATCGGGACTCGCCGCCCGGGCTCTGTGACGCGCTGGAGCATGCGGACCCCGCGCGGCGTCATCCGCCAGTTGCGCGCAATCGGGATCCACGTGCGGCGCAACGCGTGCTCCAGCGCGATCGTCTGCCGGCTGGCAGGCGCGAAGGTGCGGGCGATGAGGTTGGGCTGCGAGACGAGCAGCGGCGCGCCTGACGTCATGACGCTGACGGTAGACCGCCGCCCGCCCGCGCGTCGCGGTTCCACCGGCGCCCACCCGCCCGGCTCTGGTAGCGTCGAACCCGCTACGGCGCCGTAGCTCAGTTGGTTAGAGCAGCGGACTCATAATCCGTTGGTCCTAGGTTCGAGTCCTAGCGGCGCCACTGGGAGTCCCTGCAAGTCGCACTGTTTCGGGACAAGGCAGGAAGAGCCGCCGCAGGGCGTCTACGTTCAGTAGGTCGTTTCACCTTCTGGCATCTGAGCTCGAATACCGGCGAGAGTTCGCGGCGCTGTACGGGCCAGGGCTGCAGGCGATGAGCGAGGGAGACTTCGTGTCGGCCGCGCCAGGACCCGACTTCGGACCGGAGGACTGACGGCCGTTCCAGCTCCGGATCGGGTCCGTGCGAAGAGTCAGTCGAGCTCGGTCGGTCCGACGACGAAGCCCAAGCGCTCGGTCCCGCGGCGAAGCCGTCGGTCGAGTGTGACGACGCGGCATCTGAGCAGGCGGGCAAGGGCGACGTAGTTGGCGTCATAGGTCCGGGCCCAGCCGAGCTCGTCGGCGACCTTCCACACTTCGTTCACGAGCTCCGTTGGTTCGACGCGCTGGACCGGGGCGTTGACGACTCGGGACCGCATCGGCTCGACCTGCTCGCGACGCAGCTCGCCGCGCCAGAGGATCGCGTGAAGAGCGGATTGCGCCTCGATCCACATCAAAGGCGGGGCGAGCAGCTCGTAGCGACGGAAGCGTGCGAACCCGAGGGGGTTCGCGCTGGCGGCGACCGCCACGCTCGCATCGACAACGAGCTTCACCGACCCTGGCGAGACAACGCCACGGCCGCCACCCAGTTGGGAGCCGGCGTCCCGTCCTCGAGTCGCTGCCACTCCGGCGGCAGCGGCAGCATCGGATAGAGCTCATCGCGCATCGCGGCGAGATCGGCGGGATCGATCACAGAGTGGCCGTGCTGGGCCTCCGCAGGCAAGCGCCCTTCGCGGATCCACCGACGAACCGTTCCCGGGGTGCGACCGACTCGCTGTGCTGCCTCGCTGACCGTGAGCATGCGATGAAGCGTAGGCGCCCCGGCAGACGATCTCTACAGCCTGCGTGTGGTCAGGCGCTACGTTCCAGCCTACGTTCGAATCGCCGGATCCAACGGACCCAACGGGACGCATCGCCCAGCATCCATCGGCATCAAGCGGCCGTCAGCCACCAGCCCAGCCACTCATAATCCGTTGGTCCTAGGTTCGAGTCCTAGCGGCGCCACTCGAAGTTCCTGCAAAGCGCCTGCTTTCCGCTCCGGCGTGCGCAGGGCGCCAATTCGCGTCTACGTCCCAGCGGTCGTCGCGTGTGTCGTCTGAGCCTTTGCGGACGGACGACCAACGTAGATCGGGTGGAGGACGTGGACGTTCGCCGATACGCTCTCTGGCCATGGCACGCGCCACCGACATCACCGCACACGAGCTGCACGAGGACACGAGTGCGGCACTGCGTCGCGCCGAGCGCGGCGAGCACCTTCGTGTCCTTGTCGATCGCCAGCCGGTTGCCCAGCTGGTGCCGAGCGAGGAGACAGGAGCCTGGGTCGACTCCGGGATCATGGAGGCACGCATCCGGGGCGCGCAGGCTGATGCAGGCCTGCGGCAGGATCTCCAACAGCTTCAGCCCGACACGATCGCGGACCTCTGAGACGCGCGGTTCTCGATACGTCGGTCTTCATCGCCCGCGAGGGAGGCCGTCCGCTGGGGCGATTCCCGAGTGGGCGCGAGGTTGCGGTCTCCATGGTCACGGTGGCCGAACTCGAGATGGGCGTGCTCGCGGCGACGGATGCGGACGTTCGCGCGCGGCGTCGGGAACGCTGAGGGCGGCCGAAGCCTCAGAGCCGCTGCCGATAACACGAGGCATCGCCGCGCGCTTCGCCGCGCTGGTGACGACCATGCGCGATAGAGGCCTCACGAAGCTGGGGGTGCAAGATGCCTGGATCGCTGCGACGGCCTTGGACTGGGAGGCTGAGCTATGGACGCAGGGACGGGGACTTCGAAGCTGTTCCGGGCTTGAACGTCGTGCGTCTCTGATCGTGCACCCAACCGGCGCGCTCCGTAAGAAAGAGCATTAGCGTCCCCGCGACCGTGGGGATCACTACGGATGATCTGACCGCCAACTGGCATCCCGCACGGCTCATCCCGACCGTGGGCATTCGCGGCCAGGAGGAGCAGGAGCGGCGTGCAACAAGCTCACTCCTCGCTGTCGCTCAAGCTGTTCCGGAATTCGGACATGCGCTGTTCGGCCCCTTGGGTGCCCCGAAGGGGCGGATCCGCACGTTCACCGAGGTGCAGTTCAAGGATCTCGACGGCAAGACGTGCATTCCGGACGGCGCTGTCGTCGTGGAGCGGGGAACCAAGCGGTTCACCCTGCTCGTCGAGGTCAAGACCGGCGATGCAGAGCTGCAGCCGGACCAGGTCTCGCGATACCTCGACATCGCACGGGCGAACGGCTTCGATGGCGTGCTCACCATCTCCAACGTGATCACCGCACAGCCGACGGACTCGCCGGTGCGAGTGGATGGGCGCAAGCTCAGGACGACGAGACTGCTGCATCTCCCGTGGTGGCGCGTGATCACCGAGGCTGTCGTTCAGCACCGGTTCCGCGGCATCTCAGACCCCGATCAGGCGTGGATCCTGGGCGAGCTCATCGCGTACCTCGACCACGAGGCATCCGGCGCAAGCGGGTTCACCGACATGGGCTCCTCCTGGGTGGCCGTCCGCGACGCCGGACACGACGGGACGTTGCGCGTCGCCGATTCAGAGCCGCGCGAGGTCTGTGAGCGCTGGGACCAGTTCATGGAGTACCTCGCGCTTGGACTCGCGCAGGACCTCGGCGCGGATGTCTCCGTCGTCCGGCCGCGGAGACAGTCCGCGGAGCAGCGCGTGCAGGGGCTCGTTCGCGTGCTGGCCGACGAGGGTGCGCTCGTCGGATCGGTTCGCGTGCCCGATGCAGTCGCTCCACTCGACCTCCGGGTAGACCTTCGAGCGCGGCGGACGATCTCGAGCGTCACGGTCGACGCGCCAGGCGAAGGCCGGCCGCTCTCACGCATCAATTGGCTCCTGCGGCAGATCCCGGAGGCTTCGCGAGACCTGCGTATCGACGTCGCGTTCCAGGGAGTGCGCGAGACGACAAGCTTGCTCCTCGCGAACGCTCGCGACGATCCGCGCGCCCTCCTCTCGCCGAGTGACGCGAGACGGGTGCCGAGATCTTTCACGCTCGCAGCAGCCGCACCGATGGGGAGCAAACGCGGGAAGGGGCGAGGGTCGTTTGTCTCCGAGACCCGATCCCAGGCGATCGCCTTCTACGGCGAGATCGTCCAGTCGATCAGTCCCTGGCGCGCCCAGGCGCCACGCCTTCCGGAGAGACCCGATGAGCCGCCTGTCCGCGTACCGGCCAGTCCGGACCCGCCGCCTTTCTCAGCGCCCGACGCGCGAGACGTCGGCGACGCCGACGAGCCACCGGTCGACCTGTACGCTCACGGCTCTACGTTCCAGCCTACGTTCGAATCGCGGGATCGAATGGACTGAACGGGACGCATCGCCCAGCATCCATCGGCATCAAGCGGCCGTCAGCCCCCAACCCCGCGACTCATAATCCGTTGGTCCTAGGTTCGAGTCCTAGCGGCGCCACTGGGAGCAGTGGTACCCCGGTGGTACACTGCGGTGCATGCCGACGCGCCATCACCGCATTCAGGTCACGGAGGATCCTGAGCTGGCCGACGCTCTGAAAGCCGCCGCTCCTCATCTGCCGGCTGGGCTTTCGCGCTCCCGTCAGGTGCGCGAACTGGCGATCGCCGGCGCGCGTCACGTCGCGGCGGTACCGCAGAGCGAGGCAGAGCGCCGGGAGCTCCTCGAGCAGCTCGCGGAGCGGTTCGAGGAGGGGGATACGGGGCTGGATTGGGACGCGCTGCGCGAGAGCAAGCGTGATGCCTGGCCGCTCCGGTAGTCGCTCCGGTCTCTGGGGCGATCTGCCGCTGCTGATCGACACCTCCGCGTTCGCACGGGCCAGCCACCCGCAGATCCGTGGGCCGTGGCAGGACGCGCTGCGAGCGGATCGACTGCGGCTCGCGCCACCGGCACGTATGGAGATCCTCTACACGGCGCGCGATGGGGTGACGTTCGACTCGCTCGCGGCGCAGCTGTCAGCGCTTCGTCCAGCGCCGCTCACGACCGGCGTGCTGCGCGCGGCCGAGGACGCGATGCGGACACTGGCACACCGCTCGGCGGGCTCGCAGCGGCTTCCGGTGATCGACTACTTGATCGGGGCTGCCGCACAGGAGATGGGTGCTGCGGTCATCCACTATGACCGTGGCTACGACACGCTCGCAGAGGTCATGGAGTTCGAGTCGGTCTGGCTCGCGCCTCCGGGCGCGCTCCCGTAGGGCGCGGGCCGTCGTCCCGCGGTCCCCTTCACCTGAACATTCACGGTGAAATCCCGGCGAGCGTCGGCGCGCCGACGCGCGCCGGAAAAGATCGGAAAGAGCGGGGCGATTTGCCACCTGTGGATGTGGCCGACCAACCCGTCTGTTAGCTTCGCGCCCCTCGCACGGCCGCTCCATCCCCCCAATCGCGGGCGAGCTGTGCAGCACGGACACGTGCGCCGGTTCCCCCAAGACGCGCGCGCCTGTCCGCTCTCCCGCCACAGCGGCTTCGGCCCCCATGGCGGAGGCGACGTCTCTCGTCCCCCATCCCCGGGAGGCGTCGCCATGCACGAGCCCGCAGTACGCTCAGCGCGATGGTGCGGCGATCCTCCTCGCTCCTGCTGCGCGACGAGCGTCCGCCGGTGGCGGTGGGCGTGGCGGTGGCGGCGTTCGCGGTCACGCTCACGACGCTGGCGATCTATCCGCTGCGCAGCGTCATGCCGGCCGTCTCGACCGGGGTCGTCTACCTGCTGGCCGTGCTGCTCGTCTCGACCTGGTTCGGGATGTGGCTCGGGCTCGCGACGGCGGTCGCGAGCGCGCTCGCGTTCAACTGGTTCCACCTGCCGCCGACCGGTCGGCTGGAGATCGCCAACTCGGAGAACGTCGTCGCGCTGTGCGTCTTCCTCATCGCGGCGGCGATCGTCAGCAGCCTCGCCGAGGTCGCCCGGGCGCGTGCGCACGAGGCCGGGCAGCGCCGCCGTGAGGCCGACCTCGCCGCCGAGCTCGCGCGCCTGCTGCTGAGCGGCCCCGACGTCCACGACGCGCTTGGGCCGGCCGCGGAGCGGCTCGCCGCCGCGCTCGAGCTGCCCGCGGCGACGATCGAGCTGGCGGCCGCCTCCGCCACGCCCGCGGACGACGCCGTGCGCATCCCGCTGCACGACGGAGGCCGGGAGATCGCCGTGGTGCGGCTGACCGGTCGCCCCCCGGAGGCGACGCTCGGCCGCCTGCGCGAGCGCGTGCTGCCGAGCCTCGAGGCGCTGCTCGGCGCGGCGCTCGCGCGCGACGCGCTCCAGCGCGAGGTGGTCGAGACGAAGGCGCTGCGCCGCAGCGACGACCTCAAGACCGCGCTGCTGCGCGCCGTCTCGCATGACCTGCGCTCGCCGCTGACCGCGATCGCGGCGGCGGGGGAGGCGCTCGCCTCGCCACGGCTGAGCACGGCGGAGCGCGAGGAGCTGGCGGCGGCGGTCGTCGGCGAGTCCTCGCGCATGTCGCGTCTCGTCGACAAGCTGCTCGACCTCTCGCGCCTGCAGGGCGGCGCGGCGGCCCCGCGCGCCGAGTGGTGCTCGGTCGAGGAGGTGCTGCGCGCGGCGATGGACGAGACGCCGCATCCGCCCGGCTGGAGCGTGGCGATCGACCCGGACCTCCCGCTGATCCGCGCCGACGCCGCGCAGCTCGAGCGCGCCTTCGCGAACCTGCTGGAGAACGCGGTCCGCCACGGGGGCGATCATCCGGTCGCGGTGCGCGCGCGAGCGGTCGGGCCGCGGTTGCTCGTGCGGATCGTCGATCGCGGGCCGGGCATCCGGGCGCCCGAGCGCGAGCGCATCTTCGAGCCGTTCTACCGCGGCGGCGGGGGCGGGGTGGGGGGTACCCGGGCTCCCGACGACGGTCACACCGGCTCCGGCCTGGGGCTCGCCGTCGTGCGCGGCTTCATCGACGCGAACGGCGGGCGCGTGTGGGCCGAGTCCCTGCCGGGCCAGGGCGCGACCTTCGTCGTCGAGCTGCCGCTCGTCCAGGACGTCGCACCGGCGCGGGAGTCGCCCGCCCACCAGGCCGGAGGCGCACGGTGAGCGCGCCGCCGCGGCGCGTCCTCGTCGTCGACGACGAGCTGCAGATCCTGCGCGCGCTGAAGGTGATCCTGCGTGACGCCGGCTTCGAACCGGTGGCCGTCGCGACGGCGGAGGAGGCGCTCGACGCCGCCGCGACGCGCCCGCCCGATGCCGCGATCGTCGACCTCGTCCTGCCGGACGGCAACGGCGTGGAGGTGTGCGAGCGGCTGCGCGCGTGGAGCGAGATGCCGATCATCGTGCTGTCCGCCATCGGCGACGAGGAGGAGAAGGTGCGCGCGCTCGAGGCCGGCGCGGACGATTACGTGACGAAGCCGTTCGGGGCGCGCGAGCTGGTCGCGCGCCTGGGTGCTGCGCTGCGACGTGCCGGCCATGGCGGGGAGGAGCCGGCGATCGCCGTCGACGGCCTGGAGATCGACCTCGCCGCGCGCGTCGTGCGCCGCGACGGCGAGGCGATCCACCTGACGCCGATCGAGTACGACCTGCTGCGCACGCTCGCGCGCAACCGCGGCCGCCTGATGACCCACCGCGCGCTGCTGAGCGAGGTGTGGGGGCCGGCCTACGCCGAGGACGTGCGCACGCTGCGCACGCACATCGCGAACCTGCGGCGCAAGCTCGAGCCGGCGGACGAGGCGGGCGGGAATCGGTACATCCGCACGGATCCGGGCGTCGGGTACCGCTTCGCCGGCTGACGCACCCGAGTAAGGTGCGCGGGCGATGCGCGCCGTCGTCATCACCAAGCACGGGGATCCGAGCGTCCTGCAGGTGCAGGAGCGCCCCGCGCCAGCCCTGCAAGCGGGCTGCGTGCGGATCGAGGTCGCCGCCGCCGGGGTGAACTTCGCCGACACGATGGCGCGCACCGGCCTCTACGCGGACGCGCCGAAGCCGCCGATGGTCGTCGGCTACGAGGTCGCCGGCACCGTCGTGGAGGTCGCCTCCGACGTCGCCGGCGTCGATCCGGGCCAGCGCGTGATGGCCGGCACCCGCTTCGGCGGCTACGCCTCCGAGGTCGTCGTGCCGGCGGCGGACGTCGTCCCGCTGTCCGACGCCTTCAGCTTCGAGGAGGGCGCCGCGATCCCCGTCGTGTACGCGACCGCGTGGGCGGGATTGCTCGGCTTCGGCAGCCTCAGAGCCGGCGAGTCGGTGCTCGTGCAGGCCGCCGCCGGCGGCGTCGGCATCGCCGCCACGCAGATCGCCAAGCGCTACGGCGCCGAGGTCCACGGCACCGCCTCGCCCGCCAAGCATGACGCGATCCGCGCCAACGGCGTCGACCGCGCGTACGACTACACCCAGCCCGGCTGGGACAACGAGCTCAACGACCGCTTCGACGTCGTGCTCGACGCGATCGGCGGCAGCTCGTTCAAGCGCTCCTACCGGATGCTGCGCGTCGGCGGCCGCCTCGTCGCGTTCGGCGCCTCGAGTGTCCAGCAGGGCGAGAAGCGCAACCTGCTGCGCGCCGGCCGCCAGGCGCTGCCGATGCTGCGCGGCTTCGACCTGATCAGACAGATGTCGGACTCGAAGGCCGTGATCGGCCTCAACATGCTGCGGCTGTGGGACGATCGCGGCACGCTCGCGCCGTGGATCGAGCCGCTCGCCGAGCTGATGGAGGACGGCACGATCAGACCGCTCGTCTCCGACGTGGTGCCGTTCGCCCGCGCCGCCGACGCGCACCGCATCATCGCCGAGCGGCGCAACGTCGGGAAGGTCGTGCTCGTCCCGTAGGGGGACCCGCCCGCGCCCACCCGCGCTACGCGCGCAGCCGGTAGCCGCGCAGGAACAAGCGCAGGTTGACCGCGAACAGCGCGAGCGTCGCGGCCGCCAGCACGACGAGCGCCACCGCGATGTTCATGTCGCGGTAGCCGAGGAAGCCGTAGCGGACGAGCCCGATCATGTAGTAGACGGGGTTGAAGTGCGTCAGCGTCGAGAACGGCTCCGGCAGCAGCGAGGCCGAGTAGAAGGTGCCGCCGAGGAAGATCAGCGGCATCAGCACGAACTGCTGGTAGACCGCGACGTCGTCGAACTGCTCCGCGCGCACGCCGACGAGCACGCCGAGCTGCGAGAAGAAGAAGCCGACGAGGAACAGCCCGGGCAGCAGGACGAGCACGTGCGCGAGCGGGATGTCGACGAGCACGCGCGCGGCGGCGAACGTCAGCACCGAGACGGTCAGCCCGCGCAGAAAGCCCCCGAGCGAGAAGGCGAGCAGCAGCTCGATCGGCGAGGCGGGCGAGGAGAGCTGGTCGTCGATCGAGCGCTGGAACTTCTGCTGCAGGATCGATGACGCGTTGTTCGAGAACGCGTTCATCGCCCACGCCATCATGATCAGGCCGGGGATCACGAAGACGATGTAGCGATAGCCGTGCAGCGTGTGGATGCGCGAGCCGAGCGCGGCGCCGAAGACGGAGATGTAGAGGAAGGTCTCCAGCAGCGGCGCGCCGACCGTCTGGCGCTTGATCTTCATGAAGCGGTTGCACTCGCGCCGCACGAGCGCGAGGAAGCGGATCTGGCGCGGGCTGAGTCGCAGAGCCCCGCCGCGCTCCCGCTCGGGCGCCCGCGGCGGCGCCGGCCTGTCGGCCACCGTGCTCATACCGCCTCCTCGGCCGCCAGGTGCGCGCGCGAGAGCTCCTTGCGCCCGACCAGCTCCAGGTAGGCGTCCTCGAGCGAGGAGACGCCGTAGCGCTCGGCCAGCTCGTCGCTCGTCCCGGTCGCGACGCTCTCGCCGCCGTTGATGAAGGCCACGTGGTCGCAGAGCTGCTCCGCCTCCTCGAGGTAGTGCGTCGTGAGGAGGATCGTCGTGCCCTCGGCGTTGATGCGCTGCACGTAGTGCCACAGCTCCAGGCGCAGCTCGACGTCCACGCCCGCGGTCGGCTCGTCGAGGATCAGCAGCCGCGGGCGGTGCATCAGCGCACGCGCGAGGATCAGCCGACGCTTCATGCCGCCCGACAGCGTGCGCGTGCGTTCCTCGCGCTTGTCGGTCAGCGAGAACGCCTCCAGCAGCTCCTTGCAGCGGTCGCGGCGATCGCGCCGGGACATGCCGAAGTAGCCGCCGTGATAGTCGAGCGTCTCCTCGACCGTCAGGAACCAGTCGAGGTTGAGGTCCTGCGGCGCGAGCCCGACCGCCAGCCGCGCCTGCTCGTAGTGCGAGACGGCGTCGTTGCCGAAGACGCGGATCGCTCCCGACGTCGGCGCGGCGAGGCCGGTGGTGCAGTGGATCAGCGTCGACTTCCCGGCGCCGTTCGGGCCCAGCAGGCCGAAGAACTGGCCGGGGGAGATGGAGAGGTCGACGCCCTTGAGCGCCTCGGTGCCGGTCGGATAGCGCTTGACGAGGTTCTCGATCTGGAGCGCCATCTGCCGATCCATTGTACGCGCAACGATTTTTTCCCGCGTCGCCGACGGCGGGCGCTCGCCGGTCGCGCCGCTCGGCGGGGGCGCGTACGCTCGGCCCGTGTCCGCCCGCGTCGCGATCTTCGGACCGCATCCGCTGCTCACCGTCGCGATCGAGCGCGAGGGCGACGACGCGCGCGAGCGGGTCCACTTCCATGCCGGCGGGCAAGGCGTGTGGGTCGCACGGACGGCGGGCGAGCTCGGCGCCGAGCCCGTGCTGTGCGGCTTCGTCGGCGGCGAGGCGGGCGCCCTGCTGCGCCCGCTGCTCGAACAGCTGCCCGGCCAGCGGCGGCTCGTGGGGACGACGAGCGAGAGCGGCTGCTACGTCGTCGACCGGCGCGCCGGCGAGCGCGACGTGCTCGCGTTCACGACGAGCGAGCCGCCGTCGCGCCACGAGCTCGACGCGCTCTTCTCGCTCGCATGCGCCGAGGCGCTGGCGTGCGGCTGGCTCGTCGTCGCCAACTCGATGCCGGACGACGCGCTCCCGCTCAGCGTCTACGGCGACCTCGTCGCCGACGCGCGCGCGAATGGCGTGCGCACGCTCGTCGACCTCTCCCCGCCGCGGCTCGACAGCGCGCTCACCGGCAAACCCGACCTCGTGAAGATCAACGACTGGGAACTCGCCGCCTACGTCCGTGGCCCGGTGTCCGAGCCGCGAGAGCTGCGCGCCGCGGCCGAGCGGCTGTGCGCGGCGGGCGCGGGCAGCGCGATCGTCACGCGCGGCGAGCTTCCGGCGCTCGTGCTGCACGAGCAGCGCGCATGGCTGCTCATTCCGCCGCGCTTCGAGCGCGGCTACCGCGAGGGCTGCGGCGACGCGATGATGGGCGCGCTCGCGGCCGCGTGGGCGCAGGGGGCGAGCTTCGAAGACGCGGCGATCATGGGCGCCGCGGCGGGTGCGGCGACGTTCCTGCATCAGGGGTTGGGCAGCGCCGCGCGCGCGGTCATCGAGGAGCTGGCGCGCGCCGTGCGCGTGGAGCCGTTCGAGGTGTAGCTATTTGCCCCGGAAATAGTTGGCGGCTCTGTCCGGGGTAGCGACCGGAATTCTGCCTGCGAGTTGGGTGATTTCTGGGAGGTCGGCTGATGCTGGTTTTGGCTGGTGGGCAGGTCGAGTCGTTGTTCGATGAGGCGT
>DATNAP010000033.1:0-36354 GCA_035572475.1 Conexibacter sp. | reverse complement strand
CGTCACCTCCAAGCCGCGCGATCGCCGGCTGCTGATCGAGGAGGCGGCCGGTCTCGGCAAGCACCGCAAGCGCCGCCGGCGCGCGCAGCTCAAGCTCGCGCGCACGCAGGACAACCTCGACCGCGCGCTCGACGTCGAGCGCGAGGCGCGCTCGCGCCTGCGCCCGCTCAAGCGCCAGGCGGAAGCGGCGGAGCTGCACGCGCGGCTGGAGCGCCAGTCGCTCGAAGCGCGCTGGGAGCTGGGGCGCGACGCACTGCGCGCGAGCGCGCTGGAGCTGGAGCAGGCCGAAGCGGCCGCGCGCGGCGCGCGCGAGCGCAGCGCCGAGGCCGAGCAGGCGCTCGCGGCCGTCGCCAGACGTCGCGAGGCGGCCGAGGAGGCGCTCTCGCAGCGCAGCGAGCAGCGCGAGGCGCTGTCCGATCGCGCCTACCGCGCGCGTTCGGCCGGCGAGCGCGTCTCGATGCGGCTCGACGCCGCGCGCGCGACCGTCTCCTCGCTCGGCGAGCGGATCGTCCGCCACGAGGCCGAGCTGGGCGCGCTGCGCGAGCAGGCCGCGGCCGACGTGCCCGACGCCGAGGGGGCGCAGCATGTCGCCGCGCTCGAAGCCGAGCTTGCGGCGTTGGAGCAGGACCGCAGAGCCGCGCTGGAGCGCGAGCTGGCCGAGCTGGAGCAGCGCCGCACGGCGGCGGCTGCGGAGTCGCAGCGCCTGCACGCCGGCGTCGAGGCGGCGCGCGCGGAGCTGGCGGACGCCGAGCAGCGCGCCGAGGCCGCGCGCACAAGCCGCCGCGAGGCCGAGCGCGCGGTCGAGGCGGCGCGGCGCGAGGCGGCGCGCGTCGGCGGCGAGCTGGCGGCGGCCAATCACTTCCTGCGTGCACACGCCGGCGCGCCCGGCGGAGCGCCCGCACTCGCCGACGCGCTCGACGTCGACGGCGGCTACGAGCTGGCGCTCGCCGCCGCGCTCGACGGCCGGCTGCGCGCCGCCGTCGTCGCCGACCGCAAGGCCGGCGCCGAGCTGCTGGAGCGCGCCGGGCGCGACGGCGGCAGCGCACTCGTGACCTCCGGCTCCACGCAGGCGCCCGCCGCCTCCAAGCCGCCGACGCCCGATGCCGAGCGTCTGCTCGACCATGTGCGGGGTCCGGCGGACACGCTCGCGCTCGCGACGGCGCTGCTCGCCGACACGTGGGTCGTCGGCGACGTCGCCGCCGTGCGCGACGCCTTCCACGGGACGGCCGTCACCCGCGAGGGCCGCGTGTGGATCGGCGCGTGGGGCGAGCTGCGACAGGTCCCCGCGGGCGGCGAGGAGCGCGTGCTCGCCGAGCGCAACCGCCGCGACGCGCTCGTCGGCGAGAGCGAGGCGGCCGCGCGCGCGGAGCACGCGGCGCAGCAGCACGTCGAAGGACTGCTTGCGGCGGTCAGCGCTGCAGACGCTGCACGCGACGAGGCCGAGAGCGCGATGCGCACGGCCGTGCGCGCCCACGACGAGGCGGCGGAGCAGGAGGCGCGCGTCGCGCGGCTGATCGAGCAGCGCCGCTCCGCCGATGACGACGGCCCCGGGGCCGTCCGCAGGGCGCAGATCGAGGCGGAGCTGGCCGCCGAGCGCCGCCTCGCCGAGCGCGCCGAACGCGACCGCGCCGAGCGCAGCGCGCGCATCGCGCAGGCGGAGCAGCGGCGCGAGCGCGAGCGCGCGCTCGTCCCGCAGGCCGAGGGGCTCGTCGAGGTGCTCGCCGAGGCCGCGTCCGCCATCGCCGCGCGCGTCGAGGTCTTCGACGCGGAGCTGGCGGCGCACCGCCAGGCCGGCGAGCACGTGGCCGTCGAGCTGCGCGCCTGCGCGCGCGAGGAGGCGGAGCTGCAAGGGCGGCTCAAGCGCGACGGCGAGGCGGTCACGGGCGCCGAGGTGCGTGCCCAGCAGGCGCGCGACCGCATGGCGGAAGCGGACACCGAGCTGAGAGCGCTCGCCGAGTCGCTCGGGCTGGAGCCGACGCCGGCCGAGCAGGCGCTGCCCGACGAGGAGCGCGTGCAGCTCGCCGACCGCATCGCGCGCCTCCAGCGTCGTCGCGAGCAGCTCGGGCCCGTCAACCCGCTCGCTCAGCAGGAGCACGAGGAGGCGGTCGCGCACGTCGAGGAGCTCGAGCGCCAGCGCGCCGACCTCGAAGCCGCCCTGCGCGAGCTGAGCACGCTGATCCGCGACACCGACCGCCAGATCCGCGAGACGTTCGAGCAGACGTTCGAGGCGGCGGCGAAGAACTTCGAGGAGCTGGCCGAGCAGCTCTTCCCGGGCGGTCGCGGGCGCCTGCGGCTCGTGCGCGAGGACGCGGGACCGCGCCCGGTGCTCGGCGGCGCGAGAGCGGACGCCGATCCCGAGGCGGTCGCCGAGGACGCCGACGCGTCCGCCGATCGGGAAGAGCGCGAAGAGGACGACCTGCTCGGCGTCGAGATCGAGATCACGCCGGCCGGCAAGGCGATGAAGCGCCTCTCGCTGCTCTCGGGCGGCGAGAAGTCGATGACCGCGCTCGCGTTCCTGTTCGCGGTCTTCCTCGCGCGGCCGTGTCCGTTCTACATCCTCGACGAGGTCGAGGCCGCGCTCGACGACCTCAACATCGACCGCTTCCTCACGCTGCTGCGCACCTACGCCGCGCGCGCCCAGTTCATCGTCGTCACGCACCAGAAGCGCACGATGGAGGCGGCCGACAGCCTCTACGGCGTCTCGATGGGCGGCGACGGCATCTCGAAGGTCGTCAGCCGCAAGCTCCCGCCGGCCGAGCCGGCGGCCGCCGCTTAACCGAGCGCCTTCTCGAACCAATGCGTCGCCGTCGGCGACCCGTTGTAGTCCGCGATCTCCACGTAGCCGCACGCCGCGTACAGCTCCAGCGCCTCCGGCTGGGCAGCGTTCGTGTCGAGCCGGATGCGAGCGTGGCTCAGCTCGCGCGCGGCGTCCTCCAGCGCCGCCAGCAGCCGCCGCGCGTACCCGCGGCGCCGGGCGCCCGGCGCCACGTACATGCGCTTGACCTCGCCGAGCCCGGGGGCGAGCGTGCGCAGGCCGCCGCACGCGACGGGCACGTCGTCTTCGGAGGCGACGAGGAACGTCCCGCCGGGCGGCTGCATCTCGTGGACCTCGACGCGCGTGGCGCCGCTGCCGGCCGGCGGATCGAGCGGCGAGAACGGGCGGCCGCGCGCGAGCAGCTCGGCGTTGTAGGCCGCCAGCAGGCCGGCGGCTTCAGGCGCGTCGGCGCTCGTGCGGCGGATCGCGATGGAGGGCGTCGACACGCTGATATCGTCGCCGATCGCGATGGCACGTGACTGGACGGACCTCTTCATCACGCGGGACGGGGGCGTCGCCACAGCGGAGCCTGACGCCGAGGAGCGTCGGGAGACGCGCAGCGGCTTCTTCCGGCGCCTGCGCGAGAACATGCGCAAGACGCGCGAGGCGCTCACGAGCGAGCTGCAGGCGACGCTGTTCGAGGATCTCGACGACGAGACGTGGGAGCGCCTGGAGGAGGCGCTCATCATGGCCGACGTCGGCGCGCGCACGACCGCCGAGATCGTCGAGCGGCTCGAGCACGAGGCGCAGGAGGGGGGCCTCGCCGACGGAGAGCAGCTGAGCACCCGGCTGATCGAGCTGCTCGCCGAGGCGGCCCGCACCGGCGAGGACACGATCGACCTGACCGCGAAGCCCACCGTGATCCTCGTCGCCGGCGTCAACGGCACCGGCAAGACGACCTCGCTCGGCAAGCTCGCGTGGCACTTGCGCCAGGAGCTCGGCCAGCAGGTCGTGCTCGGCGCCGCCGACACGTTCCGCGCCGCGGCGGTCGAGCAGCTCGAGCAGTGGGCCCGGCGTGCCGACGTCGCGTTCGTGAAGGGCACGCCCGACGCCGACCCCGGCTCGGTCGCCTACGATGCCGTCCAGCAGGGGATGCGCGACGGCGCCGACGTCGTGCTGATCGACACCGCCGGGCGCCTGCACACGCAGGACAACCTGATGGCCGAGCTGGCGAAGATCCGCCGCGTCGTCGCCAAGCAGCTCCCCGACGCGCCGCACGAGACGCTGCTCACCGTCGACGCGACGACCGGCCAGAACGGCCTGCGCCAGGCGAAGCTGTTCGCCGAGACGGTCGACGTCTCCGGCATCGTCCTGACGAAGCTGGACGGCACCGCCAAGGGCGGCATCGCGCTCGCGATCGCGCGCGAGCTGAGCATTCCGGTGAAGCTGATCGGGATCGGCGAGCAGCTCGAGGATCTGCGTCCGTTCGACGCGGACGACTTCGCGCGCGCGCTGCTCGGCTGATTTCCCCGCTCGCAGCGATACTCTGGCGTTGAGATGGACGCCTGGGTGATCTGGATCCTCGTGGCGGTCGCGTTCGGCGTCGGCGAGGTGCTGACGACGAGCCTGGTGCTCGCACCGTTCGCCGTCGGGGCGTCGCTCGCCGCGCTCGTCGCGGCGCTCGGCGGCGGGACGGTCGGCTCGTGGTTCGCGTTCCTGCTCGTCTCGCTGCTGTTCCTGCTGGTCGTGCGGCCGATCGCCCGCGCCCACATGCACACGCCGGCGCAGCTTCGAACCGGCACGGCGGCGCTGATCGGCAGGCGCGCGATCGTGCTCGAGCGGATCGCCAACGACGAGGGCGTCGGCTGCGTGAGAGTCGAGGGCGAGGTGTGGACGGCGCGTGCCTACGACGAGGAGAGCGTCATCGAGGCCGGCACGCCGGTGCAGATCGTCGAGATCCGGGGCGCCACGGCGCTCGTGAGCGAGTAGGCAGGAACCAGGGAGGCATCAAATTGTCCGCCGGTCTCATCGTGCTGATCGCGGTAGCGGTGCTCGTGCTGCTGGTCGCGATCCGCACCATCCGCATCATCCCGCAGGCGCGCGCCGGGGTCGTCGAGCGGCTTGGCCGCTACAGCCGCACGCTCCAGCCCGGTCTGACGATCGTCGTGCCATTCATCGACCGCGTCAAGCCGCTCGTCGACCTGCGCGAGCAGGTCGTCTCCTTCCAGCCCCAGCCGGTCATCACCGAGGACAACCTCGTCGTGCAGATCGACACGGTCCTCTACTTCACGATCACGGAGGCGAAGTCGGTCACCTACGAGGTCGCCAACCCGCTGCAGGCGATCGAGCAGCTCACGGTCACGACGCTGCGCAACGTGATCGGCGGCATGACGTTGGAGGACGCGCTCACCTCCCGCGACAACATCAACTCGCAGCTTCGCGTCGTGCTCGACGAGGCGACCGGCAAGTGGGGGATCCGCATCAACCGCGTCGAGCTGAAGTCGATCGACCCGCCGGGGACGATCCAGGAGGCGATGGAGAAGCAGATGCGCGCTGAGCGCGACCGCCGCGCGGCGATCCTCACCGCCGAAGGCGTCAAGCAGTCGCAGATCCTGACCGCCGAAGGCGAGCAGCAGGCGGCCGTGCTGCGCGCGAGAGGCGAGCGGGAGGCGGCGATACTCAGAGCCGAGGGCGAGGCGAGAGCGATCCACACCGTCTTCAACGCGATCCACGAGGGCCGCCCCGACGCCGAGCTGCTGAGCTACCAGTACCTGCAGGCGCTGCCGAAGCTCGCGCAGGGGGAGGGGGCGACCGTCTACGTGATCCCGGCCGAGCTGACGCGCGCGCTCGGCAACATCGGGCAGGCGTTCGGCAGAGCCAGACCGGACGACACGACGCCGCCGCTCCCGCCGGCCCGCTAGCCTCACTCGACTGTGTTCGACACGCTCGCGGAGAAGCTCCAGGCCACGCTCGCCGACGTCCGCGGGCGCGGCACGCTGACCGAGGACGACGTCAACGCCGCGATGCGCGAGATCCGCCTCGCGCTGCTCGAGGCGGACGTCAACTTCAGAGTCGTCAAGTCATTCACCTCCGCGGTCAAGGAGCGCGCGCTCGGCGCCGACGTGATCGGCCAGCTCAACCCCGGCCAGCAGGTCGTGCGGATCGTCCACGACGAGCTGGGCGAGCTGATGGGCGGCGCCGCGCGCGAGCTGGCGTTCGCCTCCAGCCCGCCGACGGTGATCCTGATGGCCGGCCTGCAGGGCTCCGGCAAGACCACCGCGACCGGCAAGCTCGCCCGCTACCTCAGGGAGCACCACAGATCCACGGTCGCGGTCGCCGCCTGCGACGTCTACCGGCCGGCGGCCGTCGACCAGCTGATCAAGGTCGCCGGCCAGGTCGGCGCCGACGTGTACGAGAGAGGCACCGACGCGGACCCGGTCGAGATCGCGAAGTGGGCCCGCGAGCGCGCCGAGCGCGAGGGCAAGGACGTGCTGATCGTCGACACGAGCGGCCGCCTCCACGTCGACGAGGAGCTGATGAAGGAGCTCGCCGAGATCAAGCGCGTCACGAAGCCGGCGAACGTGCTGCTCGTCGTCGACGCGATGACCGGTCAGGACGCCGTCAACGTCGCGGAGCAGTTCGCCGAGGTCGCGCAGTTCGACGGCGTCGTGATGAGCAAGCTCGACGGCGACGCGCGCGGCGGCGCGGCGCTCTCCGTCAAGGCGGTCACCGGCAAGCCGATCCTGTTCGCCTCCACCGGCGAGAAGCTCGACCAGTTCGAGCGCTTCCACCCCGACCGCATGGCGCAGCGCATCCTCGGGATGGGCGACGTCATGACGCTGATCGAGCAGGCCGAGCGCCAGTTCGACGAGGACCAGGCGAAGGAGCTCGAACGCAAGCTGCGCAAGTCGGAGTTCGGCCTCGACGACTTCCTCGACCAGCTGCGCCAGATCCGCAGGCTCGGCCCGCTGCAGAACCTGCTCGGGATGCTGCCCGGCCTCGGCGGCCACCAGCTCTCGAAGATGAGAGTCGACGAGCGCGAGTTCGACCGCCTCCAGGCGATCATCCTCTCGATGACGCCGGAGGAGCGGCGCAACCCTGACGTCATCAAGGGCTCGCGGCGGATCCGCATCGCGAGAGGCTCGGGCACGAACGTGCAGGCCGTGAAGGCGCTGATCAGACAGTTCGCCGTGATGCAGAGACTGATGAAGTCGATGCAGGCGGGAAAGATGCCCGACGTGGGCGCCTTGATGCGGCAGGCGCGCTAGTCTTTCTCGCCGGTCTCACCGAACCTCTGAAAGGAAACCGTGGCAGTACGACTTCGTCTGACCCGCGTCGGCGGGCGCAAGAACCCGATCTGGCGCGTCGTCGCCGCCGATCAGCGCTCCAAGCGCGACGGCCGCGTGCTCGAGACGATCGGCCACTACAACGCCCAGACGCAGCCGTCGACGATCGTGCTCGACGAGGAGCGCGTCCGCCACTGGCTCGCGAACGGCGCGCAGCCGTCGGAGACCGTCAGCAAGCTGCTCAAGACGCAAGGCATCAGCGCCTCTTGAAAGAGCTGCTCGAATACCTCGCCCGCGAGCTCGTCGACGAGCCGGACGAGGTGTCCGTCGAGGAGTTCGAGGAGGACGACGGCACGCTCGTGCTCGAGCTGTCGGTCGCCGACGACGACTACGGCAAGGTGATCGGCCGCGGCGGTCGCACCGCCAACGCGCTGCGGCTGGTCGTGAAGGCGGCGGCGGTGCAGGAGGACCGCCGCGTGCTCGTCGACATCGTCGACTGAGATGCCGGACCTCCACGCGGGCCGGGTCGGCAGACCGCACGGGCTCGACGGCAGCTTCCACGTGACGCAGCCGCGCGTCGCGCTCCTCGATGCCGGCTGCACGCTGGTCGTGGACGGCCACGAGGAGGAGATCGTCCGTCGCGCCGGCACCGACGCGCACCCGATCCTGCGGCTCGCGAGCTGCACGACGCGCGCGCAGGCGGAGGCCCTGCGCGGCAGCGACCTGCTCGTCCCGGCCGCGCGTGCGCCGGAGCTGGAGGAGGACGAGTGGTGGCCCGAGCAGCTCGAAGGCTGCGTCGTCCACGACGGCGAGCAGGAGGTCGGCGTCGTGCGCGAGCTGCGCGCCCTGCCCTCCTGCGAGGTGCTGCACGTCGCCCGGCAGGGGCGCGACGAGCTGCTCGTCCCGCTGATCCGCGACGCCGTCCGCGCGGTCGACGTGGACGCGAAGCGGATCGACGTCGACCTCGCGTTCCTGGGGGAGGACGACGCATGACCCGCCGCCGCCCACCCACGCCGCCCGCCGGGCCCCGGCCCGAGCGCTGATGCAGATCGACGTCTTCACGCTCTTCCCCGAGGCGTTCGAGTGGTTTCGCTCCCAGCGCCACGTCGCCAACGCGCTCGCGCACGGCCACGCGCTCGACTGCGTCAACTATCGCGACACCACACCGCTGACGGGCGGTCAGGTCGACGACATGCCGTTCGGCGGCGGGGCGGGGATGGTGCTGCGCGTCGACGTGGTCGAGGCGGCGCTGCGCGCCCGCTACGACGCCGACCCGGTGACGCTGCGCGCCCGCCGGCGCGTGATCGCGCTCGCCCCGAGCGGGCGCCTGCTCGACGACGCGCTCGTCGACGAGCTGGCGGCGGAGGCGGCGCTGACGCTGCTGTGCGGCCGCTACGAGGGCTTCGACGAACGGATCGTCGAGCATTTCGCGAGCGAGTCGGTCTCGATCGGGCGCTACGTGCTCGCCGGCGGCGAGCTGCCGGCGATGGTGCTCGCCGACGCGCTGCTGCGCAAGCAGCCCGGCGCGCTCGGGCACGAGGAGTCGGCGCTGGAGGAGTCCTACAGCGCAGCGCTCGAAGGCGCGCCCGAGTACCCGCACTACACGCGCCCGGCCGAGTGGCGCGGCTGGGCGGTGCCCGAGGTGCTGCTGTCCGGCCACCACGCGCGCGTGCGCGAGTGGCGGCGCGAGCAGAGCCGGCTGCGCGCTGCGGCCGAGCGCGCGCCTCACGACGACCCGCGCTGAGCGACTCCGCTACGATTCCCCAGCCGGCGGCCCGGAGGCCGCCGTTCTCTACGTCATGAGCACGGTCATCGACAGCCTCGAGCGCGCGCAGCTGCGGCGCCTTCCCGCCTTCAACGCGGGCGACCGCGTGCGCGTCCATTTCCAGGTGATCGAGGGCACCCGCCGTCGCACGCAGGTGTTCGAGGGCGTCGTCATCAAGCGCCAGGGCCACGGCGTGCGCGAGACGTTCACCGTCCGCAAGCAGTCGTTCGGCGTCGGCGTCGAGCGCACCTTCCCGCTGCACTCGCCGAAGATCGAGAAGATCGAGGTGGCGGCGCGCGGCGAGGTGCGGCGCGCGAAGCTCTACTACCTGCGCGGCCGCGTCGGCAAGCGCGCCCGCGTGCGCGAGCGCCGCTCGATCGGCCCCGAGGAGGTCGTCGAGCGCGAGCTGCTGCACGCGCCTGGGGCGGACGAGCCCGTCGAGCCGGAGGCCGAGGCGCCGGCGATGGCCGACGCCGAGGCGCTCGCGGGCGACGCCGCGACCGAGGCGCCCGAGGTGACCGAGCCCGGGACCGAGACCGAGGCGCCGGCTGAGCCCGCCGCCGCGGCCGAGGCGTCCGACTCCACCGACGAGTGAAGGGCAGGTCGGGCGCCGGCTCGCTGCTGGAGCTCGCGCTCGTCGTCGCGATCGCGCTCGGCATCGCGTTGCTCGTCCAGGCGTTCGTCGTCAAGCCGTATCGCATCCCCAGCGGCTCGATGGAGCCCACGCTCGCGGTCGGCGAGCGCGTGATCGTCAACCGCATCGGCAACCGCTTCGCGGCGCCCGGCGTGGGCGACATCATCGTCTTCCACCCGCCGCACGGAGCGGACACGGACGCGTGTGGGAACCCGGGGCAGGGTCCGTTCTACGACGGCTCGCAGAGCCGCGTCCCCTGCGACAAGCCGACGGCGACGCGCTCCAGCCAGAACTTCATCAAGCGCGTCGTCGGACTGCCCGGCGACAGCATCGCGATCCGCGACGGCCACGTCGTGCGCAACGGCGTCGAGCAGCGAGAGCCGTTCATCCGGCCCTGCGGCGGTGGACCCGAATGCAACCTGGGCGCGATCGTCGTCCCGCGCGACGACTACTTCATGATGGGGGACAACCGCGGCGCCTCCGACGACAGCCGCTACTGGGGCCCGGTCCCACGCAGATGGATCATCGGTGACGCCTTCCTGTCGTATTGGCCGCCCAAGCACGTCGGCCTGCTCTGAGACGCCTTCCGGCACCCCGTCTTCCCGACCCGGTAGAACTCGCTCGTGAGCGCGACCGCGAGCCCTCCCCGCAGACGTAGAGCGAGAGCGCGTCCTGCGCGCAAGCTGTTCGCGTTCGACCGTGCGCTCGGCAGGCGGTTCGTCGCCGGCGCGGACGAGGCCGGGCGCGGGTGCCTCGCCGGCCCGCTCGTCGCGGCGGCGGTGCTGTTCGACTATGAGCGGCTGCGTCCGGCCGACGTGCGCGCGCTGGCGGCGCTGAACGACTCCAAGCAGCAGACCGAAGCGGTCCGCGAGGAGCTGTACCCGGTGATCCTGCGGGTCGCCGCCGACGTCGCGGTCGTCTCGCGCTGCGCGCCCGGGATCGACCGGCGCGGATTGCATGTGACGAACCTCGCCGCCCTGCGCGACGCGCTCGCGAAGGTCGCGCGCGAGGGGTGCATCTGCCTCAGCGACGGCTTCCCGGTCGGGGACGTCGGGCATGACCGGCGCGCCGTCGTCGGCGGCGATGCGACGAGCGCCGCGATCGCCGCCGCGTCGGTGATCGCCAAGGTCACCCGCGACCGCTACATGCACCGCGCCGACGCGCTGCATCCCGGCTGGGAGTTCGCCGGCCACGTCGGGTACGCGACGCCCGAACACCGCGCCGCGATCGAGCGGCTGGGCGTCTCGCCGCTGCACCGCCGCTCGTTCCAGAGCATCGCCTACCAGCAGCTCTCGCTGTAGCAGTCAGAAGGCACCCTCGAGGTGCTCCAGCGCGACGAGCCGCCCGTGCGCGTCGATCGTCACGCCGATCGCGTCGAAGCGCAGCTCGGCCGTGCGCGGACGGTCGTGCCGCTCCCGCAGCCACGCGGCCGCCATCCGCCGCAGCCGGCGCGTCTGCGCCTCGCGCAGGCCCTCGAACGGGCCGCTTGCGCCGAGGCGGCGGGTCTTGACCTCGCAGAAGACGATCCGCTTGGCGTCGGCGGCGATCAGGTCGATCTCGCCCGAGCGCGTGCGGTGGTTGCGCGCGAGGATCGCGAGCCCGCGGCGCTCGAGATGCTCCGCGGCGAGCTGCTCGCCGATGCGTCCGAGGCGGTGGCGCAGGTCGTTCGACATGCTGCCGGACGCTACGCCTCGCGCTGCGAGATGTGGCGCACTGTCTGTGCCAATTTGCAGGCATTTCGCCGCGCCTGCAACCAGTTGAGAATTCTTGCAAAGCGCGTGTGTGCTGTAACGCCGGGCGCCCTAGCGTGCCGGTCGTGCTCGCTCGCGTCGTCACGTTCGCCATCGACGGCATCGACCCGCGCCCGGTATGGGTCGAGGTCGACATCCGTCCCGGGCTCCCGACCTTTCGCGTCGTCGGACTCGCCGACGCGGCGGTGCGCGAGGCGCGCGAGCGCGTGCGCGCGGCGATCCTCAACTCGGACTTCGAGTTCCCGGCCCGGCGCATCACCGCGAACCTCGCGCCGGCGCACCTGCGCAAGGTCGGTCCGGGCTTCGACGCAGCGCTCGCCGTCGGCCTGCTCGCGGCGAGCGGGCAGTGCTCGGCCGGCGCGCTCGAACGCTGGGCGATCTTCGGCGAGCTGTCGCTGAGCGGCGAGGTGCGCGGCTGTCGCGGCGTGCTGGCCGTCGCCGAGGGAGCGCGCCGCGCCGGCCTCGCCGGCTTGATCGTCGCGCGCGAGCGGGCGGGGGAGGCCGCCCTCGTGGAGGGCGTGGAGATCGCGGCCGTCGAGGACCTGCGCGCGATCGCGGCGCTGCTCGACGGCGGCGAGGTCCCGCCGCCGCCCGAGCCCGCCCCGGCCCCGGCCGCGGGCGGGCTTGCGCCCGACGCGCCGGATCTCGCCGACGTGCGGGGCCACGAGCTGCCGCTGCGGGCGCTGGAGATCGCTGCGGCGGGCGGGCACAACCTGCTGCTGGAGGGGCCGCCGGGCAGCGGCAAGACCATGCTGGCGCGCCGGCTGCCGGCGCTGCTGCCTCCGCTGACGCGCGCGGAGGCGCTCGAGGTCACGCGCATCCACAGCGTCGCCGGCGTCAGCCACGCCGGTGCGCTCGCGACGGTGCGGCCGTTCCGCGCGCCGCATCACACGATCTCGCCGGCCGGCCTCGTCGGGGGCGGGCGTCCGCCGGCGCCGGGCGAGGCGAGCCTGGCGCATCACGGCGTGCTGTTCCTCGACGAGCTGTCGGAGTTCTCGCGCCCGAGCCTCGAGGCGCTGCGCCAGCCGATCGAGGACGGCGAGATCGTGATCGTCCGAGGTCAGCTCGCGCTGCGGTTTCCGACGCGCTTCACGCTGATCGCGGCGACGAACCCGTGCCCGTGCGGCTACGCCGGCAGCGATCGCCCATGCCGCTGCGGCGAGCCCGAGCTGGCCCGCCACCGCCGCCGCCTCAGCGGGCCGCTGCTCGACCGCATCGATCTGCTCGTCACCGTCGGGCGGCCAAGCGCGGCGGCGCTCGCGGCGGCCCCGCGGACGGCGTCGGCGGCAGTGCGCGAGCGCGTGCTGGCGGCGCGCGAGCGCCAGTGCGCGCGGCTCGCCGGCACGGCGGCGCACACGAACGCCCAGCTCGACGCCCGTCGGCTGCGCGCCCATGTCCGCCTCGGCAGCTCGGCGCGGCGCACGCTCGCGCAGGCGTACGACACCGGCGGACTCAGCGCGCGCGGCCACGACCGCGTGCTGCGCGTGGCGCGCACGATTGCGGACCTCGCCGAGCGCGAGACGGTCGAGCTCGACGACGTCCTCCAAGCTCTCGCATTGCGCACGCGGGAGAGCGCGGACGAGGTGCTCGCGGCATGAGCCGGGACGCACACAGCGGCGGCCGGCCATGCGAGCCGTGCCTGCGCCGCTCATGGCTGATCGCGCGCCTCGCGGCGCACATCGAGTTGGCGTGGAGCGCGCGGCGGGGTCGCGCCGCGCTGCTCGGACTGCACGATCTCGCGCTGGTCGACGCGCTCGCCGGCGATCGGCGCGACGGAATCCTCGCCGAGTACGAGCGCTTCGACGCTGCGGCGGCACGGCGCCGCTGCACGGCCGCGGGCGTGGCGGGGCTGTGCCGCTGCGACGAGCGCTATCCGGCGGCGCTGGAGGACCTATCCGATCCGCCGGCCGTCGTGTACGTGCGCGGCGACCTCCGTCGCCTGGAGCGCGCGCTCGCGCGCGACTGCGTGGCGATCGTGGGCGCCCGCCGCGCGAGCCCGTACGGGCTCGCGCAGGCCAGGGGGCTCGGGCGCGGGCTCGCCGCCGCGGGGCTCGCGGTCGTCAGCGGGATGGCGCTCGGGGTCGATGCCGCCGCCCATGTGGGCGCGCTCGAAGCCGGCGGCGCGACGCTCGCGGTGCTGGCATGCGGCCCCGAGCGCGCGTATCCGGCGAGCAAGCGGCGGCTGCATGCGCAGATCGTCGCGCACGGGGTCGCGATCTCCGAGCTGCCGCCCGGCACGCTCCCCCGCCGCTGGTGCTTTCCGGCGCGCAACCGGATCATCGCGGCGCTCGGGCAGGCGACCGTCGTCGTCGAGGCCGGCGAGCGCTCGGGCTCGCTCATCACAGCGGGACAGGCAGCCGACCTGGGACGCGACGTCGGCGCCGTCCCGGGCCTAGTGACGGCGCCGCTCGCCGCGGGCGCCAACGGGCTGATTGCCGACGGCGCGCGGCTCGTGCGCGGGCCGCGCGACGTGCTGGAGCTGCTGTTCGGCGCCGCGGCGGAGACGCTCGCGAAGGCCGCGTCCGATGACCGTCGCGACGGCCTGGCGCCGGATCTGCGGGTGCTGCTGGAGCGCGTCGGCGCCGGCTGCGACACGCTCGCCGCGCTGACGGACGGCGAGGCGAGCGTCGACGCGACGCTCGCCGGGCTGGCGCAGTTGGAGCTGCGAGGGCTCGTCCGTCGCGCGGCCGGAGGACGGTATGTCGCGACAGCGTGAGACGCGGATCGATGCGCGACCGCACCGGCCTCGGCGACAGCGTTCGCGCGAGCGTCGCTTCAGACGTCCGGGGCCGGCGGGCGCCCGGCGCGGCCGGGCACGCTCTAACCTGCGCGCCGTGACGACGCCCGACCCCCGCGTGCCGGCCGTGCTGTCGATTGCCGGCTCCGACTCCGGCGGCGGCGCCGGCATCCAAGCCGACCTCAAGGCGTTCGCCGCCTGCGGCGTGCACGGGATGACGGCGATCACCGCGATCACGGCGCAAAGCACCGTCGCGGTCGACGCGGTCGGCCCGGTCGAGCCCGACCTGATCGTCGCGCAGGTGCGCGCAATCCAACACGACATCGGCATCGACGCGGTCAAGATCGGCATGCTCGGCACGGTCGAGACGATCGCCGCCGTGGAGCGGGCGCTCGACCTCCTCGACGCCGGCACGCCGATCGTGCTTGACCCGGTGATGGTCGCCGAGTCCGGCGCGGAGCTGCTCGCACGCGACGCGCGCGGCGCGCTGGTGGAGCGGCTGCTGCCGCGCGTCACCGTCACGACGCCGAACCTGCTGGAGGCGCGCGCGATCGTCGCCGGTCACGAGCGGGCGCGCACCGTGGCTCGCGGCGCCGACCCCGCGCAACTCGACGCCCCTGAGCTCGCGCGCGCGATCCACGCGCTCGGGCCGCGCTGCGTCGTCGTCACCGGCGGCCACCGCGAGCACGCGGTCGACGTCTTCTTCGACGGCGAGACGCTCACGGAGATCCCAGGAGAGCGCTTCCCGGACGGCGCCGCGCACGGATCGGGGTGCACGCACTCCTCCGCGCTCGCGGCGCATCTCGCGCACAGGTTCGTGCCGCTGGCGGCCGCGCAGGCCGCGAAGCGGATCGCCGCGCGTGCCGTCCGCGACGGGTTGCGGGAGATCGGCCGCGGCGCTGGACCGGTCGACGCGCTCGGGATTCGCGCCAACAGGCCGGCCGACACATAACGCTCTGCCATAATCGACGCATGAGGTTCCTGCGCATGAAGCCGGGACATGGCGAGGTGCTGATCGCCGAGGGGGACGTCGAGGTGCGCGAGGACGAGCAGCGACTCGTCGAGGAGTTCCGCCGCCAGCTCGACGCCGGGATGTGGGCGGCCGTGCCGCTCGACGGCGGCGGCCGTCGCACCGCCCAGCTCGCTCGCAGCTTCGCCGAGGTGCCGCGCGACGCTGAGCGCGTGATCTTCTTCCCGCGCGCCGCCGGCGGCTGCTGATGCACGCGTGCGGCGCAGCGGGCGCGCCGCGCGTCGCGCCGGTGTCGAGCGCGCGGACGACGGGGTAGAGGGACCCCATGCTGCTCGCGCTGGCCGCCACCGCGCTCGTCGTCCTGGGCCTGCTGTGGGAGATGCTGGCGCCGCCGCTCGCAGAGCAGCTCGCGCGTCGCCGCGCGCGTCGCAGGCGCGTTCCGACGCCCGACTACGACCCCGGCCGCGAGCGGCGCGCGGAGGCGCGGGCCCGCGAGCTGCTCAGGTCGTGCGTCAACGACGAGGAGTGCGCGATGTACCGTGACCTCGGCTTCGTCCGCGTGTGGGGGATGCAGACGGAGCGTCCCGGCGATCACGCCGCCGCTGCCGGCACGCCGTACGCGTACCTGATCTATCCGCACAAGCCGATCCTCGCCTACCTGCCGCAGACCGGCCGGCTGCTGAACGAGTACTGCGTCGCGTTCCCGGACGTGACGCGTCCCTACGGCAGCGCCCGCCTGCCCGACTCGGACGACGTGCTCGCGAAGTGGATGGCGCTGACCGGCGACGAGCGGCGGCTGATCGAGACGGCGAACCTCCACCTGCCCGGTCGTCAGCTCGACCCGCGGCAGGTCAAGCGCGACCTGTGGCGGCTGCGGCAGTGGGAACGCGAGCGCGCCAAGCAGGCGCGCAGCGACATGCCGCAGGACGGCAGCGCTCGGGACGGCAACGTCCCCGCGCAATGAGCGAGCCCGCCGCCGCAGCGGGCGCCGTCACCCGCTGACGGAACGGCTCGGGCCGCGGCCGAGCCGTTCGCTTCGGCGCCGCCGCTCGCCGCGATCAGGCGACAGCGTCCGGCGCCGGCTCCGCCGGTGCGACCCGCTCGCCCGGCGCCTCGCTCAGGAATGCCTCCAGCAGCGCGTTGAAGCGCGCCGGGCGCTCGAGCATCGCGACATGTCCGGTGTCGGGCAGGACCGTGACGCGCACGTCCGGGATCAGCTCGCCGAAGCGCTGCGAGTCGCGCACCGGGATCACGCGATCGTCCTCGCCCCACAGCACGAACGTCGGGCAGGCGATCTGCGGCAGGCGCGTACTGATGCGGTGCTCGACGATCGCCTCCATCGCCGGCAGGAAGCCGGGCTTGCCCGACCCCTGCATCAGCTCGTGCGCGAGCGGCGCGGTCAGTCGCTCGGGATGGCGCACGACGAACTGCAGCGCCACGCGCCGCAGCCCGGGGCGGCGGGCGAACGACTCGCGCCGCGCCGCGGTGCGGGTCCCGATCGCCGCCACCACGCGCGCGCCGGCCATCACGCCGTCGCGCTGCAGGTGCTCGGCGGAGATCCCGGCAGCAGAGACGAGCATCAGCCGCTCGACGCGCTGCGGCGAGGCGATCGCCAGCTCGGCGGCGATGTAGCCGCCCATCGAGTTGCCCACGACCGCGGCCGCGTCGATCGACAGCGCGTCGCACAAACGATCGAGGAAGCGCGCGTAGCCGGGGATCGAGATCCGCTCGCGCGGCATCGGCGAGGCGCCGAAGCCCGGCAGGTCGGCGGCGATCACGCGATGCGTGCGCGCGAAGTACGGGATGTTCTCCAGCCAGTTCTGCCAGCAGCCGGCGAGGCCGTGGACGAGCAGCAGCGGCGGGCCGGAGCCGAGCTCGATCACGTTCGCGGGGACGCCCTCGATCTCCACCCAGCGCTGGTGCGCCGGCCAGTCGATGTCCAGCCAGGCGGACCGGATTTCGGTTCCGTAGCCGTCGTGGAGGGGTGGGACGTTTCGCTCCACGTCGCCCTCTACCCTGTGGCCCACATGCGGATCGCGATCGACATCGACTCGACATTGCACCACTATTGGGACCTCTTCGCGCTGCTCGCCCGGCGGCGCTTCGGCGTCACGCTCGCCTACGACGAGCAGGTCACCTGGGACATCGTGCAGCTGCGACGCGAGCAGGTCGCCGCGCTCGTGGCCGAGAGCCACCGCCCGGAGCACGTGCTCGGCGCCACGCCGTATGCCGACGCGGTCCGGATCGTCGCCGACTGGCACGCCGACGGTCACTTCATCCACATCACGAGCCATCGCTCGACCGACGCGCACAGCACGACCGCCGACTGGCTGCGGCGCATCGGCCTGCCCTACGACGATCTGCACTGCTCGTGGGACAAGGTCACGCGCTGCAGCGAGATCGACATCGACGTGCTGATCGACGACAGCCCGCAGAACATCCTGCGCGCCCAGGAGGCCGGCATCGTGCCGGCGACGCTCGCCCACCCGTGGAACCGCGACCTGTGCCGCGAGGAGGGCGTCATCTGCGCCGCCGACTGGAGCGAGCTGGCCGAGCGCCTGGGGCCGGTCCTCGACGGGCCGGTGCGCGCGCAGTAGCGCGCGGCCGGGTCACCGCGCGGCTGGGCCTTCGCGCAGCCGCTCCAGCGGGATCTCCTCCCAGCCGCGTTGCAGCAAAGAGGCATGGTGCTCGCCGTGGCGAATAGCGAGACCGCCGATGAAGACGCCTCGCTCCCGCTTGCGCAGCACCGCGTACCACATGGTGGTCGCGTCGTCGCTGCCCTGGATCCGCAGCCACGGGCGCGGAGGCGGCTCGACGTCGGACGCCATCCCGGCCTCGATCAGCTGTCTGCGCGTCGCGACCTGACCCGTGTCGGTGTCGATGAAGAAGACCGCCACAGCGGCCCAGCCTAGCGACGGGCCCGTCCCGGACGAGGTCTGGCGGCGCGCGCTTGCGCTGCTGGACCAGGATCTGCGCCGCCGCGGCGCCGCCGAGAAGACCCGCCACGCCTACGGCGTCGACGCCGAGCAGTTCGTCCGCTGGGCGAGCGGCCAGCGGCTGGTCCCGGTCGCGATCACGCCGCGGGCGCTGCGCCGCTACGCCGCCGGGCTGACCGAGAGCGGGCAGGCGCCGAGCACCGTCGCCCGCAAGCTCGCGTCGCTGCGCGCACTGTTCCGCACCCTTGTCGAGCACGGCGCGCTCGAGCAGAACCCGGCCGACCTGCTGTCGGCGCCGCGCCGCGAGCAGCGCCTTCCGCGCGTGCTGAAGGCCGCCGAGGTCGCGGCGCTGCTCGACCGCATCCCCGCCGACACCGCGCTGGCGCTGCGCGACCGCGCGCTGTTCGAGCTCGCCTACGCGTCTGGCCTGCGCGCGGAGGAGCTCGTGAACCTCGACCTCGACGCGATCGAGTTCGACGGCGAGCGCGTGCGGGTCGAGGGCAAGGGCGGCAAGACACGCATCGTGCCGACCGGCGAGCCCGCGCTGACGGCGATCGGGCGCTACCTCGACCGCGGGCGCCCGGCGCTCGCGACCGCGGACGGCACCGGCGCGCTGTTCATCTCGAAGTCTGGCCGCCGACTCTCGACATCGGACGTCCGGCGGCGTCTGCGCGTGTGGGGTCGTCACGCCGCGAGCGCCGCCGGAGCCTCGCCGCACGCGCTGCGACACTCGTTCGCGACGCACCTGCTGGACGGCGGCGCGGACCTGCGTTCGATCCAGGAGCTGCTCGGCCACGCCTCGATCTCCACGACGCAGGTCTACACTCGGGTAGAGTCCGCGCGGTTGAGAACGGCCTACGCACGAAGTCATCCGCGGGCCTAGGGCGCGGGAGGCGGCGCTGGAAACCAACGTCAAAGCGATCGAGCTCAAGGACCTCTGGCGCCGCTACAAGGCGAGCGGCGACGGACGTGCCCGTGAGCGACTGGTCGTCGCCTACTCCCCACTGGTGAAGTACGTCGCGGGCCGCATGGCCTCGGGGCTGCCTGCCCATGTCGAGGAAGCGGACCTGATCTCCTACGGGCTGATCGGGCTGATCTCCGCGATCGAGCGCTTCGACCTCGGCCGCGAGATCAAGTTCGAGACGTACGCGATCCCCCGCATCCGCGGCGCGATCATCGACGAGCTGCGCTCGCTCGACTGGGTGCCGCGCTCGGTGCGCGCCCGCGCACGCGAGATCGAGCGCGCCAACGCGAAGCTCGAACACAAGCTCCAGCGCGCGCCGACCGACGAGGAGATGGCGAACGAGCTCGGCATGTCGATGGACGAGTTCCAGGACGCGCTGATCCAGATCTCGAACTCGACGATCGCCGCGCTCGACGAGCTGTGGACCGTCTCGGACGCGAGCGGGGACCAGATCTCGCTGCTCGACACGCTGCACGACCCCGACGCGCCGGACCCGGAGAAGATCGTCGACGCGAGCGAGCTGAAGGACCGCGTCGCCGACGCGATCGCGCGCCTGCCCGAACGCGAAAAGCTCGTGATCGCCCTCTACTACTACGAGAACCTGACGCTGCGCGAGATCGGCGAAGTGCTCGGCGTGACCGAGTCGCGCATCTCGCAGCTGCACACGAAGGCCGTCCTGCGCCTGCGCTCGCGCCTGAGCGAGAACGGCGACGACGACCTCTCCTAGCCGCGCGAAAAGGGGTGGTCCTGGCCGGCTGGCCGGGCATACCTGGCAAGCCCGGCGGCTCCCCTTTCGGTCGCCGGCGGGGCCAGGTATGGTCGGATCTCCAGCCACCGAGAGGAGACCCGGCATGCACACGTCCGCCGACCGGATTCGCAACGTCGCCCTCGTCGGACACCGCGGCAGCGGCAAGACCTCGCTGCACGAGGCGCTGCTGTTCACCGCCGGCGCCGTCAGCCGGCTGGGTCGCGTGACGGAGGGCACGACGGTCTCCGACGCGGACGCGGACGAGAAGGCCCGCCAAATGTCGATCTCGGCGGCGCTGACGTCGTTCGAGTGGTCCGAGCGCAAGGTGAACCTGCTCGACACGCCGGGCGAGCCGAGCTTCGTCGCGGACGCGCTCGGCGCGCTGCGCGTGTGCGAGTCGGCGATCTTCGTCGTCAACGCGGTGATGGGCGTCGAGGTCTCCACGACGCGCCTGTGGCAGCGCGCCGCGGAGCTGGATCTCGCGCGATTGCTGTTCGTGAACATGCTCGACCGCGAGCGGGCCGACTTCTTCCGCACGCTCGACGCGCTGAAGGGGGCCTTCGGCCCGCACGTCGTCGCGACCGAGATCCCGATTGGCTCCGAGCACGAGGTCTCCGGCGTGATCGACCTCGTCGACATGAAGGCCTACGCCTACGACGGCGACGGGCGCGAGAACTGCCGCGAGATCCCGATCCCGGAGGAGCTGGCCGACCAGGCGCAGGAGTACCGCGAGAAGCTGATGGACGAGGTCGCGGAGAACTCCGACGCGCTGATGGAGCGCTACCTCGAAGGCGAGGAGATCTCGCACGAGGAGATCGTCGGCGCGCTCAAGGAGGGGACGAACCACGGCGCGCTGTTCCCTGTCACGTGTGGCGTGGCGACCCGCAACCTCGCGACGAACCGCCTGCTCGACGCGATCGTCGAGGACCTCCCGTCGCCGGTCAAGCACGGCGGCCTCGAGGTCGCCGGCATGACGCTGGAGCCGGACGAGTCGCGCGAGCTCTACGCCTACGTCTTCAAGACGCGCGCCGACCCGTTCGCCGGCCGCATCAACCTCTTCCGCGTCTACCAGGGCATGATGAGGCACGACAGCCAGGTGCTCAACACGCGCGCCCACGCGAAGGAGCGGATCGGCCAGCTGCTGACGTTCAGAGGCCGCGAGACGCCGCACGTCGACGAGTTCGGGCCGGGCGACATCGGCGCCGTCGCGAAGCTGAAGGAGACGCGCGCCGGCGACTGGCTGGCGGCGCGCGACGAGCCGATCGAGATGCCCTCCGTGCGGCTGCCCGCGCCGGTGATGGCATTCGCGATCGAGCCGAAGACGAAGGGCGACGAGGACAAGGTCTTCAGCGCGCTGCGGCGCCTCCAGGAGGAGGACCCGACGATCGACCTGCACCGCGACGAGCAGACCGGCGAGCAGATCGTCGCCGGCCTCTCGCAGGTCCACGTCGAAGTCGTCATAGCGCGCCTGCGCGAGCGCTTCGGCGCCGAGGTCGAGCTGCATCCGCCGCGCGTGCCCTACCAGGAGACGATCCGCGCGGGCGCGAGAGCGCACGGCCGCCACAAGAAGCAGAGCGGCGGGCGCGGCCAGTTCGGCGACTGCCACATCGAGATCGAGCCGCTCGCCGACGGCGAGGGCTTCGAGTTCGTCAACGCGATCAAGGGCGGCGTCATCCCCGGCGGCTTCATCCCCGCCGTCGAGAGAGGCGTGCTGGAGGCGATGCAGCGCGGCGCGGTCGCCGGCTATCCCGTCAAGGACGTGCGCGTGCGCCTCTACGACGGCTCCTACCACTCGGTCGACTCGTCCGAGATGGCGTTCAAGACGGCGGGCGCGATCGCGATGCGCCAGGCGCTGGAGGCGGCGAGCCCCGTGCTGCTCGAGCCGATCATGCACGTCACGATCGCCGTTCCCGAGGATGCCGTCGGCGACGTGATCGGCGATCTCAACAGCCGTCGCGGGCGGCCGCTGGGGATGGAGCCGGCGGGCGGCATGACGGAGGTGCGCGCCGAGGTGCCGATGGCCGAGATGCTCAGCTACGCGCCCGACTTGCGCGCGATCACGGGCGGCCAGGGCGAGTTCACGATGGATCTCGCGCGCTACGAGGAGGTCCCGGGACACCTCGTCGAGCGGGTCGTTGCGCAGGCGCGCGGGGAAGCCGAGGCGGTCAGCGGCTGACGGCGAGCGCCGACGCGCCAGCCGTCGGCAGCTGGCGCGCCGTTGCTAGGCTCGGCGGCCGATGACGACGAAGGACATCCGCACCTCCAACGTCCAGGTGAGCTGCGACGTCTGCGGCCGCACGCTGCTGCGCGGCGAGCATGCCGAGACGTATCTCGCCGGCGGCAGCCGCCGCCAGGTGTGCGAGCTGTGCACCGCGCGGGCGGTCCACGAAGGGTGGGTGCGCGAGGGCGTCGCGCTCGAACGCGGGACGCGCAGCTTCGGCGGCGAGCGGCGCCGCTCGCTGCTCGGGCGCCTGCGCCGGCCGGGCGGCGGGCGCCCCGAAGAAGAACGTGCGCGCCCCGCGGCGCCGCGTGCGAACGGGCACGGTCGTGGGGCAGAGGGCTGGCCCGAGCCGGATGACGACCATGCGCTGGCGGCGATCGCCGCGCCGGAGCCGCGTCACGTGCACGCCGTGCCGACGAGCGTGGCGCAGCGCACGACGAGCGCGATCGAGCGCTTCAACCGCAGCGAGCACCCGCGCACGGTCGCGGGCGTCGCTCGCTCGCTCGGCGCTCCCGTCGTCGTCGTGCGGCCGAGCGAGGAGCCCGGATCGCTGATGACGATCGTCGCCTCGTGGGAGCTGTGCTGGTACCGCTACGAGGTCGACCTCTCCGACCACGCCGCAGCCGTGCGGCTCGTCGGGCAGGGCTACGAGCTGGAGGAGATCCCGCTCGAGGATCGCGTCGAGCCGAACGCCGCCGCGGACGAGTACGGCACGCTCCAGGCGGCCTGACCGCTAGCATCGCCGGCCGATGAGGGCGAACCCTTGATCTACTGCGTGGTGCCGGCAGCGCTCGCGGAAGCGCTGTACGACCGACTCGCCGCCTACTACGCGGACGATCCGAACGTGACGGTGATCGTCGACCGGCGCAGGGGCGAGCGCCGTACGCGCGGCGCCGACGGCGGCGGCATGCGGACGCTGCGCGATCGGCGTCAGCGCTCGTTCGCCGACCGCCAGCCGCAGACGGGATGAGGCTGGTCCTGCACGTCGACGGCGGCGCGCGCGGCAATCCCGGACCCGCGGCGATCGGCGTCGTCGTCTCCGATGCCGAGGGCGCCGTGCTGGAGCAGCTCGGCGAGCCGATCGGCGCGACGACGAACAACGTGGCCGAGTACCGCGCGCTGCTGCGCGGCCTCGAACGCGCGCGAGCGCTCGGCGCCAGCGACGTCGACGTCGTCGGCGACTCGGAGCTCGTCGCCAAGCAGGTCAACGGTTTGTACAAGGTCAAGCACGCCGGGCTCAAGCCGCTGCACGCGCAGGCGCTCCAGGCGCTCGCCGGCTTCGAGCGCTGGCGGGTGCGGACCGTCCCGCGCGCGCAGAACGCCGCCGCCGACGCGCTCGTCAACGCCGCGCTCGACGCCGTCGCCTGATCGCCGCACTCGCGCGGGGCTCGGCCGCGTGCGCGTACGTGCGATGACGCGCGCTCGGCCGGGATTCCGGCACTCGTGTTCGCGCTCGCCCTGCTCGGGGGATACCTGGGTGTGCGCTCGAGAAAGGGGTGGCCGATGTCAGATCAGCGCGCGGTGGCGCACGCAAGCCACCAGACGATTCGACTCAGCAAGGGCAAGCACGCCTCGCCCAGCGAGGGGGCCTGCGTCATGGAGCTCGCCTCGATGCTCGCGGGCGAGCCGTTCAGCGACCGGCCTGCGTCGGTCTGTCCGGTGATCGCCGGCTTCATGCGGGCCTACAACGATCGCGTCGACGACGAGCGGCGTCAGGACCTCTATCGCTATGCGGCGGAGGCCGTCGGAACCCGCGCCGCGCCCGAGGTCGAGCACGTGCGCGAGCGGCGCTGCCTCGAATGGGCCGACGAGATGCGTCGCCAGCGGCCGCGGCCGCTGCGGTGGATGTCGCGCAGCGGACCGGGCTCGATCGACCGGCGCCTGGGCCTCGACGCCGCCGGCACCTATGCGGCGCGCTCGATCCGTCGCCACGGCGACCGCACGCACGCGGCGGCGCTCGCGCTCGTCGACGAGCTGATCGCGATGGGCCGGATCGGCCGCGCGCCGGTCGACACACCTCGCAACGGCGTGCAGACGAACGCGCACGGCTCGGCGACGCCGCCCGCCTCCGCGGACGCGCCCCCGCTCACGACCGGGTAGGGGCGCCCCGGCCGCCCGCGCCGACGAGGTCGTCCATCCCCAGGGCGACCTCGTCGGGGTGGTCGGTCACTCCCAGCAGCCAGTTGCCGCGCTCGTCGCGGCGCAGCAGGCCGCGCTCGGCGAGCGTGCCGAGCGCCGAGGTCACCGACGGGCGCTGCGCGCCGACGAGCAGGGCAAGCTGGCGGTGGGTGAGCGGAAGTGGCACGAGCACGCCGTCCGCCGTGACCTTCCCGAAGCGGTCGGCGAGGTGCCAGAAGAACGCCAGCAAGCGCGTGTCGACGCGCTTGAGGCTGTGGATGCTCACCATCACGCCGAGGTTGTGGGCCCGCTCGGTCGCGCGCGCCACGAGCGCGGTCACAAGCGTCGGCCAGTGCGCGGCGACCCGCACGAAGCGGGTGTCGAGCACGGCCAGGCGCGTCGGCTCGACGACGCGCCAGCCGACGTCGTGGCGCATCGGCGCGTCGCTGCCGCGGCCGTCGCACGGTCGCAGCAGCAGGCCAGGTCCGACGAGCTCGCCGCAGCGCGCGTCCGCGATCGTCACGTCGCGGATCAGCAGTCCTTCGAGGACGAGCAAGCCGAGCTCGGCGTCGCTGCCGTTCTCCGTTGCCGGATCCCAGTCGCCGATCTGCAGCTCGATCACGCTGGCGACCGCGTGCTGGCGCGCGCGCGCCCGCTCGGACTCGGGCAGCGCTGCGCGCAGGCCAGCGTCGTGGTCGAGCACGTAGACGAAGTGCTCGGGCTGTCGGATCGACTCGTTCGCGGACACGCTGGAAGTCCACGTACCCGATCCGGGCAAGTTGCTCGCACGGATTTTCCGGAGCCGGTGGCGCGGGCGTCGTCGACACTGCGGAAGGCCGACGACGCCCCGCGACGGGCGGCGGTCCTACGGCTTGATGATCGGCTTGATGATGCCCATGGCTGGTCTCACCTCCTCTCCGTGGCTCGCGCGGGGCGCGTCAGGCAGCCTGTCCCGCGACGTAGACGAGCTTCGTGTGGACCTCCTCGTCGGCGCCCTCGTGCAAGACGCCGCCGGTGGACTGGCCCAGCACGGCTCGGCAGGCGAGGCCGGCTGACGCCAAGGCTTTGCGGATCGTGGACGGCGCGTGGTGGCGCTGGAGGTGGCGGCTGACGACGCCGCCGTCGTTGCCGCCGCCGAGCGTCGCGAGCTCGATCGAGGCGGCGCACAGTGCGCCGGGCTCGATCGGCTCCGCCGTCTCGCCACGCCAGACCGCGCCGGCGAGCGGCCGCTCGAAGCTCGCGTCGAGCGCGAACCCGGCGCGGTAGGTGGCAAGGGTGTTCGTGTCGAACAGGTAGACGCCGTGCGGCGCGAGCAGTCGCGCGACGCTCGCGAACGCCGCCTCCAGGTCGGCCGTGCTCAGGAGGTAGTTGACGGCGTCGTCGAGGCACGTGACGAGTTCGAACGCGCCAAGTTCAGGCAACTGCCGCATGTCCGCGACCAGCACGCGGTCGGGGTCGACGCCTGCGCAGCGGCGGGCGCGCTCGACCATCGCGGGCGAGATGTCGCACGCCCACACGTCGTAGCCGCGCTCGATCAGCGGGGCGAAGCTCTTGCCCGTCCCGCATGCCACATCGAGCACCCGGGCGCCATTTACCCCGTGGTTGCGGGCGATTCGCTCGAGCCCGTCGATCCACGCCGCGTGGTCGTAGCCGTCGGTGAAGTCGTCGTAGACCGGCGCGAGCTGCTCGTACGCGAGCAGGGCCGGAGTCGCGGTCATGGTCGCCATGCCTACGGAGACCTGCCGAACGCTCACGAACGTTTCACATACTTCGTGAACTTCTACGCAACCTCAGCGATGCTGCGCATGTGGCAGGAGCTAGCGAGGGGGACCGCTCGCATCCGCCGAGCGGCAACTGGAACTGGAAGCTGATGCGGGGAGTCGCGGTGCGCGAGGCGCGCCGCTACCTCGGCGCGGCGCACGACGTCGACGAAGCGGTGCAGGAGGCGCTCGTGCGGGCATGGCGCCGCCGCGCGACCTGCCACGGCGACGATCAGACGCCGTGGATGCGCCAGATCGCGCGCAACGAGGCGCTGCGGATGCTCGAGCGCCGCCGCCGCCGATCGGAGTTCGAGCTGCTCGACGACGACACGCTGCTGGTCGCGATCGCCGACGAGGACGCCGTCGAGCGGCAGGACGGCATGCTGCTGCGCATGGACGTCGAGGAGATCGTCGGCGGCTTGAGCGTTGCCGATCGACAGCTCCTTGCACTACGCTATGTGCGCGATCTGACCCAGCCGGAGGTGGCTCGCATGCTCGGAATCCCGGAAGGAACCGTCAAGATCCGACTTCATCGGCTTCGCGGACGGTTGCGCAAGGCATTGGACGCCCCTGTATGAAGCCTTACAGCGACATCAATGATCCGCGGTTGATCAAGGCGCTGGCGCACCCGCTGCGCGTGCGGATCCTCTCGATTCTCGAAACCCGCGAAATGGCGAGCCCGAACGAGATGGCCGACGAGCTCGGCGTCTCGCTCGGCGTGATGAGCTACCACGTACGCCGTCTGCACGCGCTCGGATTCCTCGAGCTCGTCAAGCGCACGCCCCGCCGCGGCGCGATAGAGCACCACTACCGCGCGAAGGCGCGCCCGCGCGTCACCGACGAGGGCTGGGCCGAGACGCCCTCGATCGTCAAGCGCGCGATGGTCGGCGCCTCGCTGCAGCAGATCACCGGCTACATCAACACCGCCGCACAGCAAGGCGGCTTCGATCGCGGCGACGCGCACCTCAGCCGAACCGTCCTGATGCTCGACGACGAGGGCTGGAGAGAGCTCGCCGGCGAGATGGCGCAGTGGATGACGCGCGTCGAGCAGTTGGAGGAGGAGAGTCTCCAGCGCATCGCCGCGTCCGGCCAGGACAGCGACACCGTCGCCAAGCGGAGCGCCGCGATCCTGATGCTGTTCGAGGCCGAGGGCGTGCCCGAGCACGACCCGGCGCGCGACGCCGCCGCCGGCGACGAACGCCTCGGCCGCCGTTCGTCGCGGCGCCCGCGGCCGTTGCGCGCGGTGAGCGCCGGCGAAAGCGACTGAGAAGCTATACTCGCGGCCCGCTGCGGATGTAGCTCAGTTGGCTAGAGCGTCTGCTTGCCATGCAGAAGGTCGAGGGTTCGAGTCCCTTCATCCGCTCTTGACGAAAGGCCCGCTTAGCGGGCCTTTCGCGTTCTCGGGGACGCACGCGGCTTGCCGGAGTGACTCCTGCGAGCTACACTGCGATCGAGATGCCGAGCAAGCACCCGCGAATTGCTGTGACCGCTGATGCCGAACTGGGGCTTGCGCTTGAGCGTGTACGTGCTGTCACGGGTACGCAGGAGGCCGACGCCACGTTGGTCCGACGGCTCGCGGTCGAGGGTGCAGAGGCCGAGTTGCGGGCTGGTCGCGGTCGTCGCGCCGCGGCTGAGGAGTTCTTCTCCGCGATGGATGAGGGCCGGTTCGATCTGGATCTGGCCGCGGTCGACCGCCTCAACGGGCCGACCAACGCGTGAGCGCCCGACTGTGGGACGGTCAGCGTCCGGTGTTGGTCGACACGTCTGCGTGGATGCTGGCGCGTCGGGTTCCGCAGGCGCGCGAGCTACTGCTTGCGGCGGTTGAACGCGGCGACGTCGCCTGGTGCTGGCCGGTGCGCTATGAACTGACCGTCGATGCGCGCGGTCCGGAGGGGATCGCCGCCGTTGATCGGACGCTGGAGGGGCTGCGGGAGGTCGCAGTCGATCGGACGGTGCAGCGTGGCGTGCTGTCTGCGACGCGCGAACTCGCAAGCAACGGATCTCATGGTGCGCACCGTCTGCCACTCACCGATCTCACCGTCGCCGTCGCCGCACAGACCGCGGGCCTGGACGTGCTGCACTTCGATCGTCACTTCGAGCGTCTCGGCATGCTGCTCGGCGTAGGGACGCCTTGGATCGCGGAGCCGTCGGCGTGAGTCGAGAAACGTCGGCGGCGAAGGATTCGCCGGGCAACGGACTGGTGCGCGGTGTGGGGTAGGCAGGTCGTGACCGCGCCGGACGGCGAGCGTTGGCACGTGGGGCGACGCTGGCTGAGCAGGCCGCCGCCGAAGCCATGGAGCAGGCGCAGACCGCGCGAACGGGTCGACGGCGGCGGCGACGCGTCGTCATGGTTCGACGCGTTGAGCTTCGTCGACTTCGGCGACGGCGGCGACTTCCTCGGCGGAGTCATCGCCGCGGCGCTGGTGGCGGCACTGCTCGTGCTGCTCGTGTTCGCGATCCTGCCGCTGCTCGGGCTCGCGTTCGAGCTGGCGCTGGTGATCGGCGTGTTCGCGTCGGGCCTGTTCGGCCGCGTCGTGCTGCGGCGCCCGTGGACGATCGAGGCCGTCAGCGCCGAGGATCCGCGGCGGCGGGTGGGCTTCGCCGTCACGGGTTGGCGCCGCTCCCGTCGCGCGATCGGCGCGCTCGCGGAGGCGATCGCCACGACCGGCCCGCCGTCGGCGCTTTCCGAGGCGACGCCCGTGGTCGCCGGCAGCGGCGAGTAGCCACCCCGGCAGAGGCGCAGCGAGCGCGCGCCGGCCCAAGCCGGCGGAGCCTCCGCGTAGCATCTGCGCGGTGAGCGCTCACGCCCCGGCCGCGCCTGCGGTGCTGCATCTCTCGCTCGTCGCCGGTGCGCCGCTGCGCGACCCCGACGGCGAGCGGCTCGGGCGGGTGGAGGACCTGATCGTGCGGCTCGGGGAGCCGGGGTATCCGCCGATCACCGGCTTCCTCGTGCTCGTCGCGCGGCGGCGGTCGTTCCTCGCGGCCGAGCAGGTCGCGGACATCGCGCCGAGCGGCGTCGTGCTGCGCAAGGCGAAGCTCGACCTGCGGCGCTTCGAGCGCCGCCCCGGCGAGGTGTTGCTGGGGCACGACGTGCTCGACCACCAGCTGATCAACGTCGACGGCGCGCGGCTCGTGCGCGCGAACGAGATCGAGCTGGCGCGCGTCGAGGGCTGGTGGCGCGTCGTCGGCGTCGACACCGGGCCGCGCGGCGGCGTGCGCCGGCTGCTGCCGCGGCCGCTCGGCCGCCGCATCGGCTCCGGCGCCTTCCTGGACTGGGCGAGCATCGAGCCGTTCGTCGGCCACGTGCCGAGCGTGCGCCTGCGCGTGCCGCACCCGAAGCTCGCGCGCCTGCATCCGGCGCAGATCGCCGACCTCGTCGAGGCGGCCTCGCACCGCGAGGGGGAGGAGATCATCCAGGCGGTGCGCGGCGCCGACCGCGAGCGCGAGGCGGATGTGTTCGAGGAGCTGGACGAGCAGCACCAGCTCGAGTTCATCCGCGAGCGCGCCGACCCCGAGGTGGCAGCGGTCGTGAGCCGCATGGCGCCCGACGACGCCGCCGACCTGCTCGCCGAGCTGGAGGACGAGCGCCGCGAGCGCGTGCTGATGGCGCTGCCGGCGAGCAAGCGCGTGAAGGTGCGCGCGCTGCTCGGCTACGACCCGGCGCTCGCCGGCGGGCTGATGAGCACCGACTTCGTCTGCCTCTACCGACAC
Organism: Conexibacter sp.; assembly: GCA_035572475.1. Taxonomy (GTDB): domain Bacteria; phylum Actinomycetota; class Thermoleophilia; order Solirubrobacterales; family Solirubrobacteraceae; genus Conexibacter. Next base: position 6,998 of record DATNAP010000033.1, on the reverse strand, counting down.
GCGACCGCGGCCGAGGCGCTCGCGCGGGTGCGGCGCGCCGACGTGCCGGCGGAGCTGCTGACGACGATCTTCGTGATGGACTCACACCGCCAGCTCGAAGGCTCGGTCCCGCTTGCGAGGCTCGTGCGCGCCGAGCCGGATGCCACGCTGTTCGAGCTTGCGAGCCCCGGCCGGCCGTCGCTGCGCCCCGACGCCGACTTCGAGGAGGTCGCGCGCCTGATGGCCGACTTCAACCTGACCGCGGTCGCCGTCGTCGACGACGATCAGCAGATGATCGGCGTGATCACCGTCGACGACGTGCTCGAGACGATGCTGCCGAAGGGCTGGCGGCGGCGCTTCGGCCTGCTCGGCGACGAGTAATCGGATTCCAACGCGCCAGGCGATAGATTGCCCGGCCGTGACCGCATGGAGCGGACAGGTGGATGGCGGCCCGAGTACCGGCTGCCCTGCGTCGTGCCGGCTCGGCCGTGCGCGGCCGGCCGCGCCTGCCCGCGCGTCTCACCGCCCGGCGTAGCCGCCTGCTCGCGCTGCTGGGCCTGCTCGGCCCGGGGCTGATCGCCGCCAACGCCGGCAACGACGCCGGCGGCATCGCGACCTATTCGCAGGTCGGCGCGAAGTACGGCTACGACCTCCTGTGGATGCTCGTGCTGATCACGGTCTCGCTCGCGATCGTGCAGTCGCTCGCGGCGCGCATGGGCGCGGTCACCGGCAAGGGCCTTGCGGAGCTGATCCGCGAGGGCTACGGGATCCGCTGGTCGGCGTTCGCGACGACCGCGGTGCTGGTCGCGAACTTCGGCATCTGCATTTCGGACTTCGTCGGGATCGGCGCGGCGCTCGGCCTCGCCGGGATCCCGCCGCAGGTGACCGTTCCGATCGCCGCGGGCGCGATCTGGCTGATCATCGTGCGCGGCTCCTACCGCTCGGCCGAGCGCATCTTCATCTGGCTGACGATCCCGTTCTTCGCCTATCCGGTCGCGGCGATCCTCGCCCATCCGGATTGGGGGGACGTCGGGCGCGCACTCGTCGCCCCGCACGTCCACGCCTCGAGCGCCTACCTGCTGCTGTTCATCGCGACCGCCGGCACGACGATCACGCCCTACATGCAGCTCTACCTCCAGTCGGCGACGGTCGAGCGCGGCGCGCGCGTGGAGGACATCAAGGCCGAGCAGCGCCAGGCAGTCTCCGGCGCGATCTTCGCCGACCTCATCGCCGCCTTCATCATCATCGCCACCGGCGCGACGCTCTTCACGCACGGGATCCACTCGATCAGCTCCGCCTCGCAGGCGGCGAAGGCGCTCGAGCCGTTCGCGGGCCGGTACGCCGAGGCGCTGTTCGGGATCGGCCTGCTCGGCGCGAGCCTGCTCGCCTGCGCGATCCTGCCGATCGCCACGAGCTACGTCGTCTCGGAGTCGCTCGGCTTCGAGAAGGGGCTCGGGCAGTCGGCGCGGCAGGCGCCCGTGTTCGTCGGCGTGATCACGGCGATGATCGCCGTCGCCACGATCGTCGCCGTCATCCCCGGGATTCCGGTCATCAACCTGCTGATCGGGGTGCAGGTCGTCAACGGGCTGCTGCTGCCGATCAACCTCTTCTTCATCTGGCGCCTGTCGCGCAGCGAGGAGCTGATGGGCGAGCACCGCAACCGCGGTCTCGGCGACGTGCTGACGGCCGCGACGGTCTGCTTCACCTCCGCGCTCTCGCTCACGCTCGTGGTCGTGACGCTGACGGGCGGGGCCTGACCGTCAGAACGCGAAGATCAGCGTGCAGAGCACCCCGGCGACGATGCAGTAGACGCCGAACGGCGTGAGCCGGTTCGTCTCGAAGAAGCGCAGCAGGAACTTGACCGCGAAGAACGTCGTCAGCGCGGCCGCGAGCGCCCCGGCGAGCGCCGGCCCGCGCACGCCGTCGCCGGCCGAGCCGAACAGGTCCGGCAGCTTCAGCACCGCCGCCGCGCCGATGATCGGCGTCGCCAGCAGGAAGCCGTAGCGGGCGGCGTCCTCGTTCGAGAGCCCGACGAGCAGGCCGCCGCCCATCGTGATGCCCGAGCGCGAGATGCCGGGGACCAGCGCGGCCGCCTGCGCGGTGCCGATCGCGACCGCCTGGCGCCAGCTGACGGTCTCGGCGATGTGCTTGTCGTGGTCGCCGAGCTCGTCGCCGGGGCGCGGCGCGCGCTTGCGCCAGCGCTCGAACAGCAGCAGCAGGATCCCGTTGAGGATCAGGAACGCGGCGGCCGAGGCGGCGCTCGCGAACAGCGTGCGCAGCGAGTCCTGGAACAGCACGCCGAGCAGGCCGGCCGGGACCGTGCCGACGACGAGCAGCCAGCCGAGGCGCGCGTCGACGTCCTCGCGGCCGATCTCGCGGTCGCGCAGCGAGCGGCCGAGCCCGCGGAAGATCCGCAGCCAGTCTCTGAGGAAGAAGAAGAACAGCACGATCGCCGTCGCGAGATGCGTCGCGACGAGGAACGTGAGGAAGAAGTCGTCGTTCTGGTGGATGTTCCAGCCGAACAGGCGCGGCAGCACGACGCCGTGGCCGAGGCTGGAGATCGGGAACGGCTCGGCGACCCCCTGCACGAGGCCGAGAACGATCGCCTGGAAGTAGCTGATCGGGTCGTGCACGCGGGGCCTAGATGGTTGATTCCACGAGATTCGTGGATGTGAGGGGTGCGATGGGCGGGTGCTGGGCGGCGCGCGGTGTCGAAGCCAATGCCGGCGGCATTGGCGAGACGCCGGGTGGCGTCCAGCGCCGCTCAGCGTGCCCGTCGCGCCGCGAGATCGTGGAATCAACCATCTAGGCGTCGGCGGGGCGCGAGGGCCCGCTCTGGAACCAGGCGAAGGCGAAGCAGCCGAGCGCGACCACGAGCGCCGCGATGCCGTGCTTGGTGTGATGGTGCGTGGAGCCGGCGCTGTGGCCGGGGAAGAACGACGGCAGCGCTCCGGCGCTGTCGACGAAGTAGATCACCGCCACCACCAGCAGCAGGATCCCGAGCACGATCGCAGGGGGGATGAGCTTGCGATTCTTGTTCATGGGCGCGACACGATATGCGGCCGGGTGGATTGCATCACGTCGGGCGCGGCGATGCGGCGCGCCGGCGCGCCCCCGCGGTCAGACGCCGGCGCGGTCGCCGTTGCCCGAGACGCCGGCGAGCGCCGCCGCGCCGCTCTCCACGTCCGCGCGCGGCGGTCCGCTCTCGATCACGATCCGGCACGGCCGTCTCGCGAGCAGATAGGTGGCGGTCGGGCCGAGCGCGTGCTCGGACGGCGGTGCGTGGCTCGTCCCCAGGTAGACGATCTCCGAGCGGTTGCGCTGCGCCTCCTCGACGAGCGCCGCCCCCGGGTTGCGGGCGCGCAGGAGCCGCGTGTGGACCTTCTTGACGCCGGCGCGCCTGCCGGCGATGCGGGCCGCCTCCAGCACGCCCAGCCCGACCTGCTCCTCGCGCTCCAGATGGGCGTCGAGCGGGAGATGCGCCGGCACGCGCAGCACGTAGACGCAGTCGATCGGCGCGTCCGGGCCGACGAGCTTGGCGGCGGCGCGCAGGGCGCCGCCGTCGACGTCGGTCGAGAACAGCGGCACGAGCGCCGAGCCGTACTCCAGCTCCTTGAACCAGGCGGGCGGCAGGCGATGGGGGAGGCGGTGCGTCTCGCGCGGGTCGAGGCCGAGGTGCCGGCGGTAGAGCAGGTAGCCGACGACGCCGAACGTCAGCCAGCCGGCGCCGATGTAGCGCGCGTCGCCGTGCAGCACGATCAACGAGACCCACGTGGCGAACGTGCCGATCCCGCCGATCACCGCGCCGAGCGGGATCTCATAGCCGCGCACGCGCACGTTGCCGCCGAGCTTGTACGGGCGCTCGGCGTCCGGCTGGCGCACGCGCAGGATCACGACCGAGGCGTGCGCGATCGTGAACGACATCATCGCGCCGAAGCTGTAGACGTTGCCGAGGAAGCTGTTGGAGCCCTGCAGCAGCAGCACGCAGGCGATCGCCGAGAAGAAGACGAGCGTGAACCACGGCGTGCGGTAGCGGCGGTGCAGCCGCGCGAACACCTTCGGCAGCTGGCGGTGCTCGGCGAGCGACCACGACAGCCGCGAGATGCCGATCATGCCGGCGTTCGTGGCGATGATGAGGATCGTCGCCGCGAGGATCGCGACGTAATAGGAGAGCACCTTCGTGACGCCCGCCGACAGGTGGAACGCGGCGATGATCCCGAGCACCGGATCCGACTGGTAGGTCGTGCCGAGCTGCGTCGTGTACGTCCCGCCGTGGTGGACGACCGGCAGCGCCGAGATCCCGATCGTCGTCATGCCGGCGTAGACGCCGAGCACCGCGACGAGCAGGAGGTTGACGGTCTTCGGCACGTCTCTGCCGGGGTCCCGCGCCTCCTCCGCCATGTTCGAGACCGTCTCGATGCCGGTGTAGGCGAGCATCGAGATCGAGACGGCGAACAGCAGCTGGCTCGCGGTGGGCGCGGTGCCGAGGTGGACCTGGCTGACGAGCAGCGAGGGGTTGAGCGCGAGCACCGCGCCGATCGCGACGAGCAGCACCTGCGTCACGAGGTCGGCGACGGCGAGGCCGACGTTGAGCTTCGCCGACTCGCCCAGTCCGCGGATGTTGACCACGACGAGCAGCGCGATCACGACCATGCCGCCGAAGATGTCGCCGGGGTTGTGGCCCAGCGCCGGCCAGAACGCGCTCAGGTAATGCGGCACGAAGAAGGCCGAGATCGCGATCGTGATGATGTAGTCGAGCGAGAGCGCCCAGCCCGCGACGAACGACGCGACCTCGTTGATCGCATGGCGTGCGAACGACGAGGAGCCGCCCGCCTCGGGGAACATCGACGCCGCCTCGGCGTATGTCTTGGCGGTCAGCGCGAACAGCCCGCCGGCGAACATGAAGACGACCGGCGTGAGCCCGAGCGCGTACGCCGCGACGAGCCCGAGTGAGTAGTAGATCGACGAGCCGAGATTCCCGTAGGCAGTCGCGAACATGCCGGGCACCCCGACAGTCCGGCGCAATCCATGCGACTCGACTCTGGCCATGCGTCTTCTGTGAGCATCGGGTCAGCCGCATCAAGAAAGCGTCAAGATCCGCCGCAGCCGCGTGAAGATGCCGCCAAGGTCGTATGCTCGGCTCCTGGCGCACGACGAAGGAGACGAGGCGATGACCGCGGCGCAGTCGAGATGGGGGACGGGAGCGAACGCGGAGGCGATCCAGGCGTGGGACGGCCCGCTCTACGACCGCTTCGTGCGCTTCCGACACATCGTCACGACCGGGCTGGGTGCGCACGGCGACGCGGCGCTGCGGCTCGCGCCGCCGCGTGCGGGGCAGCGGGTGCTCGACGTCGGCTGCGGCTTCGGCGACACGACGCAGGAGATCGCGCGGCTCGTCGGACCGGAGGGCGAGGCGGTCGGCGTGGACGCGGCCGCCCGCTTCATCGAGACGGCGACGCGTGAGGCCGAGGACGCCGGCGTCGCGAACGCGCGCTTCGCCGTCGTCGACGTCGAGACGACGACGTTCGCGGAGCGCTTCGACTACGCCTTCTCGCGCTTCGGCACGATGTTCTTCAACAACCCGGTGGCCGCGCTGCGCAACGTGCGCGAGGCGCTCGTGCCGGGCGGCCGGCTGACGATGGTCGTGTGGCGGCGACGGATCGACAACGACTGGCTCTACCGCGCGCAGACGATCGTGGAGCAGATCGTCGAGCGGCCCGAGGAGTACGACGAGCCGACGTGCGGGCCGGGGCCGTTCTCGATGGCGGACGCCGACACGACGAGCGACATCCTTCAGCGCGCGGGCTTCGCCGACGTGGCGCTTCAGCGCTGCGACCTGCCGATCCTCATCGGCGACGACGTCGAGGAGGCGATCGAGCTGGCGACGAGCCTGGGGCCGGCCGGCGAGCTGCTGCGGCTCGCCGGCGACCGCGCGGCGCATCTGCACGAGGAGGTGCATGCGGCGCTGCGCTCCGGGCTCGCCGAGTTCGACGGGCCGGACGGCCTGCGTGCGCAGGCGTCGACCTGGATCGTGACGGCGACGGCGCCGGAGGCCGGCTGACCCGCATTGGTACCGTCGGGCGCTGTGTCTGCGCGCCCGCTCCGCCCGCTGCCGCTCGCCGCGCTGACGCTCGCGTGCGCCGTCGGGCTCGTGGTCCTGTACGTCGTGTTCGTGCGCACGCACCCGGGGCAGCGCGTCGATGAGGCGGTGCTCGCCGGCCGGCTCGCTTCGCCGCGGGCGCGGGCGGCCGCGGACGACCTGCTGACGACGATCAGCGCCGGCTCGGTCGCGCTCGTGCTCGCGCTGCTGGCGGGGCAGGCGCTCGTGCGCGGGCGGGCGGCGCTCGCGGTCGTCGCGCTTGCGGTGATCCTCGGCGCGGTGGCGACGAGCGAGCTGCTCAAGCACGTGCTGCTGACGCGGCCGGATCTCGTGTCCTCGCCGATCCCGCGCAACAGCTTCCCGAGCGGGCACACAACGACCGCGTTCGCGGTCGGGATCGCGGCCGCGCTGGCGGCGCCGGCGCGCTGGCGGCGCGTCGTGGCGGCGGGCGCGTTCGTGTACGGGACGGCGATCGGCGTGGCGACGATCGCGGCCGGTTGGCACCGGCCGAGCGACGTGGCCGGCGCGTTGCTGGTCGTGACCGGGTGGGCGGCGGCGGTCGTGCTGGTGGTCGTGGTGGCCGACCGCGGAGCGTTCAGCCGCGAGCGCACCGATCGGGCGAGCGCCGAACGTTCGTCATGGGCGCGCGGCGGGGACTTGAAGGGATACGTCGTCGTCGCGCTCGGCGCGCTCGCGCTGGGCTGGGTCGCGACGGTCGCGATCGTCGCGGGCCACCGCGCCGGCTCGCTCGAGCTGACGAAGCTCAACGCCGCGTTCGTCGCGGCGTGCGCCAGCATCGCGGCGCTGGCGGCGCTGCTGCTCGCGGCGCTGCTGACGGTGCTGCGCGAGGCGCTGCCCGCGGCGCGGGCGTGACGGCCCGCGGAGAGGCGACGACCGGAATCGAACCGGTGTAAACGGC
>DATNAP010000032.1:0-45899 GCA_035572475.1 Conexibacter sp. | reverse complement strand
GCGCCGAGGGAAAGCCGATCGGCCGCGCGAGCGTCTACCGCGTGCTCGACCTGCTCGTCGAGCATCGCCTGGTGGAGCGCCTCGCGATCGATCAGGGCCACGCGCGCTTCGAGCGCGTCGACCCCGACGGCCACCATCACCACCACCTGCTGTGCGACACCTGCGGACGCCTCGTGGCGTTCGACGACCCGGGCCTCGAGCGCGCGATCGACCGCCTCTCCGACCGCTTGAACCTGCGCGTCGAGCACCACGACGTGCTGCTGCACGGCGCCTGCGCGAGCTGCCGCTGACCGCAGGCGGGGCCGCGTCGATGGGATCGCGGCCCCGTCCCAGCCTCAGGCCGGCAGCGGCTCGAGCCCGAACTCGGTGCGGAACTCGTTCGTGTCGTGCAGGCGCGGGAACGGCATGTCCGGCACCGGCACGTCGAGCATCGCGGCGAGCGGCTCCCAGCCGTCGCCGGGCTCCCACACGGTCAGCCGCTCGGCCGGCACGGCGGACCTGATCGTCTCGATCCGGCGGTGGTACATCGCGCGCGTCCGCGCTTCGTCCTCGAACTGGCCTTCCAGGTCCGGCCCCTGCCAGACGAGCTGCTCGATCACGCCCCACAGCTCCGGCGGGGGCGCCGGCCGGTTCGCGTCCTCCGGCATCGCGCCGGCCGCGGCGGCCTGCTTGACCGCGAGGATCGTGTTCTGGCAGCTCGCGTACCAGCCGTCGAAGTCGCGCACGTTGAGCAGCACCGGGGCGTCCGGGAACGCCTCGATCAGCTCCTCCCACAGCGAGCAGGCGGGCCAGTCGACGGTCGACTCGTAGCCGTCGAACACCTCGTCCCAGTCCGGACGCTCGCCGGCCGCGATCCGCGCCCAGTTCGCGAGATCGCGCTCTCTGTGCTCACCCATGATCAGGTCGATCATGTGGAAGCACGGCCCCGCGCCAAGCTCCGGGAGCGCATGCTTCAAGGACATCGTCGCCGTGCGGCCGAAGCCGACTCCGATCAGTTTCACGTCGCCTCCTCGTAGTTGGCGCCCGGAAGCGCCGTGGGCAGTCCTCCCAACAGGCGCGCGCAGCCAAAGTTGCGTGGCGTCCGCTAACGCAACGCTCACGAATTTCGTGCCACGGCGTGAGATCCTGCAAACGTGCGAAACGGGAGGCTTCGCGGAGCGCACGCCGCGTGCGCGCTTGCCGTCGCATTCGGCGGGTGCGGTGCCGGCGTGCAGCGCGCGCCCCGGGCTCCGGTGCGTCCACCCGCGGCCGTCACGGCGAAGCGGCCCGCGCGCCGCACGCGCCGTGCGGCGACTGCGCAGGAACGCGCCGCCGCCGCGCTCGCGCGGCTCGCTGCCCGCGGCCAGCCGGTGTACTGCGGCGGGCGCGCAAAGCCATGGGTCGCCTTCACGTTCGACGACGGACCCGGCGTCTATACGAAGCTGGCCGTCCACATCCTCTCCGCTGCGCATGCGCCGGCGACGTTTTTCCTCGTCGGGCGCAACCTCGCCCGCTTCCCGTCCGCGCTGCGCACCGAGGAGCGCGCCGGCGCGCTCGGCGACCACACATGGACCCACCCCGATCTCGGGTTCCTCGCGCCAGCCGCCGTCATGCGGCAGATCGCCTCGACCAAGCGCGCGATCGCGCGCGCGACCGGGCGACGCGTGCAGCTGTTCCGCCCGCCCTACGGCGTGCACGACGCGACAGTGGATGCGGCCGCACGCCGCCTCGGCCTCGTCGAGGTGCTGTGGACCGTCGACAGCGCCGACTCGCTCGGCGCCGGCTACGCGCGGATCGCGCGCAACATGCTCCGCGGCATGCGCCCGGGCGCGATCGTCCTGATGCACGAGAACCGCGGCCAGACGATCCGCGCGCTCAAGTTCATCGTCCTGCCGCGCGTCCGTCGTCTGCATCTGAGCCTCGTGACCGTTCCGCGGCTGCTGAGCGGCGACCCGCCCACGCCGGCGCAGCTGGCGCGCGGCGCCCGCGGCTGCGGCGGGTCGCAGCAGCCGCGACCGACCGGCGCGTAGGCTCCCGGGCGTGCGCGAGCTGCCGATCCGCGAGGAGCCGATCCGCCTCGGCCAGCTGCTGAAGCTGGCCGGCGTCGTCGACTCCGGCGCCGAGGCGAAGGAGTTGCTCGCCGCCGGCGCCGTCACCGTCAACGGCGAGCCGGAGGGGCGGCGCGGCCGTCAGCTGCGTCGCGGCGACGTCGTCGTCGCGGCGGGGGAGGAGCTGCGCGTCGCGTAGACGCGCCCGCTCAGCGCCGCATCAGCGGCTCGAGCCGCTTGATGACGTCGAAGTAGCGCACCGGCGCCACCCGCGTCAGCAGGGCGAGGAAGCCGGCGTCCGGGCCGACGAGGATGCGGTCGCGGCCACGCTCGACGCCGGTGTGGATGATCTCCGCCGCCTTCTCGGGCGAGGTGCGCGCGACTCTTCTGAAGTCGCGTCTGAGGGTCGCGTGGTCTCTGTTGCCGCGGTCGTCGACGTGGAAGCGCGCGTGCTCGACGATGTTCGTGTTGATCCCGCCGGGGTGGATCGCGATCGCCCGCACGCCGGTCTCGCGCAGCTCCGCCCGCAGCGACTCGGTGTAGCCGCGGACCGCGAACTTCGAGGCGCAGTAGGCGCTCTGCGTCGGGAAGCCGATCAGCCCGAAGACGCTGGAGACGTTCACGATCGCGCCGGCGTTCTGCTCCAGCAGGATCGGCAGGAACGCCCGCGTGCCGTGGATGACGCCCCACATGTTCACGTCGATGACCCACTGGTCGTCCTCATGGGCGGCGTCGGCGGCGGTCTGCGAGACGGTCACGCCCGCGTTGTTGAAGACCATCCCGAGCGGCTGCGGCGCCCACTCCTTCACGGCGGCGGCGAACGCCATCTGGCCGCCGCGGTCGCGCACGTCGAGCTTGCGCGCGAGCACCGGGCCGTCGATCGTCGCGACCGTCTCCTGCAGGTCGTCCTCGTTCCAGTCGCACAGCGCGAGCGGGCAGCCGTGGCGCGCGAGGCGTTGCGCCATCGCGCGCCCGATGCCGGATCCGGCGCCGCTGATCACGGCCGAGCGGCCGGAGACGATCGTTCCTTGTGCCATGTGCCTGAGCTCCTGAGCTGCGTCGGGAAGGCCCGGCACGTTGGCAGGCGCGCCCGCGCGATGCGCCGATCGCGCGGCGGTGTGTGGATCTCAGCCGGAGCTGGCCGCACCGCCGCCCAGCCTGGGCGGGATCACCTGGTTGAGCACGACGTCGAAGTACGTTATTGCGTCCGCGAGTTCTTCGTTCTGCGTGAAGCCGAGCGCCGCCGGGACGAGTATCTGGCGCCGGCCGCCGACGCGCATCCCGGGGATGCCCTGCCACCAGCCGTCGATGACGACGTTGTGTTCGATCGGCGTCGAGAACGGTCTTCTCTTGTGCCACGCCTGTTCGAGCGATCTGCCGGTGCCCCAGTTCGTCGCTATGAATTCGAAGACCCCGGTGTCGCCCGCGTGGATGACCGGGCCGGTGCCCTTTCTGACGTCTCTGATGACGAGCTGTTCGACTCTCGCGCCGGGGTGCGGACCGGGGTTTCTCGGCCTGGGGTACCTGTTGACGTAGAAGACGTTCGTGTCTTCGCCCTTGGGTGTGGTGGCGGCGCTGGTCGTCGTCTGTCTGCTGCCGCTCGTGTCCGACTTCGAGCTCGATCCGCCGCAGCCGGCGACGATGAGCGCGAACACGATGACGGCACCGCAAAGCGTGAGGCGCATCCCCCAATTCCCCCAATTCGACGCAGGTCCTCGATACGTGCAGACGCGAACCTACCTGAGCCGGCTCGCCCGATGCGCAGGTAGGGCGTCCGCGTCCGCATGCGGACCGGTCAGCGGAAGCGCCCCGGCTCCCACAGCGGCTCGTCGCCCTCGACCGCGCCGCGGCTGAGGATGAAGAGCAGATCGGAGAGCCGGTTGAGGTAGCGCACGACCTCCTCGCCGAGCTCCTCCTCGCCGCACGCGATCGCCGCCCGCTCGGCCCGCCGGCAGACCGTGCGGCAGACGTGGAGCTGCACGGCGGCGGGCGATCCGCCCGGGATCACGAACGATCTGAGCGTCGGCAGCTCCGCGTTGACCTCGTCGCAGCGCTGCTCGAGCCAGCTCGTCTGCTCGGCGCTCACGCGCAGCCGCGCCTTGTCGCCGCCGTGCGGCACCGCGATGTCGGCGCCGACGTCGAACAGGTCGTTCTGCACGTGCTGGAGCCACGGAACGTAGCGCTCCGGCATGCCGGCGCTCGCGAGCGCCACGCCGAGGTGCGCGTTGAGCTCGTCGACGGTTCCGTACGCCTCGATTCGCGGGTGCGTCTTCGGCACCCGGCTCATGTCGCCGAGATGCGTCTCGCCCTTGTCGCCGTGGCGGGTGTAGATGCGCGTGAGGTTGACCACGGGCGACGGAGTCTAGAGCCGCGCCGCGCTAGCATCGCGGCCTCTGAACGCCCCGCGGGATCATCGCCCCCCTCGTCCGGTCGTGCATGCCGTCGCGCTCCTCGCGCTGGGCCTCGCGCTCGCCGCCGCGCTCGCCGGCTGCGGGCTCAGCAGCGGCGCCGGCGGCACGAGCGTGCGCGTGCTCGTCACGCGCGACTTCGGCACCAAGCAGGTGGGCGCGCGGATCTACCAGGACCTGCCGTCGTCCGACACCGCGACGCACCTCCTCGCGCGCGACTTCCACGTCGCGGCGGGCCGTGGCAGATTGCCGGCCGGCTGGTTCCTCGCGATCAACGGGATCGGGAGCCAGGCGGGCGCTGTCGACGCCACGGTGCACGACGGCGACGCGATCTGGTGGGACCGCCACGACTCGAGCGCGACGCGGGGCGTCCCCGCGGTCGTCGGCTCGTTCCCCGAGCCGTTCGCGCACGGGTCCGGCGGCAAGCGCTATCCGGTCGTGCTCGAGTGCGCCGACGACGTCGACGCCGCCTGCACGACGGCGTCCGACCGGCTCGGCGCGGTCGGCGCCATCGCCGGGCGCCAGGCGCTCGGCACCGGCGTCGGGCAGGACACGACGCGCGTCTTCGTCGGGCGCTGGAGCGAGCTGCGCGGCGATCCCGCGCTCGCGCTGATCGACCAGGGCCCGGCCGCGAGCGGCGTGTACGTGCGCTTCTCGTCGGACGGCCGCCGGATGGGCCTGCTCGACCCGGCCGGCGGCGTCGTGCAAACGCTCGGCGCGGGCGCCGGACTGGTCGCGGCCACGCGCTTCGAGCAGCAGGCGCCGACGTGGGTCCTCACCGGCACGGATGTCGCGGGCGTCGCCGCCGCGGCGCGCGCGCTCGACGAGCGCACGCTCGCGCGCCGCTTCGCGCTCGCGCTCAACGGCTCCGAGCCGATCGGGCTGCCCGTCGTACGCTGATGTCAGCCGGCGGGAAAGTCCGCGGCCCGCTGGCGACTTCCCGTCCGCCGGGCCGGTAGGGTTCGCGCGCTTATGAGAATCGGAGTCCCCAAGGAGACCGTCGAAGGCGAGCGTCGCGTCGCGCTCGTGCCCGAGGTCGTGAGAAAGCTGACGAGCGCCGGACACGACGTCCTCGTCGAGCGCGGCGCGGGCGCGGAGGCGATGATCCCCGACGCGCAGTTCGAGGAAGCCGGTGCCGTGCTCACCGACGACGCCGCCGCCGTGTGGGGCAGCGACGTGGTCGCGAAGGTCGCGCCGCCGAATGCGGAGGAGGTCGTCCGCCTCGGCAGAGACAGCGTCCTGATCGGCTTCCTCGCACCGCTGACGAACGCCGACGGCGTCCGCGCGCTCGCCGCCGCGGGCGCGACGGCGTTCGCGCTGGAGGCCGTTCCGCGCATCTCGCGCGCGCAGTCGATGGACGCGCTCTCGTCGCAGAGCAACATCGCCGGCTACCGCGCGGCGCTGATCGGCGCCCAGGAGATGGGTCGCTTCTACCCGATGCTGATGACCGCCGCCGGCACGATCCGCCCGGCGACCGTGCTCGTGCTCGGCGCCGGCGTCGCCGGCCTGCAGGCGATCGCGACGGCGCGCCGGCTCGGCGCGGTCGTGCAGGGCTTCGACGTGCGCGCCGCCGTCAAGGAGCAGGTCGAGTCGCTCGGCGCGACGTTCCTCGAGTTCGATCTCGGGGGCGACCTCGAGGGCGAGGGCGGCTACGCGAAGGAGCTGACCGCCGAGCAGCAGGCCAAACAGCAGGAGCTGATGGCGGAGGCGATCGGCAGAGTCGACGTCGTGATCACGACGGCGCTGGTGCCGGGCCGCCGCGCGCCGATCCTCGTGACCGAGGAGGCCGTCAGGAAGATGAAGCCGGGCTCCGTGGTCGTCGACCTCGCCGGCGAGGCCGGCGGCAACTGCGAGCTGACCGAGCCGGGCGAGACGGTGATCCGCCACGACGTCAAGATCGTCGCGCCGCTCAACGTGCCCTCGACGATGGCGGAGCACGCCTCGCAGCTCTACGCGCGCAACATCAACGCGCTGCTCGATCTGATGGTCAGAGACGGCCAGCTCGCGCTCGACTTCGACGACGAGGTGATCGCCGGGGCGTGCGTCACGCGCGGCGGCGAGATCGTCCACGAGGGCGCGAAGGCCGCCGCCGCCCAGCCGGCGTGAACGTGAGGAACTGAGAAGACATGGACTTGGTGACACAGATCGGAGTCCTCGTGCTGGCGGCGTTCGTCGGCTTCGAGGTCATCTCCAAGGTGCCCAACACGCTGCACACGCCGCTGATGTCGGGCACGAACGCGATCCACGGCATCGTGCTGCTCGGCGGCCTGCTCGTGATCGGCGAGGCCGTCGGCGCGCACGACGCGCTCGGCCAGGTGATCCTCGTGATCGCGATCGCCTTCGGCACGATCAACGTCGTCGGTGGCTTCCTGGTGACCGACCGCATGCTCGGCATGTTCAAGAGAAAGCCGGAGCCGGCGGCCAAGACGGACGAGGGGGAGGGGTCGTGAGCCTCTTCGCCACCTCGTTCCTGCAGAACCACAACTTCATCGACTCGCTCTACATCCTCGCGGTGATCCTGTTCATCATCGGCCTGCGCGGGCTCGCGGGGCCGAGAACGGCCGTGCGCGGCAACCAGATCGCGGCCGTCGGCATGGCGATCGCGTTCGTCGCGACGCTGCTGCAGGAGGGCGTCGTCCCGAACGGCCACACGGCGATCCTGATCGCGATCGGCGTGATCGTCGGCACGATCGTCGGCGTCCCGGCCGCGCGCAACGTGAAGATGACGGCGATGCCGCAGATGGTCGCGCTGTTCAACGGCGTCGGCGGCGGCGCGGTCGCGCTGATCGCGTGGGCGGAGTTCCGCCGCCGCTTCCCCGGCGCCGGCGGCGACTGGTACACGAAGTCGATGATCGCCTCGCTGTTCGCCGCGATCATCGGCTCGATCTCCTTCTGGGGCTCGAACATCGCGTTCGGGAAGCTGCAGGAGATCCTGCCGGGGCGCCCGATCAAGCTCCCCGGCCAGCAGTTCCTCAACCTGATCCTGCTGATCGTATGCGTCGGCTCCGCGGTCGCGATCGCGGCCGGCACGCACTCGCAGGCGCTGTTCGTTCTCGGCGTGCTCGTCGCGGCGGGGATCCTCGGCAACATGGTCGTGCTGCCGATCGGCGGCGCGGACATGCCGGTCGTGATCTCGCTGCTGAACGCGTTCACCGGCCTGTCGGCCGCTGCGACCGGCATCGCGCTCGACAACTTCGCGCTGATCGTCGCCGGCACGATCGTCGGCGCGTCGGGCTCGATCCTGACGAACCTGATGGCCGTCGCGATGAACCGCTCGGTTCCCTCGATCATCGCCGGCGGCTTCGGCGGCGGTGGCGAGGCGCCGGCCGGCGCCGCTGCCGGCGCGGGCGCCGGCGGCACGGCGCGCTCGACGAGCGCGCAGGACGCCGCGATCCAGCTCGCGTACGCGCGCCAGGTGGTGGTCGTGCCCGGCTACGGCATGGCCGTCGCGCAGGCGCAGCACGCGGTGCGCGAGATGGCGCTCGCGCTGGAGAAGAAGGGCGTCGAGGTCAAGTACGCGATCCACCCGGTCGCGGGCCGCATGCCGGGCCACATGAACGTCCTGCTGGCGGAGGCCGACGTGCCCTACGACCAGCTCAAGGAGATGGATGACATCAACCCGGAGTTCGGCCGCACCGACGTCTCGCTGATCATCGGCGCCAACGACGTCACGAACCCGGCGGCGAACGACGACCCGGGCTCGCCGATCTACGGGATGCCGATCCTCGAGGTCGACAAGTCGCAGTCGGTGATCGTCCTGAAGCGCTCGATGAACTCCGGCTTCGCCGGCATCGACAACCCGCTCTTCTACGACCCGAAGACGGCGATGCTGTTCGGCGACGCGAAGGCGAGCGTCTCCGAGATCACCGCCGAGCTCTCCGGCCTGTAGGCGCGCCCGCGCGGCGGGCTCGTCCCGGAGCCCGCGACCCGCCGTTCGCACGACCCGGCGATCCGGATGCCTTTTCGCTGAGTGAACGTCAGCGTTCTTACCATACGGCTTTCATTCCCAGGGTCCGTCGTGGGAGTGTCGGAGCGACGGCGGAAGCACCGCGAGGCCGAGCCGACCGGGGGGTTCGCGCATCGGCCAGCAGGGAGTCGTGCGCCGCGTCACGTCGGGAAACGAGGGGGACAGGTGAGCGGGGCCGAGGAGGCCGGCCCCAATCGCCGCCCTCTTCCCGACCATCCTCGCCGCTTGGCGCGGTCGCGCCAGCCGGGCGCCCGGCGCAGCGTCGGCTGCCGCGGACGCGTCATCCGCGTCGCGTAACTTTCGCGGCGCCCGCCGGTTGAAGCACGCGATGCCGCGGGCGCCGTCGCTCCATGTCTGATCCCACCCTCGCGCCACGTCCGCGGCTCGCTCCCGCGCTGCGAAGCCTGCTCGCCACAGCGGTCGCGCTACTGGCGCTTGCGCTCGGGGCGACCCAGGCGCGCGCCGGCCTGTTCGCCGGCACGCCGGTCGTCAGCGGTCCGCTGCACGCGCTCGAGAGCCTCGACCTCGCGGCTGACGGGACCGGCGCGATCGGCTACACGATGGACGACGGCGGCGTCGAGCACGTCTTCGTCAGCCGCCTCCTCAACGGCGCGTGGGGGTCGCCCGAGCGGTTCGATCCCGATCTCGGCGGCGCCGGCACGCAGGTCTCCGTCGCCGCCGGCGACGGCGGGCGCGTGCTCGTCGTCTTTGTCAACGGCGGCAACGTCTACGCCGACACGCGCGCGAGCGCGAGCACCGGCTGGGTGCGCCAGACGCTGTGGAGCGGCGGCGGCGCGTCGGACCCGAACGTCGACCTGAGCGTCAACGGCAAGGGCTATGCGGTCTTCACGACGCCGGGGGCGGGGGGCCACGACGTGCGGGTCGCCTACGAGCACGACGGCGGCCCGTGGACCGTGATCGGTCCGCCGCTCGACGCGAACGCCGCCGACGATGCCGGCGCGGGCAGCGCCCGCCCGCGCGTCGCCGCCTCCGCCGACGGCGTCGCGGTCGCGGTGTGGGGGGAGGCCGGCCACGTCTTCGCTCGGCGCATCTGGCGCACCAGCCCGAGCGTCGTCGTCGCGGACGCGCTCGCGGGCCTCGTGCTCGAAGGCGTCCAGGCGACCTCCGCCGACCTGCCCGTCGTCAGCACGCAGGACGACGACAGCTTCACCGGCGTCGCCGTGCGCGCGAACTTCGTCCTCGGGGGCGGCACCGTCCGCACCCGCGCCGTCTTCCGCCGCCTGCGCGGATCGCGATTCGAGACGCCGTTTCCGGTCGACGCCACGCCGTTTGCCTCCGGCCAGGGCTCGACCGCGCCGAGCATCGCGACGGTCGGCACCGGTCAGGGCCTCGTCGTCGCCGGCGACGACACGACGAACGCCACGAGCGCGCTGCCGCTGCTGGGCGACGTGCAGCCGTCGTCGCTGCTGGGGATCGACGCGCTCGTCGCCAACAGCGCGCCGGGCTACGCGGTCCCCGGCACGGCGACCGCGCGCAAGATGCTCGTCGCGTGGCAGGTCACGCCGGCCGGCGCGACGCCCGAGCTGCACGCGCGCTACCGCGACGGCGGCGACTTCGGCGCCGAGCAGGCGATCTCGCAGCCGCAGTACGGGCCGACCGACGCGGCGAACGGCCTGCTCGCCGCGGGCGACGACACCGGCGACATCGCCGTCGCGTTCATGGAGGGAGGCGCGATCGTGTTCGCCGCTGTCGACCAGCCGCCGGGCCGCTTCGCGCCGATCCGCCTCAGCGGCTTCCAGCGCAGCGCCCGGCCGTCGCTGTCGTGGACGAGCTCGAACGAGGCGTGGGGCCGCTACTTCCGCGTCGCGATCGACGGGACGCAGGCTGGCGTCACGGGCCGGCGCAGCTTCCGCCCGTCCGCGCCGCTCGCGCAGGGGGTCCACACGTGGCAGGTGACCGCGCTCGACCGTCGCGGCCAGCAGTACGCCGCGCCGGCCGCGAGCGTCAAGGTCGACTCCGTCGCACCGTTCGCGCTCGCGCGCCTCAGCGGACTGCGGCAGGCCCGCGCGACGCTGAAGCTGACGCTGCGGGCGCTCGACACGGCGACGGGCACCGCGACCCCGACGCCGGGCGTCCCGACCTCGGGCGTCAGGCAGATCGTCGTCGACTGGGGCGATCGCAGCGCGCGCGAGTCGATCCTCCACGGCGCCGAGCATGCCTACCGCAAGCCCGGTCGGTACACGCTGCGGATCGTCGTCGCCGACGGCGCCGGCAACCGCACGACGCTGAGCGCGACGCTGCGGATCGGCAAGGCGCCGAAGTACAAGCCCAAGCACCGCGTGCGCACGCCGGTGCTCGTGTTGAGATCGACGCCGCCCGCGGTCGGGCAGCCCGCCAGCCGTGCGCAGCGCGCCGCGCGCGCTAGGCTCGCTCGCGCATGAGCGAGCCCGCAGTCCCCCGCCTGACCGTCCGCGCCGGCGCCCGCACCTTGCTCCTCGGCGAGCGTCCGTGGCTGATGGGGATCGTCAACGCGACGCCCGACTCGTTCTCGGACGCGGGCGTCCACCGGACGCTGGAGGCGCGCGTGGCGCTCGCGCGCGAGCTGCTCGCGGCCGGCGCCGACATCGTCGACGTGGGCGGCGAGTCCGGCGTCACGAACAGACCGGCGGTCGATCCGCAGGAGGAGATCGCGCGCGTCGTGCCGCTGATCGAGCGGATCGCCGGCGAGCTGGGCGCGGTCGTCTCCGTCGACACGTACAAGCCGGCGGTCGCCGCCGCCGCGATCGGCGCCGGCGCCTGCATCGTCAACGACGTCAGCGGCCTGCGCGACCCGGCGCTCGCCGACGTCTGCGCCGAGACCGGCGCGGCGCTCGTGCTGATGCACACGCGCGCGGCGCCGAAGCAGAAGCTGCTCGATCCCCGCTACGACGGCCGGATGGCCGCCGACGTCGTGGCGTTCCTGCGCGAGCGGATCGCGCTCGCGCGGACGCGCGGCGTCGCCGAGGAGCAGCTCATCCTCGACCCGGGTCCGGATTTCGGCAAGACGCCGGCGCAGACGGTCGAGTCGCTGCGCCGGCTCGACGACGTGCACGCGCTCGGCCGCCCGTTGCTGCTCGCCCTCTCGCGCAAGGACTTCATCGGCGCCGTCACCGGTCGCCCACCCCGCGAGCGCGAGGCGGGCACGCTCGCAGCGCTCGCCTGGGGCCTCGACGCCGGCGGTCACGTCTTCCGCGTCCACGACGTCGCCGCCGCAGCCGACTTCGTCGCCGTGCGCGACGTGCTCGCCGGGCGCCGCGAGCTCGCAGCCGATGCGCGACTCGCCGAGGCGCTGCGCCGCGAGCCGGCCTGACCCGCGCCTCGCCGCGCCTGGCGGCGTCCTCGCCGGTTCGCGTACGAAGTACGCCACACCGGCTGCGTCCTTGCCAGGCACGACGATCCTCGGGTCAGGTGGCCGTCCCTGTGCGTCCGCTAGGGTTCCCCGCGCCGAGCCCGAACACCGGCTCGAACGATCGCCGGCCGCTGACGCCAACGCGGCCGGAGCCCACCGATTTCATCCCGACAGGAGGACCATGCCCGTACTTGAACGTTCCGCGCTCGCGGACAGCCCACTCGCCGATCTGCACGCGATCGCCTCGGAGCTGGGCATCGACGGCTTCCGCCGGCTGCGCAAGGAGGAGTTGATCGACGCGATCGTCACGCGTCAGGGCGGCGGCGCCACGGAGCCTGCCGCTGCCACCGACGACGACGGCGACGAGGCGGCGCCGTCGCGCCCGCGCCGCCGGCGCGGCGGCCGCGGCCGTGCGCGCGAGGAGCGCGGCGAGCGCGAGGTCGAAGCCGCGGCGGAGGAGCGGCCTGCGCGCCGCGAGCGCGGCCCCCGCGAGCCCGCCCCCCGCGAGCGTGACGAGGCGAAGCCCGCGCGCGCCAAGGCGCGCGAGGAGAGCGAGCAGACGGTCGAGGGTGTCGTCGAGCTGGGCGACAACGGCTCAGGCTTCCTGCGCCTGGGCAAGGGCGGCACGCCCTCCGACGAGGACGTCTACGTCTCGGCCGCACAGGTGCGCCGCTGCGAGCTGGTCGACGGCGACCGCGTCGGCGGGCCGGCGCGCCCGCCGCGCCGCTCCGAGCGCTATCCGTCGCTCGTGCGCGTCGAGCGGATCAACGGCCGCCCCGCTGAGGAGGTCGCCGAGGGCGTGCGCTTCGACGAGCTGCCGGCCGCGTTCCCGAGCGAACGCTTCGCGTTCGAGGCGTCCGACCCTGCCGTGCAGGCCGTCGAGTTCCTGACCCCGATCGGCCGCGGATCGCGCGTGGCGATCGTGGGTGCGGCCCACACCGGCAAGAGCGAGACGCTGCGCCGGCTCGCCAAGGCGTTCGCCGACCTCGGCGACGCCGAGTTGGAGACCGCGGCAGTGCTCACGGGCGCCCGCCCCGAGGAGATCGCCGAGTGGCGCGAAGGCCCGTTCGAGCCGGCTGCGGCGCTGAGCTTCGCCGCGCCGGCCGACGCGCAGGCGCAGGCCGTCGAGCGTGCGGTCGAGCACGGCAAGCGCGTGGCCGCGCGCGGCGGCCACGCCGTCGTGCTGATCGATTCGCTCGACGGTCTGCCGCTCGCCGCGGCGCGCAAGGCGCTCGCGGCGGCGCGCAACATCCCCGACGGCGGCTCGCTGACGGTGATCGGAACGGCCGCGGCGCCGCTCGGCGGCGAGACGACGGTCGTCGCCCTCGACGCGGCGCTGGCCGGCGAGCGCCGCTTCCCGGCGATCGATCTGCTTGCGAGCCGCACGCTGCGGCCCGAGCTGCTCGTCGGCGACGCGGGCGCGGCGGCGATCGCGGAGGCGGTGCGGGAAGAGGCGTAGCTGCTGCGCGCGGCGCGCCGCTCAGCGCGCCGCGCGGTACGCCACGCGGCCCCATGAGGGCTCGGGCGCCAGCTCGATCGGCTCGTTGCCGCGGTCGGGCTGGACGTAGGCGAAGGTGTGGGTGAGCTCGTCGAAGGCGATGTCGAGCTCGCCTTCCTTCACGCGCTGGTCGAGCCAGGCGCTGCGGAATATCAGCCGTCGCAGCCAGTGGACGAGCGAGCGCTCGGACGGGCCGACGAGCTCGGGCCAGCAGTCGTTGACGTGCTCGCCGAGCGCCGAGGCGGGGTCGTGCACCTCGCCGTTGACGACGAGGTTGACGAGGTCCTCGGCCTCGTGGTCCTCGAGCCGGCCGCCGACGAAGCCGAGCTTGCGCGCGGCCTGCTCGCAGCGCTCGGAGAAGTCGCGTTCGTTGAAGGTGAAGCGCAGCTCGCCGTATTCGAGGACGAAGTCTCCGCCGGAGCTGTAGTTTCCGCGTTGGTTGAGCATGGTGATGAGACGTCCCGGTCCGTGGGCGTCGGCATCATATGCGCGTCTCCTTCACCGGCGGATGGGTTGCACGCGAACTTGCAACGGTCCGCCGCGGCCCTGCCCGCGCCGCCTGAGGTCGGTCCGCCGTTCTGCGACAAGAGTGCGGCGAAGGGGGCGAATCGACGCCGCTCCGCGCCTCGGGGCGGCCATGAACGACCAACCACACACCATCCTCGTGGTCGAGGACGACCGCCACACGCGGACGTTCCTCGCCGACAATCTCGCGGCGGACGGCTACGAGCCGATCGGCGCCGCCAACGCACGCGACGCCGTGCGCCTGATGGAGACGCGCTATCCCGATCTCGCGATCGTCGATCTCACGCTGCCGGACCGCGACGGGCTCGAGCTGCTGCGGTACGTGCGCTCCGCCGACGGCATCGCCAGCCGGATCGACCCGCTGCTGCCGCTGCTGGTCCTGAGCGGCCGCGTCGGCGAGCTGCATCGCCTGCGCGGCTTCGAGAAGGGCGCCGACGACGTGATGGGCAAGCCGTTCAGTTATCCGGAGCTGCGAGCGCGCGTGAGAGCGCTGCTGCGGCGCAGCGAGCGCGCGGCGCGCCGCGGGCGCCTGCGCGTCGGCACGCTCGAGGTTGACCCCGCCGCGCGCACCGTGACGCTCAACGGCCGCCGCGTCGTCGTCTCGCAGAAGGAGTTCGCGCTGCTGCGCACGCTCGCCTCCGATCCGACGAGAGTCTTCAGCAAGGACGAGCTGTTGCGGACGCTGTGGGGCTACCGCATGAGCGCGAGCGGCGGCTCGACACGCACGCTCGACTCGCACGCCTGCCGCCTGCGGCAGAAGCTCGGGCGCGACGGCGACCGCTACCTCGTGAACGTGTGGGGGGTCGGCTACCGGCTCGTGGACGGGCCGGCGGTCGATCCCGATGCGGTTGCGCTCGGCGCGGAGGCGGGGCGATGAGCGCCTCGGTGGCGATCGGCGGCTGGCTCGCCGCGCTCGGCGTGGCGGCCGCCGGGCGCGTCGCGCTCGCGCGGCGGATGGAGCTGGTCGCGCGCGCCTGCCACGAGTTGCGCGCGCCGCTGACGGCCGCGCGGCTGGCGCTCCACCTCGCTGCGAGCACGGCCCCGGCGGGGGCGTCGCGCGGGCCGCTCGCCGCCGCCGACCAGGAGCTGGGGCGCGCCGGGCTCGCGCTCGCCGACCTCAGCGCCGCGCAGCGCGGCGCGCGCGCCGGCGACCGCATCCAGACGTTCGCGCTGGCGCCGCTGCTGGAGGACGCCGCTGCCGCCTGGCGCCCGACGGCGTGGACGCAGGGCGTTCGCCTGCGGCTGGAGGAGCCGCCGGCGGGCGTGCTCCTGCGCGGCGATCGGCTGCGGCTCGCGCAGGCGTGCGGGAACCTGCTCGCCAACGCGATCGAGCACGGTGGGGCGGAGGTGCGGTTGCGGGCCCGCGCGAGCGCCGAGACCGTGCGGATCGAGGTGCTCGACGACGGGCCCGGGCTGCCCGCGCCGGTTGCCGAGCTCGTGCGGCGGGCGCGCGGCGGGCGCGGCCTGCGCGGCCGCGGGCTCGCGATCGCCGAGGACGTCGCCGCCCGGCACGGCGGCCGCCTCGCGTCCGCACCGTGCGAGCAGGGCGCGCGGCTCGTGCTCGAACTGCCGACGGCGCCCCGGCCGTGAGCGGTGCGCTGCGCATGCGTGCCGTCGCGGAGCGCGCGCAGCTCGGGCGCTCGGCATCGCCGCGCGGGTGCGCGCTGTGACGCCCCGGCGCCGCGCGCTGCTGCTGCTCGCGCTCGCGCTGCTGCTCGGCGGGCTCGCCGCGGCGAGCGTCCGCCGCCGCGAGCGCGCGCTGGCTCGCGCGCTGGGACCGGACGTGCGCGTGCTCGTCACGCGCACCGCCGTCCTGGCGGGCGCGACGCCGGCCGCCGCGCGGCCGTTGCTGCGCGAGCTGCCGCGCCGCTACTCGCCGCCCGACGCGGTCGCGAGCGCGGACAAGCTGGCCGGCGCGCGGGTCGCGGTCGCGCTGCCGGCCGGCTCGGTGCTCACAGGCGCCGTGCTGCGGCGCGCGGACGCGGTGCCGGAAGCGGACGTGGGACCGGGCGAGCGCGTCGCCGAGGTCGTCGCCCACGGCGACCCGCGCGCGGTCGTGCGCGGCGCGCACGTCGACGTGATCGTCACGCGCCAGGGCGACGGCGCCCGCGCCGGCACGACCGTCCTCGCGCTCGAGGACGTCGAGGTGCTCGACGCGCACGCGGCCCCTGCCGACGAGAGCGGTGACGGCGCAGCGGGCGGGGTCCGCGTCGTCGCCGACCTGCGGGTGCGCACGCGCGAAGCCGTCTACCTCGCCGCCGCACAGGCGTTTGCGAGCGACCTGCGCCTGCTCGTGCGCGCGCCCGGCGACCGCGCCGCGGGCGATGCCGGCCTCACGGTCGACGAGCGCTTGCGATAGCTGTCCAGCGGCCGCGCGACCGGTCCCGACGTGCAGCATTCAAGGAATCCGGCGCGACGGCCGATGCTGCCGTGGAGCGCATGTTCCGACGCCAGCTCGTCATCGTGGTCCTTGCGACCGGCTGTCTGTTGGCGCCCTCCGCGGGCGCCGGCGCCCACGTGCCCGCGGCGCACGCCCCGGGCCTGCGCCCGCTGCACGCGACGGCCGCGAGCCGGGCGGCGATCGCGCGGCAACTCGCGTCGGTCCCGCTGCCCACGATCACCGGCGTCAAGCCGCTCAGAGTGGCGATCGGCGGGACCCTCACGATCGTCGGCCGCAACTTCGTCGCGGGCAAGCACCGCGACACGGTCGTCTTCTTCCGCCACGGCGTGCCCGCCGTCTTCCTGCGCGCTTCCACCGCGACGAAGACGCGCATGACGGTGAAGCTGACCGCCAAGCTCGGCCAGTACCTGGCTGCGCGCAACGACGGCAGCAAGGCGCCGACGCGCTTTCGCCTGCGCGTGCTGACGCAGCGCTTCGGCGCGCGCTTCACGCCAGCAAAGCTCTCACCGCTGATCTCGGCGGCGAGAACCACTTCGGACGGCGGAGGCGGCTCGCCGTCCGCGCCGCTCTGCACGCTCGCGAGCGCGAGAGCCGCGCCGACCGCCGACGCCGACGGCGACGGGCTGACGAACGCGCTCGAGCTGAGCATCGGCACCGATCCGTGCACCAGAGACACGGACGGGGATGGCATCACCGACGGCTACGAGTACGAGGCCGCGCTCGACTACAACTCGCGCGCGCTGCCCTTCCCGGGCAAGCGCCCCTACCCGAACGCACTCGACCCGAGCGATGCGAACACCGATTACGACGGCGACGGCCTCACGATGGCCGACGAGTACGCCGCGTGGGTCCTCTACGGCCACTCGAGCTTCCCGATCGACTACAGCGACGGGACCCAGTCGAGCGGCGGCCCGCAGGCGGTCACGCCGCAGACGGCCTGGGAGGACATGAACGGCGACGGCTTCATCACCGACGACGAGAAAGACGTCGATGGCGACGGCCTGACCAACTGGGACGAGGCGCACGGCCGCATGCAGCCGGCTTGGTGGGGGAGCGCATTCCCGTCGGAGCCGGCGTACATCCTCACCTACAAGGCGACGAACTGGCTCGACCCCGACAGCGACGGCGACGGCCTGCCCGACGGCGCCGACGACGTCGACCACGACGGCTACACGAACGCGCAGGAGGTCGAGCGCGGCCCGTACTGGGTGCAGCCGTTCAACCCATGCCTGCCGGACCCGACGTCGCCGACGTGCTCGCTGCACCCGCCGTTCGACAACCCATACCCGCCGTTCCGTCCCGGCGACATGAGACCGGGCGAGTCGATCCCGCTCGTATGGCCGCGTTGATCGGCGACCTCGACGCGCCGGAGTCTCCGGCGCACGCGGTTACGGCGGGAGACGCTCCTGGGGCGCCGCCGACGGGGGGGACGGGGTCCGGCACGGAGCAGCGCCCCGTCCGTGGCGACGCGCCCACGTGGCACGAGTACCGCGCCGAGCTTGCGGTCGGGCTGCCCTTCCTCGCCGCGGCGATCGCGCTCGCGCTGCTCGGCCACTCGGGCACGCCGCTGCACGCGGGCACGGCGATCACGCTCGTGCTCGCCTACGCGGTGCTCTCGCGCGTGCGCTTCCACGCTGGCGTCGGCCACACCGTGCCGACGCAGCTCGCGTTCGTGCCGATGCTGTTCCTGCTGCCGACCGAGCTGGTCCCGCTGCTGGTGCTGCTCGGGATGCTCGTCGGCAACCTGCCCGACTACGCGCGCGGCGCGCTCCACCCCGGCCGCGCGCTGATGCTGCCGGGCGACGCGTGGCACGCGATCGGACCGGCGCTCGTGCTGCTGCTCGCCGGCGCGACGATGCCGACCTGGAGCGACTGGCCGGTGTACGTGCTCGCGCTCGCCGCGCAGTTCGCGCTCGACCTCGGCGTCTACGCGGTGCGGGCGCGGCTCGCGCTCGACGTGCCCAGCCGCGAGCAACTGCGCGCGCTCGCGTGGGTCTGGGTCGTCGACGGGCTGCTCGCGCCGCTCGGGCTCGTCGCCGCGTTCGCGTCCGACCATCATCCGTACGCGTTCCTGCTTGTGCTGCCGCTCGCGGTGCTGCTGACGCTGTTCGCGCGCGAGCGCAACGAACGGCTCGACCAGGCGCTCGAGCTCGGCGGCGCCTACCGCGGGATCGCGATGCTGCTCGGCGACCTGCTCGAAGAGGCCGACGAGTACACCGGCGGCGACCACACGCGCGGCGTGGTCGCGCTGTCGATCGAGGTCGCCGACGAGCTCGGGCTCGATCCGCACGAGCGCCACAACGTCGAGCTGGCTGCGCTGCTGCACGACATCGGCAAGATCGTGATCCCCGATTCGATCATCAACAAGCCTGGCCCGCTGACCGACGACGAGTGGACGTTGATGAAGACGCACACCGTCGAGGGCCAGCGGATGCTCGACCGGGTCGGCGGCGTGCTGCGCGAGGTCGGCCTGATCGTGCGCGCCTCGCACGAGCGCTGGGACGGCGGCGGCTATCCCGACGGGCTCGCGGGCGGGCGCATCCCGCGCGAGGCGACGATCGTCGCCGCCTGCGACGCCTTCAACGCGATGACGACCGACCGCTCCTACCGCCGCGCGCGCTCGGTCGCCGAGGCCGTCACGGAGCTGCGCGCCTGCTCCGGGACTCAGTTCGCGCCCGACGTCGTCGCGGCGCTCGAGCGCGTCGTCGCGCGCAGCACGCCCGACGTCGCGTCGGCCCACGCGATCGCGCTCAGGTAGCGGTCGCCGAGCGCCAAGCCCGGCAGCCGCTGGGCCACGACGTCGAGCTCACCGCGCTCGTAGGCGATCGTCGCCGCGAGCGCGTCGCCCATCGGCCCGCGCTGTTCGAGCAGCGCGACGCGCGCGTCTTCGGTCAGCGGCAGCGTTTCGAGCGCCTGCGCAAGCGGCGCCTGTGCGAGCGTGTCGACGACGGAGAAGAGGCCGACCGTGAAGTAGGCCTCGGCTCCGGTCTCCGCGCTCAGCTCGCGTCCGATCAGCTCACACAGGCGCGCGCGCACGAGCGCGGTGAGGGTCAGCTCGTGCGGCGCGTCCTGCGCGCCCGAGAGCACGATCAGCGTTGCCCAGCGCTTGACCGCGTGCATGCCGAGCAGCATGAGCGCTTCGCGAACGGAGGCGACGCGGCGCGGCAGGTTGAAGTAGGCGGAGTTGAGGTAGGTGAGCAGCCGGTAGCTGAGGCCGACGTCGCGTGCGATCGTCTCCTCCAACTCCTCGAAGGTGCTCTGCGCGTAGAGACCGGCGAGCGCGCGCAGCTCGCCGACGCGCCCGCTCGGCGGCGCAGCCCCCGCGACGACGTCCGGCGTGGAGAGGAAGAAGCCCTGGAAGCGGTCGAAGCCGGCGGCGCGGCAGCGCTGGCGCAGCGCCGGCGTGTCGACGCCGGTCGCGATCAGCGTGCCGGTCACGCGCCCGAAGCGCTGCGCGCAGTCGTCGAGCTCGGCGTCGGTGAGGCGGGCGACGTCGAGCTTGACGCTCTCGGCGAGGCGCGCCAACCCCAGCGGCGCGGGGCCGCGCGGGTCGCACACGAGCGAGATGCGGTAGCGCTGCGCGGCGAGCCGCTCGAGCACGGCGTGGAGCGCGGCGTCGTCGGGACCGGGATCGGCGACCTCGAGCACGACGCGCTCGGGCGGCAGCGCGAGCGCGTGCAGCTCGAGCAGGAAGCGGCGCGGCACGCGCACGTGCGCCGGCTGCTCGCCCGCGATCGTGCCGACGCCGATGCCGGTGAAGGTCTCGACGATCACGCGCGTGGCCGCGCGCTCGTCGTCCTCCTCGACCGGGGCGCCGCCGCGCGCGTCGCGCAGCAGCAGCGCGTAGCCGACGACGCGCGTCGAGCGGTCGTGGATCGCTTGCCGCGCGATCGCGACCGGGGCGGCTTCGGGCAGGCCGACGGGGGCGGCGGCGTCCACGCTCATACAGTGGTCATCGGCCTGACATGGCGAGACTTGCGCCGCGGGGGCGAATGTTGGACGCCGCCCGCCTCAGAGCCCTCGTGGACGCGCGGGAGGCACGACTGGAGCGGCTGGCAGGGGAGCTGCGCGAGCGGCTCGTGCGCTCAGCCGGCGAGGGGTCGGGCGACGCGGCGCAGCGCGTCGCGGCGCTGGTGGAGCGCGAGGCGGCGCTGCTGGGCGAGGCGGAGCGCGAGGTGCTGCGGCGCATGGTGCTGGAGCGGGCGCTCGGGCTCGGGCCGCTGGAGCCGCTGCTCGCCGACCCGTCCGTGGACGAGGTGATGGTCAACGGGCCGGGGCGGGTGTGGGTCGAGCGGCGCGGCCGCATCGAGCCGACGGACGTCGCGTTCGACGCCGAGGCCGAGCTGCGGCACGCGATCGAGCGGATCCTCGCGCCGCTCGGCCGCCGCGTCGACGAGGCCGAGCCGCTGTGCGACGCGCGGCTGGCGGACGGCTCGCGCGTCAACGTCGTGCTGCCGCCGCTGGCGCTGGACGGGCCCCTGCTGACGATCCGCCGCTTTCGCGCGGGCGGATTCTCGCCGCAGGAGCTGGTGGCGTGCGGAACGCTGGACGCGACGCTGTGCGGCTTCCTCGCCGCGTGCGTGCGCGCGCGGCTGACGGTGCTGGTGAGCGGCGGGACCGGCTCGGGCAAGACGACGACGCTCGGCGCGCTGTCCTCGTTCATCGCCGACGAGGAGCGGATCGTGACGATCGAGGACGCGGCCGAGCTGTGCCTGCGCCAGCCGCACGTCGTGCGCCTGGAGGCGCGGCCGGCGTCGCTGGAGGGCCGCGGCGAGGTGACGATCCGCCGGCTCGTGCGCAACGCATTGCGGATGCGACCGGACCGGATCGTCGTCGGCGAGGTGCGCGGCGGTGAGGCGCTCGACATGCTCACCGCGATGGCGAGCGGCCACGACGGCTCGCTCTCGACGGTCCATGCCGGCTCGCCCGAAGAGGCGCTGCGGCGCGTCGAGACGCTCGCGCTGATGGCCGACGTCGCGCTGCCGCACGCGGCCGTGCGCAAGCTCGTCGCAGGCGCGATCGATCTCGTCGTGCAGCAGCGGCGCGAGCGCGACGGGCGGCGGCGGATCGTCGCGGTGAGCCAGGTCGTGCGCGGACCCGGCCCCGCCCAGGCGGGTGGGATCGGTATGCGCGAGCTGTTCGCACTGCGCGGGGACCGCGGCTGCTGGCGTGCGCCGCTGCCGGCGGACCTGGCGGCGCGGCTCGGAGAGGCGACATGAGCGCTGCGCCGCTCGCCGCGCTCGCGGCCGCGCTCGGCGTGCTCGCACTGTGGGATGCATTGGCCGCGGTCGAGGCGTTCGCGCGCGGCGGCGCTCTCGGCGGGCTGCTTGCGCCGCTCGGGCGCGCGCGGCGCGCGGGCGCGGCGCCGAGCGCTCCAGAGCGGCGACGGCTCGCGCTCGTCGCGGCGCTCGGGCTGCTCGCGGCCGGCTGGCTCGTCGCCGGCCTGTTCGCGGGCGCTGTGCTCG
This sequence comes from Conexibacter sp., assembly GCA_035572475.1. Taxonomy (GTDB): domain Bacteria; phylum Actinomycetota; class Thermoleophilia; order Solirubrobacterales; family Solirubrobacteraceae; genus Conexibacter. Next base: position 24,259 of record DATNAP010000032.1, on the reverse strand, counting down.
CGGCGGGCGGCCCGTGGGCGTTGCGGACACTCGTGCGCCACCGCCGGCGCCGCTATCGCGCCGAGCTGGCACGCGCCGTGCCGGCCGTCGCGCGCGCGGTCGCGGATGCGCTCGCCGCGGGCCACGCGATCTCTCGCGCGCTCGCCGGAGCGGCGCGCTCGCTCGACGGTGCGGCCGCCGCCGAGCTGGCCGCGCTGGGGCGAGCGCTCGCGCTCGGCGAGTCGCTCGAAGCCGCGCTGGCGAGGCTCCAAGCGCGCGCAGGCAGCCGCGCCTACGACACGCTCGCGACCGCGATCCTGCTCCAGCGCGACGCCGGCGGCGACCTCGTCGCGCTGCTGCGCGAGCTGGCACGCGCGCACGAGGCGGCAACGCGCGGCGACGACGACGCGCGCGCCGCGACCGCGCAGGCGCGCTTCACCGGGCTGATCGTCGGCGTGCTGCCGGCGGGAGCCGCGGCGCTCGCCGAGCTGGCGAGCCCGGGCGCGCTCGCCGGCGTCGCGCGCCAACCGCTCTCGCTGTGGCTCGCGGCGTTCGCAGCAATCCTGCAGCTGCTCGGCCTGCTCGCGATCCGCCGACTCGGGCGGGTGGCCTGATGCGTGACGAGTTTTGCCTGCTCAGCAGGCATTTCTCGTCGCGCATCGGAGGAGCGGCTCGGTGAGCGCTGCGGCGGTTGCGGGCGTTGCGACCGTGCTCGCGCTGCTGGCGCTGGCGCAGCTCGCGCCGCGGCGGCGGCCCGGCGCGCGCCCGCGGGCGCGCGCGTGGGCGGCGGCGCTCGCCCTGCTCGCGCGCGTCGGCCGCCGCGTCGGCGCGCCCGCCGCGACCCGCGACGTCGAGGCGCTGCTCGCCGCGGCCGGCCGTCCGCTCGGGCTGCGCGCGGGCGATGCGATGGCGGCGAAGGGCGGGGCGGGGGCGCTCGGGCTCGCGCTCGCGCTGCCGCTCGGCTCGCTGCTGCCCGGGCGGTTCGAGCTGCTCGCCCCGTTCGCGCTCCCGGTCGCTGCGTTCCTCGCGCCCGACATGTGGCTGCGCCGCCGCGCACGGGCGCGCGGCGCGGCGATGGCGTTGGAGCTGCCGGACCTGCTCGACCTCCTGCGCGTCGCGCTCGGCGCCGGCCTGTCGCTCGACCGCGCGCTCGCCGAGGTCGCCCGGCGCGACCCGGGGCTGCTTGCGTGCGAGTGGCGCACGGCGGCGGTCGAGATCGAGCTGGGCGTGCCGCGCGAGCGGGCGCTCGCCGGGCTCGCGGCGCGCTGCCCGTGCGAGGGGATCGTCCCGCTCGTGCGCGCGCTGCAGCGCGGCGCGCGCCACGGCACGCCGCTCGCCGAGGCGCTCGCGGCTCAGGCCGCCGAGGCGCGCGCCGCGCACGCGCGCCGGCTCGCCGAGCGCGCGGCGAAGGCGGTGCCGCAGATCCAGCTCGTCGTCGCGCTGCTGCTCGTGCCGTCGGTGCTGCTGGTGGTCGCGGCGGCGCTGCTCGCGACGTTCACGCGCTGAGCGCGCCGCGCGGCCACGGACGGCGCGTCGCCGCGGCCGCCGCCTGTTGTGCCGGCTCCGGCCCGCGCCCGCCCATCGGCTACGTTCACGCGATGGCGCCCGCCCGCCTCTCGCCCGACGCGCTCGCGCTGCCGATCGTGCAGGCGCCGCTCGCCGGCGGTCCCTCGACGCCGGCGCTGGCGGCGGCGGTCTCGCGCGCCGGCGGGCTCGGCTTCCTCGCGGCCGGCTACAAGACGGTGGACGCGGTGGCGGCTGACGTGGAGGCCGTGCGCACGGCGACCGACGCGCCGTTCGGGATCAACGTCTTCGTTCCCGGCGGCGCGCCCGCGGACGCCGAGGCCGTCGCCCGCTACGCGGCGACGCTCGCGGCCGAGGCCGAGCGCCAGGGCGCGCTGCTCGGCGAGCCGCGCAGCGACGACGACGACTGGGACGCGAAGCTCGCGCTCCTGCACGCGCGGCGCCCGGCGGTCGCCTCGTTCACGTTCGGCTGCGCGTCGCGCGAGCTGGTCGCCGCGCTCCAGGGCGACGGGGTCGCCGTGTGGGTGACGGTGACGACTCCCGCCGAGGCGCACGTGGCGGCGGAAGCCGGCGCCGATGCGCTCGTCGTCCAAGGCGCCGAGGCGGGCGGGCACCGCGGCTCGTTCGACGACGCCGGGGCGGGTGGGATGGGGATCGGCCTGCTGGCGCTCCTGCAGCTCGTGCGCGCCGAGGTCGAGCTGCCGCTGATCGCGAGCGGCGGGATCATGACCGGCGCCGCGATCGCCGCCGTGCTGGCGGCCGGCGCGAGCGCCGCCCAGCTCGGCAGCGCGCTGCTGCTCACGCCCGAGGCCGGGACCTCGACGCCGCACCGCGCGGCGGTCGCCGGCGCGGGGGAGACTGCGCTCACGCGCGCGTTCAGCGGCCGCACCGCGCGCGGGATCGTCAACCGCTTCCTGCGCGAGCACGACGCCGCCGCGCCGTCCGCCTATCCCGCCGTCCATCACCTCACCGCGCCGCTGCGCGCGGCCGCGCGCGAGCGCGGCGACGGCGAGGCGATCAACCTGTGGGCGGGGCAGGCGCACGCGCTTGCCCGCGACCGGCCCGCGGGCGAGCTGGTCGCGCAGCTCGCCGCCGACGCGCGCGCCGCCCTGCGCGTCGCCGCCGAACGCGCCGGCGGATAGCGCGCCGAGTCGCGGCGGCCGCGCCGCCTGCGGGGCACGGCGAGCGCCGGGCGGCGGCGCTCCACGACGCCCCACCGCGTCGTCCGTGCAGCTCCCACAGCGCCCCACCCACGCCGGCCGACGCCCTCCTCGCTGCAAGACAGCGCTCAGATCGCGTCGCCGCACCCGTTCGTGCGGCGTTCCGGACGGATTTCGCGCCACTGCGTCCCACCCCGCAATCGCTTGCCACACGGGCGATTGCGCGACCCGAAAGCAGTCGTACGCGCCATTTGTGGGAAGTCCTGTGACATAGGGGTTGCAAAGTGGGAGAGAGTGGGATAGCTTGCGCGCCCATCGGACCGGGGTGGCAGGGCTCCTCCCACCCAGCCACCCCGGTCCGCCTTTCACTTCCCGAGGCGAGCGACCCTTGACCTTCCGCGGCACCTTCGACCTCACGCTCGACGCGAAGAACCGCCTCACGGTTCCGACGCGCTACCGCGCCGCGTACGCGGAGGGGGTCGTCCTCGCGGCCGGCCTCGAGGACTGCGTCGCGATCTGGCGGCCCGGGGACTACGACGCCTGGACGACGGCGGCGCTCGAAGGCAAGAGCCCGCTGTCGCCCGAGTACCGCAAGCTCAACCGCCACTTCACCGCCAACTCGCATCCAACCGAGCTGGACGGTGCCGGCCGGGTGATGGTCCCGAGATTCCTGCTCGACTCCGGCAGGCTCACGAAGGACGTGAGCGTCGTCGGCGCGGGGGAGTGCCTCGAGATCTGGGACCGCGGCAACTGGGCCGCGTACAACGGCGAGGTGCTGGAGAACGTGTCCGAGATCGCCGCCGGCCTCGAATCGGCGGGATGACCCCGCTCCACGCCCATGCGCATGACCACACTGCTTGACATGGTCTCGATCCACATCCCGGTCCTCGCCGGCGAGCTGATCGAGCTGCTCGACCCGCAGCCCGGCGCGGTCGCGGTCGACTGCACGATCGGCGGCGGCGGCCACGCGCGCCTCGTCGCCGACCGCATCGGCCCGGCCGGCACGCTCATCGGGATCGACCGCGACCCGATCGCCGAGGAGCGCTTCGCCGAGCTGGCCGCCGAGGTGCCGTGCGCGACGCGCTTCATCCGCGCCGACTTCGCGAGCGGCCTGGAGCGGCTGGCCGACGAGCACGTGCAGGCCGACCTCGTCTACATGGATCTCGGGATGTCCTCGATGCAGGTCGACACCTGGGAGCGCGGCTTCTCCTACGCCTACGACGCGCCGCTCGACATGCGGATGGATCCGACGCAGGAGCTGACCGCGGCCGACGTCGTGAACGAGTGGGACGAGCGCCGGCTCGCGCGGCTGCTGCGCGAGTACGGCGACGAGCGCTACGCCGGACGGATCGCGCACGCGATCGTGCGCGAGCGTGCGCACGCGCCGATCGAGACGACCCATGCGCTGGTCGAGCTGATCAAGTCGGCGATCCCCACGCCCGCGCAGTTCGCCGGCGGCCACCCGGCGAAGCGGACGTTCCAGGCGATCCGCATCGCGGTCAACGAGGAACTGGAGCAGCTCGACCGCGCGCTGCCGCTGGCGTGGGACGTGCTCGCGCCGGACGGCAGACTGGCGGCGATCTCATTCCACTCGCTCGAGGACCGGCGCGTCAAGCGCTTCCTCGCCGACCGCGCGCGCGGCTGCATCTGCCCGCCGGACCTGCCCGTCTGCGGGTGCGGCCGCACGCCCGAGGGCGAGCTGCTGACGCGCCGCGCGATCGCGCCGACGCCGGGCGAGATCGCCCACAACCCGCGTGCCAAGTCCGCCCACCTGCGTGGGATCCGCAAGCTGGAGAAGGAGGGCTCGTGACGCCACCCGCCGCCGCCACTGCCGCCGGCCGCCGCGCCACGGGTCCGCGCTCGGGCAGATCGAGCCGGGTCGGCGGCGCGAGCCGCCCGCCGCGGCGCGTGTCCGGCCCCGCGCGGCCGGCGCCGCGGCCTGAGGCGGCGCGTCGGACTGCCGCGCGTCCCGCGTCCTCCCGTCCCATCGCGGCTTTCGGCGGCCGCGTGGCGCTCGCTGCGGCGGCCGCCGTCGCGCTGCCGCAGCACGCGCCGCGTCCGTCGGCGCCGCCGCGGCGCGATCCGACGGTGGTCCCGCGTCCGGCGCGCCGGCCCGACCTGCCGCTCGGCGCGCGCGGGCGCGAGTGGCTGGGCGCGCTGCCCGACCACCGCCTGCTCGAGCGGCTGATCAGCGGGCGCGTCTGGATCGCGCTGCTCGGGACGCTGCTCGTCGGAATCGTGACGTTGCAGCTCACGCTGCTGAGAATGAACGCCGGGATCGGCCGCGCGATCGAGCAGAGCACCGTGCTCCAGCAGCAGAACGCCGCGTTGAAACTGGAGCTCTCGCAGGTCTCCAACGCCGAGCGGGTCGTCGCGCAGGCGACGCAGATGGGCTACGTGTGGCCGCCGCAGGGCTCGCCGCGCTACCTGACCGCGAGCCCGGCCGACGCCGACACCGCCCTCTCGACGATGCGCATCCCGAACCCGACACCGGCGCCGCCGCCCGCGAGCGTCGTGCCGACGAGCGCGACGCCCGCGAGCACGACGCCGACGACCACCACTCCCCCCGCGGCGACCGTGCCCACCGCTGCGGCTCCGACCGCCGCCGCCATCACGACCGCGGGCACACCGGCCGGCGCGAGCCAGACCGCAGCCGGCGGCGCGTCCGCTCCCGTCGGGGGCTGAGGGTAGGTTCCCGCGGCGTGCCGAGCGTCACGGACCGCCGCATCGGGCTGCTCTTCCTCGGCTTCCTCGCCGCGCTCGGCCTCGCGACGCTGCGCGCCGGCTGGCTCGGCACGATCCAGGCGCCGCGTCTCCAGAGCGCGGCCGCGATCCAGCAGGTGCAGACGATCGCGCTGCCGGCCCCGCGCGGCACGATCACCGACCGCAACGGCGCGGTGCTCGCGATCTCCGAGCCGGCGAGCGACGTCAGCGCGACGCCGTACCTGATCAGAGCGCCGCTGAGAGTCGCGAACGAGCTGGCGCCGCTGCTCGGCTCCGACACCGGCAGCGTGCTCGCGAAGCTGTCCGAGCGGGGCGGCTTCGTCTACCTCGCCAAGCGGCTGCCGGCCGCCAGAGCCCAGCGGATCGCGAAGCTGCGCCTCGACGGCGTCACGCTCACGCCCAGCTCGCGGCGCATCTATCCGCGCGACTGGCTCGCCTCGCAGCTGCTGGGCGCCTCCAGCGACACGCCCGGCAGAGGGCTCGGCTTCGAGTACGGGGAGGACCGCGTCCTGCGCGGCGAGGACGGCATCCGCAAGGTCGTCAGCGACGCGCTCGGCCAGCCCATCTCGATCCGCGACGCGCGCCCGACGATCCCCGGCAGGGACGTCCAGCTGACGATCGACGCGAACCTGCAGGACAAGGTCGAGTCGGTGCTGGCGGGCGTCGGCCAGGTGTACCGCCCGAGAGGGGCGACGGCGATCGTGATGGATCCGCAGACCGACCAGATCCTCGCGCTCGCGAACTGGCCGCGCGTCGACGCGAACGACCCCGGCGGCGCGCCGCCCTACGCCCAGCAGGACCGCGCGGTCGGCTTCACCTACGAGCCGGGCTCGACGTTCAAGGCGATCACGGTGGCGGGCGCGCTTCAGGACGGCGTCGTCACCCCGAGCACGCCGATCAGCGTGCCCTACGAGCTGCACGTCGCCGACCGCATCCTGCACGACGCCGAGTCTCACGGCGACGAGACGCTGACCGTCGCCGACGTGCTGAAGCAGTCGAGCAACATCGGCGCGGTGCAGATCGCGCTGATGCTGAGAGCGCACCGCTTCGCGCAGTGGGTCAACGCGTTCGGCTTCGGCACGCCGACGGGCGTCAAGCTGCCCGGCGAGGAGCGCGGGATCGTGCCGACGTACGCGCAGTACTCGGGCTCCTCGATCGCGAACCTGCCGATCGGACAGGGCATCGCCGTCACGGCGATGCAGATGCTCGCGGCCTACGGCGCGATCGCGAACGGCGGGATCCTGCGTACGCCGCAGATCGTCGAGTCGATCGACGGCAGAGCCGTGCGCACGCCGGCCGGGAGACGCGTGATCTCGGCGCAGACGGCGGCGAGCGTGCGCGACATGCTGCGCGGCGTGCTGGCGGCCGGCGGCACGGCGTCGGAGGCGAGCATCACCGGCTACGACCTCGCCGGCAAGACCGGCACGGCGCAGAAGGTCGATCCCGACGGCCAGTACTCCAGAACGCGCTACATCGCCTCGTTCACGGGCTTCGCGCCGGCGAGCGCTCCCCAGCTGCTGGTCTCGGTCGTCGTCGACGAGCCGCAGGGCGACATCTACGGCGGGCAGGTGGCGGCGCCGGCGTTCCAGAAGATCGTCGCGTTCGCGCTGCCGTACCTGGGGATCAGACCTTCCTAGGGTCTGGCCGCGCCGCGGGCGGGTCCTGTCGGCTCCGGGTGCGCGCACACCGCCCTATCGGGCGGCGCACGTGCATCCTCGCCGCCACCCGCCCGATCGCCGTTCCAGCTTCCGCGCCCCCGAGCCCACCCGCCCGATCGGCGTGCCGGTCTCCTCTCTAGACTCGGGGCGCGATGCATCTGTCTGACGTGATGGGCTCGCTGCCTGCCGCTGGCGGCGAGACCGAGATCACGAGTCTCGCGTACGACAACCGCCGCGTCGAGCCGGGGACGTTGTTCTTCTGCGTTCCCGGGTTCTCCGTCGACGGGCACGACTTCGCTCCCGACGCGGTTGCGCGGGGTGCGGTCGCGTTGGTCGTCGAGCGGTCGCTCGGTCTCGGGGTCCCGGAGGTGCTCGTACCGTCCGTGCGCGCGGCGATGGCGCCGGCGGCGGCGCGCTTCCACCGCGATCCGACGGCGGAGCTGGACGTCGTCGGGATCACCGGCACGAACGGCAAGACGACGACCGCGTTCCTCGTGCGCGCGCTGCTGGAGGCGGCGGGGCGTCAGTGCGGGCTGCTCGGCACCGTCACGTCGTTCGTGGGGGGCGCCGAGCGCGCGGTCACGCGCACGACCGCGGAGGCGATCGACCTCCAGCGCGACTTCCGCGCGATGCGCGACGGCGGCGACGTGGCGTGCGCGATGGAGGTCTCCTCGCACGCGCTGGAGCTGGGGCGCGCCGATGCGATCCACTTCGCGGCGGCGATCTTCACCAACCTCACGCAGGACCACCTCGACTTCCACGCGACGATGGAGGAGTACTTCCTCGCCAAGCGGCGGCTGTTCGCGGCGCGCCCGCGCGCCGCGATCGTCAACGTCGACGATCCGTACGGCCGCCGGCTCGCGGAGGAGCTGGACGGCGCGATCGCGTTCGCGATCGACCGCGAGGCGACGTATCGGGCGGTCGAGATCGAGAGCGGCTTCGGCGGCTCGCGCTTCACGGCGCTCACGCCCGAGGGGCCGATCGCGCTGCGGACGCCGCTGCCCGGCCGCTTCAACGTGCAGAACGTGCTCGGCGCGGTCGCGGCGGTGCGCACGCTGGGTGTGCCGCTCGCGGAGATCGCGGAGGCGCTGCCGCGCGCGGGGCGCGTGCCGGGGCGCTTCGAGCCGGTCGACGAGGGCCAGCCGTTCGCCGTGCTCGTCGACTACGCGCACACGCCCGACTCGCTCGAGAACGTGCTGGCGGCGGCGCGCCCGCTGACGCGCGCGCGCCTGATCTGCGTGTTCGGCTGCGGCGGCGACCGCGATCGGGGCAAACGCCCGCTGATGGGGGAGATCAGCGCCCGCCTCGCCGACCGCACGATCGTCACCTCCGACAACCCGCGCTCGGAGGAGCCGGCGGCGATCGTGGAGGAGATCCTCGCGGGGATCCCGGCCGCGCTGCGCGGTGACGGGCGGCTCGCCGTGGAGGTGGATCGCCGCGGTGCGATCGGGCTCGCCCTGGGCGGGGCGCGCGAGGGCGACGTCGTCGTGATCGCCGGCAAGGGCCACGAGCAGGGGCAGGAGCTGGCCGGCGGCGAGAAGGTCCCGTTCGACGACGTGACGGTCGCGCGCGAGGCGCTGAGGAGCGTTCTCGCACGATGAGGTCCTGGACGCCGGAGCGGGTCGCGCAGGCGGCCGGCGCGCGGCTCGTCGCGCCGGCGCGGCAGGCCGGCGGGTGGGTGGGACCCTCTCGGGTCACGATCGACTCGCGCGAGATCGTCGCCGGCGACCTGTTCGTCGGCCTGCCCGGCGAGACGCACGACGGCGGCCGCTTCGCCGCGCAGGCGCTCGCGGCCGGGGCGTGGGGCGTGCTGGTCGCGCCGGCGCACGCGTCCGCCGCCGAGGGGTCCGGAGTCGTCCTCGCCGCCGACGATCCGCTCGCCGCGCTCCAGTCGCTCGCCCGCGCATGGCGCCGCGAGCTGGCCGCGCCGGTCATCGCGATCACCGGCTCGACCGGGAAGACCTCCACCAAGGACATCCTCGCCGCGCTGCTCGCGCCGCACCGCCGCACGTTCGTCTCGCGCGGCAACTTCAACACCGAGATCGGGCTGCCGCTCGAGCTGCTCGCCGCTCCGGCGGGGACCGAGGCGCTCGTGCTGGAGATGGGGATGCGCGGCGCCGGCCAGATCCGCGAGCTGGCGGCGATCGCCGAGCCGGACGTCGGCGTGATCGTCAACGTCGGCCCGGCCCACCTGGAGCTGCTCGGCAGCGTCGAGGCGATCGCGGCGGCGAAGGCCGAGCTGATCGCCGACCTGCACGCGCGCGCGACGGCCGTGATCCCCGCCCGCGAGCCGCTGCTCGACCCGCACCGCCGCGCGGACATCGCCACCGTCACGTTCGGGCCGGGCGGCGACGTGACGCTCGCGCGCCAGGATCCCGACGGCCGCGTGGAGGTCGACGCCCACGGCGAGCGGATCGCGCTCACGCTCGACTTCCAGCAGGCGCACCTGCGCGGGAACCTGCTGGCGGCGGTCGCCGCCGCGCGGGCGATCGGCGTCACGCCGGGCGGCGCGGTAACGGTGTCGTTCAGCGGACGGCGGGGCGAGCGGATGCGGCTCGCGAACGGGGTCACCGTCATCGATGACTGCTACAACGCCAACCCGATGTCCATGCGCGCGGCCCTCGACGACCTCGCTGCGACCGCCGGCGAGGGGCGCAGCGTCGCCGTGCTCGGCGACATGCTGGAGCTGGGATCGGAGGAGGCGCGCTTCCATGCCGAGATCGGCGGGCAGGCGGCCGCGAGCGGGGTCGACCTGCTCGTCGCGGTCGGGCCGCGCAGCCGCGGGATGGCGGAGGCGTTCGGCGACGCGCGCGAGCTGCAGGTCCTCGCCGACGCCGCGCAGGCCGCGACGCTCGTGCCGAAGCTCGTGCGCGCGGGCGACACGGTGCTCGTGAAGGCCTCGCGCGGCGTCGGCCTCGAGGTCGTGGTCGCGGCGCTCGCCGCCGACGACGGTGCGACGGCCGCCGCCGAGGAGGCCGCGCGCTGATGGGGCGCGTGCTGATCGCGGGGACCGCCTCGCTGCTCATCTGCATCTTCCTGAGCCCGAAGTTCATCGCGTTCATCCGCGAGCGCGAGTTCGGGCAGCACATCCGCGAGGAGGGGCCGGAGGGCCATCACACGAAGGCGGGAACGCCGACGATGGGCGGCCTGATCATCTTCACCGCCGTCGCGCTGCCGTTCCTGATCCTCACGAACTACGACTGGCAGTCGATCGGCGTCTTCGGCACGGCGATCGCGTGCGCGGCGATCGGCTTCGCCGACGACTACACGAAGATCGTGCGGCGCCGCTCGCTCGGCCTGCGCGGTCGCACGAAGCTGCTGGCGACGATCGCGATCTCGATCGGCCTGTGGCTGGCCGCGACGAAGGGCGCCGGCCTGCAGGACACGCTGCGGCTGCGGATCGTCGATGCGCAGGTCGACCTCGGGATCTTCTATCCCGTCTTCATCTACCTCGTCGTCGCCGGCACGACCTCGGGCGTGAACCTGACCGACGGGCTCGACGGGCTCGCCGCCGGCTGTGCGGCGATCGTCCTGCTCGCCTACATCGGCATCACGTACATCACGACGGGGCAGATCGAGCTGACGCTGCTGGCCGGCTGCCTCGTCGGCGGTTGCGTCGGCTTCCTGTGGTTCAATTCGTTCCCCGCGAACATCTTCATGGGGGACACCGGCTCGCTCGGGATCGGCGGCGCGATTGCCGGCCTGGCGGTGATGACGAAGACGGAGATCCTGCTCGTGATCCTCGGCGGGATCTTCGTGCTGGAGACGCTGTCGGTCGCGATCCAGGTGTTCGCGTTCCAGACGTTCCGTAAGCGCGTGTTCCTGATGGCGCCGATCCATCACCACTTCGAGATGCGCGGCTGGTCGGAGACGAAGATCATCCTGCGCTTCTGGATCATCGCGGCCGTGTGCTCCGCGGTCGGCTTCACGATCTACCAGCAGTCGATTCGGTGAGCGTCCGACCACCCCTGCCCGGCGGGCCCTACCTCGTCGTCGGGCTCGCGCGCAGCGGCGTGGCGGCCGCGCTGGCGCTGCGCGCGCGCGGCGAGACGGTGATCGGCGTCGATGGCGGGTCGCCGGACGTCGGCAGGCTTGCGGCGGAGGGCGTCGAAGTGCATCTGGATGACCAGGGCGTGGAGCTGCTCGATCGCGTCGCGACGCTCGTCAAGAGCCCGGGTGTTCCTCATACGGCGCCGGCGGTGGAGGCGGCGCGCGCGCGCGGGATCCCGCTGGTGGGAGAGCTGGAGCTTGCCTGGCGCATGCTCCCCAACGACTTCATCGCCGTGACCGGGACGAACGGCAAGACGACGACGACCGAGTGGATCGGCCATGTCCACCGCGAGGCGGGGCTGCCGGTCGCGGTGGCGGGGAACGTCGGCACCGCGGTCGCTTCGCTCGTCGGTGCGGTCGATCCGGCCGCCACGGTCGTCTGCGAGGCCTCGTCGTTCCAGCTGGAGGACACGACCGCCTTCGCGCCCGAGGCGGCCGTGCTGCTGAACATCACGCCCGACCATCTCGACCGCCACGGCACGTTCGAGGCGTACCGCGAGGCGAAGCTGAACGCGTTCCGCCGGCAGCGGCCGGACGGCGTCGCGGTCGCGCCCGCCGACACGGCTGTGCCGGGCGCGGCGCGCCGCATCTCGGTCGGCTCCGGCGGCGAGATGCGCCTCGACGGCGAGGCGCTCGTCTGGCGGGACGAGCCGTTCATGCGCGCCGACGAGATCCGCCTGCCGGGGCCGCACAACCGCGAGAACGCGATGGCGGCGGCGGCCGTCTGCCTTGCGCGCGGGATCGACCCCGACGCGGTGCGCGGGGGGCTGCGCACGTTCCGCGGGGTCGCGCACCGGTTGGAGCCGGTCGGGGAGCGCGACGGCGTCGCGTACGTGAACGACTCGAAGGCGACGAACGTCGACTCGACGCTCGTCGCGCTGCGTTCGTACCCGCCCGGCGCTGTCCATCTGATCCTTGGCGGCCGCACGAAGGCGCAGGACTTCGCGCCGCTCGCGCCGCTCGTCGCCGAGCGCTGCGCTTCGGTCCACCTGATCGGCGAGGGAGCGGGGGAGATCGCCGCCGCGCTCGCGGACACCGCCGTGCCGCTGCACGAGGACGGCGACCTGGAGCGCGCCGTTGCCGCCGCCCGCGCCGCCGCGCGCGCCGGCGAGGTCGTGCTGCTCTCGCCCGCCTGCGCGAGCTTCGACCAGTACCCCGACTTCGAGGCGCGCGGCGAGCATTTCCGCGCGCTCGTGGAGGCGCTGTGAGCAGCGGCGCGCCCGCGGCTCGCCGCAACAGGTCCCAGCCGGTCGAGCAGCGCATGCTGCTGACGGCCGCGCTCGTCCTGCTCGCGTTCGGGACGGTGATGGTCTACAGCGCCTCCTCGGCGCGCAATGTGCTCCAGCACGGCAGCGGGACGCAGTACCTGGTGCGCACGGTGATCTTCGCCGTGGTCGGGCTCGGCGTGATGCGGCTGATGGCGCGTCGCGGCGTCGAGTTGCTCAAACAGCTCACCCCCGTGCTGCTGATCGGCTCGTTCGCGATGCTGCTGCTCGTGCTCGTGCCGGGCGTCGGGATCTCCGTCAACGGCGCGCGCCGCTGGATCGGGCCGGGGACGCTGTCCTTCCAGCCCTCGGAGCTGATGAAGCTCGCGCTGATCCTCTACGGCGCGCAACTGCTCGCGAGCAAGCCGGGGCGGATCCGCACCTTCAGAGGGATGATGCGCCCGCTCGTCGTCGTCACGGGCGCGGCGGCACTGCTCGTCGCCGCCGAGCCGGACCTCGGCACCGCGCTGGTGATCTGCATGTCGATCAGCGCGCTGCTCGTCGCCGCGGGCGTGCCGCTGCGCTACCTCGGCTACCTGCTCGCCGGCGGCGTGGTGCTCGTGCTGCTGCTCGTGCTCGTCCAGCCCTATCAGCAGGCGCGCCTGACGGCGTTCCTCGACCCGTGGGCGAGCGCGTCCACCAGCGGCTTCCAGTCGGTCCAGGGGCAGATCGCGCTCGGCTCCGGCGGGCTGCTCGGGCGCGGGCTGGGCGAGTCGGTGCAGAAGGCGTTCTTCCTGCCGGAGGCGCACACCGACTTCATCCTCGCGGTGATCGGCGAGGAGCTCGGCGCGGTCGGGGTGAGCGCGGTGATCGCGCTGTTCGGGCTGATCGCCTGGTCGGGCCTGCGGATCGCGCGGGCGGCGACCGGGCAATATGCCAAGCTGCTGGCGACCGGCCTCACCTCCCTGATCCTGTGCCAGGCGACGCTCAACATCTTCGTGGTGCTCGGCATCGCCCCGCTGACGGGCGTGCCGCTGCCGTTCATCTCCTACGGGCCGACGAACCTCACCGTGATGCTCGCGGCGGTGGGGCTGCTGCTGAACGTCTCCGAGGGCGGCCGCGCCGGGCTGCGGCTCGTGGAGCCCGAGCGTTCGCGTTCGCGCCGCAGAGCCGGGCCGTCGCCGGCCGATCGTGAGCGCGCCGCCGCGGATCGCGATCGCCGCCGGCGGGACGGCGGGGCACGTCGTGCCGGCGCTGGCAGTCGCCGGCGCGCTGCGGGCTGAGGGCGCGTCGGTCGTCTTCGTCGGCGGCGAGCGCGCCGAGGCTGAGTTGGTGCCGGCCGCCGGCTACGAGCTGCGCACGATCCGCGTCGAGGGCCTGCATCGCCGCAACCCGCTGAAGGCCGTGCGCGCCGTCCTCCGTGCCGCGCGCGCCGTCCTGACGTCCGTTCGGTTGCTGCGCGCGTGGAGAGCCGACGCGGTGATGGGCGGCGGCGGCTACGTCGCGGGGCCGGTCGGGCTCGCGGCGGTGCTGCTGCGGATCCCGCTCGTGCTGACGGAGGCCGACTCGCACCTGGGGATCGCGAATCGCCTGCTCGCGCCGTTCGCGCGGCGCGTGTGCCTGGCGTTCCCGATTGCGGGCCGTTCGGGCTCGCGCTACCGGGTCACCGGTCGCCCCGTCCCGCCGCCGGCTGTCGATCGCGCCGCCGCGCGCGCGCGCTTCGGGCTGGGGGAGGACGACACCGTCGTGCTCGTCTTCGGCGGCTCGCTCGGCGCGCGCTCGATCAATCACGCGGCCGTCGAGGCGTTCGCCGACGCGCCGTTCCGCGTGCTGCACGCGGCCGGCGCGCGCGACTTCCCGACGCTTGCGGCGCCCGGCCCGCACTACGACCTGCGCGACTACATCCACGAGGGCTTCGGCGAGGCGCTGCTCGCCTCCGATCTCGTGATCGCGCGCTCCGGCGGCTCGATCTTCGAAGTCGCCGCGCACGGCCGGCCGGCGATCCTGATCCCGTATCCCGCCGCCGCCGCCGACCACCAGACGGCGAACGCGCACTGGATGGAGCAGGCCGGCGCCGCGATCGTGATCCCCGACGCCGAGCTGAGTCCCGAGCGCCTCGCCCACGAGACCGGCGCGCTGCTGCACGACCGCACCCGCCTCGCCGCGATGAGCCACGCCTCCGCCGCGCTCGCCCGCCCCGACGCGGCCCGCGAGGTCGCCGGGGAGCTGCTGGCGGCGGCCAGGCGTGTCGGCTGATCCGCTCGCTAGCCTGCGTTCCCGTGACGGACGAGCGACCCTGGGCCGGGCGGCGGCTGCACTTCATCGGGATCGGGGGCGCCGGGATGAGCGGGCTGGCGCTCGTCGCGCTCGCGCTGGGCGCGGAGGTGAGCGGGTCGGACCACGCCGAGTCGGTGACGCTGACGCGGCTGCGCGAGGCGGGCTGTGTGGCCGGCGTCGGGCACGATGCCGCGAACGTTCCGTCTGACGCCGAGGTCGTCTACTCGACCGCGGTTCCGGAGGACAACCCCGAGCGCGCGGTCGGCCGCGAGCGCGGCCAGCGCGAGCTGCACCGCGCCGACCTGCTCGCCGAGATCACGGCGCTGCGCCGCTGCATCGCGGTCACCGGCACCCACGGCAAGACCACGACCACGAGCATGGTCGTCCACATCCTGCGCGGCTGCGGCATGGATCCCGGCTATCTCGTCGGCGGCGAGGTGCGCTCGACCGGCTCGAACGCCGGCTGGGGTGCGGGGGAGTGGGTCGTCGTCGAGGCCGACGAGTCCGATCGCTCGCTGCTGAAGCTCCACCCGGACGTTGCCGTGCTGACGAATGCGGAGCTGGACCATCACAGCACGTACGGCTCGCAGCTCGACGTCGATGAGACGTTTCGCACGTTCCTGGCGCGTGCGGGGGAAGGGATCGTGGTGTGGGATCGGCCGGCGCTGGTGGCGCTGGCGGCGCGCGCCGCTGTGCCGGCGACCGCCTACGACGTGCCTGACGCGCTTGTCGGCGCCGACGGTGTTCGCTTTGACTGGCGCGGCCACGAGGTTCGCATGCGCATCCCGGGCGCGCACAACGCGCTCAACGCCGCCGCCGCGTTGGAGGCATGCCGGCTGGCCGGCGCGGATCCGGCGCGGGCCGCTGCTGCGCTCGCCGACTTCCAGGGCGCCGGGCGCCGCTTCGAGCGGCTCGGGACGACGCCCTCCGGCGCGGAGGTCTATGACGACTACGCTCACCACCCGACCGAGGTCGCCGCGACGATCGCCGCGGCGCGCACGCTGCAGCCGCGGCGCGTCGTCGCCGTCTTTCAGCCGCACCTGTACTCGCGCACGCGCGCGCTCGCGCGGGACTTCGGCCGTGCGCTTGCGGCGGCCGACCTCGTCGTCGTGCTCGACGTCTACCGCGCGCGCGAGCGCCCGCAGGACTTCCCCGGTGTCGACGGCAAGCTGATCGCCGACGCCGCGGCCGACGCGGCGCACGGGCGCACGGTCGCGTGGCTCCCGCGCTTCGCGGATGCCGAGCGTCTCCTGCGAGCCCGATTGCGCGCCGGCGACGTCTGCCTCGCGATGGGCGCCGGCGACGTGGACGAATTGGGCCGCAGCCTGGTGGCGCCGTCGTGATGGGACCGACGCTGCCGGCCGGCGTCCAGCCGGACTACCCGCTCGCGCGACTGACGACGGTGCGGACGGGCGGACACGGGGAGTTCTTCGCCCGCCCCGCCACGATCGAGCAGCTCGTCGAGCTGCTCGCATGGGCGGATGCCGACGGCCACGAGGTAGGGGTCGTCGGCTCGGGGTCGAACCTGCTCGTAGCGGACGAGGGCGTCCGCGGACTCGTGATGAAGCTCGACAAGGACCTCGCGCAGATCGACCGGGACGGCGCGCACCTCATGTGCGGCGGCGGCGCCCGCCTGCCGGCCGTCGCCGCGCGCGCCGCGAACGCCGGCCTGAGCGGGATCGAGTTCGGCGTGAACATCCCCGGGACGGTCGGCGGGGCCGTCCGCATGAACGCGAACGCCTACGGCGGCGAGCTGGCGCGCGTACTGGAGCACGTCGACGTCGCGACGGCGCACGGCGTGGAACGCCGCACGCCCGACCAGCTCTCGTTCGCGTACCGCAGATCGAACCTCACGTCGCGCGAGGTCGTCGCGCGCGCGTCCTTCCGGCTCCAGCCTGCCCCGGTCGAGCACGTGAAGGCGACGCTCGCCGACATGCGCGCGAAGCGCAAGGCGGCGCAGCCGTCCGGCATCAAGACGTTCGGGTCCACGTTCAGAAACCCCGCCGGCGACGACCCGCGCGCCGAGGGCCGCACCGCCGGCCAGCTGCTCGACGCGGCCGGCTGTCGTGGGCTGCGCGTCGGCGGCGCCGGCTTCTCCGAGAAGCACGCCAACTTCGTCGAGAACCACGGCAGGGCGAGCACTGCCGACGTCCTCGCGCTGATGGCGGCCGGTCGCCGCCGCGTGCACGAGCGCTGCGGCGTCGTGCTGGAGCCGGAGGTGCAGACGCTCGGCGACGTGCGCTGGCCGGCGGACTGGGAGCTGGAGGCGTGAGCGCGACCGGCGCGCGAGCCGCGTCCGCCGCCGCGGGTCGCGTTGCGCACGTCCTGCGCGCGCGCCGCGTGCGCGTCGGCGACGCGGCGCAGCTGCTGCGCGGCTGCCCCCGTCCCCGCACGCTGCTGGCGGCCGGGGCTGCGCTCGCGCTGCTGCTCGCCGGCTGGTTCTGGCTGCGCGACTCCTCGCTCGTCGCCGTTCGCAGCGTCGAGGTGACGGGCGTGCCGGGGCCGCAGGGAGCGCGCATCCGCGAGGCGCTCACGCAGGCGGCGCGCTCGATGACGACGTTGCACGTGCGCGAGGGCGCGCTCGACACGGCGGTCGCGCCGTTCTCGCTCGTGAAGCGGATCGAGGTCACGACCGGCTTCCCGCACACGATGCGGATCCACGTCGTCACGAACGTCGCCGTCGGCGTCGTCGTGGCCGACGGCCGGCAGATCGCGGTCACCTCCGACGGCACGCTGCTGCGCGACGTCAACGCGCCGCCCGCGCTCGCGCAGATCACGCTGCGCTCGACGCCGGCCGGCGCTCGCCTGACGGACCCGGTGGCGCTCGCGGCGGTGGAGGCGCTCGGCGCGGCGCCGGACGCGCTGCGCGGTCACATCCAGTCGGTGCAGACGACCTCGTCCCGAGGCTTGACGCTGCAGCTCGCGCACGGGCCGCTGCTCGTGTTCGGCAGCGCCGATCGGCTGGGGGCGAAGTGGGCGGCGGCGGCCGCCGTGCTCGCCGACTCCCAGGCCGCCGGCGCCAGCTCGATCAACGTCTCCGCGCCCGAGCGACCGGCGGTCGCCGGCCTCGCGGATGGCGCGCCGACGATCGGCGAGTCGGACATCCCGACGCCGCCGGCGGGGATCAGCACGACCGCGACGACGCCGGCGACGGCCGTGCCGACGACCACGGCGCCGACGCCCGCAACGCCCACAGGCTGACCTTCAAGCTGAGGTAGAGGGTTACCTGATTCGGAGCCCAACACTCAACCTGCGATGGAGAGTCTGGCGTTCTGCAACACGGCTTGCGTCGCGCGAGCCCCGTTGACAGCCCGCCGAACAAGGGCATAACGTGCCACACTCTCGCACGCCGGAAGTCGGGCCAAAGTCTCGACGCTAACTAAAGGGTCGGACGGTAACCATCATGGAAAGCGGCAGCTACCTCGCAGTCATCAAAGTCGTCGGAGTCGGCGGCGGAGGCACGAACGCGGTCAACCGCATGGTCGACGCAGGCCTGCGCGGGGTCGAGTTCATCGCCGCGAACACCGATGCGCAGGCGCTCGCGATGTGCGACGCCGACATCAAGCTGAACATCGGCCACGAGCTGACGAAGGGCCTCGGCGCGGGCGCGAACCCCGACGTCGGCCACGGCGCGGCCGCCGAGTCGCGCGACGAGATCAAGGAAGCCCTCAAGGGGGCGGACATGGTCTTCGTCACGGCCGGCGAGGGCGGCGGCACCGGCACCGGCGCGGCGCCCGTGATCGCCGAGATCGCCAAGAACGAGATCGGCGCGCTGACCGTCGGCGTCGTGACGCGCCCGTTCGTGTTCGAGGGCTCGCAGCGCGCCAGACAGGCTGAGGAAGGGATCCAGCGCCTGCGCGAGCAGGTCGACACGCTGATCGTGATCCCGAACGAGAAGCTGCTCGGGATCGTCGAGCGCCGCACCACGATCCTGGAGGCGTTCAAGGAGGCCGACAACGTCCTGCGCCAGGGCGTCCAGGGCATCACCGACCTCATCACGATCCCCGGCCTGATCAACCTCGACTTCGCCGACGTGCGCACGATCATGCACAACGCCGGCACCGCGCTGATGGGCATCGGCTCGGGCTCCGGCGAGACGCGCGCAGCCGACGCGGCAAAGGCCGCGATCGCCTCGCCGCTGCTCGAGCAGGACGTCCACGGCGCGACCGGGATCCTGCTCAACATCACAGGCGGCCACGACCTCGGCCTGTTCGAGGTCAACGAGGCGGCGGAGATCGTCGCCGCGGCGGCCGACAAGGAGTCGAACATCATCTTCGGCGCCGTGATCGACGACGCGATGGGCGACGACGTCCGCGTGACCGTGATCGCGACCGGCTTCGACCAGAGCGGCCGGGGCGGCTTCGCGCGTGCGGGGCGGCCCGAGAGCGCCCGCGAGGAGACGCGTCGCACGCGCCGCGACCGCGACGTCACGCTCGACGACCGTCAGCGCTCCTCGCTCGAGATCTCCGACGACGACATCGACATCCCGTCGTTCCTGCGGGACAAGTAGCCGGCGCGGCCGCGCGATCCGCCACCGCAACAGGCGGCGGCGAACCTAGGATCACGCCTGTGTCATGCGTGCCACTTCCGGCAGCGGTGGTGCGGATCGCCGCCGGCTCGGATACCCGGCTACGTCGGCGAGCTGGCAGGCATTGCACGCCAGCGGTTGTCGTCCGCGGTAGATTGCCGATCCGTGACCGTGAGCAAGCGCATCGTCATCGCTTGCGATGGTACGTGGAACAGACCCGACCAGGTCCATGACGGCGAGGTCACGCCGAGCAACGTCACGAAACTCGCCCTCGCGGTCGCCGACGACGACGGCGGGACCGAGCAGCGTGTCTTCTACGAGCGCGGCGTCGGGACCGGCGGCCTGGTCGACCGCATCGGCGGCGGCGCGGTCGGCGTCGGACTCTCGCACAACGTCCTCGCGCCGTACCGCTTTCTCGCCCAGCATTACGTGCCCGGCGACGACCTCTATCTCTTCGGCTTCAGCCGCGGCGCGTTCACGGCCCGAAGCCTCGCGGGCCTGATCGGCAACTGCGGCATCCTGCGGCCCGAGCACGTCGGCGCGGTAGACGAGGCCTTCGCGCTCTACCGCTCGCGCGCCAAGTCGACCCGGCCGAGCGGCAACGAGGCGCGGCTGTTTCGCAGGACCTACGCCTACCGCGAGCAGCCGCGCGAGCGCGAGCACCCCGACGTGGAGGACCGGACGCCGATCCGCTTCCTCGGCGTCTGGGACACGGTGGGCGCGCTCGGCATCCCGATCCCCGCCCCGGTCCCGAAGAAGATCCGGGCGTACCTGTCCCGGCGCTGGAGCTTTCACGACGTCCAGCTCGGCTCGCACGTCTGGCACGCCGCCCACGCGATGGCGATCGACGAGCGCCGCCGGCCGTTCGAGCCCACGCCGTTCAAGCGTCAGCTGGACGCGCCGCCCGCGCAGACGATCGAACAGGTCTGGTTCGCCGGGGTGCACTCCGACGTCGGCGGGGGCTATCCGGATCCGCGGCTGGCCGACATCACGCTGCTGTGGATGGTTGATCGGGCCGCGGCCCACGGGCTCGCCTTCAAGCCCGGGTGGTTCCAGCAGACGACGTCGCCGGACGAGGACCGCCGCGAGAGCGGGGAGGACGTTCGGCCCGACGCGCTCGGCGAGAAGCACAACTCGATGAATCTGCTCTACCGGGCGATGAAGCCGCTCGACCGCCGGCTCGAGAACGCGCCGGACAGCGATGTCGCCTCCAGCGCACGCCTTCGGCTGGAGACCGCGCGCGCCGAGTACCACCCCAGGACGCTGAGGGACTACCTCGCCGAGCACCCCGACCGCGTGACCGGCGTGGTGGAGTCGCCCTAGCCCGCCTGGCGATCGGCGCCAACGGGTCGCTCCCGTCGCTTTGCACGCTGGCTCGCGAGCGCCAACGCCGCGGCGCCGGCGATGAGCGCGGCGGACAGCAGGAGTGGAAGTCCGCGTGCGATCAGCCAACTCTTCGGCGGCTCGACCTTCACCTGAATCATCGCGTTCGGCTCGTTGTAGAGCCGCATGGCACGGAGCCCGACGAATGACGTGCCGGTCGTGCTGGGCGTGACCTGAAACGAGCCCCGCCGGCCGGTGTCCAAGCGCCGAAAGCGCTGCGATCCAGGGCCGTCGATCCGCCATCCATCGGGAACGCTCAGCGTGACGCTGGCGCCGCGGTCGGGCCAGCCCCCGCGCCGGGAGAGCTCGTAGGGGATCGTGAGCGCGTGTCCCTTCGTGGCTGTGAGCACCTGCGTCGGCACCAGGAAATGCAGCTCGTCCGGCCGGGCGGCGGTCGTCGCGATCCCCGACCCGCTCAGCAGCCGGATGCTCCTGAGGCACGGGCGATGCAGCACGTCGAGCGTCAGCGTGAACGGGTTCGCCCCTGCTCTCACGCCGTGCACCTGGAGGTAATTGCGAAAGTCGATCTGCACGGCTGCCGCCCGCGTGAGGAGCCGGCGGCGACCCTGAATCCAACCGAGGTCTGAGACCACCGCCGAGCGTGGATGCGTCTGGATGTCGATCTGCGCGGCCGTCGCCCCGTCCGTCGCCGCGCTCAGGATGCACTCTCCGGCGCCGCGGGCGAGCCCGAGCACGGCGCGGAGCCGGATCGCGTACCAGCGGACCGGTCCCTGTGCGCTTCGCCGGGGCAGCTCGAACGCGCCCAGCGTGACGCTGCCGCCGCCGGCGACGCTCCCGGCACGGAGCAGATCGTGGGGCGGGATCTGCCAGATCGCTCTGAGGCCGGGGTAGGTCGCACCGCCCGAGGCCGCGGCGTCGCGGACGTCCGCGACGCCGAACGTGGCCGCCAGCCCGCAGGCTGCGAGCACGCCCAGCGCAGTGCGCGCGTGAAGCGGCTTTCGTCTCACTGCCACTGCCGGCTACGGGACCTGTATGTACGTCGCGTAGCCGTCGTTGTTCCAGTGATGGTTGCCCTGCGTTTCGGACTGGGCGTTGTAGAACCACGCGTAGTCGTAGCGCGTGTAATAGCCCCTGCTCGACATCCTGTTCGCGATGTCGGACTCGGTGCCCTCGCTGTTGTCGTACCAGCTGTCGCAGAGCTCGTGGTGGTCGTGGTGCGTCGTGCCGAACAGGTAGTAGCCGAAGTTCGGGTTGTAGAAGTCGTCCGTCTCCGGCGGCGCGTAGATGCGATAGTGGGCGTCGCTTCCGAGGCAGCTCGGCGTGTCTGTCTTCATGCCGCCGTCCTGGTCCCACTCCCAGAAGCCGGAGTCGTTGAGGTACGCGTTCTCCTTCGACCCGAAAAGCCAGTAGCTGCCTTCGAGGATGCTCTTGATCTTGTTGATGTTCGCGTTGTCGTAGAACAGCAGCGACGTCGCCCAGTCGACATGGGTGGAGTCGACGGACTGATTCTCGAAGTCGTAGTTGTAGATCGAGTCTCCGTAGCCGAAGCCGAGCGTCCTGAGGTTCGACGTCGAGGCTCCTATAACGGTCGTCGGCAAGAGGGCGATGGCGGCGGCAAGCGAGCAGATGGCCGCCACGAGGTACAGGTGACGCTTCTTGATCCGCATGGGCGATCAGCTTCCGTTCGGGCCGCCGGGAGCCGAGTAGAGATTCACCGTGCCCGGAGCGGGCGAGAGCGTCGAGTCCGGCGGCATGGCGCTGACGACCTGGTGGGAATGCAGGTCGACGAGCAGCGTCATGGTGGTCGCGCCGGTCACGTTCGCGGGAATCATCAGCCGGCCGTATCTCGTGCCTTCGGGGCTGAATCGAACGCCCGGAAGCCGGGTCGTCGTCGTGAGGGGCGCGTCGAGCTGAATGTCGACGACGGTTCCCAGCTGGCTGTCGCCCGTGGCATCGGTCCAGGGCGAGATCGACACGACGCGGTATGGGATGCCGTGCAGGAGCTGGGCGAACGTGCCGTCGTCCTTGAGGACGGATCGCGAGGTCGCTGCGTCTGCGGCGCTTGCGCTCGGCGGCCCCTTCGGAGCGGCTGCCGCAGCGGAAGCGCCGGGATCGGTCGGATCGACGTGACCCGGTGCGGGCGGCAGGCGAACCGGCGCGCCATCCTGGGTGGCGAGCGGATGCGACGGAGCGGCGCCGGACGTTGCGATCGCGAGGATCATCGCCGTACCGGCGAGCGCCACCAGCCACCCCGCGAGCGGAAGCAGCCTCATTGACAACGTCCTCAACCTGGATGACGCCTGCGTGACCATGATCCCGACCTCCCCCGGAGGATCTGGCGCGGCAAGAGACCACGGAGCTCCCCGTGACTCCGAACGAAGTCAACTTATCCGGAGCAATGAGCTGCTGTCAAGTGAGACGGCGGTGGTGCCCGGCGATTGGGAGCGCTCGCGACCGACGTAGCTAAAGCTCAACGCCGCGTCGACGCTGCCGTGCGGCGCAGCGCACGGATGCGGTCGCTGAGCATGCGCGAGCTGTATCCGGCGAGCGTCCGCAGCGGCGACTCCCCGAGCAGCATCCGCGCCGCGAGGCGCAGCGTCGAGGCGTCTGCTCTCTGTGGTGCGCCGACGTCGAACAGCGGCTGCGGGTCGTACTCGATGCCGAGTTGGATGGCCTTCGCCAGCTCGTCGCCGTGGACGCGGGCCGTCAGCGCGAGCGCCATGTCGATCCCGGCCGACACGCCGGCGCCGGTGACGAATCGCCCGTCGAAGACGACGCGATCGGCGACCACATCGACGCCCATCGCCTTGAGGTTCTCGCGAAAGCCCCAATGGGTCGTGGCGCGGCGGCCCTTCAGGACGCCGGCCGCGGCGTAGACCCCGGAACCGGTGCAGACCGACGTGAGCCACTGCGCCGTCGGCGCGACGCTCCGGACCCAGCTGAGCAGGAGCTCGTCCTTCAGCGGCCCGAGCGGCTTGCTTGATCCGGGAATGACGAGGAGGTCGGGATCGGGCAGGTCCGCGGGCATCGCGGTCGGAAGCATCGCCAGGCCGTGGTCGGTGCGGATCGGCCCCGGCGTCGTCGCAACCCAGTGCAATTCGACGTCAGGCCAGACGCTGATCACCTCGTACGGGCCGATGAGGTCCAGTGCGGTGAAGTCCGGATAGAGGACGTAGGCGACCTTCACGCTGCTCGAAGATACGCGCTCGCGCGCGGACGCTCGCTGGTAGCGCTGCTGGAGCTGTCCGCAGGTCTGCAGGCATGCCACGCTGTCGCATCCGCCATCGTGGCCGCCGATCGATCTTGTGGGGGGTCTACGCTCGCGCGCGTGATTCGGAAGGTCACCGGGACATTCGTGCTGCTGCTCGTCCTGAGCGCATCGCCGGCGCTCGCGTCGACGCATACGTGGACGGGCACGGTCGACCAGAACTGGTCGACCGCCGGCAACTGGACCGGCGGCGCGCCGACGACCGGCGAGTCGGGCGGCACGATCGTCAGCTTTGCGGCTGGAAGCACGTCGACGATGAACATCAGCGGCCTCGTCGTCGACCAGATCGACTTCACCGGCAGCGGCAGCACGATCGGTGGCAGCACGTCCCTCGGGATCGATGGCGCCCACTTCATCACGGACATCAACGATCCGAACGGCGGCAATACGAGAAGAAGCACTAGCTATTTGCCCCGGAAATAGTTGGCGGCTCTGTCCGGGGTAGCGACCGGAATTCTGCCTGCGAGTTGGGTGATTTCTGGGAGGTCGGCTGATGCTGGTTTTGGCTGGTGGGCAGGTCGAGTCGTTGTTCGATGAGGCGT
>DATNAP010000031.1:0-33324 GCA_035572475.1 Conexibacter sp. | reverse complement strand
TCCCGTGGATCGGGAAGTGGCTGAAGCGGGCGTGGTGGCCGAGCTCGTCGCGGATCTGCGCGCGGATCGCGTCGAGGCGGTGCGCGGGGACGGCGGTGAGCTTGCCGCAGCGGTCGCAGGCGAGGTACTCGGTCCCCTGCTGGTCGGCGAGCGCGTAGCGGCCCGGTCCGTGGCCGGCGTGGACGTGGCGCACGACGCCGAGCGCTTCGAGCCGCTCGAGGTTGCGGTAGACGGTCGCGAGATCGGACGGGATCGCGTGCGCGCCGAGACCGCTCGCGATCTGTTCGGCGGTGATCGGCGCGCTCGCGGCGAACAGCGCTTCGAGCACGAGGCGGCGCGCGGCGGTGAGCCGCCCGCCGGCGCGGCGCAGGGCGGCGGCGATGTCCTCGACGTCGTCGAACGCGAGCGGCGGCGTGTGCGCGGGCGCCGTCATCGCACCTCCGCGCCCCAGCGCTCCTCGATCCTCAGCAGCCTCCACGCGGCGAGCGCGATCGCCCACGTCAGCACGAAGACGCCGGCTATCGCGTAGCCGAGCAGGTTGAGGTCGAGGCCGGCCGCGAGCCCCCACACGCCGCCGCTGAGGCCGAGCTTGTCGGCGAGCACCGCGAGCAGCTCGAACGTGCCGATCGTCAGCGCGACCATGACGGACAGCGTGGTCACGGTGATGTTGTAGTACAGCTTGCGCACGGGCTTGGCGAACGCCCAGCCGTAGGCGACGGTCATGAACGCGCCGTCGATCGTGTCGCACAGCGACATGCCGGCGGCGAACAGGATCGGCAGGCAGACGATCGCGTAGAACGGCAGGCCGCTCGCGGCCGCGCCGCCGGCGAGCACGAGCAGCGCGACCTCGGTGGCGGTGTCGAACCCGAGCCCGAACAGACAGCCGAGCGGGTACATCTGCCACGGCTTCCCGACCGCGCCGGTCGCGCGGCCGTAGAAGCGGTTCATGAAGCCGCGGCGGTCGAGCTGCGCTTCGAGCTGGGCCTCGTCGTAGCTGCCATGGCGCATGCGCCGGAAGACGCCGACGATGCTGACGAGGACGATCAGGTTCAGCATCCCGATCAGCAGCAGGAACGAGCCCGAGACGACCGGACCGATCAGCCCGGTCGTCTCGTGCAGCGTCGAGCCGTGGTGCTCGACCGCGCCGCCGAGCCCGCGCACCCCCAGCGTGACGAGCACGCCGAGCGCGAGCACGACCGTCGAATGCCCGAGCGAGAAGAAGAAGCCGACGCTCAACGGCCGCTGCCCCTCGCCCATCAGCTTGCGGGTGGTGTTGTCGATCGCGGCGATGTGGTCGGCGTCGAAGGCGTGGCGCAGCCCGAGCGTGTACGCGGTGATGCCCACGCCGAGCCCGAACGCGCCGCCCGTTCCCACGCCGTAGCGATGGGGCGCCACGAGCGCGAGCAGGATGAAGAACCCCAGCGCGTGCAGCCCGACGACCGCGGCGGCGAGCACGGCGACACGCCGCCACTCGCGCGCCGTCAGGGCACTCATCACGGCTGCTCCTTTCCGCGTGACTGCCGGCCCGCAGGCGACGCTAGAGCAGCCTGCCGGCTATTGCAAGTCAGTCTCAGTTGGTTGGCACCGCGACCGTCGCATACGATCGTCGCATGCCGGAGCCCGCAAGCCAGGTCGCGCCGCCGGCGAGCCCGACGCTGTCCGCGTCGCAGCTCGCGACGCTCGCCGAGATCGGCGAGGAGCGCGTCGCGGACGTCGGCGAGGTGCTGTACCGCGTCGGCGATCGCTCCTATCCGTTCATCGCGATCATCGCGGGCGAGGTCGCGATCCGCGACGCCGCCGGCAACGAGATCGTCCGCCACGGGGCCGCGAGCTTCATCGGCGAGCTGAACCTGCTGTCCGGGCAGACGGTGTTCGTCACCGCCATCGTCACCGAGCGGCTGCGCTACGTCGCGGTCGAGCGCGACGTGCTGCGCGCGCTGCTGTTCGAGGACGGGCCGCTGAGCGATCTCGTGCTGTCGGTCTTCATCGCGCGCCGCGAGGCGCTGCAGCGGGTGCAGGGCGTCGGGATCGAGATCGTCGGTCCGCGCTCCTCGCCCGCCACGATGCAGATGCTCGAGTACGCGCGCGGCAATCGCCTGCCGTTCGCGTGGAGAGATCCCGAGCGGGCCGACGACACCGCCGCCGCGGCGCTCGTCGCCGGGCTGGACGCGACCAGCCTGCCGCTCGTGCGCCTGCCCGGCGGCGTCGAGCTGCACGGGCCCTCGACCGGCGAGGTCTCGCGCGCGCTCGGGATCGGCCGCGAGCTCGCGCCGCGCGAGGAGGTCGACCTGCTCGTCGTCGGCGCCGGTCCGGCGGGGCTCGGCGCCGCCGTCTACGGCGCCTCGGAGGGCCTCGACACGCTCGTGATCGACAGCACCGCGCTCGGCGGGCAGGCCGGCTCGTCGCGGCGGATCGAGAACTACCTCGGCTTCCCGGCGGGCATCACGGGCACGGAGCTGACGACACGCGCCGTCACGCAGGCGCGCAAGTTCGGCGCGCGCCTGGCGACGCCCTATCGCGCGGTCTCGCTCACCCCCGGCGACGCGCGCCACGTCGTGCGGCTCGAAGAGGGGAACGAGGTGGCGGCGCGCGCGGTCGTGCTCGCCAGCGGCGCGCAGTACCGGCGCCTGCCCGTCGAGGCCCTCGCGGACTACGAGGGGACGAGCATCTTCTACGCCGCCGGACCGCCCGAGGCGCAGCTCTGCGGCGCCGAGCGCGTCGGCGTCGTCGGCGGCGGCAACTCGGCCGGGCAGGCCGCCGTCTGGCTCGCGCGCGGCGGCGCGCTCGTGACGCTGCTGCACCGGCGGGCCGATCTGCGCGAGACGATGTCGGACTACCTCGTGCGCGAGCTGGAGCGCTACGGCGTGGCCGTCCGCGACCGCAGCGAGATCGGCGCGCTGCACGGCGCGGACGGGCGGCTCGACGCGGTGACGCTCAGAAGCGGGGAGCGCCTGCACCTCTCGTTCCTGTTCCTCTTCCTCGGCGCGCTGCCGTGCACCGACTGGCTCGACGACACGGTCGGACGCGACGACCACGGCTTCGTCCTCACGGGTCCGCCCGCCGGCGCCGAACGGCTGCTCGAGACCACGCTCCCCGGCGTCTTCGCCGCCGGCGACGTCCGCTCCGACTCGACGAAGCGCTGCGCCACCGCCGTCGGCGAGGGCGCGATGGCCGTGCAGCTCGTGCACGCCCGGCTCGCCGCGGCTGCGCGCTGAGCCGCCGCGGTCCGACGTCGCTCTGCGAAGCTCCCCGGCACGATGCCCCCCGCTCCCGTGCTCGCCGCGGCGACGACGGTGTTCGAGCATGCAGCGCTCGCGTTCGGCGCGCTGCTGGCGCTCGGCGCGCTCGCGTCCGGCCTGGCGCGCCGCAGCTTCCTCGCGCTCACGCCGATCTACGTGCTCGCCGGCTTCGCGCTCGGGCAGGGCGGCGCCGGCTTCCTGCACTTCCACGCGCGCTCCGGCTTCGTCGCGGAGCTGGCGTCGGTCGCCCTCATCGTGATCCTGTTCCGCGACGGGCTCGAGGTCGACGGCGAGATGCTCCAGCGCCACTGGACCTGGCCCGCGCGCAAGCTGATCGTCGCGATGCCGATCACCGCCGCCGTCGTCGCGCTCGCCGCCCACTGGCTGCTCGACCTCGACTGGACACGTGCCTTCCTGGTCGGCGCGCTGCTGTCACCCACCGACCCGGTGCTCTCGTCGAGCGTCGTCACGAATCCGCGCGTGCCACGCATCGTTCGGCACTCGCTGAACCTGGAGTCCGGCCTCAACGACGGCCTCGCGCTGCCGCCCGTGCTCGCGCTCAGCGCCGCGCTCGTGGTCGGCGGCGCGCGCGACTTCGTGTGGTGGCGCTTCGTGCTCCAGGACGTCGGCCTCGGGCTCGCGTTCGGCCTCGCATGCGGCCTGATCGCCTCGCTGCTGTTGCCGCGCGGGGCGTACGTGCGCGAGGCGATGCCCGCCCACCAGCGTGCGCTCTACGCGCTCGGCGTCGCGTTCGCGACGTACGGGGTCGCCGTGCTGCCGCCGCACGGCAACGGCTACATCGCCGTGTTCGTGTGCGCGATCGTGCTCGGGATCCGCCGCCCCGACGTGCGCGGCTACGTCGCGCAGCGCAGCGACGACGTGATCGAGATCGTCAAGCTCGGGATCTTCGTCGTGTTCGGCTCGCTGCTGACGCTGCACGGCCTGTTCGCCGACGGCTGGTCCGCCGTCGCGCTCGTCGCGGTGGCGCTGCTGCTGGCGCGGCCGCTCGCCGTGTGGGTCGCGCTCGCGGGTCTGCGCGTCGAGTGGGCGACGAAGGCGTTCATGGCCTGGTTCGGGCCGAGAGGCGTCGCGACGATGACGTTCTCCCTGCTCGTCCTCACCCAGGCGATCCCCGGCAACGAGCGGATCTTCAACCTCACCGCGCTCGTCGTGCTGTGCTCGATCGTCGCCCACGGGCTGACCGACACGCCCGGCAGCGAGTGGATCGCCCGCCGCCCGTAACGCGCCCGCTCTCCCCCGCCACATCCAAATTACACCGCACCTGGGGGCTTGATTCAAGCCCCGGGGTGTGCCCCATAATCGCCGCCGCACACGACGAGGGAGCGACGCGATGGGCACGGAGGAGCATGTGGTGGCGATCGCCGGCGGCGGTCCGACCGGGATGATGCTGGCAGCCGAGCTGGCGCTGGCAGGGGTCGACGCGGTGATCGTCGAGCGGCGCGCGGAGCCGGCGCCGGGGTCGCGGTCGGGCGGGCTGCACGCGCGCACGATCGAGGTGCTGGACCAGCGCGGCGTCGGCGAGCGGTTCGTCTCGCAGGGGAGAACGGCGCAGGCCACGAGCTTCGCCACGACGCTCGACCTCGGCGACTTCCCCACGCGCCGCCCGTACGCGCTCGGGCTGTGGCAGAACCGCTTCGAGCAGATCCTGGCCGGCTGGGCGGCCGAGCTGGAGGTGCCGATCCGGCGGGGGTGCGAGGTGACCGGCTTCACGCAGGACGCCGGCGGCGTGGACGTCGCGCTGGCGGACGGGTCCTCGCTGCGGGCGGGCTGGCTCGTCGGGTGCGACGGCGGCCGCAGCGTCGTGCGCAAGGCTGCCGGCATCGCGTTCCCGGGCTGGGATCCGTCGGCCAGCTCGCTCGTGGCCGAGGGCGAGATCCGCGACGAGTCCGAGGTCGGCAAGCTGCGCACCGACGAGAAGGGCGTCAGCGGGATCGGCCCCCTGGACGACGGACACGTGCGGGTGGTGGTGCGCGAGGGCGATCTCGTCCAGGCCGGCGAGCCGACGCTGACCGACCTCAGCGCGGCGATGATCGCCGTCTGGGGGACCGACTTCGGGCTGCACGGCGCACGCTGGATCTCGCGCTTCACTGACGCCGCGCGCCAGGCCGCGTCCTACCGGGCGGGACGGGTGCTGCTCGCCGGCGACGCGGCGCACATCCACACGCCCGCGGGTGGGCAGGGGCTCAACACCGGGCTGCAGGACGCCGTCAACCTCGGCTGGAAGCTCGCGCAGGTGGTCGACGGCAGCTCGCCGGAGCGCCTGCTCGACAGCTACCACGTCGAGCGCCACCCGGTCGGCGCGCGCGTGCTGCGCACGACGATGGCGCTCACCGCGCTGATGCGCGGCGACGCGCGCGACGAGGCCCTGCGCGGCACGATCGCCGAGCTGATGCAGCTCGACGAGCCGCGCAGAGCGATGGCGGGGATGCTCTCGGGCCTGGACATCCGCTACGACCTCGGCGAGGGCCACCCGCTGCTCGGCCGGCGGATGCCCGACCTCGACCTCCTCACCGGCCACGGGCCGCTGCGCGTCTACGACCTGCTCCATGAGGCGCGGCCCGCGCTGCTGAACCTCGGCGCGCCGGGCGCCGTCGACCTCGGGCCGTGGGCCGGTCGCGTGCCGCTGCTCGACGCCACGACCGACGGGCCGTGGGAGCTGCCGGTGCTCGGCGCGGTCGCGGCGCCCGCGGCCGTGCTGATCCGGCCCGACGGCCACGTGGCCTGGGTGGGCGACGGCACACCCGCCGGCCCCGCCCTGGTCGATGCGCTGGGGACGTGGTTCGGGCCGGCGGCATGACGGGGGTGGCCGCGGAGGCCGGCCGGTCAGGCAACCCTGCGATCAGTCCAGCTTCTTGCGCACGTCGTTGGCGGCGTCGCCGGCCTTGTCGGCCGCCTTGCCCGCATGCTTCTTGACGCTGCCCGCCGCCTGATCGACACGGCCGCGGTCCTTCATCTTCTTGTCGTTCGCGAGCACGCCGGCGGACTCCTTGACGCGCCCTTTCGCCTTCTGCGTTCTGCCAGCCATCGCCGGCCTCCTTTCTGTCTGTCGACGGTCTCTCCGGTGTCAAACGTCTAGTCGCCGTTGCGCGCGGCCTGCTCGCGCAAGCGCCGCACCTCGGCGGCCAACTCGCCCGCGCGATAGCCGGCCTTGCTGAACTCGACCGCCGCCGCTCCGAGCGCCTTCGCCGTCGCGCGCAGCACCTCCGTCGTCTCGCCGTCGGACCAATGCGGCAGGTGCGGCTTGGCGACGTGTGGCAGTGCGACGCCAGGCATGTGGATGCTGCGCCGCTGCTTCCCGATCGAGGGCAGCGAGCGGCGCTTGCCGCGCCGGCCTCTGCGCGCCAGCAGGACGCCTCCGGCGATCGCTGCAAGCGCCGCCGCTCCGGCCAGCGCCGGCCCTTTCGCCGTACCGGTGGCCTGCTGGAGCGTCTCGGTGGCGCCCTCGCCCACGTCTCGCGCCCGTCGCTGAGCTCTGGCGGCGGCGTCAGCCGGCCGGCCGCTCGCTCTCGGGCGGCTGCGCGCGGCGCCGCCAGCGGAGGTTCGTCTTCTGGAGCGCGTGCGCTGCTGCGAGCTCGTGGCCATGGTGATCACCTCTCTTGTCTGTTCCCCTCATGCCGCAGCAGCCGGTACGTCATCACCGCCACCGCGACGCCGACGACGACCGCGACCGCTGCGGCACGCAGCGGCGAGGGTCGGTTGCCGGCCATGCGGTCCAGCACCGCACGGGCCACGAAACCACCACGCATCGCGCAAGCGCTCCACGTCTAGCTGCGGCCGCGGGCGCCCGCACGTCTGCGACGCGCTCTGCTGCCCGACGGGCGTCTCGCGTGCTGGCCGTTCGAGCGGCCGCGGCTGCGCCCGCCGTTGCCGCGTCTGCTGCTCGCCGACGCCGATCTCGCCGCCGCGGACGCGGCTCTGCGCGGCTCGGGCGAGCTGCCGCTGTCGTGGATGTCGTCCGCCTCCGCGTAGTCGCGGCCGCGGTCGTAGCCGTCATCGTGCTCCTCGACCAGCTCGCCGTCGTGGATCGTCCCGCGCCAGGCGCCCGTCTCGACCTCCTGCATCTCGGTGAACGCCTTGAAGCGGGCGAGGTCGGCGCGCACGGCGCGCTTGAGGTGCCGCATCCCGCGCGCCGCCTTCTCGACCAGCGACCCGGGGTCGAGGTCGAGCGAGACCTGGATGCGCGTGAGGCGCGGGCCGAGCTCGTGGAAGGTGACGACCCCGGTGTGCGTCACGCCCTCGGTCGCGTTCCACTGGATGCGCTCGTCGGGGCGCTGCTCGACGATCTCGGCGACCCACTGCTTGGACATCCCCCACACCTTCGCCTTGAACGAGACCGTGCACTCGTCCTCCTGGGTGACCTGCATCACGCGGTGCATGAACTGCGGCCACTCCTCGAACTGCGTCCACTGGTTGTAGGCGACCTCCAGCGGCACCGCGACCTCGACGGCCTGCTGCACCGGCATCCGCCGCCCCTTGCCGACGCCCGGAGCGCCTCTTGCCTTGCCGCCACCACCGCCTGTGAGCATCTGCTTGCCCGCCTCCTTCATCACGCCCGGCACACCGCCGGCTTGGTCGATCTTTCTCTCGACGACGCCGCCAAGAGCGTCCTTCACGCCTTCGGTGGCGCGCTGCACCGGGCTTCCCGCCGCGCCCTTCGCGGCCTCCACCGGGTTCCCGATCCGTCTCGTCACGACGTGACGCAGCACCTTGCCGGCCTGCTTGGCGGCGATCGGCGCAGCCGTGGCCACCGCCGCGCCCGCGGCGACGCCGCCCATGCCCGAGAGCGCGCCGTTGCCGGAGCTCCTCGACAGCTTTCCGCGCCCGTTCTGCGACGCCGCGCCAGCCGCGCTGCGCGCGACCTTGCCCAAGGCCGAGCCGATCGTGTCGCCGAAGTCGCTGAGGTCTCGGGACATGCTCTCTCCTTCTCACTCGCTTCCTTTCGGGGCTACCCATGTCATCCGCTCGTAATCGCCTTCGCGGAACTTCGCCGCGGTCAGCGGTCCGAGACGACCTGTGAGTGGGCGCCGCCGTCAGGTGGCTGCGCGATGGCGTGGTGACTCCGCGGCGCTCAGTACGGCTCGTGGCGCTGCGCGCCGGCCGTCTCGCCGTCCGCCAGCAAGGCGTACGTGACGCGCTGCAGGCGGCGCAGGTAGTCGCAGTGCGCCTGCCATGCGAGCTCGCTGCGCTCGGCCACCATCGCGATCGTGTCGCGATGCGCTTCGAGCAGCTCCTCGAGCAGCTCGTCTGGGACCTCGGTGGTGGTGGCGCTCATCTGTGCAATTGTACTGCACAGAGCAATTGTGTACAGTTGTAGAGCAATAGTTGGCGCATCTGCGTACACGCCCCTGACGCGCCTCGACGCGCCGGGCGCACGCAGCCGGCACGCCTAACGGCGCGCCTGAGCGCCGCGCCCCGCGCGCGCGGCGGCGCCGAGAGCGGCCGCGACCGCCGCTTCGTCGGCGTCTGCGCCGGGCACGTGCGTCGCCGGCTGCTCTGCCGGAAGCTGTGCGCGCACCGTCCGCAGTGCCTCGTCGAGATGCTCCCGGACGCTGTCCGCCGCCTCGGCGGGGCCGGCGCGCAGCGCTCTGACGATGCGGCGATGTCCGGAGGCCACCTTGCGCAGGTCGCGCGCGGTGCGGTCGGCGCGCGCGAGCGCCAGCACGAGCTCGCGCTGAAGCCCGGCATAGACCTGTTCGACGCGCGGGTTGCGCAGCGCGGAGACGAGCGTGGCGTGGAACGCGCGATGGGCGCCGACCATCCCGACCGCGTCGCCCGCCTTCCCCGCGCGCTCCATCTCGCGCACGTGCTGCTCGAGCTCGCGCAGCAGCTCGGGATCGCCCGCCTCGGCCGCCGCCTGCGCCGCCGGCACCTCGATCAGCGTGCGGAAGCGGAAGATCTGCTCCAGGTCGGTCTCGTCGAGTTCGACGACGACGACGCCATAGTTGAGGCGGTAGCGCGCGAGGCCGTCAGCCTGCAGGATCCGCAGCGCCTCGCGCAGCGTGTTGCGCGAGACGTTGAGCGCCGTCGCCAGCGGGATCTCGCGCAGCGGCGTCCCAGGCGCGATCTCACCGTCGAGGATCGCGTCGCGCAGCGCGTCGACGACCTGGTCGGTCGTGCTGACGCGGCGGATGTCGAGCCCCTGCAGGCTCGCGAAGTCGAAGCCCCTTCTGACGGAACTCATTGCCCTACATCCTACAGCGATTCGGACCCGCCGATCGCTCCGCCGCCCAGGACGTTCGGGCCTGCGATCGGGCGCGGGACCGAGCCCGCGCGTGTCCGGTCAGCCGCGACGCGCCGCCTGCGTGCGGCCCCTGCGCTGTCTGGCTCGCCGCGGTCGGCTGGGCGGTCGCGGCGGTGAGACTCTGCGGCCCTCGGCCTCGGGCTCCTCGTCCTCTTCGGCCTCGGGCTCCTCCTCTTCGTCTTCGTCTTCGCCGGCCTCCGCGTCAGGCTCCTCGTCCTCCTCCGGCTCCAGCTCCTCCTCGCCCGCATCCACCTCCGGCTCCTCGACCTGGCCGCCCAGGCTGCCCAACCGGTCCTGAATGGGACCGAGCCGCTCCTCGATCAAGCGACGCGCGGGATCGGCGGCGGCCCGCCCCGCGATCGCGAGCGCCGCACCGACTGCGATGGCGCGCCCCGGCGTGAAGAGCCGCTTGCGACGCCCGCCGTGCAGGTCCTCGAGAGCAGACTCGGTGGCTGCGTTGATCATCTTCCCGACGTCGATCGCCATGGTGTCTCCCTCGTGCCTGTACCGGTCAGATCCTCGCCAACGGGTACCCGCCGACGGTCGACATGACGCGCGCGCCAGGCTCGTTTGCCCGCATGTCGACCGGGTAGTGCAAAGCGACAGCGACCGAGCCGAGGTGACGGAATGAGTGTGCAACCGAGCCCTGGAGGCGCGCTCGAGCGCAGCCAGGAGAGTTCGCTCGCGGATGTGGTCAACACGATTCTCGACAAGGGAGTCGTGGTCGACGTGTTCGCGCGCGTCTCGCTCGTCGGCATAGAGCTGCTGCGGGCGGATGTCCGCATCGTGATCGCGAGCGTCGACACCTACCTCCGCTTCGCCGAGGAGGTCGGCCGCCTTCAGCTGGGCGCCGAGGAACCGCGCGATCTCACGCAGGTCGTCGAGGGCATCTCCGAGGGAGGAGCCAAGGGCAAGACCAGAGGAGCGCTGGAGGCCGGCGCAGAGAAGCTCGGCGACCTGGTCGGCGGCGGCGACGACGACAAGAAAGAGAAGAAGCCGGCGAGACACAACCGCGAGAGAAGGCGCAGATGACTGTCGAGCAAGACCAGCGCCGGCAGCGTGAAGGCAACGTCTGGGTCTACGGCGTCGTCGCGGCGAATGCGACGCTGGCCGAGCTCGAGCGCCGCGGCGACCGGCTGCCGGAGGTATGGATCGTCGAGGCCGGCGATCTCGGCGCGATCGCCGGCCCGGCGCCTGCCGAGGACGAGAAGGGGACCCGAGACCAGGCGCTCGCTCACGCTCGCGTGCTGGAGGCCGCGATCGTCGACGCGCCGGTGATCCCGTTCCGCTTCGGCGTCGTCGTGCCGGAGGCGCAGGACGTCGGCGAGGACGTGCTGCTGGCCCACCACGACGAGTTCGCGCAGTTGCTGGAGCGGGCCCAGGGCCGCGTTCAGATGACGCTGAAGGCCTACTACGACGAGGATGCGCTGCTGCGCGAGATCGTCGAGCGCGAGCCCGAGATCGCGCGCCTGCGCGACGAGCTGCGGGACGTGCCCGAGGACGAGGCGCGCGACGCGCGGGTGCGACTTGGAGAGCTCGTCAGCAGAGCGGTCGAACAGGCGCGCGAACGCGACGCCGCGGGCATCCTGGAGCAGCTCCGCCCGGTCGCGGTCGCCGCCGCGACCGACCCGCTCGAGCGCGACTACATGGTGCTCAACGCCCCGCTGCTCGTCGAGCGCGAGCGCAGGGAGGAGTTCGAGGACGCCGTCGAGCAGCTCGCGCGGGAGCGCGGCGAGCGCATGCGCTTCCGCCTGCTCGGGCCGATGCCCGCCTACAGCTTCCTCGAGGGCGAGGATCCGCGATGGGGCTGATCAAGGAGCTCGTCCTGCTGCCGGTCGCCCCCGTGCGCTTCACCGCGTGGATCGCCGAGCAGGTGCACGAGGAGACGCGGCGGTCGCAGACGAGCCCTGGGGCGGTCGTGCAGCAGCTCGACGCGTTGGAGGAGGCGCGCGAACAGGGAAAGCTCTCTCCCGAGGAGGCCGAGCGGCGTCAGGGCGAGGTGATCGAACAGGCGACGCAGGAGGGCACACAGGATGGCTGAGGACAAGCCCCGACGCAGACGCAGAGCGTCCGGCGGCGGGACGTCGGGCGTCGAGCTGGCGAAGCGCGCGAAGGACCAGCTCGCCGAGATCACCGGACTGCAGGCGGAGAGCGTGAGCGCGCTGGAACGCGCCGAGGACGGCTCGTGGTTCGTGACGGTCGACCTGCTGGAGCTGTCGCGCATCCCTGAGACCGACGACGTGCTCGGAAGCTACGAGGCGCAGCTCGACGAGGCCGGGAAGCTGCTCGGCTACAGACGGCTGCGCCGCTACCCGCGCAGCCAGGCACAGGAGCCGAGCAACTCCCGATGAGCGACCTCGTCCCCTCGCGCTCTGGCGCCGAGCCGGTCTCGTCCGGACTCGCCGGCCCGTCGGACGGCGGGGCCAACCTCGCCGACGTGCTCGAGCGCGTGCTCGACAAGGGCATCGTGATCGTCGGCGACATCCGCGTGAACCTGCTCGACATCGAGCTGCTCACGATCAAGCTGCGGCTCGTGATCGCCGGCGTCGACACCGCCCGCCGCATCGGCATCACCTGGTGGGAGCACGACCCGTGGCTCACGGGCGAGGAGGACGCCGGCGAACGCCGCGCGCTGTCCGAGCGCGTTAGACGCCTCGAGCGCCAGCTCGGATCGGCCGAGCAGGAGGGCGGCAGGACCGACGATGGCTGACCAGACGTTCGCCTGGTACGTGTACTGCGTCGTGCCGGCGGCACAGGTCCCGCCGCTCGACGACCTCGCCGCAGTCGACCCCGGCTTCCCGCTCGAGTCCGTGACCGCGCGCGGGCTGTCCGCCGTGACGAGCCGCGTGCGCGTGGCCGACTTCGGCGAGGACGCCCTGCGGCGCAACCTCGAAGACCTCGCGTGGGTCGAGCGGACGGCGCGCGCCCACGACGCCGTGCTCACCCGCACGCTCGCGGCCGACGCGGTCGTCCCGCTGCGGCTCTGCACGATCTTCGCCGACGCCGACCACGTCCGCGCCATGCTGGAGCGAGAGCACGAGCGCCTGCACGACGTGCTGGGGCGGCTGCGCGGTCGCACCGAGTGGAGCGTGAAGGCGCACGCCGATCCGCGGCGGCTCGAGCGGCCCGCGCCCGAGCCCGGCGTCGCCGGCGCCGCGCCGGAGCAGACCCCCGGACGCGCGTTCTTCGCCCGCAAGCAGACCGACCGCGAGCTGCGCGAGCGCGCGGCGTCGCTCGCGACGGCCGCAGCGCAGGACATCCATGACGATCTGCGCGCGCAGGCCGTCGAGGCGCTGCTGCTGGCGCCGCAGGATCCCGCCCTCTCCGGGCGCACCGACACGATGCTGCTCAACGGCGCCTACCTCGTCGAGCGGGACCGCGAGCCGGCGTTCGAGGCGGCCGTCGCGAGGCTCGCCGCACGCCACGGCGAGTCGGGCATCGAGGTCGACGTCAGCGGCCCGTGGGCCCCGTACAACTTCGTCGCGACCGACGAGGACCGCGATGAGCGACGAGCCACAGCGCCTGCCCGCTCGGCGTGACGTCGCGCTCGTCGAGGTGCTCGACCGCGCGCTCGGGGCCGGCGTCGTCATCACCGGCGACGTCGTGCTCACGCTCGCCGACATCGACCTCGTCGACCTGAGCCTCCGGCTCGTCGTCGGCTCGGTGCCGACGCTGCGCGGGCCGGCGGCCGCGCGCGAGGAACCCGGGGTCGCACCGTGATCTACGCGTACGGGATCTGCGCAGCCGCGACGACGCCGCCACCGTGCCGGGGGCTCGGCGGCGCGCGCCTCGGCGTGCTGCGGCGGGACGGGCTCGCCGCGGTCTACAGCCGCCATCGCAGGCTGCGCCCCCAGCCGACGCCCGCGCAGGTGCTCGCGCACGAGCGCGTCGTGGAGGCGATCATGGATGACGGGCCCGTGCTGCCGCTGCGCTTCGGCACGCAGCTCGCGACGGAGGAGCGCCTCGCGACCGTCCTCGACGAGCGCCGCGAGGAGCTGCTGCGGACGCTCGCGCGCGTGCGCGACCGCGTCGAGCTCGGCGTGCGGGCGCTGCCGACCGCCCCGACGCGGGACCGCGCCGCCGGCGAGCGGACCGGTCGCGCCTATCTGCTCGCGAGAGCGGCGCAGCAGCGGCGCCGGGACCGCACGGTCCGCGACCTGCACGAGCCGCTCGCGGAGCTGGCGGCGGCGACCGTCGTGCGCCCGCTGCCCGCACCGCCTGCGCTGCTGGTCGCCGCATACCTCGTGGACGCCGACCGCGTCGCCGCCTTCCGCGCGCGCGCCGCCGCGCTCGACGCGCAGCACGACGAGCTGGACGTCGTCGTGACCGGTCCCTGGCCGCCATACAACTTCGCGACGGAGGACGAGGATGAGAGTCGACGCCGATGATGAGGACGTCGCGCGCGGGCTCGCGCAGCTCGTGCTGACGGTCGTCGAGCTGCTGCGGCAGCTGATGGAGCGTCAGGCGATCCGCCGCGTCGAGGCCGGCGACCTCAGCGACGACCAGGTGGAGCGCCTCGGCCTGGCGCTGATGGCGCTCGAGCAGCGCATGGACGAGCTGAAGCGGGATTTCAGAATGACCGACGAGGACCTGAACCTCAACCTCGGACCGCTCGGGAACCTGCTGTGAAACGATCGCCCGCGCCATGAGCAGCGCTCGCTCCGGCGTCACCGGCTTCGTCCACGTCGGCCTCGTCGTCGAGGACCTCGAGGAGACCGTCCGGTTTCTCGCGCTGCTCGGCTTCGACTGCGGCGAGCCGATGGTGCTGAGCGGCGAGTGGATCGATCGGATCGTCGATCTCGAGCACGTGACGGTCGAGGTCGCGATGGCCCGCACGCCCGACGGCAGCGACGCGTTCGAGCTGGTGCGCTTCCAGTCGCCGTCCGCCGGCGCTCCCGCGCCGGCGCCGGCCGCGAACCGTCCCGGGCTCCGGCACGTCGCCTTCGCGGTCCACGACGTGCGCGGCGTCGTCGACCGCGTCCGGGCGGCCGGCTGGGACACGCTCGGGGAGATCGTCGACTACGAGGGCATCTACCTCCTCTGCTACGTCCGCGGACCCGACGGCCTGATCGTCGAGCTCGCCGAGCGACTCGACGGCGCGTCCCGCGAGACCGACGCCCGCTGAGAGCGTTGCAGCCTGGGCGACGTCGTGCAGCCTCCGGCGGCGCGACTGCTACCGTCTCCGGCGCGGGCGGCACCGTCGCTCGCGAGGTTCTTTGCTCCTGAAGGCGCCACGCGCGGTTGGGGACAGTCGAATCTCCCCACCACAGCGCCGGCGCACGACGCGCCGGCCATCCAAGGAGCAGTTCATGCAGCAGTCCACATTCGCCGATCTCGGCGTGTCCGAGCCCGTGGTCCGCGCCCTGCGCACACGCGGGATCGAGCGGCCGTTCGCCGTCCAGCAGCTCGTCGTCGGCGACGTGCTCGACGGCCACGACGTGCTCGTCAAGTCGCCGACCGGCTCGGGCAAGACGCTCGCGTTCGGGATCCCGCTCGTCGACCGCGTCGAGTCGGGCCGCCGTGCCGGCCGCCGCGCCGGCGAGCCCGGCGGGCTCGTGCTCGCGCCGACGCGCGAGCTGGCGAGCCAGATCGTCGACGAGCTCGACGCGATCGCCCGTGCGCGGTCGCTGTCGGTCGCCGCCGTCTACGGCGGCGCCGGCATCAACCCGCAGATCAGAGCGGCCCGCCGCGCGGACGTGCTCGTCGCGACGCCCGGACGGCTCGTCGACCTGCTCGACCGCGGCGCCGTCTCGCTCGGCGAGGTCGACGTGCTCGTGCTCGACGAGGCGGACCGCATGCTCGACATGGGCTTCCGGCCGGTCGTCGACAAGCTCGTGGCGTTGACGCCGGAGGACCGCCAGACGCTGCTCTTCTCCGCCACGCTCGACGGCGAGGCCGGCCGCGTCGCGAAGGCGTACACGACCCGCCCGCGCCGCCACGAGCATGCGGCGACCCCGCAGGCGCGCGGCACGGTGGAGCACCGCTTCGTGCGCGTCGCGCCCGACTCGCGCACCGAGCGGCTCGTGCAGGAGCTGAGCGCGCCCGGCCGCGGGCGCACGCTCGTGTTCGTGCGCACCAAGCGCGGCGCCGACCGCCTCGCCAAGCAGCTCGACCGCCACGCGATCGACTGCGCCGCGATGCACGGCGACAAGTCCCAGCGCCAGCGCGAACGCGCGCTCGCGTCCTTCGAAGACGGCCGCATCGACACGCTCGTCGCGACCGACGTCGCCGCCCGCGGGATCGACGTGCGCGACGTCACGCACGTCATCAACTTCGACCTCCCCGGCGCCGCCGAGGACTACGTCCACCGCGTCGGGCGCACCGCCCGCGCCGGCGCGACCGGCATCGGCATCACGTTCGTGCTCGACGGGCAGGTCGGCGACGCGGCCGCGATCGGCACCGGCCTGGGCCTGCAGCGCGAGCTGAGCGCCGCGGGGATCGCGGCGAGCAGCACGCCCGCCCGTCACGCGACGACGCAGGCGGACACCCGCTCGCGCTCGCGCGGCAGGCGGCGGCGCAGCGGCCGCCCGCGACCGGTCGCCTGAGCGGCAGGTCACTTGCGCCGTGCCGTTCACGCTCCGGAACCTCAAGGAGGATCTCCAGGACATCGGCTCTGTGTTCGACGGCGCGCCGGACTTGGAGTTCCGCGCGGCGACCAAGGCGCTCGCGCTCGAGCGATCCGGTCTGACGTACCAGCGCGTCCCGCCCGGCTATCGCTTTCCGTACGGCCACACGCACAAGCAGCAGGAGGAGGTGTACGTGGTCGTGCGCGGCAGCGGGCGGATGAAGCTCGACGACGACATCGTCGCGGTCAGGGAATGGGACGCGGTGCGCGTACCGCCCGGTACGTGGCGAGGCTACGAGGCCGGGCCCGAGGGCCTCGAGCTCCTCGTCATCGGCGCACCCGGTCTCGGCGATGCTCCGCGCGAGGACGTCGAGGGTCAACGCGGCTGGTGGGCTGACGCGTAGGGCCGCTGTCGATCGCGCCGGGACGCCGACTCCGGCGTGGCACTCGTTCTTAAGGTCTCCGGTTGTCCAAGCACCGCTTCTGTGGTGCTTGGGCAGCGTTCCCCCTGCGCCGTCTATCGCTCGGCGAGCAGGCGAAGCGCGCGTTCGAGGACGGTGGTCGCGATCGCGATGTCCTCGCGCGAGGTCGATTCCCGCGGAGTGTGGCTGACCCCGCCCGCGCCGGAGCGCACGAACAGCATGCCCGTCGGGACGCCGGCGGCGGCCAGGATTCCGGCGTCATGGCCCGCACCCGACGGGAGCCGCAGCGGCTCGATCTCGCACGTGCGGATCGCCGCATCGAGCGCGTCCATGATCGCTGCGTCCATCTGCGCCGGAGACGCCGAGTCGTCCAGCCTGACCTCGGCCGTGCAACCGCTCCGGCTCGCCGCAGCGCTCGCTCCTTCGTGGATCGCGGCCAGCAGCTCGCTCAGCGCGCCAGCCGTCGCAGCGCGAGCGTCGACCGAGACCGTGACGCTCGCCGGGATGACGTTCGCCGCTCCCGGCAACACCCGCACCGTGCCGAGCGTCGCGACGCTGTCCGGCAACGATCTGGCCCGAGCGAACAGACCGGTCGCGAAGTCCGCAAGCGCCGCCATCGGGTCCCGGCGCGCCTCCATCGGCGTGGTGCCCGCATGGCCGGCCTGCCCGTGGAACGACACCGACGCCTCGACCATGCCCACGATCGACGTCACAACGCCCACCGGCCGATCCGCCTGCGCAAGACGCGGTCCCTGCTCGATGTGCAGCTCGAGGAACGCGCTCGGCCGCAGACGATCGACGAACGGTGGATGGGCAACGAGGCCGAGCGCAGCACGCGCGTCGGCAACCGAGACGCCCTCGGCGTCGCGCATCCCGGCGACCGCCGCCTCGAGGGAGCCCGTGACCCACCGACTCCCGTAATAGCCGTGGTTGAAGCGCCAGCCCTCCTCGTCACGGAAGGCCACGACGCAGATCGTCCGGCGGGCCTGCGCCGCCTCGGACAGGCTGCGGACCGCCTCGATCGCCGCGACGACGCCGAGGACACCGTCGAAGCGTCCTCCACCCGGCACCGCGTCGAGATGCGAGCCGGTCCAGACGGCAGGCTCGGACGGCTCAGTGCCCTCGCGCCGGCCCCACACGTTCCCGGCAGGGTCGCGCTCGACCTCCAGGCCCGCCTCGGCCATCCACTCCGCCACGAGCGCATGAGCCTGCTCGTCCGCCGCCGAGAACGCAGGACGATCCGCGCCCCGCTCCTCATCCCCCGAGCCGAGCCGCTGGAGCTGACGCAGCCGGTCATCGATGCGCGCAGCAACCGCCTGCTCCTTGGTCAGATCCGGGGACGCGCTCATGCGCCGGAACGTACCACGTCACATTACGCGACCCCACGCCCGATCGACCGGCCCGATCCGCTGAATCGGGCCCATTAAACGAGAAAAGGCCCCAGGTAAACCTGGAGCCCTTCCCCGCGCCGACGACCGTGGGTCAGTTCTGAGCCGGTTCGGCGACGTGCTGCACGCGATGCGTCGCTACGCCGGCGATCGCATTCAGCAGGCCGCTCACACCGGTCAGCCCCATGCCGTGGTCCTCGACCTTCACGAGCACGACGCCGTTCGGCGCCTGCTCGATCGAGATGACCTGGAGTCCATGTGCGCGAAGCTGCTCGAACAGCTCGTCACTCGTCGCACCCGAGGTGAGCTGCACGGCGATTGCGATGAGCTGCGGTACCTCTGCCGTTGCCTTGAATCTGCGCACGTACAGCACAGTCAGCGTCGCCACCGCGGCGATCAGAGCAAGGCCATACAGGCCCGCCCCGGTCACCGTCCCGACTGCCGATGTCGACCAGATGGATGCCGCCGTGGTGACGCCCTGCGTCTTGCTGCCTGAGCGCCATATCACGCCAGCTCCCACGAAGCCCACACCGGTCACTATCTGCGCCGTCACGCGCGTCGGATCCCCACCTGGGAAGGCGTAGCCTCCCACGAGCGTGAACAACGCCGCCCCAAGGGATATCAAGGCGTAGGTTCGACGTCCCGCAGCACGATTGCGCTGCTCGCGCTCCCAGCCTATCGCGTAGCCGAGCACCATGGCCAAGCCGAGCCGTGCAAGCACGAACGGCCAGTCCACGGAGCCGACTGTGAACAACGACGGGATGAGGTGATTCCAGTTCATGATTTTCCTACCCTTCAAACGAGCACGACGGATGCGTCTGCCCGCCGACCGCGGCCTTCCGGGCCCACGGTC
Organism: Conexibacter sp.; assembly: GCA_035572475.1. GTDB lineage: Bacteria > Actinomycetota > Thermoleophilia > Solirubrobacterales > Solirubrobacteraceae > Conexibacter. The sequence goes on along the minus strand of DATNAP010000031.1, from coordinate 14,595 downwards.
TTGAACGCGCCACCCCAAGGGCAGCGCAACTGCTGTTGTGCATGTATGTGCGACTTCGCTTGCGCGCGCGTCGCGGGCGCGGATGAGGATGACAGTGACATGCAGCCCGAACGCTAGGCGGCGCCAGTCAGCGAGATGTTGCTCAGGTGCGAACGCCGCGCCCGAGAGTTCTGAGTCAGCCAGCGGGCGCCCCGGGGCGGGGCTCGCCCAGCTGTTCGAGGCGGCGGCGCAGGAAGCTTCGCTCCGCCGGATTGGTGACCAGCGCAAGCGCCCGCGCGTACGCGGCGGAGGCCTCCTCGCGTCGACCGGCGCGCCGCAGCAGGTCCGCGCGCGCCGCGTCGCGCGGGTGGTGGCGCTCGAGCCCGTCGATCTGCTCGATCAGCGCGAGGCCCCGATCGAGCTGCCCGCCGAGCGCGACGGCGACGGCATGGTTGAGCGCGACGATCGGCGAGGGGGCGATCGCGAGCAGCTGCTCGTAGCGGGCGGCGATCTGCGGCCAGTCGGTCTGCGCAGCGCTCGGCGGCTCGACGTGCAGGGCCGCGATCTCCGCCTGCAGCACGTAGGGGCCCGGCCGCTCGTGGGCGCGCGCGCGATCGAGCAGCCGCAGGCCTTCGGCGATCGCCGCGCGGTCCCAGCGCGTGCGGTCCTGGTCGGCCAGCAGGACCAGCTCCCCGTCGTCGCCGACGCGCGCCGCGCGGCGGGCGTCGTGCAGCAGCATCAACGCCACCAGCCCGAGCGCCTCCGGCTCGTCGGGCATCAGCAGCGCGACGAGCTTGCCGATCCGGATCGCCTCCGCGCACAGCCGCGGGCGCAGCAGGTGCCCGCCGGCGGTCGCCGCGTAGCCCTCGTTGAAGACGAGGTAGACGACGGCGAGCACGGCGGCGAGCCGCTCCGGCAGCTCATGGTCGGGCGGCAGCTCGAACGCGACGCCGCGCTCGCGCAGCCGGCGCTTGGCGCGCACGAGCCGCTGCGCCATCGTCGCCTCCGGGACGACGAAGGCGCGCGCGATCTCAGCGGCGCTCATGCCGGCGACCGCCTGCAGCGTGAGCGCCACGCGGCCCTCGAGCGGCAGCGCCGGGTGGCAGCAGCCGAACACGAGCATCAACCCCTCGTCGCCGAGACGTCCGAGCGCCCCGCCGTCCTCGATGCCGATCGCCGGCGCGTGCTCGCGCGCGAGCTGCTCGTGCTTCGCACGACCGACCTGGCTGCGGCGCATGCGATCCATCGCGCGGTTGCGGGCGACGGTCACGAGCCACGACGCAGGCGCCTGCGGGACGCCGGCCGCCGGCCACCGCTCGAGCGCGACGGCGAAGGCGTCCTGCAGCGCGTCCTCGGCGAGCTCGAAGTCGCCGAGCATGCGCACGAGCACGGCCAGCGCACGGGCGCGCTCGCGGCGGAAGACCTGCTCGACCGCGAGCGCCGCCGACGGAGCGAAGACTGCGCGCCGCTGCCCGTCGACCGACGATCGCTCGTGTCCCATCCGCGAGCCGGCAGTGTACGCCCGAGCCGCGCCGTGCGAGCGCTCGCCCGCGCAGCGCGACCGGCGTCGACTCAACCCGCGGCGGCTACCGCCTGAACATCCGCCGCGCTCGCGGGCTCGAACAGGCTGAAGCGCGTCTGCTGGTCGTCGCGGCAATGCACGTAGCGACCGATGCCGGGCATCTCGTGGATCTGCTCGGCGCTCCCTCCGAGCTCGGCCACGCGCGCCACGGCCGCGTCCGCGTCGTCGACGTGGAAGTAGACGAGCGGCGCGTGCTCGCCCGCCGGGGCCGCGAACAGACCGCCGGAGGGGCTGCCCGCGACGAACTCGTAGCCCTCGCCATAGGGCTCGTAGCTCCAGCCGAAGAGACCTGAGAAGAAGGCGCTCGCGCGCTCGGTGTCGGCGACGGGCAGCTCGAAGTGGACCAGCGTTCCAGCCATGGTGGCTCCTTTGAGGTTGAAGTGGACGCCCTGAGGCGAACGGCGACTCCGGAAGCGACAGCTCCGGAAGGAGCTCTCCTACGGCATCAGAACCTCCCTCCAGCCCCGCACCGTCCAGGAGCTCACGACGCCCTCGAGCACGAACGGATCGCCCTGCGCGAACTCCTCCGCCGCCTCGCGCGTCGTGAAAACGCTCATCGCTCCGTCCTCCTGCGCGTCCTCGAACGGGCCGACCAGCAGCAGCAACCCGCGACGGTGGAACTCCTCATAGCGCTCGCGGTGCCGGGGGAAGACCGCCGGCGCCCGCTCGGCGACGCCGTCGGCCGACGTGTAGAGCAGCACGTACTTCATCGATGACCTCCTGGATGCGTGTGGGATGCCCTGAGACGAACGAGGCGGCCCGGAATCGACACCCCTGCAAAGATTCCGCGCGCACCACTCCGAAGGGAGCGACCGATGCGCCACATGCTGCTCGTCTACGAGACCGGCGAGCGACCCCATCCCGACAGCGCCGAGGGGCAGCAAGCGATGGAGGAGCACGCCGCCTTCATGGAGGAGTGCCTGCGACGCGGCGCGTTCGTCGCCGCCGACCCGCTGATCGAGCCCTCGGGCGCGCGCACCGTGCGCACGCGCGACGGCGAGCCGATCGTCTCCGACGGGCCGTTCGCCGAGACGCGCGAGTGGCTCGGCGGCTACTACATCCTCGACTGCGAGCCGGAGGAGGCGCTCGAGCTCGCCGCGCGCTGTCCGGGCGGCTCCGACGAGGCCGCCATCGAGGTCCGCCGGATCCTCGAGCTGCCCGGCCCGCATGCCGACGTGCGCACCGGGCGGCGCAGCATGCGCTAGGAGCAGCAGGGCCCCGCGCTCACCGTCCGCGCAGCGTCCGACCTGCTCGGGCTCTGATCGCGTGCCAGTCGCACACCGGCTCACGACGACGGTCGACTTGTCGTGAGCCCCCGCCGCAGACGCCGGCGCGACAAGTTCGGCGCGTGTGGCGTCACGCGGCGGCGCATCGGGAACCCCAGCCTTGGCCCGCGCGGCAAGCGAGCGGGCCCAAGGAGGTGACGCATGTCGCGTGGAGCACGGGTGCTCGCAGTGGCAGGCGCGACGGCGGTGGCCGTGGTGCTCGTGGCCATCTACGTCGCCGACTTCCTCGCCGCCAACCCCACGCCGTTGCGCGCTGCACCGGCCCCCGGCGGGGCGCAGCTCACGCTCCAGACGGTCGCGTCCTACGGCCATCAGCCGCACCCGGACTGGGTCTCCTACCTCGCACGCGACGGGTCCGGGAGATGGCACCACACGACGGTCTTCAAAGTGCCGGCGCACGCGCTCGTGCGCGTGACGATCTACCAGTACGACACGGCCACGGGCCTGCGCAACCCGTTCTGGTCGCAGGTGCGCGGCACGATCGGCGGCACGATGACGGTCGACGGCAGGACGATGAACGCGCTGCCGCCCGAAGAAGCCTCGCACACCTTCGCAGTCCCGGAGCTCGGCATCAGCGTGCCGCTCAAGGGCGTCGCGGAAGAAGCGCCCAACCAGTGCGAAGTCGCGCCGTGCACCGCCGCGCAGGCGCACACGACGGTGACGTTCACGTTCCGCACGGGCAACAGAGGGAGATTCCGCTGGCAGTGCTTCGTGCCGTGCGCGGCGAGCTTCGTGTTCGGCAACGGCGGTCCGATGCAGTCGATCGGCTGGATGGACGGCTACGTCCAGGTGGTCTGAGGTGTGACGAGCAGCGCGTCAGCCGCCGCAGCACCATCCGGGCAGCCGCACGTCCGCCGGCTGATCGCGATCTGGCTGCTGCTGAGCGTGATCGCCGTGCCGCTCGTCATCTTCGTGCTCGGCCCGCACATGCCGCCGTTCACGTTCAGCAACGAGGCGCGCGACCAGCGCAACGTCAACATCCTGCTGGCCGCGCTGGGCACGCCCGTGCTGATCGGCATCTGGGTGGCGCTCGTCTACTCGATCGCGTCGTTCCGCCAGCGCGGGCCGGCGCTCGCGGACGGGCCGCCGATCCGCGGCGGCGGCCGGCTCCAGACCGTGTGGGTCGTGGCGACGACGGTCGTCGTGCTGTTCCTCGCGGTGCTCGGCACGATCACGTTGCTCGGGACCGCGAAGGGCGCGGGCGGCGGGCAGGGGCCGAGCCCGCTGGCGGTGCCGCACGGGTCGCAGCCGACGCTCCCGGTGCAGGTGATCGGACAGCAGTGGGCGTGGACGTTCCGCTATCCCACCTACGGCGGCGTCGAGACGACGCAGCTCGCGATCCCCGCGGGCCGCGTGATCGCGCTGCACGTCACCTCGCTCGACGTCAACCACTCGTTCTGGGCGATCCGGCTCGCCGTCAAGGCCGACGCGATCCCCGGCTCGGACAACGTCGCGTTCGTGCGCCCGCGGCGCCCGGGGTCGTTCAAGATCCGCTGCGCCGAGCTGTGCGGCCTCTGGCACGGGCACATGTTCACCACCGGCGAGGTGCTGACGCCGGCCGCCTTCGCCACCTGGATCCGCCGCGAGGTCGTCGCGAACGCGGCGGCGACGAAGGTGCTCCCGCCGTACGCGACGCACTACTTCCCCGAACCGCTCCGACGGGCAGGTTGACATGAGCGACGTGGCATTCGAGCAGCACGCACCCGGACCCGCGGCCGCGCCGTCGTGGTGGCGCCGCCTGATCGGCTTCAACCTGCTCGCAGCGTTCGCGCTCGGCATCGGCGGCTGGTTCCTCGGCCACTGGATCGGCACGCGCATCACGATCGGGATGGAATCCCAGCTCGGCACCGACCAGAACGACGTCGCCACGTTCATGGGCTTCCTGTTCGCGGTGCTCGGCTGGCTGATCGGGCTCGGCTTCCTCAACTACCCGCTCGGCCGCATGCTCGGCCGCCCGGCCTCGCTGCGCGAGAAGGAGGACGAGGGGCCGGGCCGCTACTTCCGCCTCTGCACCGACCACAAGGTGGTCGGCATGCAGTACTTCGTCACGATCCTGCTGTTCTTCCTGATCGCGGGCCTCAACGCGATGTTCATCCGCGCCGAGCTGCTGACGCCGAAGGAGAAGCTGTGGAACGCCAACCAGTACCTCTCGCTGGTCGGCCTGCACGGCACGATGATGCTGATGATGATGTCGGCGGCGATCCTCGGGCCGTTCGCCAACTACTTCGTGCCGATCATGATCGGCGCCCGGCGGATGGCCTTCCCGCGGCTGGAGTCGCTGTCGTTCTGGCTCGTCCCGCCGGCCGGGCTGATCCTGCTCTCGGCGGTCGCGCTCGGCGGCTTCCCGACCGGCTGGACCGGCTACGCGCCGCTCGCCAACACGGCGCGCGCCGGCATGGACGCCTACCTGTTCGCGTTCGCGCTGATCGGCCTCTCGATGACGATCGTCGGCGCGAACATGCTCGCCACGGTCGTGACGATGCGCGCGCCGGGCATGAACTGGGGCCGTCTGCCGATCTTCGTCTGGGGCGTGATCTGCACGTCGGTGCTGATGGTGCTCGCCGCACCGGTGCTGTTCGCGACGCTCTCGATGGTCGCGCTCGACCGCACCGCCGACACGTCCTTCTTCCTGGCAAGCGCCGGCGGCAGCCCGTTCCTGTACACCAACCTCTTCTGGTTCTTCGGGCACCCGGAGGTCTACATCCTCGCGCTGCCCGGCTTCGGGGTCGTGCTGGAGATCCTGCCCGTCTTCTCGCGCAAGCCCCTGTGGGGCTACCGCCTCGCGGTGGCAGGCATGCTCGGCGTCACGCTGCTGAGCTTCATGGTCTGGCAGCACCACCTGTTCGTCAGCGGCATGAACGCCGACCTGCGGCCGTTCTACATGCTCACGACCGAGCTGATCTCGGTGCCGACCGGCTTCATCTTCCTCAACGGGCTGGGCACGCTGTGGCGCGGGCGGATCCGCTTCACGGTGCCGATGCTGTTCGCGATGGCGTTCTTCTCGAACTTCCTGATCGGCGGCCTGTCGGGCGTGTTCCTGTCCGACGTGCCGAGCGACGTGAGCACCCACGGCAGCTACTTCGTGATGGCGCACTTCCACTACACGATCATGGGCGGCCTCGTCTTCGCGCTGTTCGCGGCCACGTACTACTGGCTGCCGAAGATGACTGGCCTGAGATTCAACGAGACGCTCGCGAAGATCCACTTCTGGGGGATGTTCGTCTTCTTCAACTTCACGTTCGCGCCGCTGTTCGTGGCCGGCATGCTCGGCATGCCGCGGCGCGTGTCGGTCTACTCGTCGAGCTTGCAGGGGATCAACGACTTCGTGTCGGTCTCGGCGTTCCTGCTCGGGCTCTCGATGCTCGTCTTCCTCGTCAACCTCGTGTACTCGATGGTGTTCGCGCGCGTTCCGGCCGCGGCGAACCCGTGGCACTCGCGCGGCCTGGAGTTCCAGCTCCCGACGCCGGTGCCGGTGCGCAACTTCGAGCGCACGCCGGTGATCGAGTCGGGCCCCTACGAATACGGCGTGCCCGACGCCCCGCCCGTCGCCGCGCTCGGGCGGACGGCGGTGGTCGCCGGAGGGGAGAGCTCGCCGTGAGCAGCGCCGACGCTCCGATCGTCAGCCCGTACGCCGAGCTCGAGCCGCCGGAGATCCTCTCGCGCAACCTCCAGGTCGGCGCGCGCGTGATGGCCGCGGCGCAGGCGTTCGCGCTGCTCGCGTTCGTGTTCGCCTACCTCTACCTGCGCACGCTGAACAGCAACGGCGACTGGCGTCCGAAGCACGTGAATCCGTCGGCCGGGCTCGGCGTCGCGTTCGTCGCATGCCTCGTCCTGTGCGCGATCGCGTACTTCGCCGGGGTGCGCCGCCTCGGCGACGGGACCGAGCGCGGCTGGCGGATCGCGGCGAGCGCGGCGCTCGTCTTCGGCCTCGGCGCGGTCGGGCTGATCGTCGCGCAGTTCGCATCGATCCACTTCGGCCCGACGAGCGGCGGCTACGCAAGCGTGTTCGTCGGCTGGAACGCGTTCTACGCGGTGAACCTGCTGCTCGTGCTCGTGTGGCTCGAGACGCTCGTGGCGCAGTCGCTCCACACGCACACGCAGCAGGTCGCCCCGGAGCGCGGCGACGTCGGCGCGCCGTTCGCGGTGATGCGCCCGGCGGGCGACGCGTTCGCGATCGTCCTGTCGGTCGCGGTCGTGCTGGGCATCCTCGGCTACGTCCTCCTGTACGTCGTATGAGCACGCGCGCCGCTACCCGGACCCACCCGCCCCGCTTGCTGCCGGCGCCGCCGCGGGTCGCGGCCGTCCCCTGGCGCGACTACGTCGCGCTCACCAAGCCGCGGATCATGAGCCTGCTGCTGCTGACGGCCGCCGCCGGCATGTTCGCCGGTGCGCGCGGCGTCCCGGACCTCGGGAAGCTGGCCGCGCTGCTCGCGGGCGGGGCGCTCGCCTCGGGCGGCGCAAGCGCGCTCAACCACCTGCTCGACCGCGACGTCGACGCGCTGCTGGGCGAGCGCACGGCCGACCGGCCGGTCGTGGCCGGCCGCATCGCGCCGCGGCAGGCGCTCGCGTTCGGGCTGGCGCTCTCGGCGCTCGCGCTCGCGCTGCTGGCGAGCGCCGTGAACGTGCTCGCTGCCCTGCTGGCGGCCGCCGGCACGCTCGGCTACGTGCTCGTCTACACGCGCTGGCTCAAGCGATCGACGCCGCAGAACATCGTGATCGGCGGCGCCGCCGGCGCGATGCCGCCGCTCGTGGGCTGGGCCGCGGCGACGGGCGGGCTGAGCGCGCCCGCGCTGCTGCTGTTCGGAATCGTCTTCCTGTGGACGCCGCCGCACTTCTGGGCGCTTGCGCTGCTGCTCAGACGCGAGTACGCCGCCGCGGGGATTCCGATGCTGCCGGTCGTCCGCGGCGAGCGCGCGACCGCGCGCTGGATCCTGCGCTACACGCTCGTGCTCGGCGCAGTGAGCGTGACGCCGGTGCTGTGGCTCGGCGCGGGGCTCTACCTCGGCGCCGCCGTCGTGCTCGGCGCCTGCTTCATCGGGCTGGCCGTGGCGCTGCGGCGGGCAGTCACGCCGGACCGCGCAGCCCGGCTGTTCCACTTCTCGCTGCTCTACCTGACGCTGCTGTTCGCGGCGCTGGCGATCGACCCGCTGCTGTCATGACGCCGCTGCCGCTCGTGTTGCTGCCGATCGCCGACGTGACCGGGACCGGCGGCGCGAGCGACGTGACCGCTGGCGCGTGGATGACGCTCGTCCTGCCGCTCGCGCTGCTCGCGGTCGTGTTGACGTGGTGGTGGCTCGCCGCTCGGCGGGGCTGGCCGAAGCTCCCCGTCGCGCGACGCCAGGCGCCCGCCTCCCAGGCGCCCACGACTCAGCCGCCCACCGCTCAGCGCGAGCCCCCCCGACAAGATGGAGCCGCGTAGCCGCTCATCGCGCTTCTGGCCGCTCGGCGGGCGCGCGACCGCCCTGCTGCTCGCGGCGTGCGTGGCGACCGGGGTCGCGGGCGGCTTCGTGCTGCACGCGACCAGCATGCGTCCGCACGCGGCGTCCGAGACCTTCCCCGCCGCGACGGCGAACACGCTCAGCGGCGACGCGGTGTGGCCGGCGGGCGCCCGGCCGGCGCCGCCGTTCGTGCTGCGCGACCAGTTGAACCGCCCGGTCGCGCTGCCCGGCCAGCGCGGCCGCGCGGTCCTGCTCGCGTTCATGGACTCGCACTGCACCCAGGACTGCAAGCTCGAGGGGCCCGTGCTCGGCGACGCGCTGCGGCAGGCGGGCACCCGCCGGCCGGTGACGCTGCTGGTCGTCAGCGTCAATCCCTGGCAGGACACGGCGGCGAGCAGCCGCAGCGCAGCCGCGCGCTACCGCCTCGGCGGCGACTGGCACTGGCTGCGCGGGAGCCTCGCCGAGCTGCGTCCAGTCTGGCGCGCGTACGCGATCGAGGTCGTGCGCACGCCGACCGATGTGAACCACAGTACGGCGATCTACCTGCTCGACGGTCGCGGATACGAGCGCGCGGGCTTCAACTTCCCGTTCGCGGCGAGCCAGGTCGCGCGCGACCTGCGCCGCCTTGGCAGGCCGCCCACGACCTGATGTCCGCCGCGCTGGACTGGCTGCTCGCGCCGCCGTTCCTGCTCGCGGCGATCGCCGCGGCGCTGCACGCGCGCGGGGTGCGCCGCCAGCTGCGCGTGACGACCGCGGCGCGCCTCGGAACGCTGCGCTGGCGCATCGTGGCGTTCTACGCCGCGCTTGCCACGATCGTCGTCGCGCTCGACTCGCCGATCGACGACCTCGTCGACAAGCTCTTCTGGGTCCACATGCTCCAGCACGTGCTGCTGATGATGGTCGCCGCCCCGCTGCTCGTGCTGGCGGCGCCGTGGCTGCCGATCTGGAAGGGCCTTCCGCTCGGCGCCCGCAAGGCGCTCGGGAGCTGGTACGTGCGCTCGCCCGGCTGGCGGGGCGTGCGCCGCGCCGCCGGCTGGCTGGCGGCGCCGCTCGTCGCGTGGATCCTGTTCAACGCCGACCTCTGCGCCTGGCACGTGCCCGCGCTCTATGAGGTGACGCTCCACCACCAGGCGCTGCACGAGCTGGAGCACATCTCGTTCCTGCTGCTGGGCGTCGCCTTCTGGATCCAGGTGCTCGACTCGCCGCCGATGCGCGCGCGCCTCGACCTGTCGTCCGGCGTCCTCTACGTCCTGACGGCGGCGACCGCGGCGTGGGCGCTCGCGGTCGTGCTCGCGCTCGCCCCCTCGCCGCTCTACCCCACCTATGCCGAGCTCGCGTCGCGACCCGGCGGCCTCTCGGCGCTCGCCGACCAGCACCTCGCGGCCGGAGTCATGTGGGGCCCCGGCTCGGTGCCCTACGCGATCTTCGTCTTCCTCGCGCTCTATCGCTGGCTGGCCGCGGAGGACGCCGCCGGCGCGCGCTTCGACTTGCGGTGAAGCTCCCACCCGGAGATACTCGCGCCGTGACCGACTTCGCGGCGATGAAGCAGCAGGCACGTGCGACGTGGGCGGCGGGGGACTTCGACGCCGTCGTGCCGTTCATCTGGGAGGCGGGCACCGCCGCGGCCGACGCCTCGCAGTGCGGTCCCGGCGACCGTGTCCTCGACGTCGCCGCCGGGAGCGGCAACGCCGCGATCCAGGTCGCCATGCGCGGCGCCGACGTCGTCGCCTCAGACCTGACGCCCGAGCTGTTCGAGCCCGGCCGCCGCCGGGCGGCCGAGCACGGCGTCGAGCTGGAGTGGGTCGAGGCCGACGCGGAGGACCTCCCGTTCGAGACGGCGAGCTTCGACGCGGCCGTCTCGACGTTCGGGATCATGTTCGCGCCGCGCCAGTCGCTCGCAGCGGCCGAGCTGGCGCGCGTGGTCAAGCCCGGTGGACGCATCGCGCTGTGCTCGTGGCGGCCCGCGGGCTTCGTCGGCGAGATGTTCAGAACGATCGCGTCGTTCATGAACCCGCCGCCCCCACCGGAGGGACCCCCGGTCCGCTGGGGCACCGAGGAGGGCGCCCACGAGCTGCTCGACGACACGTTCGAGATCGGCTGCGAGGAGCGCACGCTGTTCCAGCGCTACGACGGACCGGTCGACGAGATGACCGACTACTTCATGGATCGCTTCGGCCCGATGGTCATGGCGCGACGCGCACTCGAGCCGGCCGGCCGCTGGGACGAGTTCCTGGAGGTCTACCGCGAGCTGACCCGCCGCTGGGACCAGGGCGAGGCCGATTCCGCGGCGCTCCCGGCCTCATACCTGCTGGTCACCGGGACCCGGCGCGCGTAGCGGGGGCGGAGGGCGGCGTCCCTGCGCCCCGTACTCCGCCGCCCGGATCCCCGAGAGCTCGGCTGGTCGCCATGGCGCTCGAGCGTGAGGCGCGGGGGTTCCTGCCGGCTGCCGGGCGCGCACCGCTGGCGCTGTACGACCTGGGGATCGCGCTTGCGATGCGCGAGCGAACCTTCCGCGGCCGGCTGATCGACCAGGTGCTCGACGGCGACCCCGCCCCGCAGGTCCTCGACATCGGCTGCGGGACCGGCACGCTCGCGATCGCGCTCGCCGCGCGCGGCGCACAGGTGCGCGCCGTCGACCCCGACGAGCGCGCACTCAGCCGCGCCCGCACCAAGCGAGGCGCGCAGGCGGTGCGCTGGCTACGGGGGGACGTGCGCGAGCTGCCCGCCGAGCCGGCGCAGGTCGACCGCGTCGTCTTCTCGCTCGTGCTGCACCATCTCGACGACGCGCTCAAGGCCGTCGCGCTCGCTCACACACGCCGCGTCCTGCGCCCCGGCGGCCGGGTCCACATCGCCGATTGGACGACGCCAGGCGACCCGCTGATGCGATTCGCATTCATGGGCCTGCAGCTGATCGACGGCCGCACCGGCACGGCCTCGCTCGCCCGCGGCGAGCTCGCCGGCATGCTCACCAGCGCCGGCTTCGCCGACATCGTCGAGCACGACCGACTCCGGACACCGTTCGGCCGCCTCGCACTGCTTCAAGCGAGCGTCTGCACAATTCCGGCACTCAGCGCACCGCTGCCCATGGATCGAGCACGGTGATACCTGTTCCTTCGAAGTCGCGAACATTTCGCGTCGCGAGGTCAGTGCCGTGGCAGCGACAGATCGCGGCGATCTGAGCGTCGGAGACACTGACCGGCCGGCCCTGGCGCTCCCGGTCGGCCACCAGATCGGCGTAGTGCTGGGCCGCTGCAATGTCGAACGGCAGCACACGACCCGCGAAGTCCTCGCGCACGAGGGCAGCCACCGCCGCAGCCAGCTCGGTTTTGCGCGCACCATCCGCTAGCCGCGCAACGCCGTAGAGCAGTTCGGCGACCGTCACGGCAGTGATCGCCAGCACGCTCGCGTCCTGCTCGTCAACCCACCTGACCACACGCGCCACCGGCCGTCTCCGCATCAGCTCGGAGAGGACGTTCGTGTCGAGGACGATCATGCCCGCAGATCAGCGGCACGCGGCAACTCGCTGCGAGACGGCAGATCGAGCTTGTCAGCTCTGAGCCCGGCGAAGCGCTCATGGATCCGGCTACCCAGCCGATCGTGCACGCCGGTTTCACCGACCAGGGTCGAGCGCAAGATCGCCCGAGCCTCCGCCTCCATCGAGCGACCGTTCTCCGCCGCCCGCACCCGCAAGCGCGCCTTCAGTCCGTCATCCAGGTTTCGCACCGTCAGCGTCGACATCTCCGCTCCGATCAAGCATTGCATTCACTGACAGCAATGCTAGCAGCACTCGGATTCATCCCAGTCGTCGACCGGCCCGCGCGGTCGCCCGATCTCGGCAGGGACGCTCTCCATCGGCGGGCGTTTGTCGCGTGGGTGGTGCGCGTACCAGCGGCCGTACCGTTCGGCGAGCGGAGCGGCGCTGAGCCCGTGGAGGAAGACCGACAGTCCGACGGTCAGGTAGATCGCGAGGACGATCTGGTGCTCGTGAGCCGTTTGCGACTCCTCGACGAGGATCACCGCGAACACGATCGACGCCAGCCCGCGTGGGCCGAACCAGCCGAGGAACGCGACTGTAGGCGCGCGAGCGCGTGACCCCCACATCGCGATCGCGACCGGAACCATCCGAACGACCGTGAGGCTGAGAGCCGCGTAGAGGGCGAGGTCCCAACGCAGCTCACCCAGCGCCGGGCCGAGCAGGATGGCCCCGAAGAGTACGAACGTCACGCCGCTGAGCACGTTCCCGACCTGCTCGGCGAGCTGGTTGAGGTCCCCCGGGTCCCGTCCGAGCGTCAGGCGGAACGCGATGCCGCCCACGAACGCCGCGATGAAGCCCGACCCGTCGAGCGCGCTCGCGATCCCGTATGCGAGCGCGGCGCCGGCAGCCGGGATGACCTGCCGCCATGCAGGTGCGATCAGGTCTCGACGGCCCGCTTGGATCACGATCGCCGCGATCAAGACTCCGGCCACGACGCCGCCGAGCACGCCGTAGCCGATCTCCTCGAACAGCAACGTGGCGGCGCCGCGACCTCCCGCGATCTCCGATCTCACGTCGGCGGCGGCCACGGCGGCGAACAGCAACGGCACGCAGATCCCGTCGTTGAGCCCGCTCTCGACATTCAACTCCTGCCGGACGCGCTGCGGGACGCGCGGGTTGGTGACCACCGCTTGCCCGAGCGCAGCGTCGGTGGGCGCGAGTGCCACGCCCAGGATGAGCGCCTCCTCGATGCTCAGCTGGCCGAAGAGCGTGGCAGCCGCCACGGTGCCGAGCGCGATCGTCAGCGGCAGGCCGATGCCGAGCAGGCGCAGCGGTACGCCGACCCCGCGGCGCAGTTGCCTGAGGTCGATGCGCGAGGCGTCGCAGAACAGCACGAGCGCCAGCGTGGCGTTCGCCAGCGCTCGCGTGGTCGAGCTTGTGCTGGAGACGTCGATCTCGTCGAGCAGCTTGGGTCCGACCAGCAACCCGATGACCACGAACACCATCGTCGGCGTGACCGCGGACCCCGACAATCGCCGCGAAATCGCGGCAACGGCGAGCAGCGCAAGCGCCACGATCGCAAGTGACCACTCAGCCACACCGACCGTCCGTAGACGTCGCCCCGGTCAGGCGCCGTCCGTCTCGACCGCGATGCGGCCGGACCTGGCCGCGTCGGCGAGCGCGCCATAGTCAAGCTCGTTCTGGTCCGCGTAGCGCGCTGAGAACTCGGCGATGGCCCGATCGAAGCTGTCGCCCTTGCCGAGATAGGCGGCGATCGCGACCCGATCGCCGGACCGGGCGTGGGCTCGGGCCAGCGTCCAGCCGCACACCCGCCCGTATGCCTCCAGCCCCTTCGGCGCCAGGGCCCCGACGTCGATCGAGCGCTTGCCGTCCCGGAGCTGGCGCACGTAGAAGTCCCGCTCCGCCTCCATGTCGTCCAGGCCGAACGCGGGAAGCCAGCCGAGGAGGATGTCGCTGGCTGCCTGCATCCGCCACTGCCCCTCGACCACCCGCTCGCCATGATTGCCGAACTCGCTCGCCCCGGCGTAGGACTCGAGCACTGAGGCGTCTGCCTCCTTGACCTGCAGAAAGAGCGGGTCCTGACCGTCGCGGCCCATCATCAAGGCCACCCAGTCGCGGGTGCCGACGCTCCCGACCCCGACCACCTTGCGGGCCAGATCGACGAACCGGTAGCCGTCGAAGAGATGGCGACGGTCCCCCTTGAGGCTCTCGCGGTAGCGCACGAGCAGCTCCTGGATCCGCTCCTCGAGCTGGTGGCGTTGATCGTCGGAGACCAGCTCGCGGGCTGGGACGAGCAAGGGTGGATCGCTGATGATCCGCGGCTCGCCGTCGACCTCGTGCACGAGCCGGTCGAACGCCTTGAGGCTGTTCTTCGCTTTCGCCTTCGCCGCAGCCTTGTCCGCTGCCTTAGGACGGCGGCGCGGGTCTCCTTGGGGCTAAAGTTGCGATCGCGTCCCGCGATCTCGAAGCTCGCCGCGAAGCGCTTGACGTCCCACTCCCAGGGCCCGGGAAGCGTGTAGTCGAAGTCGTTGACGTCCAGGACGAGGCGCCGATCGGGGGCGGCGAAGATCCCGAAGTTAGAGAGATGGGCGTCGCCGCACAGCTGAGCTCGCAAACCGGATTGCGAGGTCTTGGCGAGGTCCATCGCCATGATCGCGGCGGCGCCGCGGAAGAAGGCGACCGGCGAAGCCGGCATCCGCCCGTAGCGGATCGGCACGAGTTCTGGGACACGGCTCTTGGCCTGGTCCACGAGCACCTCGACCGGGTCCCGCCGATCGGCCCCTGGCTCCCACTCCGCATGGCTGGAGCGGGGCG
>DATNAP010000030.1:0-29144 GCA_035572475.1 Conexibacter sp. | reverse complement strand
GCCGGCTGCGCAAGCGTGGCGGAGGTCCCGGGGTAGAAGACGCCGAGCATCCCCCGAGCTCGACGGCTCCGGGTCCACATCCCATCGCCACAGTGCGTGCGCAGGCACGCAGCCGCCTTGTGCTGCCGGTCGTGATGCGTCGCGCCTCCATGCGCTGGCGTTGTGCCTCCGTCGCGCTCGTCCGCCCCGTGCAGGAGGACGGAGGTCGCGAGCCGGCGCACACGGCGATCACAGACCGGCAGGTTGTTTGAGATCGGGATGCCGGGTGCCGCAACGAACTGCGATTGAGCGGTTCTGTGCAGCAACGAGCTCCCCTTCTCGAGCTTTAACGTTCGGAAAGATGAAGAATTGAACGAGCCCGCCGACGAGCGGCCGCCGATGAACCCGCTTCCCCTCATGCGAGCGGCTTTCTCAGCCGTTCGCGAGGGGCACGCTAACGCGGCCGGCGCGCCACGTCAAGCGCTTAATTTGATTGATCAGACAAGCGTTGGAGCGGGGACTGCGCCAAGTTGACGAAGCACCCGGAAGATTCATTGTTCGCGTTCGCGAAGAACATCCAGCGGCTTTGCGACAGGCGCTGGACGGATAGGCGAAGGCGGCCCTGCCAAAGCCTGCTCAGGCGTCGCCGGACGCCGCGATGCGATACTGGGCGAGCGTCTCGAGCGCGCGCACGACGGTCGAGGTGTCATCCGCGCCGTGGCCGCGGCTCTGCTCGGCATGGAACAGCTGGTCGACGACCGCGGTCCCTGGCAACGCGACGCCGAGCTCGCGTGCCGTCGCAAGCGCGATCGCCAGGTCCTTCGCGTGCAAGTCGAGCTTGAAGCCGGGCGCGAAGTCGCGCGCGAGCAGCTTCTCCCCGCGCAGCTCGAGCACGCGGCTCGCCGCCATCCCGCCGCCGAGCGCCTCGACGATCGCGGCCGGGTCCACGCCGGCCTTCGCGCCGAGCACGAGCGCCTCGCCGAGCGCCTCGAGCGTGAGCGCGACGACGATCTGGTTGCAGGCCTTCACGACCTGACCGGCGCCGCTCGCGCCCGCGTGGGTGATCCGCGTGCCGAGCGCCTCCAGCACCGGCCGCGCCAGCTCGAGCGCCGCCGCCTCGCCGCCCACCATGATCGACAGCGTGCCCTCCTGCGCGCCGACGTCGCCGCCGCTGACGGGCGCGTCGAGCATCGCGGCCCCGCGGGCGGCGGCCTCCGCGGCCAGCTCGCGCGCGACGCTGGGCGCGATGGTGCTCATGTCCACGAGCACCGGCGGCGTTTCGCGCTCCCGCGACCGCAAGCGGTCGCGTCCGCGCGACGTCACACCGGCGAGCACCCCGTCCGGACGGCGGTAGACCTCCGCGACATCGGGCGAGTCGGACAAGATCGAGATCGTGATCTGCGCTCGCTCGGCGACCTCGCGCGGCGAGGCGGCGGGCACGGCGCCGGCGTGGACGAGCGCGTCCATGCGCGCGGCGGTGCGATTCCACACGACGAGCGGGAAGCCGGCGTGCAGCAGGTTGCGCGCCATCGGCGCGCCCATGATCCCGAGGCCGATGAAGCCGACGACCGGCCTGTCGCTGGCGGCATTCCGTACCATGGAAACGTCCGTGATATCACGGCCGGAGAGACGAGGCATGCCGACCAGCGCCAAGCACCCGACCGTCGTGCAGTCCGTCGTGCGCAGCTTCGAGCTGCTGGAGGCGGTCGCGGCCGCCGACGAGGCCGGTCTCGTCGAGCTGGCGCACCGTACCGGCCTGCAGCCGAGCACGACGCACCGGCTGCTGGCGACGCTGATCGAGTGCGGCTACGTCGTGCAGGACCCGCAGACGAGCCGCTACCGGCTCAGCCTGAAGATCGTGGAGCTGGTCGGCGGCGCCGAGCACCGGACCGAGCGGCTGCGCACGGCCGCACGGCCGCACCTCGTCGCGATCCGCGACGCGACGAACGAGACGACCAACCTGTGCGTGCTCGACCGCCACACGATCGTCTACGTCGACCAGGCCGAGAGCGCGCACGCGGTCCGGATGCTCACCGAGATCGGCCGGCGCGTGCCGGCGCACGCGTGCGGCGCCGGCAAGGTGATGCTCGCCCACCAGCCGCGCGGGCTGATCGACACGTTCACCGCGCGGGCGCCATTCGTCGCGCTCACGCCGCACACGCTCACGACCGCCGCCGAGCTGGACGTCGAGCTGCGGCGCGCGCGCACGCGCGGCTACGCGATCGACCGCGAGGAGTACGAGGAGGGGGTGGCGTGCGTGGCTGCGCCGATCTTCGGCGCCGACGGCGAGGTGCTCGCGGCCGTGAGCGTCTCGGGGCCGACCGCGCGCCTGCTGCGCAGCGACCTCAAGCAGCTCGGCGAGCTGCTGCGCTCGCACGTGCAGGAGATCTCGCGCGAGCTCGGCCACCGGCCAGCCGGGACGGCGGTGGAGCCCTCCGCCCCGGCGCTCGCCTGACGCGGGTGCCGTCGCAGCGCGACACGTCCGCGCCGCCGGAGGGCGCGCCGTTCTCGGCGGAGGTGATCGTGCTCGGACAGCGCTTCGCGAACGAGGAGAGCGGCTTCGCGGTGCTCGACGGCGAGGCGGACGGACAGCACGTCGTGCTCGTGGGCCCGATCGCGCATCTCGAAGCGCGGGAGCGCGCGGCGGTCACGGGCGCGTGGGTGCGCGACCCGCGCTACGGCCCGCAGGTGAAGGTGCGCGAGGCGCATCCGCTGATGCCGACGGACACGGACGCGCTGGTCGGGTACCTGCGGCGCGTGCGGCACGTCGGGCCGAGACGCGCCGCCACGTTGCACGCGCTGTACGGGGAGGGCGTGCTCGGCGCGATCGACGCCGATCCGCGGCGCGCCTTCGAGCGCGCGGGCCTGTCGCCCGCGCGCGCCCGCGAGGCGGCGCGCTCGTGGGATGCGCTGCGCGCGACGCGCGGCCTGCACCTGCTGCTCGCGCCGCACGGGCTCGCGCATCTGGCGGCGCGGATCCACAGACACTACGGCGATCGCGCTTACCGGGTCGTGGCCGAGCGGCCGTACGAGCTGACTGCCGTCTTCGGCGTCGGCTTCGCGACGGCGGACGCGATCGCGCGCGGAGTCGGGGTGGGGGCGGACTCGCCCGCGCGGGCACGGGCCGCCGTCCTGCACGTGCTCGCGGAGGCGGAGCGCGACGGCTCGACGTGCCTGCCGCAGGGAGCGCTGCTGGCGGCCGCCGGCGAGCTGCTGGGGCTGGGTTCGCCGGACGCGGGCCTGCTGCGGGAGATGGAGGCGGCGGACGATCTGGAGCTGGACCGCGACGACGAGGCGGTCTGGGTCTACCGCGCCGAGACGGCGGCGCTGGAGCGCGAGCTGGCGGAGCGCGTGCACGCGCTGCTCGCCGGCGAGTCGGCGGAGAAGCTGCATCCGCCCGACGTCCCGCCGGACGACGTCCTCCCGGACGGCGCGGAGCTGGCCGCCGAGCAGTGGGCGGGCGTGCAGGGCGCCTTTGCGCACCGCTTCTCGCTCGTGACCGGCGGCCCGGGCACCGGCAAGACGGCGTCGATCCGCATGATCGGCGCGATCGCGGCGCAGCAGCGCGCCTCGCTCGTGCTCGTCGCGCCGACCGGGCGCGCAGCGCTGCGGATGCGCGAGGCGACCGGGCTGGAGGCCTCGACGGTCCATGCGGCGCTCGGCTGGATTCCCGGCGAGGGTCCGTCGCTGGACGAGGACGACCCGCTGCGCTGCGACCTGCTCGTCGTCGACGAGACGTCGATGGCCAACCTCGAGCTGCTCGTGACGCTGCTGCGCGCGGTCGGGCCGGGGACGCATGTCGTGCTCGTCGGCGACGCCGACCAGCTCGCGCCGGTCGGCGCCGGCAAGCCGTTCGCGGAGCTGGTAGCGAGCGGGCTCGTGCCGACCGCGCGGCTCGCGCACATCTTCCGCCAGGCGGCCGGCTCGATGATCGTGCAGGGCGCGCACGCGATCCGCGCGGGGCGCGCGCCGTCGTTCGCGCCGAGCGAGGGGATGCGGCAGGACCTGTTCCTGATCGAGCGGGCGGATCCGGTCGCGGCGCGCGAGCAGATCGCCGGGCTCGTCGCACAGCGGTTGCCCGCGCACTACGGGGTCGACCCCGTGAACGACGTGCAGGTGTTCGCGCCGATCTATCGCGGCGAGCTGGGCATCGACGCGCTCAACGACGCACTGCGCGCGGCGCTGAACCCGAGCGGCCGGCCGGTCGGGAACGGGCGGCTGCGGATCGGCGACAAGCTGATGCTCGTCGGGCGCAACCTGCACGAGCTGGGGATCATGAACGGGACGCTGCTGCGGCTGCTGGAGGCGCTGTCGGGCGACGACGAGGACTCGGATGCCGGCAGCAGCGGCGTGCTCGTCGCAACCGACGCCGGCGCCGTGATTGAGATCCCGCCGGCCGAGGTCGGCAACCTGCGGCTGGCGTACGCGTGCTCGGTCCACCGCGGCCAGGGGATCGAGCTGCCGATCGCGATCGTCGTCGCGCACCCGTCCGCCGGCGGCCGCTTCCTGCGCCGCGAGATGCTCTACACGGCGATCACGCGCGCCCGCACGGCGACCGTCGTGGTGGGGACCGGCGCCATGGTCGCCCGCGCCGCGGCGACCGCTGACGTGGGCCGACGCCACAGCCGCCTCGCCGTGCGGCTGGCGCGGGCTGACGGCTGACTGGCCGTGCCGATGGCGACCACCGTCTACCGGACCGGTTCCGCCGCGGAGCCGATCGGGATCTCCAAGAACACGAACCGGAACTGCTCGCCGGGCTGCCCGCCATCGTGCCCGTAAGCAATGTGCGACGGGTTCGATGCGAGCGCGAATGCGCCTGTGAAATCCGCGCCGGGCGGCGCGCGCAGCAGCAGTCCGTCGGCAGCGGTCGCGCCGACCACGCTGTAGCGCTGGCCGTCGAGCTCGATCCAGCTCTGGCGCGGGCGCACCAGCAGCGAGCGCAGCGCCTCGAGACCGTGCGCAGAGCTACCGGTGACGCGAACGAGCACGAGGGCGTCAGGGCGGCGGGCAGCCGGAACCGGAACGACAGCGCCGGACCGCGCCTCCGCCGTCTTCAGCACTCGCGGCGCACCGCAGCGGTTCGGGGCCCGGCCAAGCAGCTCCCACTGACCTTCGACAGCGATCTCGTGGTAATTGCAGAGGATCGCAGTCATCGCCATCGGCCCCTCGAACGCTGCGACGTGCCCTTCAATCAGTTCTGTGTGCACACGCAGCACACGCTCGGGAGCGCGCGCCGATGCGAGCATCCGCGCGTCGAGCCGGTCCAGCGCCGGTGTGAACGCCGCATACGCCTCGAGCGTCGGCAGCGGCCGCAGCCGCAGATCGTACGCCCAGGCTACGTCGCCGAGCATGTATGGCAGGAACATCACCGTGCGCCTACCAAGGGCCGCGATCATCTGAGGCTGGATCTGCCAGGTTTCGGCAATCGACTGGCGCAGTCCGGCGTTGAACTCCTCGCGCCGCCCAGGGCTCGCGAGCGTCCGCAGCTGGTCCACCGCCGCGGCGGCGTTGGCATACGGGTCGAGTCGGCTCGTGACGACTTCATGCCCGAGGATCGCCACCAGCACGGCGACCACGACCGCCACGCCCCCCAGCTGCACGAGCCGCTGTCGAAGCACCGGTGCCGCGAGGACGACGAACGGCAGGAGCATGTCCCCGAAGAAGCTGTACAGGTGCGCCTGGTCCTGACGCACGAACCCCTCCTTGAAGGCCAAGCCGGCGTAGACGACGACCAGCCCGAACAGCGCACGGCGCTGCGACCCCGGAGCGCGACGTGAGTGCCACACTGCTCCCGCGAGCGCCAGCAGCGAAAGCCCGAGCGCGGCGATGTAGGTCCAGTCGTAGCGCGTCTGCCCATTGCCCATGCCGCCTGCGTATCCAGCCACGAACCGGACGCTGTCGCGCACATAGGGCCAGACGTCGGCGAGCTGCTGTCCGGTCGCCACCCAGCCGATCGCCGCGGCGGCGAGGAGCGCGCAACCGCAAGCGAGCGCATCGCGGCGACGGCCGCTGCCGACGAGCGCAACACCCGCGAGCAGCAGCAGCTCGAAGCCCTGGTTGAGCTTGCCGAGCAGCGACACGCCGACGAGCGCGCCCAGCGCGAGCGGCAGGGCCATCGCAAACCGACCGGCCGTGTCACCGTCGCGCGTCACGAGGAGCACGCACCAGACGAACCCGAGCGCGACGACATGATCGGGAGCGAGCACCACCACAAATGCCGCAACGAGCACAGCCGCGGGGACCGGCAGCCAGCGACGCAGCGCAGTGAGCAACGACGCCGCGAGCAGCACCTGCACGAGTGCCGCGAACAGCCACGACAGCGCGAACAGGCCGGACGTGTAGAGGGCGGGGCCGAACCACGGGTTGAGGAACCCGAGCGGTCCATAGCTCCACACGATGCGGTCGCCAAACCGCAGACTGTGCTCGGCGGCGTAGTAGAGCCCGCCGACCCAGTCCCAGTCTATGCCCACGGCGGGCTGGATCGAGCGTATGGGCCATGCGACGACGGCGACCGTCGCGACGCTCAACGCGCCGATGGCGATGCTCAGGCGCTCGCGCGTCCGGGCGAGCGGACGCTGTACCGTGGCCCCCTCCACTGACCGCAGTATCCCATCGCCGTACTAGTTTGTGGGAATATGGTCCCCCGGCGGGGATCCACGGCGCATGATGTGCGACGGCGACGCGACGCGTAGATCGTCGTGCGCTGCGGTACGGCTTCCGGCCAGCGCCCCGCGCCCAGACGACCGACATCTCATGAATTACGACCGGATCTACGCGTATCGCTTTCGCGACATCGACCAGCGCCACCGCGCTGCCGTCTGGCGCGAGATCGCGACCTTCGCGTACGCGCAACTCGGCGAGCCCGAGCGTGTGCTCGACCCTGCCGCGGGCCGGGGCGAGTTCATCAACGCGGTTCCGGCACGCGAGCGCTGGGCGGTCGACCGCGTCGCGCACGAGCACGGCGTCTACGACGACGGCGTGCATCGCGTCGTCTCCGACATCTTCCACGCAGAACTGCCCGAGGGGCACTTCGACGCGGTGTGGGTGTCGAACTTCCTCGAGCACTTGCCCGGTCACGAGACGATCGCGACGTTTCTCGCGCGCATGCACGCGACGCTGCGTCCGGGCGGTCGGATCGCGATCATCGGCCCGAACTTCCGTCACTGCGCGAAGCAGTACTTCGACATGGCCGACCACGTGGCGATCCTCACCCACCGAGCAGTCGCCGAGCACCTCCATGGAGCCGGCTTCGAGCCCGAGCGCGTCGAGTCGCGCTTCCTGCCCTACTCGTTCACCGGACGGCTGCCCGCCTCGCCGGCGCTGACCCGGCTGTACCTGCACACCCCACTGGCGTGGCGCCTGCTCGGCAAGCAGTTCCTCGCGATCGGCCGGCGGCCGTCCGCATAGCAGCGAGGAGCCTCAATCGACTACGCCGGGTGTAGATGCTGTACCGGGAGACCGACGTCGTACCTCGGCGTTGCCAAGCCGAGCTGCGGCTCGTGCCTGCGCCGCTGCATGCGGCGCACGCGCTGCGTGTCGCCGGGGCGCCGGTAGTCGCCGCGTGAGAGGTGATGCTCGAGGAACACGTAGAGCACGATGAAGAGGTAGCGCGACCCCATCTCGCTGAGCGCGAGCTTCGAGCTGCCGGCGGAGCGGTCGCGCCACGACGTCGGCACGATCGCGTACGAGAAGCCGCGCACGATCGCCTTCAGCGGAAGCTCGACCGTCAGGTTGAAGTGCGGCGAGATGAACGGTCCAATCTGCTCGATCACCTCACGCCGGTAGGCCTTGAACGCATTCGTCGTGTCGTTGTAGCCATGCTGGAACAACGCGCGAATCGCGAGGTTGACCGCACGGTTGAGGACGAGCTTCATCCACGGATACCCGTCAACGATCGCACCGGGCATGAAGCGCGAGCCGAAGGCGCAATCGTAGCCCGCCTCCAGCACCCGGAAGTACAGGACGAGGTCGTCCGGGTCGTCGGAGCCGTCGGCCATCACGACCGCGACGGCGTCGCCCGAGAACACCTCGAGCCCGGCACGGACGGCATACCCGAAGCCGTTCGGGTACGGGTTGCGGATGCAGCGGACGCGCTCGTCGCGCGTCGCGAGGTCGGCGACCACCTTCCCGGTGCCGTCCTGCGACGCGTCGTCGACGACGATCACCTCGTAATCGATCCCGTGCCGCGTGAGCCCGCGCGTTATTTCCTCCAAGGTCGATGCGATCGTCTCCGCCTCTTCATGCGCCGGGATCACGACGGACAGCCTCATGACGGCGCCGCCGCCCACTGCTCGACGTTGGCCGCGTGGATCTCGGCGAGGATCGACGGCACGTCGCGCGTGATCCGCCAGTCCGGAAAGTCGGCCTGGAAAGCCGAGAGGTCCGACACCCACCAGCGGTGGTCGCCGACGCGCGCCGTTTCGTCGAGCGTCCAGTTGAGCGCCCGGCCGGCGATCCGCTCGCACAGGTCGATGGCCTCGAGCATCGAGCAGTTGCTCGTCGGCCCGCCGCCAAGGTTGTAGACCGCCGCCGCGCGCGGACGGGCGTGGAAGGCAGCGATCGCGCGCACGACGTCGTCGCAGTGGATGTTGTCGCGTACCTGCCTGCCCCCGTAGCCGAAGATCGTGTACGGCTCACCGCTGACGGCACAGCGCATCAGATAAGCGAGGAAGCCGTGCAGTCTCGTGCCGGCGTGCTGTGGGCCGGTCAGGCAGCCGCCGCGGAAGCAGACCGTCGGCATGTCGAAATAGCGGCCGTACTCCTGCACGAGCAGATCGGCTGCGGCTTTCGAGACGCCGAACAGCGAATGCGTCGAATGGTCGATCGACATCGTCGTGTCGATCCCTTCGCGCCACGGATGATCGGCGGGCAGTTCGAGCCGTTCCTCCCGCTCGACGAGTGGCAGGCGATTCGGCAGGTCGCCGTAGACCTTGTTCGTCGACATGAACACGAACGTCGCGTCGGGCGCGTGACTGCGCGTCGCCTCCAGCAGGTTGAGCGTGCCATTGGCGTTGACGCCGAAGTCCGTATGGGGATCGGACGCAGCCCAGTCGTGTGAGGGCTGCGCCGCAGTGTGGACGACGATCTCGATCGGCCCCGCGTGGCGCGCGAACAGCCCGTCGATGCCCGCGCGATCGCGGATGTCGAGCTCGATGTGACGGAAGTCGTCATACGCCTCGACGAGGTGCCGCGTGTTGGCGGCCGTCGACGCGTCGGCCCCGAAGAAGCGGGCGCGCATGTCGTTCTCGACGCCCAGCACGTCGAAGCCCGACTCGACCAGCCAGCGCACAGCGGCAGAGCCGATCAGGCCACCTGAGCCCGTGACGATCGCGATTGGCATATCCCCCTATCCCCCAATAGGAACTTTAACAGAGCGCCGTACGCAGGTCATCATGGTGCGTCGTGATCCAGTCAGCGATGTCGCGCAGGACCTGGCGCGGTGCGCGGCGTGGCCGCCAGGAGGTCAGCGCGAACAGGCGCGCGCAGTCAGAGAGGTAGACGGGCACGTCCCCGGGTCGATCCTCGCCCGCCGCCGCGATCGGGATCTCGCGACCGCTGAGCTCGCGGCAGAGCGCTGTCGTCTCGCGCAACGACAGCGAGCACGCCCGCCCGCCGCCGACGTTCACGGTCGCCCCGTCCCAATGATCGGGGTCGAGCAGCTGAAGCTCCACGAGGTCGATGAGGTCGGCGATGTGCAAGAGATCGCGCACCTGCTTGCCGCTGCCGCCGAAGCCGATGTACGAGAGCGATCCTCCAAGCAGATGGGCGAGCATCCAGTGCGTGAAGACGCCCTGGTCCACCTTGCCCATCTGCCAGGGCCCCGCGATGACGCCGCAGCGATCGATCACCGCTCGCAGGCCGAACGCCTCGCGATACTCGGTCACCAGCAGCTCTGCCGCAAGCTTCGTCGTGCCATAGAGCGTGCGGGCGCCCTCCAACGGGAAGCCCTCGGCGATCCCTGCCTCGGAGACGCCCGGCAGCGGCTGGGACTTCGCCAGCTCGAAGCGGGTCGCGCGCTCGACGAGCGTGAGCGTGTTGAGCGCCTCGACGGGATACACACGACTGGTCGACAGGAAGACGACCTGCGCGCGATCGCGACGCGCCAGCTCGAGGCAGTTCCACGCGCCGACGAGGTTGGAGCGGACGGCGTAGGCGGTGCGGCCGTCACCACCCGCGAGCGCCGATGGCTCAGCGGAACACTCGACGATCGCCTGGCATGGCGCCAGCCCGTCGAGGTCGTCCCGCTCGCGCACGTCGCCGTGGACGAAGCGAACGCCCGCAGTGCGCAGGCGAGGGAGGTTCAGCTCGGATCCGCGCCGGTTGAGGTTGTCAAGCGCCAGCAGCTCCCAGTCCGGGTGGCGCCCGGCGAGCACGATCGCCAGGTTCGCGCCGACGAAGCCCGCGCCGCCCGTCACGAGCACCCGGTGCGCCGGAAGCCCGCTCACCGACAGCCGACCGCGCCGCCAGCTCGCGCTCCCGCCGCACAGACGGCGAAGCCCAGCTCTTCACGCCCGCACCCCCGCGCGAGCACCGTGCGTACAGCGGCCCCCTCCACTGACACCCATTATGGCGCGTCGATAGACGCAAATGTGGCGTAAGCCCTTCGCCCTCCACCGTCGAGAGCCGACGCCCGGACTCGAACCGGGGACCCCTTCATTACGAGGGAAGGAAGGGAGGAGCACTGCCCGGCACCTTACGCAGAGAAGATCCCTGCAAATAGCCAGGTTTCTCGGGACACGTCGCGAGTGCGTTGTCCACGAGGTCTTCTCCACGATTTCCCTACGTGCCCGAAGCAACACGTCAAGTCGCAGTTGGGAGAGCGCCTCCGATGAGGGCGACGTGTCTCGGGTGGCGAAGCTCCCACTGCGCGATGCTTGGGGAACAGCCAGCGTCGAGCCTATTCGGGCGTGCTCTCCCAAGTCTCCATGCGGGTCGGCGCGATCGTCGACCCGGGCTGCATCCCGTCCAGGAACAGTGCGAGCACCGTTCCCTCGCCCGCCGCGGAGGGCGCGAGGATTCCCTCGCGCCCGGCATGGTGGGCGGCACGACCGACCCGCTGACACGCCTCAAGCTGGTCCGAGCTCAGCTCAGCGACGCTCAAACCGATCGCTGCCAGCGCCTCTGCGTTGCGTAGATCAAGGACGTTCTGCAGCGTGAGGTCGTAGCGATAGAACGCGCGCGGCAAGAAGTCCGAGGGGTCGCGGCGCTGACGACGCGCGAGCCGCTCGAACTCGTCGACAACGGTCTGGCGGTCGAGTCCGAGGTAGAGCACGGAGAAGCTGTCTGGCGGATTCCATCGCCCACCATGGATCCGGGCACCGCGCCCCGACAGCGGGTCATACGCAGGCGGCAGATGCCGGAACGCCTCGCCGTGGTAGGCAGCAGCATCCAGCCCGTCGACGCGGGCGACCAGCTTGGCGTCCAGCACGGCTTAGACGAACACGCCCTCGGCCATCGCGTCGATGGCTCCGAGCACTGGACGAGGCTTGCCATCACGCAGCAAGTCGACCGGCTTGTAGTGGTCGAGCAGCGGGTTGGGCGTGAACAACCAGTCATGCGCTGCCTGCGGACGCAGCACCAAGGACAGCTCTTCGAGCACCGCCAACAACTCAAGCAAGCGCTCGCGCGCGTCAGGACGCGGAGCACTCGCACGCTGCAGCCAACGTGAAACGGTGCGCGGGTTGGCGTCCAGCACCCGCGCAAGGTCGCTCTGGTCGAGCTCTGCCTTGGCAGCAGCGGTTCCGAGGCGTTCGGCGATATCTGCCACGTACGTTCCTTTGCCGTCTGGTATGTCGCGTACTTTGTCCTGCTAATGGCAGTATGCCAGCTCACGAGGGACCGGGGCAGGGCTAAAAAAGGAGATCGGTAATGGCACGCCCTCCCGAGACGCCCCACGGCCCGCGGGTCTACGTCTGCTGGCGGTCGATGATTCGAAGCACCGCGTGGATGGTTGCCAGGTACACATAGAACGCCCAGCTCAGCCATGTTGCCCGGTCGTAGTCTCCACGCTGGTCGCGGCTGTGATGGCGGAGGACAAATCTATTGGCGATATGGAACAGCGCACTCTCGTCGGCCGAAAGCATGTGCTCCTTGACCTGTCTCCGCAGCGCCTCCAGCACATCAGCGAGTTCTCGCACTGCTACTCGGCGCTCCTCGTTGTCTGCGCCGCGTGCCCGGAAGCGCGCGATGGCGCCCTCGATCTTCTGCGTGATGAGATCCTCATCGGCGCTTTCGGGCACAGGAGCGTCGACCAGGGTTCGGAAGGCCGCTGGTCCGCGTTCGATGATCTGGCCGCTGTCCTCGATCTCGTACGCGGGACTGCCCAGCGGAAGGATCTGGTTCAGCTCATCGCGGAGCTCTCGCTGCCCGGCCGCTCGATCGAACTTGTCGTAGTGCCACCCGCAGTGGTTGTACTGGTGGTACCTGCCCTCGACTCCTCTCGAGACAAGGTCGTGCAGAACCTCGACGACATCGAACAGCGTGTCCTCGTCCCACTGCTCCCACCGTGGCACAAGGTTCGTGCTGAACCAGTAGGGCCAGATGTCTTCGCGATGGATCGTTCGCAAGAAATACGAATCAGGAAAGCTGCCGAGTGTGCCAGTGACCTCGCCAGCATCGACACAGTCGTAGCCGAAGGCCTCCTGGAAGTAGCCCTCGTCGCGGAATCTGTCGAGCACGCCGACGACCATCTGGCGGACTCTCTCGAAAGGCAGCGGATTGAGCTTTGGGCCGCGGCCGCGACGTTCCGCAAAGTAGCGGCGAGGTGCGGTGTGCTCGGCCATCAGCGCCAGGCAGTCTATGCGTCGTTCCCGAACGGCTTCGGCAAACGGCGCGTCAGGTTTCGCTCGCCGGATAGCCTCCTGCGCCGCGGGATGTAGCGATGGCGAGCAGCTATTGGGTTCAAGTACGACGTGAGCAGGAGCGCCGCCGGCGTGAGGCGGAGCGTGCGGCGAGAGCGCTGCAGCGGGAGCAGCTGCGTCGCGAGCGCGAGCAGGCGCGCCAACGTGCCGCCGAGGAGAAGGAGCGCAAGCAGCTTTATCTGGAGAGCCGGCTCGCTGACACCGACCAGGCCAACCAAGAGCTGGCCAGATACGTCGAGGCGCTCGAAGGCCTGCTCGCTCAGACACTCGCAGTCGATGACGCAATCGACTTTGAGTCGCTTAAGGACAAGCCCAAGCAGTCGCATTTCAGGCCGGGCGCTCTCGCGCAGCCGGGGCAGGTTCCAGAGTTGGCGCTGCCCTCTCCGCCGAGCGCGTTGCAGAAGCTCGTTCCGGGCGCGAAGGCCAAGCATGCCGCCGCAACAGCCGCAGCCGAGCAGGAGCACGCTCGAGCGATGGCCGCCTACGAGCAGGCAGAACGCGATCGGGAGGCGGCGCTGGCGACAGCGAGAGCCGAACACGACGAGCGAGCGCGTGTCGAGGCAGAGCGGATCACCGCCCAACACGCGGAAGTCGACGCCTTCCGCATTGGCTACGAGCGTGGCGAGCCTGAGGCTGTCGTGAACTACTCCTCGATGGTGCTGGCCGCGAGCCGCTACCCCGACGGCTTCCCTCAGCAGCACAAGGCCGCATTCGTGCCGGAGTCACGACAGCTCGTCGTCGAGCTGGATCTGCCGACGTTCGAGGTGGTCCCCGCCGCGCTCGAGTACCGCTACGTCAGAGCCAGAGACGAGATCGCAGCGAAGGCACGGCCGGTCAGCCAGCGCAAGGCTCTCTACACACGGGTCATCTCTCAGACGGCTCTGCGAACGGTGCACGAGCTGTTCGAGTCCGACCGCGCCGGCCATTTCGATTCGGTCGTCTTCAACGGTCACGTCGACACGATCGACCCACGGACGGGACAGCCCGTCCGTCCATGCCTCGTGACGTTGCGCAGCACGCGCGACGCGTTTGCGACGCTCGACCTCGCACTGGTGGAGCCCGAGGCATGTCTGAAGGGCCTCAACGCAGCCGTCTCGAAGAGCCCCGCCGAGCTCGCGCCGGTACGGCCCGTGCTCGAGTTCGACATGGTGGACCCGCGCTTCATCGAGGAGACCGACGTGCTGTCGACGATCGACCAGCGCCCCAACCTCATGGAGCTGACTCCGAGCGAGTTCGAGACCCTGATCACCAACCTGTTCGAGAAGATGGGACTCGAGACACGCCTGACGCAGGCGTCACGCGACGGCGGGGTCGACTGCGTCGCCTACGATCCGCGCCCGATCTTCGGCGGCAAGGTCGTCATCCAGGCCAAGCGCTACAAGCACACCGTCGGCGTCAGCGCGGTCCGCGACCTGTTCGGCACGATGCAGAACGAGGGCGCCAGCAAGGGCATCTTGGTCACCACGAGCGGGTACGGAAAGCGTCGTTCGCGTTCGCGCAGGGCAAGCCGCTTGAGCTGCTCAGCGGCAGCAATCTCCTCTACCTGCTCCAAGAGCACGCCGGCATCGAGGCCAAGATCGAACCGCCCGAAGACTGGGCCGACCCAGCGACCGCTTCCATCGAGTAGCAACGGGGCGGGATCCGCCAATCGCCTATGTCGTCGCCAGCGCGCGGACGCTAGGATTGCTGGTCGCTCGCCCAAGGCGGGCGCAGACTTGCCGACGTAGCTCAGCTGGTAGAGCACCACTCTCGTAAAGTGGGGGTCCGGGGTTCGAGTCCCCGCGTCGGCTCTTCGGCCCGCCGCCCACCCTCAGGCCACGGTGGCGACTCTCAACCCCGACGCGAGCTCCTCGCAGACTCCTCGTACTGTGCGAAGCCACTTCGCCGGCAGCTCCTCGTCGAGCCGCTGGAGGAGCGTGGACACGTTGACCGCTCCACCGGCCGGAGCGACGGCAGCGCGCTGAGCGCCGGGCTCGGCGCCGAGCAGCGCTCGCGTCAACTGCGCCTGCAGATCCGGTCGCGGCGCGTAGGCCATGTACTGCTCCGTCGTGCTGATGCGGTCGTGGCGCATCAGCGCCTGGATCGTGCGCACGTCGAAGCGACCGCTGCGCGCAAGCGCCATGCCGAAGCTGTGGCGAGCGTTGTACATCGGAATCGCCTTCAGGCCAGCGGCAACCTGTGCCTTGCGGAACGCTCTGCGCAGCGAGGCCGCCGACGCCGGGGCGCCACGCACGTCGCGCGTGTGGACGAAGTCTTCGTCGGCTGTGCGGTAGCCGCACTGCTTGAGCTTCCACAACGCCGCTCTCCAGCGCGGGGTCATCGGGATCGCAACCGTCGCCTCCGTCTTCGTCGTGTCGAGCTGGTTCTCGACGAAGTTGTCATAGACCCGCACGACCTCAGCCTCGAAGTCGACCGCGCCCCAGCGCAACCCGAGCGCGAAGTCGTCGCGACGCAGGATCCGCTGGCGCTCCGCCTTGCGTCCGCGGCGCGGCTGGCCCTTGAGCGCGTTCTCCTCGATCCATCCTTTCCCAACCGCGTAGTCGAGGGCGGCGGAGAGCAGGTCGCGGTAGCGGTTCACGGTTTGCGCCGGCGGCCCGCAACTCCTGCGCTCTCTTCCGGCCGATCGCGGTCTGCGCCTTGAAGGTCGCGAAGTACTCCCGCACGAGCTCTCTGTCGTTGATCTCTTCCAGCGCCCGGTCTTCGCCGAAGTCTCGATAGAGCCGCTCGTAGACGTCCTCGTAGCCGATGATCGTGCCCCGCTTGAGCCCCTTCTCGCGCTTGCGCTCGGCGATGTTGCCTCGGCCGCGTCCCGCAACGTGTGATGCGCCGACTCGATCGTCTTCGATGAGATCCGCGGTGCAGCCGCGAGGATCTCCTCGAGCAGCGCCTGCGCCTCCTTCGGAACAAGATGCTCAGGCGACGGCTTCGGCCCGTCAGCCGCCCGCCAGACGACTGCGCCGCGCGGGGTGCGACGCCCCGAATCCTTCACATGCGCCGAACCGAGCCGCTTGCCGTGCTTGCCCTCGGCGTCGTGCCAGAACGCGTAGTAGGACCGGCGGCCGCCGGTCGTCTTGACCTGGGTATGGCCAGTCGGTCGAATCTGGGCGGGCGTGAGCATCGCGGCGACCTCCATAGATGGCTACTACATGTGCAGTAGCGAGCCGCGCCAGATTTCCCCCAGATTTCCGAAGCTGTCGCACGGAACCCCACGCAACGGGCTCCTGCTCCCTGCACTGGGAGCAACGGGACGTAACGGGCGTCCAGGCGGGGGCGTTACGAGTGAAGTGCTCTACCAGCTGAGCTACGTCGGCGGGGAGCGACATGGTAGCCGAGGCCGGCGGAGCGGCGCGGGCGGCCGGCGAGCGCGTTACAGTTTGCCGCGTGTTGTCACTTCGTGGTCCTGGCGCAAGCGTGCCGAAGCCGGTCGCGTCGGGCTCGCTCGACGGCGCGCGGCGCGCACGGGAGCTGGCGGCGCTGGCTGCCGGAGAGGCGGTCGACGTGCTCGTCGTCGGCGGCGGGATCGTCGGCGCGTGGGCGGCACTCGACGCCGCGACGCGCGGGCTGAGCGTCGCCCTGGTCGAGCGCGGCGACCTCGCGCAGGGCACGAGCCGCTGGTCCTCGAAGCTCGCGCACGGCGGGCTGCGCTACCTCGCGCACGGCGACGTCGGGGTCGCGTGGGAGTCCGCGCGCGAGCGCGCGATCCTGATGGACGTCAGCGCGCCGCACCTGATCCGCGCGCTGCCGATGCTGATACCACTCGGCGCTCAGGTCAGCCGCGCGACCGGGACCAAGCTGGAGGTCGGGCTGCGGCTCGGCGACGCCCTGCGCGCGGCGGCCGGGACCAGCCGGCGGCGCCTCCCGCCGGCCCGCCGCGTCAGCGTCGAGGAGGCGCGCCGACTCGCGCCCGGCCTCAGCGACCGCCAGCTGCGCGGCGCGCTGCTGCATTGGGACGCGCAGATCGAGGACGACGCACGCCTCGTCGTCGCCGTCGCGCGCACGGCCGCGGCATACGGCGCGCGCATCCTCACGTACGTCGAGGCGAGGGCGCTGCGCGCGGACGGGGCGACGGTCGCCGACGTGCTCGGCGCGGCGCCCGGCGGCGGTGCGGACGCGCACGATGCGAGCTTCGACATCCGCGCGCGCAACGTCATCAACGCCACGGGCGTGTGGGCCGGCGAGCTGTCCGGCGGAGCGGTGCGGCTGCGACCGAGCAAGGGCTCGCACCTGCTCGTGCTCGCCGACGCCGTCGGCGAGCCGCGCGCGGCAGTCAACGCGCCGCTGCCCGGCGAGTCCTCGCGCTTCGTCTTCGCCGTCCCGCGAACGGACGGGCTCGTGATGATCGGGATCACGGACGCGCCGTTCGAGGGCCCGATCCCGGACGAGCCGGCGGTCGGCGCGGACGAAGAGGAGTTCCTGCTCAGCGCGATCGGGCGCGTGCTCGTGCGCACGCCCACGCGCGAGGACGTCGCCGGGCGCTTCGCCGGGCTGCGGCCGCTGCTCGCAGCGGACGGCGCGACCGCGGACCTCTCCCGCCGCCACGCCGTCGTCGAACACGACGGGACCGTGATCGTCGTCGGCGGCAAGCTGACAACCGCGCGGCGGATGGCACAGGATGCGCTCGACCATGTCGCGGCGCGCCCCGGCGCGGCGGCTGGCCGCTGCATCACGCACCGCATCCGCCTGGCCGGAGCCGATCGTCCGCAAGCGGACCTCGCGGCGCAGCTTCGCTTCGCGGTCGAGCACGAGCTTGCGCTGACCGTCGGCGACCTGCTCGACCGTCGCACGCGGCTCGGGCTCGTCCCCGAGCGGCGCGCGGCCGCGCTCGACGCGGCGCACGCGGCGCTCGGTCACGGCGTGCTCGCCACCTGACGAAGCGCGAGCTACGCTCACGCCCGCATCGGCGCGCGCCGCGCGCCGCCCACAGACCCGGAGGGTCCTCATGTCCCACCCCCACCCCGTTCGTGCGCCCCGGCACGGCGCCGCGCTCGCGCTCGCGCTCGCGGTGCTAGGCGGCGCGCTCGCCCTGCCCGCCGCCGCGCCCGCGAGAGCACCGCCCACCTGCGGCACGTTCTCGCTGCTCGGCGAGCTGCGCAACGCGCAGGGCGCAGCCGGCTCGCGCCTCGTCACGCTCGTGCTGACGAACGTCACGCGCCAGACGTGCAGCCTGCGCGGCTACCCCGGCCTGCGCCTGCTCGGACCGACGAATGCGCCGCTGCCGACGCGCGTCGTCCACGTCGCCGTCGCGGGCGGTCCGCGCACCGTCGTGCTGACGCCGGGCGCGAGCGCACGCTCCGACCTGCGCTTCAGCGCGGTCCCGCACCCCGGCGAGCCGACGAGCGGAGCCTGCGAGCCGACGCCTGCGCGCGTGCGCGTCGCACCGCCCGGCGGCGCGCACCCGTTCGTGATCCCGTGGCGGCTCGGACCCGTCTGCGGGCACGGCGCGATCGACGCGAAGCCGCTGCGCTGAGTGAACTACGACCCGGCGGGGCGGGCGGGATCGAATCCCGCCGGGTCGATCAGCTTCCCCGGGTTCATCACGCCCGCGGGATCGAGCGTCGCCTTCGCGGCGCGCAGCAGCTCGATCCCGAGCGCGCCCACCTCGCCCGGCAGCCACGGCGCGTGGTCGCGGCCGACCGCGTGGTGGTGCGTGATCGTGCCGCCGGCGGCGAGGATCGCATCGCTCGCCGCCGCCTTCGCGGCGTGCCACTGCTCCAGCTCCGCGCCCTCCTGCTGGCGGGCGACGAACGTGAAGTACAAGGACGCGCCCGCGCGGTAGACGTGCGAGACGTGGCTCATCACGACAGGCGGCGTTCCGCGCGCGCGCAGCGCGCCGTCGAGCGCGGCTGCCACCGCCTCGTGGAGCGCCAGCAGCCGGTCCCACGTCGTCGCCGTCTCGAGCGTCTCGACCATCACCCCGTGCGCGAGCAGCTCGTCGCGCAGGTACGGCGCATGGAAGCGACCGTGCTCCCACGCCTGGCCGACCGGCGTGCCGAGCGCGACCGCGCCGTGTGCGCGCAGCATTCGCGCGCCCGTCGCGCGGCGGCGCCGCACCACGCCCTCGCTCGTCCCCTCCCAGCCCACGATCGCGAGGCAGCCGTCGCCATGGCCGCGCGCGCGCAGGTATCCGGTGAGCGCGCGCGTCGCGAGCACCGGACCGCCGGAGAGCGCGAACGAGACCTGCGTCTCGACCGGGTCCGACAGCCGCGCGACGTCTGGCGCGACGCCGTCCTGCACGAGCGCGCGGAAGGCGTCGGCGCCGGCCGCGTAGCCCGGAAACGAGAAGGCCTCGTAGCGACGGACCGTCGGGCGCGGGCGCAGGCGCAGCGTCGCCTCCACGATCACGCCGAGCGCCCCCTCGGAGCCGACGAGCAGCTCGCGCAGGCTCGGCCCGGCCGCGCTCGCGGGCACGGCGCGCGTCGCCATCTCCCCGCTTGGCGCCACGACCCGGAGCGCGACCACGAGCGCATCGATCCGCCCGTAGCCGGTCGACGCCTGCCCGGCGGAGCGCGTCGCGACCCAGCCGCCGACCGTCGCGTACTCGAACGACTGCGGGAAGTGGCCGAGCGTCATGCCGTGCTCGCCGAGCGCCGCCTCCAGCGCCGGCCCCGTCACGCCCGCCTGCACGGTCGCGGTGAGCGAGATCGGGTCGACCGCGAGCAGGCGGTCGAGCCGCGCGAGGTCGAGCGCGACGACCGCCTCGCGCGCGCCCCGGAGCGGCTCGACGCCGCCGACGACGCTCGTGCCGCCGCCGAACGGGACGACCGCGACGTCCGCCTCCGCGCACGCCCGCAAGACCGCAGCGACCTCGTCCGCGTCGGCGGGATAGACGACCGCGTCGGGCGCGGCGTCGAGCGCGCCCGCGCGCAGCCGCACGAGGTCGTGGTAGCCGCGCCCCGCAGCGTGCGTCACGCGCGCGAGGCGGTCGCCGCGGACGTGCTCGGCACCGACCGCCGAGACGAGCCGCTCGCGCGCGGCCGCCGGCAGCGCCGGATCGGGCAGCAGCACGTCGGCGAGCGCGACCGGGTCGCGCCGCACACCCGCCAGCGGGCCGATGCGCTCGCCGAGCATGGCGAGCGCGCCCTGTGACAACGGCGCGTCATGGCCGTCCTCGCCCCAGCCCCACCAGCGCATGCGTGGATCCGGAGCGGTCATGGCGCCAGGTACGCGTCGAGCATCCGTCCCAGCTCCGTCAGCTCCTGTTCGCGCTCCCGTGCCGCGCCGGCCGCGAGCGTCTGGAACGCGAAGCCGCGCAGCGCGAGCTCGATCGTGCGGGCGGCGGCCGCCGGATCCGCCACGCCGACCGAGCCCTCGGCGACGCCGTCGTCCAGGCGCGTCTCCAGCGCCCCGACGGCCGCCTTCTGGAAGGCGCCGCGGCGGGTGGTGATGTAGGGCAGCAGCAGCTCGGGGTCGACGTCGACGATGCGCAGGAACAGCGGGTGCCGCGTGAGGCGGTCGACCCCGATCATCGCAGCGCGCACGAGCCGCTCGCGCATCGTCGGCAGCGGAGCCACCTCCACCTCGACTTCGGCGATGATCTGCGTGAACTCGCGCGTCATCAGCGCCTGCATGAGCGAGGTGACGTCGGCGTAGCGGCGGTAGAGCGTCATGCGGCTCACGCCCGCGCGCCGCGCGACGTCCGTCATCGTCGTGCGGCGCACGCCGACCGCCAGCACGCACGCCTGCGTGGCGTCGAGCAGCGCCTCGTCCTCGACCGTTCGCTGTGACACTTCGCGAGGATTTGTACCAGGGCGGGACGGCCGCCGCGCCGCCCGGCTCAGTCGTCCGGCCAGCGCCCCTCGCGCTCGAAGCGCTCGCGCGCCTCTTCCTCCGCCTCGCGGTCCCTGTTGCTGGTGAGGCTCATGCGGAAGAGGACGTTGATCAGGAGGACGATCGCGGCCGAGCCGATCAGCACGACGCCCGCGCCGGCGGCGGTCCCGCCGAGCTCGAGGCAGACGACGCCCGCAACCGCGATTGCGGCGGGCAGCCCGTAGCGGACGAGCGCGAGCATCACGCGAGCAGGCCTTCGAGCCGATACGCGAGCACCTCGAGCGCCAGCTCCTCGCTCACGTTGCTGCGCAGCCGCCGCCGGGTCCCCTCCACCAGCTCGACGCCGGCACGCAGCCGCTGCGGGTCGCGGCCGGCGGCGTCCTCGGCGAGCGCGCCCGCGCGATCGACATGATGGACGAGATCCCCCGCGCCCCAGGCGACGCACGCGACATCGCGCAGCCACAGGCTCGAGAGCTGCAGGCCGAGGTCGAGCACCTCGGTCTCGACCCGTCGTCTCGTGCGCCGGATCCGCTGCTCGTACTCGGTCTCGAGCCGCTTGCGCTCTCTTCTCGGCACCAGCTCCTGCTCCTCGGCGAGCCGCGCCTTGGCCTCCGTCACGGCGGCGCTGCCGCGTTCCCTGCACACGTCCAGCAGTACGCGCCACGGCGCTTGCTCCGCCACCCGGCCGGCCAGCGCCGCGCGCGCGAGCGCCTCGCCGCCGGCCCGCAGCGCCGGACCGTCGTCGAGCGCCAGCTCGAGCGCGCGCTCGCCGTCCCCGAGCGCCAGCCGGGCGCATGCGGCCGCCTGCTCGGGCGCGACGCCGCGGCGTCCGATCCGCTCGGCGAGCGCGTCCGGCGGCAGCGCGTCGAAGCGCACGAGCTGGCAGCGGGAGCGAATCGTCGGCAGCACCTCGGCAAGGCGGTCGCTCAGCAGCAGCAGGTGGACGAACGGCGCCGGCTCCTCGAGCGTCTTGAGCAGCTTGTTGGCCGCCTGCTCGATCAGCGTGTCGGCGCGTTCGAGCACGAACACGCGCCGCGCCGCCTCGAACGGTGTCATCGCCGCGCCGGAGATGACCGGCTCGACGTCGCCGACGAGCATCTCGTGCGCGCCGCTCGGGGTCACCCACGTCAGGTCGGGATGCGTGCCGTGCTCGACGCGAGCCCGCGCGCCGGCCGGGTCGCGCGCTCCTTCGGCCAGCAGGGCGGCCGCGAACGCGCGCGCGGCGGTGCGCTTCCCGCTGCCGGCAGGGCCGTGGAACAGGTAGGCGTGCGAGGGCGCGCCGCCGGCCTTCAGCGCGGCGCCGAGCGTCGCGCGCGCGTGCGGATGATGCTCGGTGCCGGGGAGATCGGCCACGGGAGCGAGCGTATAAGGTCGCCCCGGTGGATCGCGGCCGGCTCATCACGATCGAGGGACTCGACGGGGCCGGCAAGACGACGCTCGCGCGCGGCCTGCTCGACGTCCTCGCAGCTCACGGGATCGACGCCGAGCTGCTGCGCGAGCCGGGCGGCGTCGCCGCTGCCGAGCGCATCCGCACGCTCGTCAAGGACCCGCAGCTGCAGGTCGCCCCGCGCGCCGAGGCGCTCCTCTACGCCGCCGCACGCGCGCAGCTCGTCGAGGAGGCGCTCGCGCCCGCGCTGGCGGCCGGGCGCTGGGTCCTGCTCGACCGCTTCGTCGACTCCTCGCTCGCCTACCAGGGCGCCGGCCGCGCGCTCGGCCTCGAGCAGGTACGCGCGATCAACGCGTTCGCGACCGGCGGACTCGCGCCCGACCGCACGCTGCTGCTGCGGATCGACCCGGCGCTCGGACGCACGCGCCAGGACGGCCGCGGCGAGGCGCCCGACCGCCTGGAGCGGGAGGCCGACGAGTTCTTCGCGCGCATCGCCGCCGCCTACGACGAGCTGGCCGCGGCCGAGCCGCAGCGGATCCGCACGCTCGACGCGACCGCCGACGCGCCGAGCGTGCTCGCGCAGGCGCTGGCGGCGCTCGAAGACCTGCTCGCGGGGTAGCGTCCAACGCATGCCCTCCACCTCACGCCCGATCTCCGGCCAGGTCGTCTTCGTCACCGGCGCGGCACGCGGCATCGGCGCCGCCGCCGCCAAGCAGCTCGCCGCCAGAGGCGCCAAGGTGGCGCTCGTCGGGCTCGAGCCCGAGGAGCTGGCGCAGGTCGCCGCGCAGTGCGGCCCGGACGCCGCCTGGTTCGAGGCGGACGTGACCGACACGCAGGCGATCCAGGCCGCGGTTGACGGCGCCGTCGAGCGCTTCGGCGGGATCGACGTCGTGATCGCGAACGCCGGCATCGCCACCGGCGGCTCGATCCGCTCGATCGACCCCGCCGCCTGGGAGCGCGTCGTCGAGGTCAACCTGCTCGGGAGCTGGCGGACCGTCCGCGCGGCGCTCCCGCACGTGATCGACCGCCGTGGCTACGTGCTCCAGATCGCGTCGCTCGCGGCGATCGTGCACCCGCCGTTCATGTCCGCCTACAGCGCGAGCAAGGCGGGCGTCGAGGCGTTCGCCGACTGCCTGCGCACGGAGGTCGCACACCTCGGCGTCGGCGTCGGCGTCGCCTACTTCTCCTGGATCGACACCGACATGGTGCGCGGCGCCGACGCGCGCAGCGGCATGGCCGGGATGCGCGAGCGAATCAGCGGTCCGGTCGGCAGGACCTACCCGCTGTCCGACGTCGCCGACGCGGTCGCGCGCGGGGTCGAGCAGCGCTCGCGCCACGTGACCGTGCCGGGCTGGGTGCGCGGGCTGATCGCGCTGCGCGGGCCGCTCGCGCCGCTGTTCGACCGGCAGGGCCGCAGAGAGGCGCCCGCGATGGAGGCGCAGATGCTCGACGTGATCGCGCGCGAGGGCGCAGCGGCCGCGAGCGCGCCGGTCGGGGCGGGCGGCGCGGCCGACAGCGCCGCGCGCAGCGGCGCCGCCGGCTCGTAGTCCTCAGCCCTGCGCTCTCTGGGCGATCAGCGCCTGCACCGCTTCGGCGGTCGACGTGACGGGAACCCTGATCTGCCCTTCCTCGAGCTTCGTCTTCGCGGCTTCCGCGGCCGTGGTCGCTTCGCCTGGCGTGCGGCCTGTGGTCATCACGGAGATCCCTCCGTCGACGAGCGTCAGCGCGTACGGGCGCTGCCCGAATCTGCCTCTTCTGACGTCGACGACCGCCTCTCGGAACGCCGGCTTGAAGTCGTAGAGGATCGACGCCAGCACGATGTTTTCTTTGTTCACTTCGGCCTTGTCGCCTATCACGCCGACGTACTGGTTCTCGCCCCTGAAGTCTTCGATCGCTCTCAGCGCTCCGACGGTCGCGCTGCCGCCGAGCACGAGGACGAACTGCGATCCGGCCTTGAGCAGTCTGTGCGTGACGGCGTACAGCGCTTCGGGCGTCGTCGGGCTGCTCTGGCCGACCTCGACGTATCTGATCTGCTCGCCCGGGTCGACGCTGCGAGCGCCCGCGACGTAGCCGCCCGCCGTGCGGTTCCAGGTCGCGGTGTCCCAGTCGGAGCCTTCGGCGAGCACGATGACCGCGAGTCTTCTCGTGATCGCGGAGGTCGCGGCGACGACGCCGGCCATGTAGCCGCCCTCCTTGTCCTGCACGGTGATCTGGCCGACGAGCCCCTTCTTCGCGTGCGGCCGTTCGCCCCACACGAGCTCCGGCACCTTCGTGTCGGCGGCAACCGCTTCGGCGACGTCGGCGTAGCGGCTGTCGTGGGCGATCACGAGCTGGTTGCCGGCGTGCGAGGCCTGCTCGAGCAGGCCGCGGATGTCGGTCGTCCTCGAGGCGTCGATCGTGTCGACTCTGATTGCGAGCTGACTCCGATAGCCGGCGACTGCTCCGAGCGCCCGCGACGTCCACTGCGGTTCGTTGCTCCCGTACGGCGCTACGAGCGCGATCCTTCTGACGGCCGTGCCGCTCCCGCTGCTGCCGCAGCCCGCCACGCCGATCGCCAGCGCCGCGACCACGGCCAGCGTCGTCCACCATGCCCTCGCCACCCTGTGCTCCTTCCCCCGAGCATCCCTGCGGTTCCCCCAGAGCGCCCGATTCTCACCGAAACGGGCGGCGCCGTGCGCCGGTTGCCGTCCCGCGGCCCCCGCCTACGTCGCGGCAGGCGCGCCGGCGTAGCCGCGCGGATGCGACTGGGCGAACGCCCATGCGTCGCCGACCATCTCGGCGAGCGCGGGCTTGCGCGGCTCCCAGCCGAGCTCGGCGCGGATCTTGCCGCTCGCGGCGACGAGCTGCGGCGGATCGCCGGGCCGGCGCGGGGCCTCGCGCACGGGGATCTCCAAGCCGGTCACCTCGCGGGCGGCGTCGATCACCTCGCGGACGGAGAAGCCGTTGCCGTTGCCGAGGTTGAAGACGCGATGCTCGCCCGGGCGCGCGCCGTCGAGCGCGAGCAGGTGTGCGCTCGCGAGATCTTCGATGTGGATGTAGTCGCGCACCGCGGTGCCGTCGGGGGTCGGGTAGTCGGTGCCGAAGATCTGGACGCAGTCGTTGATCCCGTGCGCCGCACGCAGCACGTTGGGGATCAGGTGCGTCTCCGGTTCGTGATCCTCGCCGAGGCAGCCGCTCGCGCCGGCGACGTTGAAGTAGCGCAGACTGACCGCGCCGAGACCGTGGGCGCGGCACTCGTCGCCGATCATCCCGTCGACCGCGAGCTTCGAGGCGCCGTACGCGTTGACCGGCCGCGTTGGCGTCGTCTCGTCCATCGGCACGACCTCCGGCTCGCCGTAGACGGCGCAGGTGGAGGAGAAGACGAGCCGCTTCACGTCCGCCGCGCGCAGCGCGTCGAGCAGGTTGAGCGAGCCGACGACGTTGTTGCGGTAGTACAGCTCCGGCTGCGCGACCGACTCGGCGACGAGCGCGAAGGCGGCGAAGTGGAGCGCGCCGTCGAAGCCCTCGGCGAGCGTCTCGCGCACGCGCACAGCGTCGAGCAGGTCGACCTCGGCGAGGCGTGCGCCGGCCGGCACGGCGGAGCGATGGCCGCGGCTGAGGTTGTCGAGCACGACGACCTCATGGCCGGCGTCGAGCAGCTGCTGGGCGACGATCGAGCCGATGTAGCCGGCGCCGCCGGTGACGAGGAGCTTCATCGCGGGCGGAGTAAAGCAGACGACTTCGCCGGGCCCGGCGGTCGGCGCCTCAGCGCCCGAGTCGCAGCCAGTCGGTGAATTCCGCCCACGTGCTGGTCGTGCGGAAGCCTGCCTCGCCCCATGCATGGCGCATGCGCGCGACCCACGCGGGATCCCAGCCGCGGGTGCGCGCGGTCCCCCACAGCGCGAGCGCCGCCAGCAGGAGCGCGCCGAGCGCGATCAGCGCGATCACGAGGGCGGTGCGGTCGCTGCCGCCTCCGTTCGACGCGGCCGCCTGCTGGACGGGGACCGTGGTCGCAGGCGCGGGCGTCGTGGTCGCAGGCGCGACGGGCGCCGTCGCGGTCGGCGTCGTCGTAGCCGGCGCCGGCGTCGTCGTGGCAGGCGTCGTCGTCATCGGCGGCACCGCCCCCGGCGCGGCTCCGCCGGTCATCCCTTCCGTCGGCTTGACGCCCTTGCAGGCGCCGCGCTTGTGGGCCGCGATCGCGCTCTGGATCGCTCTCTGAAGCTCGGGAATCGTGGTCCTGAACACGGGCGGCGTGCCGCGCAGCGCCGCCTCGAGCTGGGCGGTGGTGAACCCGCACGGAGCCAGCTGGCCGTCGTTCTGGGCGTAGGCGGTGGCGACTCTGTCGTAGGCCTGGTCGGCGGACGCGGGGACCGCCGCCAGCAGCCCGAGCAGGGCGGCGGCGAGCGCCCCGAGCAGCATGCGACTACGGGCGGTCATCGGGGGCCGATGCTACTACCCTGAGCAGGGCCGGCAGCACGCTTACCGCTGATTTGCAGGGAGAAGTTTTCCGTCCGACCCGCTCGAAAGGTTGATCGACCCGCGCGGGGAGTGATCGGGAGCGCCAGAAAGCGCCGAAATAGCGAGAAGGCGAAGGAGCAGGCAGGCATGGAGATTATCTCGCACACCCCCACGACGATTGATGCGCCGAGCGGCGAGGCGCTGCGTCTGAACCGCTTCTTCACGCAGCCCGAGGTCCATCCGTTCGACGGCGTCGAGTGGGAGCTGCGAGACGCCCGCATCGGCCACGGCGGCAAGGTCTCGTTCGAGCAGACCGACGTCGAGTTCCCGCGGAGCTGGTCGCAGAACGCGACGAACATCGTCGCGCAGAAGTACTTCCGCGGCCAGCTCGGCTCGCCGGAGCGCGAGGGCTCGGTCAGACAGATGATCGGCCGCGTCGCCGGCACGATCGCCGACTGGGGGCGCCAGCGCGGCTACTTCGCCACGAGTGAGGACGGCGACGCGTTCGAGGCCGAGCTGACGCACATCCTGCTGCACCAGATCGCGGCGTTCAACAGCCCCGTCTGGTTCAACGTCGGCTTCGAAGAGCAGCCGCAGTGCTCGGCCTGCTTCATCCTCTCGGTCGAGGACACGATGGAGTCGATCCTCGCGTGGAACACCAAGGAGGGGATGATCTTCCGCGGCGGCTCGGGCTCCGGGATCAACCTCTCGAACATCCGCGGGTCGATGGAGCAGCTCGCGAAGGGCGGCACGGCCTCCGGCCCCGTCTCCTTCATGCGCGGCGCCGATGCGTGGGCCGGCACGATCAAGTCGGGCGGCAAGACGCGCCGTGCGGCGAAGATGGTCGTCCTGGACGTCGACCACCCGGACATCCAGGAGTTCATCTGGTGCAAGGCCAAGGAGGAGGACAAGGCCCTCGCGCTGCGCAACGCCGGCTTCGACATGTCGATCGACGGCGAGGGCTTCACCTCGATCCAGTACCAGAACGCGAACAACTCGGTGCGCGTCTCCGACAAGTTCATGCAGGCGGTCAAGGCGGGCGACGAGTGGCGCCTGATCGGGCGCACGAGCGGCGAGCCGGTCGGCGATCCGCTCGACGCGCGCGCGCTGATGAACGAGATCGCCGAGGCGGCGTGGCGCTGCGCGGACCCGGGCGTCCAGTACGACACGACGATCAACCAGTGGCACACGTGCCCCAACAGCGGCCGCATCAACGCGTCGAATCCGTGCTCGGAGTACATGCACGTCGACGACTCGGCGTGCAACCTCGCGTCGCTGAACCTCATGAAGTTCCGGCGCGCGGACGGGACGTTCGACGTGGCCGCCTACGAGCACGCGATCGACATCGTCTTCCTCGCACAGGAGATCGTCGTCGGCGCGTCCAGCTACCCGACCGACGGGATCGCGAAGAACGCGAACGCGTTCCGCCAGCTCGGGCTCGGCTACGCGAACCTCGGCGCGTTCCTGATGAGCAACGGCATGCCGTACGACTCCGACGCGGGCCGCGGCACGGCCGCGGCGATCACGGCGCTGATGACGGGGCGCGCGTACCGGCGCTCGGCCGAGATCGCCGCGGCGGTCGGCACGTACGAGCGCTACGCGGAGAACCGCCAGCCGCACAACGACGTGATGCGGATGCACCGCGACGCCTCGTACGCGATCCCGGACGCGACGTGCGAGGACGGCGAGCTGCTGACCGCGGCGCGGCGCTCATGGGACGAGGCGGTCGAGCTGGGCGACGCGTTCGGCTACCGGAACGCGCAGGCGACGGTGCTCGCGCCGACCGGGACGATCTCGTTCCTGATGGACTGCGACACGACCGGCGTCGAGCCGGACTTCTCGCTCGTGAAGTTCAAGGAGCTCGTGGGCGGCGGCCAGATGACGATCGTCAACCGCACGGTCCCGCTGGCGCTGCAGGAGCTGGGCTACGACGACCAGCAGGTCGAGCAGATCGAGGCCTGGATCAACGAGCACGGCACGATCGTCGGCGCGCCGGGCCTCGCGGACGAGCACCTGCCGGTGTTCGACGTGGCGGTCGGCGAGCGCGCGATCTCGCACATGGGCCACATCAAGATGATGGGCGCGGTGCAGCCGTTCATCTCGGGCGCGATCTCGAAGACCGTCAACCTGCCGGAGAGCGCGACGGTCGAGGACATCGCGGACGCCTACATCCAGGCGTGGCGGCTCGGCGTGAAGGCGCTCGCGATCTACCGCGACGGCTCGAAGACCGCGCAGGCGCTGCGCACCGACGCGCAGCAGGGCGCGGACGCAGCGACGGGCGGCGCCGTCACGCAGGAGGCGGTCGACAAGGCGGTCGCCGAGGCGTTGGCCAAGGCGACGCCCGCGCCGGCGCGGCGCAAGATGCCGCGCGAGCGCCAGTCGCTCACGCACAAGTTCTCCGTCGGCGGACACGAGGGCTACATCACCGCGGGCCTCTACGAGGACGGCACGGTGGGCGAGATCTTCCTGACCGACATCGGCAAGGAGGGCTCGACGCTGCGCGGGATGATGAACTCGTTCGCGACCGCGATCTCGATCGCGCTCCAGTATGGGGTGCCGCTCGAGACGCTCGTGCGCAAGTTCAGCTACATGCGCTTCGAGCCCGAGGGCATGACGATGAACACGGAGATCCCGTTCGCGAAGTCGCTGCCCGACTACATCATGCGCTGGCTCGCCTCCCGCTTCCTCGACGAGGAGATCCAGGAGGAGCTGGG
>DATNAP010000029.1:0-129735 GCA_035572475.1 Conexibacter sp. | reverse complement strand
CCACAAGGGTGTCCGGGTAGGCCTGGCCGCTCTCGTCGTCGACGAACACGACGCGCGAGAGGTACTCCAGGTTCACCTGGTGCACGATCCCCGTGTCCGGCGGCACGACCTTGAAGCCCTCGAACGCGCCCTGTCCCCAGCGCAGGAACGCGTAGCGCTCCTTGTTGCGCTCGAACTCCAGTCTCGCGTTCGTGTCGAACGCGTAGCGCGTGCCGAACTCGTCGACCTGCACCGAGTGGTCGATCACCAGCTCGGCCGGAACGAGCGGGTTGATCTTCGCCGGGTCGCCGCCCATCGCGGCCATCGCGTCGCGCATCGCGGCGAGGTCGACGACCGCCGGCACGCCCGTGAAGTCCTGCATCACGACGCGCGCGGGCGTGAACGCGATCTCCTTGCTCGGCTGCGCGCTCGCGTCCCAGCGCGCGAGCGCGAGCACGTCCTCGGCGCGGATCGCCTCGCCGTCCTCGTTGCGCAGCAGGTTCTCGAGCAGGATCTTCAGCGAGAACGGCAGCCGCGCGACGTCGTGCTGCGCCTGCAACGCGTCGAGCCGGTGGATCTCGTAGTCGCGATCGCCGACCGACAACGTCGCCTTGGCGTCGAAGCTGTTGGTGGACATGGTCAATCTCCTGGTTTCACGTCGTCCCCGCGCGCACGCGCGCGAAGACGGTTCAGGTCTGCGTTTGAACCAAGGAGTGTGTCACCCGCCGAGGTCGCGCGGCGAGCGCCGGGCCGGCGTCAGCTCGCGCGACCGCGCTTGCGGCGCTGCTTCTCCGCCGCACTCAGCTTGCGGCTTCTGCGCCCCGCGCGCGTCGCGCTGCCGCCGCGCCCGCCGAGCGCCTCCGCGTCGGACGAGCGCGCCCGGCCTGCCGTCGCGCGCTTCGCGTCGCGCGCGATCACGATCCAGATCCCGCCGATCAACGCGATGACCGCCAGCACGATCAGCAGCACCTGGAGACCGCTGATCGAGCCGTTGTCGGCGGTCGTCGTCGTCGATGCGGGCGCCTGCTGCGGCTGCGTCGCCGGCGCCTGCTGTGGCGTGTCCTGCAGCTGGGCCGGCGCCTGCTGCTGTGCCGGAGCCGCCGCAGACGCTCCCGCCGGCGCCGCGGCGAGCGCCGCGACGACGATCAACACGACGAT
This sequence comes from Conexibacter sp., assembly GCA_035572475.1. GTDB lineage: Bacteria > Actinomycetota > Thermoleophilia > Solirubrobacterales > Solirubrobacteraceae > Conexibacter. Next base: position 128,598 of record DATNAP010000029.1, on the reverse strand, counting down.
GCGAGCCATGCGCCGACCATAGCGCCGGCGTGCGGAACGAGCGACCGTAGGCTGAGCCGCTGACCGCTAGGAGGCCGCGGCCGTCTCTCGCTCGTTCTCCGGCGGCGCTTCCTTGTACGGGTACGGGTTGCGCTCCTCGTCCCCGTGGTCCTCCTCGTGGTACACGCTCTCGGCGTTGACCGCCCAGATGTCGTGCCGCGCGCCGTCGCAGAGGTTCTCGACCGCCCGCATCGCCGTCAGCATCGAGTGGTCGGAGTTGTTGTAGCGATGCAGGCCGTTGCGCCCGACCTGGATGAAGTTCGGCACCTCGTCGAGCCAGGTGCGGATGGTCGCGATGCGCTCGGCGTAGTGCTCGTCGTAGACCGGGTAGGCCTTGTGGACGCGCACGGCGAAGCCGCGCTTGACGCGCGAGGCGTCGCACAGGCCGGTCTGCGCCAGCTCGCGCGTCGCCAGCTCGACGAGCTTCTCGTCCTCCATGTTCCACAGCTCGTCGCCGGCGAAGCAGAAGTACTCCATGCCGATCGACGCCTCGGTGTCGTTCGGCACCATCCACGGGCTCCACGAGCGGAAGTTCTGGATGCGCCCGACCTCGACGTCCGGCTCGTGAATGTAGATCCAGTTGTCGGGGAACAGGTCCGCCCCCTCGATCACGAGCGAGACGGTCAGGAAGTCGCGGTACCGCAGGTTGCGCCCGGCGTCGCGCACGTCGACCGGCAGCTCCGGGTCGGCGATTCTCGTCGTCAGCGACAGCGGCAGCGACGAGATCACGGCGCGGCATTCGATCGTCTCGCCGCCGGCGACGACGCGCACCGCTCTGTTGCCGTCGAACTCGACCTTGGTGACGGGCGCGTTCATGCGCACCTCGCCGCCTCTGGTCTCGATGTCGGCCTTCATTCTCTCCCACATCTGGCCGGGGCCGTATCTCGGGTAGTGGAACTCGTCGATCAGCGATCTGATCTTGTTGCCTCTGTTGCCGAGGAACGCCGCCTTCGCGGCGGAGAAGAACGACAGCCCCTTGATCCGCTGCGCGGCCCAGTCGGCGCGCAGCTCGGTGCACGGCACGCCCCACACCTTCTCGGTGTAGGTCTTGAAGAACTGGTTGAAGAGGTACTTGCCGAAGCGGTTCGAGACCCACTGCTCGAGCGTGTCCTCGCGCTGGTTCGGACGCAGCTTCATCTTCGTGGCGGCCCACAGGTACGACGTGCCGGCCTTGACGAGGTTGATCGGGCCGAGCTTCTTGAGCACGTCCATGCCCTCGAGCGGATACGCGAGGTACTTGCGGTGCCAGTAGATGCGCGAGAGGCGCGGGCGCAGCAGGAACTCGCCTCTCATGATCTCGTGCCAGAGGTCGTCGACCTCTCTCACCTTGGTGAAGAAGCGATGGCCGCCGAGGTCGAAGCGGTAGCCGTCGCGCACCTCGGTGCGCGCGATGCCGCCGACCTGGTCGGTCGACTCCAGCACGATCACGCGCTCGCCGCGCTTGGCGAGCAGGTAGCCGGCTGTCAGGCCGGCGGGGCCGCCGCCGAGCACGACGAACGGGCGGGCGTCCTGGGCGGCGGCGTCAGAAGTCTCAGTGTCGGTCATGTGTGGGGAGCGTCCGGGTCAGGGTTGTGAGGTGGCCGTCTTCTCGTAGACGACGGCGCTGTCGCCGACCGTCGAGGCGCCACGGTAGAACTGCGGCGCGAGCTGGACCTGCCGCAGCGTCGGGTCGTCCGCAAGGATCGCGCCCCACTGCGCCGAGCGGCGCCGCACCAGCTGCGTCCACGGCGCTCTCCAGTTGGCTATCCCGTCCGTGATCGGGCGCACGAACAGGACCTTCTGGCCGGGCCGCAGCTTAGCAAGCAAGGGCGGCAGCACTCTGCCGGGCTGGGCGGCCTCGAGGTGGTCGAGCGCGTCGGCCCAGTCCATGTAGCGCGGATCGGCGACCGCCCCGATCGTGTCCGCGTACCGCAGGCCGCCGGGCATGTAGTACCAGACCAGCGGCGTCTGCTCGGGCTGGCCGACGAGCACGAGATCGCCCGTATGCATCTGCGCGCCGGCCTCGGCGCCGATATCGCGCACGTCGCTCTTGTACCCGTCGACGTACTGAGTCGGCTTGATCCAGAAGACGCACGCGAGCGCGAGCGCGAGGATCCCGAGCTTGCCGGCCCGCGAGAGGCCGAGCGCGAGCAGCAGCACGAGCGGGCCGACGATCGCCGCGAAGTAGCGCGAGGCCCACGCCGGCGAGACCTGCGAGAGCAGCCACGCGAGCGCGAGCGTGACGATCGGGACCGTGAGCAGCACCCATGTCGAGAGCCGCTCGCGGTCGCCGCGCGCGCGTCTGGCGGCGAGCAGCATCGCGAGCCCGAAGCCGCCGGCGAGCACGACTGCGACGGCCGGCCCGAAGCCGCCCAGCACGTCTCTCGCGATCTGGATCGGCACGCCGAAGCGCGGCTTGTTCGCCCACGGGGCGCCGGTGTGGGCGGTCTGGTAGAGCAGCGTCGGCACCCACGGCAGGTAGAGCACGACGGCCCCGCCGAACGCGAGCAGGCCGTCCACCAGCAGTCCGCGCCGCTGCTCGCGCGCGGCGAGCCACCACAGCAACCCGAGCGCGAGGAACGCGCCGACGCCGTAGAAGATCCCCCAGCTGTGCGTGTAGACCATCAGCGCCAGCCCGACCGCGAAGCCCGGCAGGTAGGCGCGACGGCGGTAGACGAACGCATGCAGGAAGCAGGCGGTGCCCAGCAGCGCGAGCAACGCCATCAGCGAGTACATGCGCGCCTCCTCGCCGTAGGCGGTGAGGAACGGCATCAGCGCGCAGAGCACCGCGCCGAGGTAGCCGGCGCGCCGGCCCCACAGGCTCCAGCCTGCCCACATGGCGACGGGGATCGTCAGCAGCGAGGCGGTCAGCGAGAACCAGTGGACGGCCGTCTCGCTGCGGCCGAACGCGTCCATCCAGACATGCAGCAGCAGGTAGTAGAGCGGCGGCGAGCCGTCCTGTCTGAGGACGCCGGGAATCGCGCCGAACGCATGCGAGGAGATGCCGACCGACAGGCCCTCGTCCATCCAGAACGAGCCGCCGATCGCGCGCGTGCGCACATAGGCGGAGAGCGCGACGAGCACGACGAGCGTCGCACCGGCGAGCAGCGCATCGGACGCGCGCAGCCGCGCGAAGCGCCGGGAGGGGGAGACCGCGACGGTGGCCATTGCGCGTCCCAAGGCTAGCGGCGCGCTAGGCGCCCCGAGCCGCGCCCGTCCTCAGCGGGCAGGTCGACCAGAGCGTCGTGGAGCGCACCGTCACCGCGGCCGCGTAGCCGGGCGGGTAGGGCTTCGGCGGCTGCGGCACGAGCCGCGGGTTGTTCGTCGTGCGCGCCGCGACGACCGTGCCTCTCGGCGCCGGCACGAGCCCGACCGACAGCGTGTGCTCGTGGACGTACCACGCGACGAGCGGGACGCTGAACTTGCCGGCGACGACCGGGCCGCAGGACTTCACCGCGCTCACGCCGCCGCCGCTCGCCAGCGCGTGCTGCAGGTCGTAGCGCAGCTCGGCCTGGTAGCGCAGCGCCTTGTCGAGCTTGCCGAAGTTCTTGAAGCGCGGCGCCGCCCAGTGCACGGTGGCGAGCGCCAGCACGACGAACGCGACGGCGCCCGCGCCGAACGCCAGCCGCGGGCTCGCGGCGCGCCCGGCGAGCGCGGCCGCGTACTGGACGACGCGGCCGAAGCCGACGCCGCCGATCACCGCCAGCATCGAGGTGCCGAGGATGATGTAGCGCGGGTTTCCGGAGAAGCCGGCCTGCGTCATCGTGGCGATCAGCCCGATCCACGCCAGGGCGAGCAGCCCGACTGCGAGCACCGCGGCTTGGCGGCGGTGGCGGATCCAGTCCCACGCGGCGAGCGCGAAGGCGAACGCGGCCGCCGCCTTCACCGGCGTGATCACGAGCGGCCACGTCTGCTGGATCACCTTCACGAACGGGTGCTTCGCGAACGCCGGGCTGTTCGGGTTCGGCTGCTTCGCGCGGTCCGCGGCGCGCCAGATGTTGCCCGAGCCCCACAGCTCGGGCAGGAACCACAGCACCGGGATCAGCACGAAGCCGACGGCCACGAGCCACAGCGCCTTGCGGTCGATCAGCAGCAGCCAGAGGCCGTAGAGGCCAAGGAACGGCCACACCTCGGGGCGCAGCAGCGCGGCGAGGAAGCCGAGCACGAACGCCTGGCGGTAGCGGCCGTCGAGGTGGCGTTCGATCCCCCACAGCACGAACGCGACCAGCAGCCCCTCGGAGTTCCCAAGCGACATCGTGCGCACGTACTCCGAGCTGATCGTGACGGCGACCGCGGCCACCGCGCCGGCGCCGATCGAGGCGACGCTCCAGCGCCGCTCCGTCAGGCGCGCGCCGAGCCTGAACGCGAACAGCACCGCGAGGATCGCGCCGCCGCGCGCGACGATCAGCCACAGGTTCGGCGCGGCTGACCCGAACAGCGAGAAGACCGTCGTGAACACGACCGGCAGCGGCTTCCAGGACGGGCCGCCGGTCGTCTGCAGGTCGAGGTGCGCGATCTCGCGCCCCCAGATGATCCAGGCCCACGGGTCGTACGTCGGCGTGCTGGGGTACAGCAGCGAGAGCGCGCCGAGCGCGAGCGCGAGCGCCGCCAGCAGCGCGTAGACGCGCCCGTTCGTCGCCGTCTCGCGGGCGGCCGCGGTCGCGGGCGTCAGCCGCGTGCGGAGCGCGTCGAGCCAGGTCGGCGCGCCGAGCTCTGCGGTCGAGGTCGCCATCGGTTCAGGCGGCCGCCGCGGCGGTCTCGGCTCTCGCCGCCGCACGCGCCGCGCGCACGCGCGAGAGCCCGCCGTAGCGAGCGGCGAGCAGGCCGAAGCCGACGATCGTGATGGGGATGAAGAGGACGAAGCGCAACAGCAGCAGGTACGACAGAACGGAGGCCTTCGCCGCCGAGCTGACCGCGTCGACGGCGAAGATGACGGCGGCATCGTATGTGCCGATGTACCCGGGCGCCGCCGGGATCAGTGCCGCCGCGTTCGTGAAGGCGACGACGGCGAGCCCGTCGCGCAGGCTCAGGCTCACGCCGATCGCGTGGCCGACCGCGATGTAGACGCTCGCCTCGACGCACCAGATCAGCAGCGAGCCGAGCAGCAGCGCCACGCCGAAGCCGCTCAGCAGCTGGCGCAGCGGCGCCGCCATCGGCGCCAGCGCGCGCAGCACGAACACGAGCCGCTCGCGGTAGCGCATGAACGCGACGACGGCCGCGAGCAGGAGCACGACGAGCAGCGCGCCGCCGGCGAGCAGCACCGCTTCGTGCGGCTTCGGCAGCTTGTGCAGCAGGCCGGTCGCCAGCACCACCAGGATCACGCCGAGCGCGACCGCGTCGAGCACGCGCTCGGCGAGGATCGTGCCGAGGATCGTGCGCTTCGTCGCCCGCGCTCTGCCGCCGAGCAGAAACGTGCGCAGCAGCTCGCCGCCGCGCGCCGGGAGCACGTTGTTGCCCATGTAGCCGATCGGCACGAGCGCGTAGGCGTCGCCGCGCGTGGCGTCGCGCACGCCGGCGCGCCAGAGGATCCGCGCCCACCGCTCGCTGCGCATCAGCGTCGCGACGGCGTACAGCGCGAGCGCGCCGACGAGCGCCATGATCCCGCCGAACGAGCTGGGGAACGTCGGCGCTCTCTGCTTCGCCGCCCACCACACGACGCCCGCGATCGGGATCAGCCAGACGACGAGCAGCAGCAGGCGCTTGCCGGTGAGGCGAGGGGACACGGTCGACTCGCTCAGTATCTCGTGCCCTGCGCCTGGAGGCAGGACTCGATCGCTCTGAGCTCGGCGTCGGCGAGGTGGCCGACGGTCAGCAGGTGCGGCCCGATCGCCTCGGCGCCGGGGTCCTCGTTGCGCAGCTGGATGCCCTCCGCCTCGGCCGGCGTGGCGGCGAACGTGACGTACGCGCCGCCGGCGACCGGGAGGATCTCGAGTCTGTTCGTCTGCTGCGCGTCCTTCTGCGCGTCGATGCCCTTCGCGTGCAGACAGCCGAGCGGCGCGTCGCGCGGATCGAACGCCGCCGCGCGCGCGCCCGCCGGGATCGAGCCGCCCGTCTGCGCGTGGTTGCCGCCGCCGACGATCGTGCCGCCGCTGCCGCAGCCGACCGCGAGCAGCACGGGGACAAGCGCCAGGGGGAGGGGGCGAACGCGCATCCCGCCACAGGCTAGAGGATCGCGTGGCGGGGCCGGCTTCCGCGCACGGCCCGCGTCCGCCGGCGCGCGCCCGCCAAGGACTACACTCGGCGCGCCGATGTCCGCGCCCCCCCTCTTCGCGCTCGCGGGCCCGCTGCCGAAGGCCGGCGCCGTCGTCGCGGTGCTGTTCGCGGCGGGAGCGCTGCTCGCGCGCGAGCCGCGTCAGCGGGCGCTCGCGATCGGCGGCGCGCTCGCGCTCGCGCCGGTGCTGTTGCTGGCCGACATCTGGCACTCGCCGCAGCTCGCGGTCGTGCGCCACCATCCGCTGCCGGCGGGGCTCGCCGGCGTCGTGGCGCTCGCGGCGGTCGCGGCGCTCGCGTGGCTGATCGCCCGGCGGCCGCTCGTGCTGCCGTTGCTCGTCGTGCTCGCGCTGCCGTTCCGCGTCCCGATCGAGGTCGGCGGGACGACGTCGAACCTGCTCGTGCCGCTGTACGTCGTGATCGCGGCGGGCGCGCTCGCGGCGGTCGTGGCGGGGCTGCGCGGAACCGAGCCGCCGACATCCTGGGCGCCCGGCTGGCTGGAGCGAGCGTTGGCGCTGTCGGTCGCCCTCTACGGCATCCAGGCGACGTATTCGAGCGACTTCGACAAGGCGCTCCAGCAGATCGCCTTCTTCATCGTGCCGTTCGCGCTGCTGTTCGTGCTGCTCGCGCAGGTCGAGTGGAGGCCGCGGCTGCTGCGGCTGTGCCTCGGGCTGCTCGTCGGCCTCGCACTCGTCTTCAGCGGGGTCGGCTACGTCGAGTACGCGACCAAGCACATCTTCCTCAACCCCAAGCTCGTCGCCTCGAACGACCTGCACACGTACTTCCGCACGAACTCGGTCTTCTTCGACCCGAACATCTACGGGCGCTTCCTCGTCGTCGCGATGCTCGCAGTGGTCGCGACGACGCTCTCGACGACGCGCGCGCGGGTCGTGTGGGGGAGCGCGCTCGTGCTCGCCGCGCTGTGGGCCGGGCTCGTGCTGACGCTCTCGCAGTCCTCGCTCGGTGCGCTGCTCGTCGGGCTCGCGACGCTCGCGGTGCTGCGCTGGGGTGCGACGCGGGTGCTGCTGCCGGCGGGCGCGGTCGCAGCGCTCGCAGTCGCGGTGGTACTCGTGACGCCGCACACCTTCGGGGTGAACCTGCACGACCTCAACGGCTCGTCGAGCGGGCGCTCGCAGCTCGTCAGCGGCGGCGGGTCGCTGTTCGCCGCCCGGCCGATCGCGGGCTACGGCAGCGGCTCGTTCATCGTCGAGTACCGCCGCCACGAGGGCCGCCGCCTGTCGACCGACTCGACGACCGCGTCGCACACGATCCCGATCACGATTGCCGCCGAGCAGGGCGTCGTCGGGCTGATCGCCTACCTCGCGCTGCTCGCGGCGGCGCTGGCTCGGCTGCTCGGACGCGCTGCCGGCACCTCGCCGGCGCGCTCGTTCGCGGCGGCCGCGTTCCTCGCACTGTTGTTCCACACGCTCGTCTATGCGGCGTTCCTGGAGGACCCGATCACCTGGGCGCTGCTCGGCCTCGGCACCGCCTTGGCGGCGACCGCCGCACCACGCCCCGTCGAGGCGTCCGCCAACGGCGCACCCGCGCGGCCACCGACCGCGGCCGAGCGCTCGGCGACGCGGCAGGCGGAACAGCTCGGCGCCGCGTAGCGCTTCGCCGGAGGCGACCGGCGTGTCCGCTGCGGCGATCGCCTAGCGTCTGGTGCATCGTGCGCACCCTCACTCGCATCCGGACGCGCCGGATCGTCCTCGCCGGCGTGCTCGCGCTCGTCGCGGCGATCGTGATCCTCAACTGGACATGGGGACGGATCCCCGGCGAGCCGCCGATGACCGGGCGGCTGGTGCGGCTCGGCGACGTCAGCGTGCGCGTGCTCGAACGGCCGGGGCACCACCCGGCGGTCGTGCTGCTGCACGGGCTGCCGGGCACCGCGAACGACTTCGACGCCGTCACCGCGCGGCTGCCCGGCGTCCACACGATCGCGTTCGACCGGCCGGGCTTCGGCTACAGCAGCGGCGGGTACCACCCGCTCGCCGAGCAGCTCGCGACGATCGGGCGGCTGCTTGCGACGCTGCACGTCAACCGGCCGGTGCTCGTCGGCCATTCCTACGGCGGCACGCTCGCGCTCGCCTACGCGGAGGCGCACCCCGGCGCGGTCCGCGGCCTCGTGCTCGTGGACGCGGCCGCGGGCGGCGCGCACTCGACGGCGTTCAGACGTGCGCAGTCGCACCTGGTGCAGGTGCTGTCGTGGCCGGTCGTGCAGCCGCTCGCGGACGTCACCTTCTCGCAGTTGGTGCGCACGGTCGCCGCCAAGCAGGGCGACGCGCAGGCGTTCGACCCGGGCTCGGTCGACCGCGGCCACGAGCACCGCGTGCTGGCGCTCAACATGCAGCACGACGACCTCGACGCCCTCGCGGGCGAGCAGCTCCACGCCGACGGCGTGATCGCTGGCGTCGACAAGCGGCTCGCCTCGATCGCCGTCCCCGCGGTCGTGATCCAGGGTCTCCACGACCAGCTCGTGGCTGCGGCGCACGGCCGCAGACTCGCGGCGACGCTCCCGCACGCCCGCCTCGTGATGGTCAGCGGCGGCCACATGGCCCCCTACGTCCACCCCGCGCTCATCGCCGCGGCGATCCGCCAGCTGCTCGCGCGAACCAACTGAGCCCTGGCGCGACGCCGCCGGATGCGCGAGGATGGGCGCATGCGAGGGCAGCGCTTCCTCGTCAACTGGGCGTTCAACGTCGCGGCACTGTGGGTCGCGGCGGAGCTCTTGTCCGGTGTGAGCGTCACCGGTGGGAGCGCGTGGCTGACCTATGTGCTCGCCGGGCTCGTCTTCAGCCTCGCGAACATGGTCGTCAAGCCGATCGTCGCGATCCTCGCAATCCCGCTGATCCTGCTCACGCTCGGGATCGCCTACTTCCTCGTGAACGTGCTGATGATCTTCCTCACCAGCTGGATCGTGAGCGACTTCCACGTCGACGGCTTCTGGGCCGGCGTCGCCGCGGCGATCATCGTGTGGATCGTCAACCTGCTGCTCGACGCGGTCGAGCGGCGCGTGGCCGAGGACTAAGGTTCCAAAGCCCCGCCGACGGTCACGGCCGCGCCGGGAAGGGTTGGCGCGGCCGTGGGGAGGGACCGTGGGGCTTGCCGCTTTGGTTACGCCGCCTCGCGCAACGCCGCCAGCGAGCTCTCGCGGGAGAGGCGCTTGAGCGCCTGCTCCTCCAGCTCGCGCGCGCGCGTGGAGCTGAGGCCGAGGCGCCGGCCGACCTCGCTGAGTGTCTGCGGCGGCTCGCCGCCGGTGCCGAAGCGCAGGTGGATGACCGTCCGCTCCTTGTCCGGGAGCGTGGCGATCGCCTTCTGCACGGCCTCGTGACGCAGCGTGTCGGCGACCTCCTCGTGCGGCTCGGGCTCGTCGGTCGCGATCAGCGCGCCGAGCGACGTCTCGCCGTCGTCGCCGACGGGCAGGTCGAGGCTCGTCGGCTCGCGGTCGGCCTTCGCCGCCTCGAGCACCAGCTCGAGCTCGAGCCCGGTCTCCGCGGCGATCTCCTCGTCGGACGGCTCGCGGCCCAGCTTCGCCGTCAGCTCGCGCCGTGCGCGCGCGACCTTGCGGGCGCGCTGCCCGACGTGGACGGGGAGGCGGATCGTGCGACCGCTGTTCTCGAGCCCGCGCTGGATCGACTGGCGGATCCAGAGCGTGGCGTACGTCGAGAAGCGGAAGCCCTTGCGCCAGTCGAACTTCTCGACGGCGCGGATCAGGCCGAGCGTGCCCTCCTGGACGAGGTCCCCCATCGAGAGGCCCTGGCCCTGGTAGCGGCGGGCGATCGACATCACGAGGCGCAGGTTGGAGTTGACCATCCGCTCCTTGGCGACGAGGTCGCCGCGCTCGATCTGCTTCGCCAGCTCGATCTCCTCGGCGGGCGTGAGCAGGGGCCAGTTGCGCGCCTCCCGCATCAGCAGCTGGAGGGCGTCGAACGTCGTCTCCTCAGGGGCGATGGCCTGGGTGTCTGGAGTCTTCGTGGTGTTCCTTTCGTCAATACCTACTTGCACGCTAGGTATTGTACGCCTAGATCGTTGCTTCGTCAACAACCTTTTCCCGTATCGTCACAGGACAACCGTCCGATCACAGGGCATGTCCCCCGACGCGCGAGAATCCCACCCATGACGTCTGCCGCCCGACCCCCTGAGGCGAACGGGGAGCTGCCCGCTTTCGCGCACGACTCGTCGCTCGTCGCCGACGCCTGGCGGCTCGCGCTCGACGCCTACCGAGGGCGGGCCGACAACGGCGCCGGGACCAGCAACGCGGCCGCCGACGTCGAGCATCCCGCGATCACGGCCCGCCTGCTGCACGACGCCGGCTGCGACGAGACGACCGTCGCGACCGCCGTCCTGCACGACGTGATCGAGGACACCGGTCTGGACGCCGCCGCGATCCAGGAGTGCTGCGGCGCGGAGGTCGCGCGGCGCGTTCGCGCGCTGACGGAGGACGACTCGATCGGCGCCTACGCCGAGCGCAAGCGCGAGCTGCGCGCGCGCGGGATCGCCGCCGGCCCCGAGGTCGCCGTCGTGATGGCCGCCGACAAGATCGCCCGCGCCACGCGCGCCGCCGGCGGTCGCCTGCGCCCCGAGAAGCTGCGCCACTTCCAGGCGACGCTCGCCGAGCTGCGCGGCGCCTACCCGGAGCTGCCGCTGCTCGACCCGCTCGCGAACGCCGTCGAGCGGCTGCGTCCGACCACCGCCGAAGCGGCGGCCGCGGTCGGCGATCCGTCGCTCTACCTCAACCGCGAGCTGTCGTGGCTCGACTTCAACGAGCGCGTGCTCGAGCTGACGGAGGACCCCGATCGCCCGCTGCTCGAGCGCGTGAAGTTCTGTGCGATCTACAGCTCGAACCTCGACGAGTTCTTCATGGTGCGCGTCGCCGGCGTGCACGACCAGGTCGACGCCGGGGTCGACGCGGCGAGCGCCGACGGGATCCCGCCCGCCGAGCTGCTCGACCGCATCGGCGAACGTGCGCGCGAGCTGGGCACGCGGCTCGAGAGCTGCTGGGAACGCTCGCTGCGCCCGGCGCTCGCCGAGCAGGGGATCCGCGTCGTCGAGCCCTCGGCGCTGAGCGACGAGGAGCGCGCGGCGCTCGACGACCGCTTCCGCCGCGAGGTCTTCCCCGCGCTGACGCCGCTCGCGGTCGGCCCGGCGCAGCCGTTCCCCTACATCTCGAACCTGTCGCTGAGCCTTGGCGTGATCGTGCGCGATCCCTCGACGGACCAGACGCGCTTCGCGCGGGTGAAGGTGCCGAAGGAGGGGCTGCCGCGCTTCATCGCGCTGGGCGACGGGCGCACGCTCGTGCCGATGGAGGCGGTCATCGCCGCCCATCTCGACCACCTCTTCCGCGGCATGGAGATCGTCGCGCACACGGTCTTCCGCGTCACGCGCGACGCCGACTTCACCGTCTCCGACGAGGCCGACGACCTGCTGGAGGCGGTCGAGGCGCAGCTCCGCCGCCGGCGCTTCGGCGAGGTCGTGCGACTCGAGCTGGCAGCCGACGCCGACCCGGTGCTGCGCGCGCGGCTGCTGACCGAGCTGGAGGTCGAGGAGCGCGACGTCTACGAGGTCGACGGGCTGCTCGATCCGGTCGACCTGTGGCAGATCGTCAAGCTGCGGACCCCATCCCTGCCCCGCGACCTGCGCGAGCAGCCGTGGACGCCGCTCGTCCCGCCCGAGTTCGAGCGCGACGGCAAGAAGACCGATCTGTTCGCGCTCATGCGCGAGCGCGATCTGCTCGTCCACCATCCCTACGACACGTTCGGCACCGTCGAGCAGTTCGTCAACCAGGCCGTCAACGACCCGAACGTGCTCGCGATCAAGCAGACCGTGTACCGCACGAGCGACGACTCGCCGCTCGTGCCGGCGCTGATCCGCGCCTCCGAACGCGGCAAGCAGGCGGTCTGCCTGGTCGAGCTGACGGCGCGCTTCGACGAGCGCGCGAACATCGGCTGGGCGCGTGCGCTGGAGCAGTCGGGCGTGCACGTCACGTATGGGATGCCGGGGTTGAAGACGCACGCGAAGGCGGTCTTGGTGGTCCGGCGCGAGGGCGACGGCGTGCGCCACTACGCGCACGTGGGGACCGGCAACTACCACCGCGGCACCGCCGACCTCTACACCGACTTCGGCCTCTTCACCGCGCGCGAAGAGCTGACCGGCGAGATCGCGGAGCTGTTCAACCAGCTCACCGGCTACTCGCGGCCCGAGCACTACCGCCGCGTGCTTGTCGCGCCGCTCAACCTGCGCGAGCGGATCATCGGCGAGATCGACGCGACGATCGACGCGCATCAGGGCGGCAAGGACGCGCACATCCGCATGAAGATGAACTCGCTCGTCGATGCCGCCTGCATCCGCGCGCTCTACCGCGCCTCGCAGGCGGGCGTGCCGATCGAGCTGAACGTGCGCGGCGCCTGCTGCCTTCGGCCCGGTGTGTCCGGCGTGTCGGAGAACATCCGCGTCGTGTCGATCGTCGGCCGCTTCCTCGAGCACTCGCGCATCTACGCCTTCCAGCGCGGCGAGGAGACGGCCGTCTTCGTCGGCTCCGCGGACCTGATGCCGCGCAACCTCGACTCGCGCGTGGAGCTCGTCGTGCCGGTGGACGACGCCGACGCGCGCGCACAGCTCCTTGACACGCTCGACCGCTGTCTCGCCGACACGGAGAACGCATGGGACCTCGCTGCCGACGGCACGTGGGCCCATCGGCGCGTCCCGGCCGGCGGACAGCCGCGCGACGTGCAGGCCGAGCTGATGCGCGCACACCTCGCGCGTGCGCAGCTCGCCGAGGCGTGAGCCCCCGCCGCGCGGTCATCGACCTCGGCTCCAACAGCTTCCGGCTCGTCGTCTTCACGACCGGCGAGGGCGGCTGGTGGAAGCGCACCGACGAGCTGAGCGACATGGTGCGGATCGGCGGCGACCTGACGCCGGACGGCGGCCTGTCGGAGGCGCGCATGGCGCACGCGCTCGAGACGCTGCGCGTGTTCGCAGCCTTCTGCGCGACGAGCGGGATCGCGACGGAGGAGATCGACGCGGTCGCGACGAGCGCGATCCGCGACGCGCCGAACGGCGGCGAGTTCGTCGAGCGCGCGCGGCGCGAGACCGGCCTGCCGATCCGCGTGATCTCCGGCGAGGAGGAGGCGCTGTACTCCTACGTCGCCGCCGCCAACTCGACCTCGCTGACCGACGGCATCGTGCTCGACCTGGGCGGCGGCTCGCTGGAGCTCGTGCAGGTGCGCGAGCGGCGCGCCGGCGCGATCGCGTCATGGCCGCTCGGCGCCGTGCGCGCGACGGAGCGCTACTTGCCGAACCCACCCACCCCCGGCCCGGTGAAGGCGGGGCCGATCGCGAAGCTGCACGAGCGCACGCTGCGAGCGCTCGAGGAGGCGCCGTGGATCGCGGCCGCGCGCGGCGCGGAGGGCGCCGGGCCGCGGATCGTCGGGCTCGGCGGCAGCATCCGCAACCTCGCCGACGCCGCGGTGCGGCGCGCCGACCTGCCGCTCGACAACGCGCAGGGCTTCGTGCTGCGCGCCGGCGCGCTCGACGAGCTGATCGAGGAGCTGGCGTCGCGCCCGGTCGACGAGCGCGAGCGCGTGCCGGGCATCAAGCGCGGGCGCGGCGAGGTGATCCTCGCGGCCGCGGTCGTGCTGCGCGCGGTGCTCGAGGCGACCGGCGCGGACGGGATCGAGGTGACGGAGGCCGGCCTGCGCGAGGGGATCTTCCTGTCGGGCCTGCTCGCGCCCGCCGACCCGCCGCTCGTCGACGACGTGCGCGCGGCGAGCGTGCGCAACCTCGCGCGCCAGCATGGCGTCGACCTCGTCCACGCCGAGCACATCGCCTGGCTGGCGCACCAGCTGCTCGAGGCGCTGCCGGGCGCGGGGCTGCCGGAGCCGGGCGAGCCGGAGCTGGTGGAGGCGGCGGCGCTGCTGCACGACGTCGGCATGGCGGTCGACTACGACGCCCACCACAAGCACTCGTCCTACCTGATCCTCGGCGCGGGCCTGCCCGGCTTCACGCCGCGCGAGGTCGCGCTGATCGCGCTGATGGCGCGCTACCACCGCAAGGGGACGCCGTCGCTCGGCGTGTTGGCGCCGCTGTGTCGCGATGGCGACGAGCAGCTCGTGCTGCGCGGAGCGGCGCTGTTGCGGATCGCCGAGCAGCTCGAGCGCAACCGCGACCAGGTCGTGCGGGCGGCGCGGCTGCGGCGCGACGGCTCCGGCGAGGTTGCGCTCGAGCTCGATGCGGTCGGCGACGACACCGTCGCCCGCTGGGGCGCCGAGCGCCAGGGCGAGCTGTTCGAGCGCGCCTTCGGCGCGGCGCTGCGGGTGGTGGCGCGCTGACGGCATCGGGAAGATGCGCGGGGCAACCGGTGTCATGCGTTGACAGACCCGGGAACGCCGACCGCCGGAGGAACCGATGCACGTCTCGACCCGCCTGAAGGCCGCGCTCGCCGCGACGGCCGCCGTTCTGCTCGTCGTCGTGTCGATCGCCGGAGCGGCGGGGACGCTGCGCGTCTCGACCGCGCAGAACGCGACGCTGCACAAGCGGATCCTCGTGACGACGAGCGGCCGCACGCTCTACTCGCTGAGCGCCGAGACGCACGGCCGCTTCATCTGCACCCACGCCTGCTTGTCGACGTGGCCGCCGCTGGTCCTCAAGCACGGCGCCAAGCCGGTCGGCGTCAGAGGGCTCAGCTCGATCAGACGGCCCGACGGCCGTCGGCAGGTGACGTACAAGGGCAAGCCGCTCTACCGCTTCTCCGGCGACACGAAGAAGGGCGACGTCGGCGGCGAGGGCTTCAGAGACGTCGGCACGTGGCACGCAGCGGCTGCCCCCAGGAGCGGCTCGTCGCACAGCCCGGCGCCGGCGCCGTCGCCGCTTCCCGGGTACTGATCTTTCGAAGCTTTCGGTGATAAGGTTGGGAAGTGGCCGTCACTTCCCAACCTTCGCACGGACGCGTCGAGCGACGCATCTGGAGACCGGCCTATCTCGACGGCGTCGCTCGGCGCCATCGCGTCGCACAGACGATCGAGTGCTTCGTCCCCGACCCGATCGAGGAATGGGACCCGACGCTGACGGCATCGACGGCAGCCTTGATCGCCGAGGCCGACGCGGAGGTGCGCGAGTTCGACCGCCAGGCGCCCGGCGTCCAAGGTCTCGACGCGCTCGCGCGCCAGCTGCTGCGGCAGGAGTCCGTCAGCTCGTCGCGGATCGAGAACCTGATCGTCGGGCAGCGTCGGCTCGCGCGCGCCGCCGCGGGCAGCGGCGCCAAGCATGACGCGACCGCCGACCTGGTCATCGGCAACGTGCGGGCGATGCAGCGCGCGATCGAACTGGCGGTCGAGCCGCGCCCGCTGACGCGCGAGGACATCATCGCGATCCATCGCACGCTGCTCGAGGGGACGGTAGACGAGCCGATCGCCGGCGTCGTGCGCGAAGAGCAGAACTGGATCGGGCGCTCATCCTTGAGCCCGGCCGGCGCCGACTTCATCCCGCCCCCGCCCGAGTACGTCGAGGAGCTGCTCGACGACCTCGCCGCGTTCCTCAACCTCGACGACCTGCCGGTGACGTTGCAGGCGGCGATCGCGCACGCGCAGTTCGAGGCGATCCACCCGTTCCTCGACGGGAACGGCCGGGTCGGGCGCTGCCTGATCCACGTCGTCTACCGCCGCCGCGGACTGGCGAGCAGCGTCGTGCCGCCGATCAGCCTCGTGCTCGCAACTCACCATCGTCTGTACGTCGGCGGCCTGACCGCGTACTGCTTTGACGAGCTGAAGGACTGGCTGCTCTTCTTCGCCGCCTGCGCCGTGAAGGCCGTCGACCGTGCGCACGACCTCGCGTTCCGCGTCGAAGCGCTGCGCGAGCAGTGGCTTCGGCGCGTTGGGCAGCCGCGCAGCCACGCCAGCTCGCGCGCGCTGCTCCACCAGCTCACCGCCGAGCCGGTCCTGACCGTCGCGCGCGCCGCGGAGCTGGTGGGCGTCAGCGAGACCGCGGCGGCCAGAGCGCTCGACGCGCTGGAGCGCGCCGGCGTCCTGACGCGCCCGTCGGAGCAGCGCTGGGGCCGCCGCTGGGAGGCGCCGGAGGTGTTCGAGCTGCTCGAAGCGTTCGAACGCGACGTCGCGACGCCGGGCCACACGACGCGGGCGGCCCGTCCGGCGCCGAAGCGCGGGTCGGGCCGGCAGTCGAGCTGAGCTACGCCGCCAGCGGCTCGGCCACCGGCGCGACGGCGTCGGCCTCCCCCGCCGCGCGGCTCGCAGCCGCCATCTCCGCCTGCCGCGCGCGGCCGGGGACGAACAGCGCGACGACCGCGCCGGCCGCGAGCACGGCTGCGCCGACCCACACGGCCTTCGTCATTCCAGCGGTGAACGCCTGTGGCGACGCGTACGACCCGGCGCCCGCGAACACGGTCGAGAGCACCGAGACGCCGAGCGCGCCGCCGATCTCGCGGAACGTGTTCGTGGCGCCCGACGCCTGCCCCGCCTCTTGCGGCCGCACGCTCGACAGCACCGCGTTGGCCGCGGGCGCGAACACGAGCGCCATCCCCGCGCCAGCCATCGCGAACGGCCCGATGAGCTGCGCGTAGGGCACGTCCGGCGCCGAGACGAGCGCGAGCAGCGCCATCGCGCCGGACTGCAGCGCCAGGCCGAGCGTCATCAGCGGCCGCGAGCCGATGCGGTCCGACAGGATCCCGGCGACCGGCGCGACGAGGATCGTCACGCCCGTCCACGGCAGCGTTCGCAGCCCGGCCTCGAGCGGCGAGTACCCCTGCACCGTCTGGAAGAACTGCGCGAGCAGGAAGATCGAGCCGAACGTGCCGAAGAACATCGTGACCGTCACGCCGCTGGTCGCCGTGAAGCCGCGCGAGCGGAAGAAGCGCATCGGCAGCATCGGCTCGGGCGCGCGCAGCTCCCAGCGCACGAACGCCGTCAGCAGCGCGAGCGCGGCGAGCCCCGCACCGAGCACGGCGGTGCTCGTCCAGCCGTAGTCGGCCGCCTTGACGATCCCGAACACGAGGCCGAACAGGCCGCCCGCGGCGAGCAGCAGCCCGCGCACGTCGAGCCGGCGGCCGGGTCCGTGCGACTCGCTCAGGCGAGCGACGACGAGCGGCACCAGCACGAGCCCGATCGGCACGTTGAGCCAGAAGATCCAATGCCACGAGATGCCCTCGACGACCGCGCCTCCGGCGAGCGGCCCGAGCGCGACGCCGAGTCCGCTGACGCCCGACCAGATCCCGAGCGCGAGGCCGCGGCTGCCGGCCGGGAAGGCCTCCGAGAGGATCGTCAGCGACAGCGGCATCACGAACGCCGCGCTCGCGCCCTGGAAGGCGCGCGCCGCGATCAGCGCGCCGATGCTCGGCGCCAGCGCGGCGGCGGCGCTCGACACGGTGAAGGCCGAGAGCCCGAGCGCGAACACGCGCTTGCGGCCGAGCCGGTCGCCGAGCGCGGCGGCCGGCAGCAGCAGCACGGCGAACGCGAGCGTGTAGGCGTTGACGGTCCAGCCGAGGGCGGCGAGATCGGCATGCAGGTCGACGCGGATCGACGGCAGCGCCGTCGTCACGACGAGGTTGTCGAGCGTGACCATGAAGAGCGCGACGCTCGTCACGATCGAGGTCCAGATCCGGCGCGAGCGGGTCATCGCGTCGCTCCCTTCTTAGTGTGTGATCGGTCACTCATTCGCATGGCAAAAAAGAGATCAGCGAGCGGCCGCTCTCGCGGCGGCCGCACCGGTGCGGGCGACGGCCGCGCCGGCGCTCTCGGTCAGGAAGCCGCACAGCTCGCGCGCCCACGGCGCGTCGATCGCGGGCGCGTCCATGCCGGCCAGCACCGTCATCAGCATCCCCTTGCCGACGAACGCGCTCAGCTCCTCGCCGCTCGCGCCGCCGAGCCGCTGGATCAGCTCGATCAGCTCGCCGTAGCCGCGCCGCACGGCGTCGCGGATCGCCGGGTCCTCACCCGAGGCGGCGGCGAACGCCTGCAGCGTCGCGCGCAGCGTCGTCTGGTCCTGCAGCAGGTCGGCGTAGGCATGGCCCATCCGCTCGAGCGCGGTCTCCCCCGGCGCGCTCTCGTCCCGCGCGGCGGCGCGCATCGCATCGCCCAGGCGCGTGTAGCAACGGTCGACCGCTGCGACGTACAGCTCGGACTTCGTGGGGAAGAGGCGGAACAGGTACGCCTGCGAGATCCCCGCTGCCTTCGCGATCTCGGTCGTCGGCGTGCCGTGAAAGCCGTGCTCGGCGAAGGCCGCGACGGCGGCCTCGACGAGCGCCTCGCGGCGCTCGGCGGCGGTCGAGAGCTGACGGGTGGCGGGCGGCGGGTTCACCTGAGTGAGTATGCACTCACTCACATCTGCTGTCAAGCGAGCGCCCACACAAGGTAACGCGCCCCGTCCCAGCGATTCGCCAGAGCCGGGGACGGGGCGCGCTTTGGTGGGGACCACTCCTGGCTACGCAGCACCCCCCACGGTGGATCACTCGGCGCGGAGCGGTCGGCGGACGTCCGACCGCGCCGACGCCGAGCGCGAGCCGTCAGCCCCTGAGGCCGAGGGTCGAGTAGCGGATCAGCGTGATGACCTTCGAGGCCGTCTGCCCTCTCACGAGCAGGTTCGCGACCGTCACGCGCACGCGCATCGTGCCGCGGTGGCGCAGCAGCGACTGCCCCAGGCTGTTGAGCGCGAAGTGGACGAAGCCGCCGTCGTTCGCGGCCAGCGAGTAGGAGCCCCGCGCGCCGAGCGTCTTGCCGCTGCGCGAGAGCGTCATGCTGCCCCTGCAGCCGGAGCTGCCGATGCAGGCGGAGAAGACGCCCGCGACGCCGTGCTGGTCGGCGAACGCCGTGTGACCGAAGATGCCGAGTCTCGAGGACGCCGGCCCTCCGCTCGTGAACGTTCTGTCGCCGCCGATCGAGAACGCGCTGTTCGGCCCGACGGCGACGAGCCGGTAGTGGAAGGTCGTGTCCGGGGCGAGGCCTGAGAGCGTCGCCGAGACCGACACCGCCGAGGTGCCCGCACCGGCACTCTGCGGCGCCGTCTGCTGGCCGTAGTTGGCGGTCGTGCCGAACTCGAAGTAGTAGGACGTCGCGAGCCCGTTCGGGTTGACCGACCCGCTCAGCAGGGCGCTCCCGCCGTTGACCTGCGCGGTGCCGGTGGTCGCAGTCGGGGTCGGAGCGGGCGGCGGCGCGGTGCCGGTGGTCGTGAACGTTCTGTCGGCGCCGACCGTCGTCCCGGTCGCGTTCGTCGCGATGACGCGGAAGTGGTAGGTCGTCCCGGGGGTGAGACCGGCGAGGTCGGCTCTCACGGGCACGTCGGCGGTGCCGGATCCGGCGGCCGTGAGCGACGTCTGCTGACCGTAGGCGGTCGTCGTGCCGTACTGGAACGCATAGCTGGTGATCTGGCCCTGCGGGTTGACCGTGCCCGCGACGGTGGCCTGCGTGTCGGTGATGGCGGACGAGTCGCCGGTCGTCGCGGTTGGCGCGCTGGCTGCGAGCGTCAAGCCCGCCGTGAGCGCCAGCAGCGCGATCGTCGCAACGCCGAGCGCAGCGAGTCGTCGCATGGGGGAACCTCCAAGTCCGTTGGTGGCGTACGGCTTCCACAACCCGAGACCATCCGTGAGTTGCGGAGCGACCGCGACGCGCTGACATGCGCGCCTTTCGCGCCGGCTACCCTCCGGCCTCGATGGCGACACCATGCGAGATCCGTCCTGTCGCGCGCGCAGACATCCCGCTGCTGCTGGCGCTCATCGGCGAGCTGGCCGACTACGAGCGGCTGCGCGACGCGGTCGTGCTCGACGCCGGATCGCTGGAGCGCCACCTGTTCGGCGAGCGCCCGGCGGCGGAGGCGCTGCTGGCCGAGCTCGACGGCGAGGCGGCCGGCTACGCGCTGTTCTTCCCGACCTTCTCGACCTTCCTCGGCAGACCCGGCATCTGGCTGGAGGACCTGTTCGTGCGGCCCGCGCGGCGCGGCGCAGGCATCGGCCGCGCGCTGCTCGCGCACGTCGCCGGACTGGCGGTCGAGCGCGACTGCGGACGGCTCGAGTGGTCGGCGCTCGACTGGAACGAGCCCGCGCTCGGCTTCTACCGCGGCCTCGGCGCGCAACGCCTGGACGAGTGGCGGCTGCACCGGCTCGACGGCGCCGCGCTGAGGTCCGTCGCGCGGGGCGCCTGACGGCAAGTCGGCTCAGGCGAGCTGGTGCATCGCTTCGCTACCGAGCTGCGGCACCGGAGCGTACGAAGCCGAGGGCTTCTGATGCGAGCTCCGTCCAGACTGCGGAGTCGTCTGTCAGGAGGGCCGCCCACTCCTTCATCGGCCGTCCGGACTTGGTGGCGAACCGCTCAGCTTGTCCGCTGGCCGCGAGGGCGTCCACGCGGTCTCGGGAGAGCTTGACGACCAGGCGGCCTCGCACGTACATGGCGAAGATCGACCCTCCGACCCGGAGCGCCTCGGAACCGAAGCCTCGCGTCGGCGACGCTCCGGGCAGCGCGACGTCTTCGATGCCGGCGAAGTGCTGGGCGAGACGGGCAAACTGCTCGCCGCCGTCGTCTGCGGACGCAGCGCTCATCGGCGTCCCGACTGCATGCAGCCATGCTAGCGGCAGCCTCAGCGCGAGCACATCCCCCTTCCTGGGGGCCGTCCTCGCTTCGCGCTGACGTCCGTCGCGAAGAGCGCCTAAGGTGCTCGGCATGGCCGCGGCGATCGAGGCGGAAGGCCTCGTCAAGATGTATCCCGGCGACGTGCGCGCGCTCGACGGCGTCGGCTTCAGCGTGCCCGCCGGCACGGTCTTCGGCCTGCTCGGGCCGAACGGCGCCGGCAAGTCGACGACCGTGAAGATCCTCACGACGCTCGCACGCGCTGACGCCGGCAGCGCGCGCGTGGCGGGACTCGACGTCGAGCGCGAACCGGTCGCGGTGCGGCGCGCGATCGGCGTCGTCGGGCAGAAGAACGCCGTCGACAGAGAGGCGACCGGGCGCGAGAACCTCGTGCTCCAGGGGCATCTCTACGGGCTCGGCGGGCGGGCGCTGCACGAGCGCGTGGACGACCTGCTCGCGCGCTTCTCGCTCGCCGACGCGGCCGACCGTTTCGTCAAGGGCTGGTCGGGCGGGATGCAGCGCCGGCTCGACGTGGCGCTCGGGCTGGTGGCGCGTCCACAGGTGCTGTTCCTCGACGAGCCGACGACCGGCTTGGACCCGGAGGTGCGCGTCGCGATGTGGGAGGAGATCTCCACGCTGGCGCGCGAGGAGGGCCTGACGATCCTGCTGACGACGCACTACCTGGAGGAGGCGGACCAGCTCGCCTCGCAGCTCGCGATCGTCGACCGCGGCCGGATCGTCGCGGAAGGCTCGCCGGAGCAGCTGAAGGCGGAGCTGCGCGGCGATGCGATCAGCGTCGAGCTCGACGTGGACGGCGGCGGCGTGCCCGACGCCGCGCTGCACGAGGCGCTGGCGCGGGTCGGCGACGTGCGCGAGGTTGCGCTCGACGGACGCGTGCTGCGCGCCCGCGCCGACCAGGGCGCGCGTGCGGTCCCGGCGCTGCTCGCCGCGCTGGAGGGCGAGGGCGTGGCGGTCGCGGCGGTGACCGTGGCGCGCGCGTCGCTCGACGACGTCTACCTGCGTTACACGGGGCGGACGTTCTCGGAGGCCGAGGCGGGGCACGCCGCCGGAGCGAACGGCGACGGGCGCGCGGCGACATCGGCGGACGACGCGGTGCGCGAGACGACGAGCAGCGGGAGCCGTTGAGCGATGCCGGTCGTCGTCCAGCACTCGTTCTTCATGACCCAGCGCTACCTGCGCGCGCTGCTGCGCCAGCCGGCGTGGATCGTCGTGACGCTCGTGCAGCCGGTGATGTGGCTGCTGCTGTTCGGCGCGCTGTTCAAGTCGATCGTGAGGCTGCCGGGTTTCGGCGCGACCAACTACGCCGACTTCCTCACGCCCGGCATCGTCGTGATGACCGCGCTGTTCTCCGCTGGCTGGTCCGGCATGGGGATCCTGCAGGACTACGAGCGCGGCATCCTCGACCGCTTCCTCGTGACGCCGTCGAGCCGCATCGCGCTGCTGGCGGGCCCGCTCGTGCAGCAGTCGATCGTGACGGTCGTGCAGTCGCTGATCATCATCGGCCTGGGCCTGGCGGTCGCCGGCGCGAGCTTCCCCGGCGGCGTGCCGGGTGCGCTGGTCGTGATCGTCGCCGCAATCCTGCTCGGGATGGCGATCGGCGCGCTGTCGAACGCGCTCGCGCTGGTGGTGCGCAAGGAGGAGACGGTGATCGCGACCGTCACCTCGCTCACATTGCCGCTGTCGTTCCTGTCCGGCACGTTCATGGACCTCAACCTCGCGCCGTCGTGGATCGGCGACGTGGCGAAGTTCAACCCGCTGGAGTGGGCGGTCGTCGCCGGCCGCGAGGCGCTGACCCAGAGCAGCCCCGACTGGGGCGTCGTCTTCTCCCGCCTCGGCCTGCTCGCGCTCCTGCTCGTCGCCTGCTTCGCGGTCGCGACGCGCGCGTTCCGGGCGTATCAGCGCGCGGCCTGAGGCGGCCTGTCACAGCGCTCGCAGCGCCAGAACCAAATACCCACATGTCCGGGCCGGAGTCGGCTCCGAGCCGGCCCGGGCACTCTTCAAGGCTATGGGGCCGCCGCCGATCGCACAACCCGTTCTGTGTTGTCCCTCTCAGCGGCCGCTGAATCTCGCCGGGCGGCGCTCGACGAAGGAGCGCATGCCCTCGGCGCCGTCCTCGCTTCTGAACAGCGGGATCGCGTCGTCGCGGAGGCTCGCGACCGCGGCGTCGTGGCCCTCGTAGACGGCGCGGTAGGCGGAGCGCAGCGTGGCGGCGACGCCGAGCGGGGCGGCGGCGGTCGCGATTCGCTCGGCCAGCTCCAGCGCGCGGTCGAGCTGCGCGCCCGGCTCGACGACCTCCTGCACGAGCCCGATGCGGTGCGCCTCGGCGGCGTCGAACGGGTCGCCCGTGAGCAGGTGCTTCATCGCGTTGCCCCAGCCCGCCTCGCGCGGCATGCGGATCGTCGCGCCGGCGAACGGATAGATCCCGCGCTGCACCTCGAGCTGCGCGAAGCGTGTGTCGCTCGCGGCGATCCGCACGTCGGCGGCGAGCAGCAGCTCGATCCCGATCGTGATGCACCAGCCCTGCACGGCGATCACGACCGGCGTCGTCCACGGCCCATCGAGCCGCCACGGCTGCCGGGCTCCCTCCGGCACCGGCAGCCCGGCGCCGTCGATCACCGCGGGCGCGACCTGCGCGAGGTCGAGCCCGCCGGTGAAGTGCTCGCCGTGCGCGAACAGCACGCCGCAGCGCAGCTCGGGGTCGCGCTCCAGCTCGCCGTAGGCGAGCGCCAGCTCCTCGAACATCCGCAGGTTGAAGGCGTTGCGTCTCGCCGGGCGGTTGAGCCCCATCAGCAGCACGTGGCCGCGCCGCTCGACCGTGACCGTCCGCTCCTGCTCGTCCATCGCCGCCTCCGCCCCTCGTGATCTGCCGGTGACGCGCCACCCTAGAGGCGGCGCGTCGGGGGCGGAGCCGGTTGGCGGTCCTCAGCCGCCCTGGCCGGGCGGCGGCGGCCCGCCGGGGGGCGGTGCCGGTCGCGCGGCGGCAAGCAGGTGCTGACACTTCGCGCTCGCTGCCTGGAATCTCGGATCCCTGCGGTCGATTCTGCCCGGGTCGAAGATCGGGCCCTTGCCCGACGTGTTCGGCGCCGGCAGGTCGAAGCCGTTGCTGCGCACGCACGCGACGTAGGCGGCGAGCGCCCTGCGGAACGCGGGGCTTCTGAAGTCCGGACCGCGAAATCTGCCGAATCTGCGGAATCCGACCAACGGCGCGCCGCACTTCTGCATCGCCGCTCTCAGTCTCGCGCGCTCGGCGCTCGACAGTCTCGCGAAGAAGCCTCCGGCGCGGCGGAAGCCAAAACCGAAGCCGGGGCCGCCGCCGTTCGGCCGTGCCCGCCCGGGAGCGCCGGCCCGCGGTCTCGGCAGCGTCACACCCTGCTGCTGGAGGCAGGCGCGCAGTCTCGCGAAGCCGGGACGACCGGCCGGACCGGTCGCGCTGGCGGTCGTGCTGGCGGCGCTCGGGCTTCCGCTGCCGCCGCTGGACGACGAGCCGCACGCCGCGAGCAGCGCCGCGAGCGCGAGCAGCAGCGCGGCCGCGGAAGCGCGTCCGCGCAATCGAAGGAACGAGCTGATCATGGAGTCTCCCTTGTCGTGGAACCTGTGCCCCCGCCGCCGCCCCCTCCGAACAGCTGGCTGACGACTCCGCCGCCGACGCCGGCCCCGGCCGGCGTCGCGCGGATCGAGGTCGCGACGATCGCGCCGCGCCGCGCGGCGCCCTGCACGATCACGGTCGAGCCTGGCCGGATCGCGTGGACGGAGCTGTCGACTTGGCGCGTGACGCTCGCGCCCTTCGCCGCCGTCACCTTCAGCGTGTTGCCCTGCGCGTCGGTGACGTACAGCGCGTTGCCCTGCACCGTCGTGACGGTGCCGAACGTGCCGCCGCCGGGCCCGCCCGATCCGCCGCCGCCGAACAGACCGCCGGCTCTGCCGCCCGCGCCGCCGCCGCGCGCCGCCGCCAGCGCCGCCGCGAGCCGCCCTGCCCCACCGCCGCCCGCCGCCGCAGCCGAGCCGCCCTGCCCCTTCTGCACGAGCACCCCGCCGACGAAGCCGAGCGCGACGAGCAGCACCGCGAGCAGGCCACCGGTCAGCGGCGTCAGGCGACGGCGCGGGCGCGGCGGCAGCTCCGCGGCGCTCGCGAGCGCGTCGCGCGGCGCCGGCTCCTCGATCCAGTCGTCGTCCTCGCGCATCGTCATCGCGTCCTCCGCGTGGTCACTCGAAGCGCAGCGCTTCGATCGGTCGCAGGCGAGCGGCGCGGCTCGCCGGGTAGGTGCCGAAGAACAGTCCGGTCAGGACGGCGGCGCCGAACGCCAGCCCAATCGAGTACGGCGCGATCACCGGCTTCACGCCGGCGATTCGGAACTGGCTGCCGACCACGCCCGCGAGCACGCCGCAGATCCCGCCGAGCAGCGAGACGAGCACGGCCTCGACGAGGAACTGCGCGAGCACGTCGGAGCGGCGCGCGCCGATCGCCTTGCGAATGCCGATCTCGCGCGTCCGTTCGGTGACGGACACGAGCATGATGTTCATGACGCCGATCCCGCCGACGAGCAGCGAGATCGCCGCGACCTCGCCGAGCAGCGTCGTGAAGACGTTTGAGGTCGCGCTCGAGGCGGCCAGGATCGAGCCCTGGTTGATCACCTGGAAGTCGGGCGTGCCGCCCGCGGCGATGTGATGGCGGTCCTCGAGGATCGACGTCACCTCGGCCGAGGCGGCGTCGAGCGCGGCGCGCGATCTCGCCTGCACCGTGATCGAGCCGAGGTCGCCATAGCCGGTCAGCGCGTCCTGCACGGCGCTGATCGGCGCGAACGCGACGTCGTCCTCGTCCTGAAGGCCGTTCGAGCCCTTCGGGGCGGTCATCCCGATCACCTGGAAGCTCGCCCCGCCGACCTGGATCGTCTGCCCCACGCTCGCGCCCAGGTTCTCCGCGACGGTCGGGCCGAGCACGATCACGCGGCGGCGGTCGCGCACGTCGGCGTCGGTGAAGAAGCTGCCGGTCGCGGCGCTGTAGTCGCGCGCCCGCGCGTAGGACGGCGTCGTGCCGACGAGCTGGCTCGGCGTGTAGGAGACCCCGTCGGCGACGAGCGTCGTCGAGCCGGCGTTGACGACCGGCGAGACGCCCGCGACGTCGGGCGCCTGCGTCCGGTCTCTCAGCGCGGTCGCGTCGGCGAGCGTCAGCGGCTGCTGGTCGACGGTGGCGAAGCGCGCGCCGCCGCGGAAGCCGCCGCCGGTCACGAGCAGCACGTTCGTGCCGAGCGCCTCGATCCGCTGCTCGACCGCCTTCGAGGAGCCGTTGCCGACCGCGACGAGCACGATCACCGAGGCGACGCCGATCGTCAGGCCGAGGATCGTGAGGCCCGAGCGCAGCTTGTTCGCGAGCAGCCCGCCGAGCGCGATCCGCAGCGTCTCCGCGCCGATCACCGTGCGCTCCCCTCGGGCGGCGGATCCTCCACCGCGACGATGCGGCGATCCTCGACGACGCGGCCGTCGGCGAGCCGCACGACGCGCTTGGCGCGCGCGGCGACGTCCGGCTCGTGCGTGATGAGGACGATCGTGCGGCCCGCCTCGTTGAGGTCGGCGAACAGCTCGAGCACGTCGCGCGTGGAGTGCGAGTCGAGGTTGCCGGTCGGCTCGTCGGCGAGCAGCAGCGGCGGGTTCGTGACGATCGCGCGCGCGATCGCGACGCGCTGCTGCTGGCCGCCCGACAGCTCCGACGGCAGGTGCTCGAGCCGGTCGCCCATGCCGACCGTCTCCAGCGCGGCGAGCGCGCGGCGGCGGCGCTCCGCGCGCGGCAGGCCGGCGTAGGCGAGCGGCAGCTCGACCTGCGCGAGCGCGCGCGTGCGCGGAACGAGGTTGAAGCTTTGGAAGACGAAGCCGAGCTTGCGGTTGCGGATGTCGGCGAGGTCGTCGTCGTCGAAGGAGCGCACGTCGATCGCGTCGAGCAGGTAGCGGCCCCGGGTCGGCGCGTCGAGGCAGCCGAGGATGTTCATGAGCGTGCTCTTGCCGCTGCCCGAGCTGCCCATCACCGCGACGAGGTCGCCGCGCTCGATGCGCAGCGAGACGCCCCGCAGCGCGTGCACGGCGAGGTCCCCCATCGCGTACGTCTTCGTCACGTCGGCGACGTCGATGACGACGCTGCGAGGGAGCGGGCGCGGCGGCCGCGGGTCGGCGTGGAGCGCGCTCACCCGCCCGGACCTCCGCCCCCGCCCCCGCCCGGCCCGACGACGACGGGGCCGCCGCCCCCACCGCCGCCGAAGCCGCCGCCACCGCCGAGCCGACGGAAGGCGCCGCCACCGCCGCCGAGCGTGCCACCGCCTGCGCCCGCGCCGCCGGCCCCGCCGCCGAAGCCGCCCGCCCCGGACGTCGCGCTCGGGAGCTGCGTCACGATCGCGACCCGGTCGCCCGCTCTCAATCCGCCCAGGATCTGCGTCGTGCTGTCGCCGACGACGCCGGCGACGACGGCGCGGCGGACGCGTCTGGCGCCCTGTGCGAGCGTCACGCTCGCGTTCGCGCCGCGACCCGAGATCGCCGCGCTCGCGACGTTGAGCGCGTCGCCGACGCGTGCGACGACGACCTGGGCGGAGGCCGTCATGCCGGGCTTCAAGCCGCGCGCGAGCTGGTCGAGGCGGAGCGTCACGTCGTAGCTGACGACGCCGCTGCTGCTGGTCGGCAGCGTCGCGATCGCGACCACGTGCGCGGCCAGCTGCTCGTTCGGCAGCGCGTTGACCGAGATCGTCGCCGGCTGGCCGACGCGCAGCTTGCCGACGTCGGACTCGCTGAAGGGGACGACGACGTTCAGTGCGTCGAGGTCGGCGAGCACGATGAAGGCGGAGCCGCTCGAGCCGCCGGAGCCGCTGCCGCCCGAGCCGCTGCCCCCGCCGGAGCCGCCGTTGCCGCCGCCTCCGCCGCCCGACCCGTCGCTCCCGCTCGACCCGCTCGGGCTCGCGCTGCCGCCGCCGCTGACCTGCTCGCCGACGGACGCGCCAACCGAGGCGACGATGCCGGTCATCGGCGCGGTGAGCGTCGTCTGCGCGAGCGCGGCCTGCGCCTTGTCGACCGCCGCCTGCGCGCTCGCGACGTTCGCCGCCTTCTGCGCAGCGGTCTCGCCGCCGCCCGAGCCGCCGCCGGACCCACCGCTGCCGCCGCTCGATTCCCCGCTGCCGGCGCCTGACCCGCCCGACGACCTGCTAGCGCCCGAGCCGCCCGGCCCGCCGTTGGTGCCGGCCGGCGTCGTGTCCGCGGCGGCCGACGCGCTCGCCGTGGCGGAACCGGAGCTGGACGCCACCGGCGCCGCCTCCGCCGCGGCGAGGCTCGCCTGCGCCTGGTCGAGCGCGGCCTGGGCGTCTGTGGGGTCGATGGTGGCGAGCGTCTGCCCCTCGACGACCCGCTGACCCGGCTTCACGTCGACGTGCGTGAGCGTCCCGCCCGTGGCGAAGTTGACGTCGAGCTGGCGCGCGGCTTCGACGGTGCCCGTGCCGGAGACGGTCGACTGCACGACCCCGCGCGCAACGCTGACGATCCGCTCGCTCGGGCGCGACGCGCTGCTCGCCGGCCCGACGACGAGCACGGCCGCGAC
The DNA here is from genome assembly GCA_035572475.1 of Conexibacter sp. Taxonomy (GTDB): domain Bacteria; phylum Actinomycetota; class Thermoleophilia; order Solirubrobacterales; family Solirubrobacteraceae; genus Conexibacter. The sequence continues at coordinate 100,221 of DATNAP010000029.1, read as the reverse complement.
GAGCGCGCCGACGCAGGCGAGCGCGAGCAGGTAGACGGTCCAGTGGCGGCGAGTGGCCCGGCTGCGGTCGTGCATCGACGTGCGTGACTCCCGTTCGGCGACGTGGCGCCGGGGCGCGGACCGCGCCCCGGCGCCAGGATGCTGTCGCGCGTTCCCGAGAATTTCCTGAGAGTTCGCTGGGCGCTCACCGGCGCCCGCGACCCGACGCGCCGCTAGCGTTCCGCGCCCATGAGCAGCAGCACGAGCGAGGCCGCCGGCGCGGGCACCTTCGAGCAGGCAACCGCCGTGACGCCGCTCGGCGAGGGTCGCTTCCGCGCCGCGGTCGACCCCGGCTGGTCGACGCCGATCGCCGCGAACGGCGGCTACCTCGCCGCGATCCTCGTGCGCGCGATCGAGGCGGAGGGACTCACGCATACCGCGACCGGCCCGCGCCAGCTGCGCTCGCTCACGTGCCACTACCTGCGTCCGGTCAGGGGCGGCCCGCTCGACGTGCGCGTCGAGCTCGTGCGCAGCGGACGGCGCATCTCGACCGTCCGGCTGACCGCCATGCAGGACGGCAAGGACACGATCCTGGCTTTGGCGGCGCTCGCCGTGCTCGACTTGCCGGCCGCGGGCCAGTGGGAGCCGGAGCCGCCGCAGCTCGGGCCACCGCCCCCGCGGGACGCGCCGCTCGTGCCGCCCGACGACTACCGCACCCGCGGCGGCGAAGGCTGGCTCGGGCGACGGCCGGCGATGCCGCCGATGTTCGAGCGCGTGCGCGTCGCCCCGCGGATCGGCGGCGTGCCGTTCTCGAATCGTCCGCTCCCCCCCGGCGAAGCACCCGAGACCGGCGGTTGGATCTCGCTGCCCGAGGCCCGCCCGATCGACGCCGCGTTCGTCGCGCTGTGCGCCGACGTCTGGTGGCCGCCCGCCTTCCAGCCGCTCGGCCGCCCGGCGATCGCGCCGACGATCGACCTGACGCTCCACGTGCGCGCCGACATCCCGCCGGAGGGGCTTCCGGACCAGCCGGTGCTCGGCACCTACCGCTCGACGGCCGCGCACGGCGGCCTGATGGAGGAGGACGCCGCGCTGTTCCTGCCGGACGGCACGCTGCTCGCGCACGCGCGGCAGCTCGCGATCTTCATGCCGCTCGAGACGCCGCAGGCGTAACATCGGCGGACCGAGCGCGCCGGGGGAGCGCGCTCTCAACGAAGGGGGATCGCCATGCGCATCCGGTCACGCGGCGCGCGCCTGCTCGCAGGTCTCGCAGCGGCCCTGCTGCTGCTCGTCGCGGTCGACGCGGCATCGGCCAGGAGCCTGAGCGTCAGCGAACAGGCGTTCAGAGCCGTCTGGAACCCGATGTCGATCCTGCAGAGGCCGTCGGGACTGATCCTGAGATGTCCGATCACGCTCGAAGGCAGCTTCCAGACCGCGAGCTTCATCAAGGCGAGAGGCAGGCAGGTGGGTCAGGTCACAAGTGCCGCGTCCGGGACGTGCACCGGCGGGGGGTCGCTCACGATCCTAAGGGAAACACTGCCGTGGCGACTCAACTACCGGTCCTTCACCGGCACGCTACCGAGCATAACGACCGTCGCCGGTGAATTATTGCGCTGATCGCCGGGCGCTACACGCGCCCGGCGCTCTGGCGGCGCTGGCGCGCGGCGGCGTCGACCACCACAGCGGCGAGCAGCACGGCGCCGGTCACCATGAACTTCGTCGAGGACGGCAGCGCGAGCAAGTCCATGCCGTTCGAGATCGAGCCGATCACGAGGCCGCCGAGCAGCGCGGACCAGACCGTGCCGCGGCCGCCGAACAGCGACGTCCCGGCGATCACCGGGCCGGCGATCGCGAGCAGCAGCAGGTCGCTGCCGCCGGACGACTGGTTGACGGCGAGCAGGCGCGAGGCGCCCAGGATCCCGCCGCAGGCCGCCAGCACGCTCGCGAGCATGAAGACGATCACGCGCACCCGGTTGACGCGGATGCCGGCGCGGCGCGCCGCCTCGGCGTTGCCGCCGACCGCCAGCACGTGGCGTCCGAAGCGCGTGCGCCGCACGATGTAGTCGAACACGACGACGAACGCGATCAGGATCACGAGCGCGAGCGGCAGGCCGCGGTCCTCGTCGAGGATCGCGACGACGCCGAACGAGAGGATCGCGACCGCGGCCACGCGGACCGCCACCACGACCGGCGTCGCCGCGACGAGCCCGGCGCGCAGCCGCCGGCGACGCGCGTCGAGCGAGGACAGCGCGAAGGCCGCCACGACCGCCGCCGCGATGATCCACGCCGTCGCGCCGGTGAAGAACTTGCCCGCCAGTTCGACGATCGCCGGGTTGGTGATGTTGACCGTCCCGGTCGATCCGAGCACGAGCAGCAGGGCGCCCTGCCAGCCGATCAGGCCCGCCAGCGTGACGACGAACGAGGGGATCCCGAAGCGCACCACGACACCGCCCTGGAACACGCCGATCGCCGCGCCCGCCGCGATCGCCGCGGCGATGCCCGGCGCCGCCGCCCAGCCGTGCTGTTCGACGAGCACGGCCATGATCGCCGCGCACAGGCCCGAGACGATCGCGACCGACAGGTCGATCTCGCCGAGCAGCAGCACGAGCACCACGCCGATCGAGATCATCCCGGTCGCCGCGATCTGGAGCGAGAGGTTCACGAGGTTCGTCGCCGTCAGGAAGCGTTCGTTGGCGATCGCGAAGATCGCCCAGATCACGACCAGCCCGATCAGCACGCGCAGCGAGCCGAGCTCGCCCTGTGCGACGCGATGGAGGACCGCGAAGCGGCCGTCCGGTCGCTGCTCGGGGGCCGGCGCGGGGGCGGGAGTCGCGCTCGGCTCGGGGGTCGCCGCCGCGGTGCTCATCGCGCCGCCTCAGCCGAGGACGGCTGACCGGCGCCGTCGCCGCCGCGTCCGAACTCGGCTCCGGTGATCGCGGCGACGACCTCCTCGTGCGAGGTCGCGCCGACCTCGAAGACCCCGGCGCGACGGCCGAGCCGCAGCACGAAGATGCGGTCGACGACCTCGAACACGTCGGCGAGGTTGTGCGAGATGACGACGACGGCCAGGCCCTGCTCGCGCAGCCGCTTGATCAGCGCGAGGACCTGCGCCGTCTGCTGCACGCCGAGCGCGGCGGTCGGCTCGTCGAGCAGCACGACCTTCGCCTCGCCGATCAGCGACCGCGCGATCGCGACCGACTGCCGCTGCCCGCCCGACAGCAGTCCGACCTCCTGGCGGACGCTCGGCAGTCTCACGGTGAGGGTCTGCAGCAGCTCGGCCGACTGCTGCTCCATCGCCGGCTCGTCGAGCGCGCGCAGCCAGCCGCCGAGTCCGCCGCTCGCCGTCTCGCGGCCGACGAACAGGTTCGCGACGACGTCGAGGTTGTCGCACAGCGCGAGGTCCTGATAGACGGTCGCGACGCCGAGCGCGGTCGCGTCGCCGGGCCCGCGCACGTGCCGCACGGCGCCGTCGAAGCGGTACTCGCCCGCATCGGGCAGGTAGATGCCCGACATCACCTTGACGAGCGTCGACTTGCCGGCGCCGTTGTCGCCGACGAGGCCGACGACCTCGCCGGGGCGCACGTCAAAGTCGACGCCGCCGAGCGCCTGCACGGCGCCGAAGCGCTTGACGATGCCGCGCAGCGCGAGCAGCGGCTCGCGGCCGTCGCTCGCGCTGTGCTCCGTCGCGGACATGGCCTAGGTCAGCCCCGCTCTCTTGCAGTCCGCCGCGTATGCGGAGGTGCAGATCTGACTGACCGTCCAGTAGCCGTCTCTCACGACGGTTTCATTGATGTTTCTCACCGTCACGGCGACCGGTGTGAGGATCACCGACGGCACGTCGATCTTGCCGTTGTTGACGTGCGCGTTGACGATGCTGCTCGATTTGTTGCCGTTCAGCACTTCCATCGTGAGCTGGGCGGCTGCTCTCGCCTCCTGCTTAACGGCCTTGTAGACCGTCATGTACTGTTCGCCCGCGATGATCCGCTGGATTCCGGCGAGCTCCGCGTCCTGACCGGTCGCCGGGCGTGTGGCGGGATTGACGCCGGCCGACTTCATCGCCGCGATCGCGCCGCCGGACGTGCCGTCGTTCGCGGCGTACACGCCGACGAATCCCGTTCTGCCAAGCGCGGCGATCGCCTGGTCCATCTCGGTCTGCGCCTGGTCCGGACTCCATTCGGGCGTGTCGTACTCCTTCGCGACTCTGTAGCCGCTGGAGTTGATCACGCTGTGCGCGCCTGCCTTGAACTGCGCCGCGTTCGGATCCGTCGGGGCGCCGTTGATCATCACGATCGAGCCGCTGGATCCGTCGGCTCTCAGCTTGGCGACGAGCGCTCTGCCCTGAAGCTCGCCGACGCGTCTGTTGTCGAACGAGACGAAGTAATCGGGATTGGAGTTTTCGACAATGCGGTCATACGCGACGACGCCGACGCCGGACTGCTTCGCGCGCGTGACGATCGCCGCGGCGGCCTTGCTGTCGACCGCGTCGAGCACGAGCACTCTCGCGCCGTTCGTGATCGCCGCTTCAGCCTGCGACTGCTGCTTCGACGCGTCCTGCTGCGCGTTCGAGTAGATGATCTTGCAGTTCGGGCACAGCGCCTTCATGTCTCTCTCGAACAGCGGCTTGTCCTGCGATTCGTAACGGGTCGTCTTGTTCTCCGGCAGCAGCAGCGCGATCGTGGCGTTGTTGCCGCCGGACGACGAGCTCCCGTTCGTCGTGTTGCTGCTCTTGTTCCCGCCGCCGCAGGCGGCGAGCGCGCCGACGCTCAGCGCGAGCGCGGCCACGAGCGCAAGCGCACGGGGGAAACGTCTGTGGTGCATACCTCCTCCTCGAGCCGTAGTGGCCCCTGTGTGGAGGAAGTTCCCATCCAGCCGGTGCGCAAACGGCTGGCGCGTGCGCGCTCAGCCGGCGAGCTGCCCGGACGGCTCGTCGGGGTCGCGCTCCTGTTCGGGATCGAGCACGGCGACGCCGTCGGTGACGGTGCGCACGGGCGGGAGCCGCGCGGCGAGCCGGTCGCGGCGGGCCCGCACGGCGGCAGCCGCGTCGCCGATCATGGCGCGCTCCGGCGGCGACATCGCCGGCCAGCGGGCGCGCAGCGCGGCGAGCGCGTCGTCGGCGCGGTCCAGCGCGTCGCGCGCTTCGCCGTACGCGTCCTCCGCGAGCGCGGCCTCGGCGGCGGACAGCTCGACGCCGGCGTCGCCGGCGAGCTTCAGGAGATCGTCCATGCCCATCGCACTCACCCTACGCGACACAGCGGCCGGCGCGGCAGGCGCAACCGGCCGCTACGCTGGCCGCGGAGTCAGCCCATGACGCTCGTCACCGACCTCGACCTGCCGGCGTTCGACTACACCGACGCCGAGCTGCACGGCCCCCGCTTCCACACGACGATGCGCGAGCTGCGCGCGCAGGGGTGGCTGGCCAGCACGCCGCTCGGCTACGTCGTGCTCGAGCGCGAGGCCGCGGCCTTCTTCCTGCGCTCGCGCAGCACCGAGTTCCCCGGCATGAAGATCGCCGAGATCTTCGGGATCGAGGACGGCCCGCTGTACGAGGAGATGCGCCGCAACATCCTGCACATCAACGGCGCCGACCACGCGCGCCTGCGCGGACTCGTGAACCCGTCGTTCACGCCGCGCGCGGCGGAGCGCTGGCGGCCGGCGATGCGACGGTTCATGGGCGAGCTGCTCGACGCGGCGCTCGCCGGCGGCGGCGCGGTCGATGCCGTCCAGGCGCTCGCGAAGCCCTATCCGTCGTTGGTGATCGCGAGCGTGCTCGGCGCGCCGCTGACGGACGCGCCACTGCTGCACGAGTGGTCGAACTGGGTCCAGCGCCAGTTCGACGCGCCGACGCTCGTCGCCGAGCGACCGCGCATCGAGCGTCACGTCGTCGAGCTCTACGACTACCTCGACGCGCTGCTCGCCACGCGCCGCGACGACCCAGCGGACGACCTCATCTCGCAGCTGATCGCGGCGCGCGCCGAGGACGGCGACCGCCTCTCCGACGTGGAGCTCGTGAACCTCGTGCTCGACGTGCTGATCGGCGGGATCGACACGACGCAGTCGCAGCTCGCGCACACGCTGCGGCTGCTCGCCGAGCACCCCGACCAGTGGGCGCTGCTGCGCGAGGACCCTGTGGGGCGGGCGGGCGCCGCAGTCGAGGAGTCGCTGCGCTACGAGCCGATCACGCCGTTCACGGCGCGCATCACGATGGAGGACGTCGAGTACCGCGACGTGTCGTTTCCCAAGGACACGGTCCTGCTGATCTGCGCGCACACGGCGAACCGCGCCGACGACGTGCCGGACAGCGAGGCGTTCGACCTCGCGGCCACGCGCGACGAGGGCAGACCGCTCACGTTCGGCGCCGGGATCCACTACTGCCTCGGCGCGAACCTCGCCCGCGCGGAGCTGCAGGAGGCTCTGCGCCTGATCGCGGAGCGGATCGAGGCGATCGCGCTCGACGGCGAGCCGGTCTACGAGGGAGTGCAGGGCGTCTACGGCCTGCGATCGCTCCCCCTGCGCCTGACCGCGGCGGGCTGACCCAACGACTACCCCAACAGTTCAACAGTATGAAAACGGTGGTTCTTATGCTGTTGGAACGCAGTACCGCGAACGCTCAACGATCCGCACCAGACGCGAGCATCCGCCCCGTCGGTACCGATCACGCTACGCCATAGGGATCGGGTCGACGGCGACCTCGATCACAGCTATCCTCAGCGGGAGTCAGGGTTGGATCGCAGATCCACCTTCAGAGCCCGGCGCTACGAACGCCGGGCTCTCTATTTGAGAAGGCGTCCGGCGCTGCTACGAACAGCGCCGGACGTTGCTGCCGCTACCGCCTGATCGCGAGGACCACGAGCAGCAACAGCACGAGCGTCGTCAGAGTTGGATCGGTCATCCACACCTCCTTTCTCGGGCCGCCCCTCGGGGCATCCCGGCCGGAGCGAAAGCCCCGACGATTCTGGAGGTGACGCAGCCCTTCCGATCGCTCGTCACGGAGCGTATGTGCGAACCGCCCCAGGCTCTACAGCCTGCGTATGTGATCCTCACACTCGTGGGCCGAGCAGCGCCTCGACCAATCCGTGACCCGCGGCGAGATCAGCGCCGCCTTCTCTTCCCCGCGTCCACCCGTTCGAGGACCGGACGGCATGCTTCACCAGCCGCGGGCGACGGGTGCACACGGACTTCTGACGCCGATCGGCGGCTACGAGCGCTCGCCGAGGCGCTGCTCGTACGCGCGCGCGACCTCCGAGAGGGGGATGCCGAGGCCGGCGACGACGCGCAGCATCGTGGACGTGTAGACGTCGGCGGTGCCGCGCTCGAGCCGGCCGACCTGGTTGGGATGCACGCCGGCGGCGTGGGCGACCGCCTCCTGCGACAGGTCGCGCTCGCGGCGCATGCGGCGGATCGTGCGCCCGAGCTCGCGTAGCTGCTCGTCGGGCGTGGGCGTCGGCATGCGTGGGCCAGCCTGCCCTACATATACGGTGGATGCCAGACCTGCATGGGTCCTACTTCCACCTCAATAGGTGTATTTGTGTAAGCTCGCGATCCCCCGTCTGGCGTCGAGCGCTCTGCTGACCGTGTTCGTCCCCCACGCGCAGCGCGCTCGGCGACAGGCGGGTCCCGCCTACTTCGCCGGGCGATCGGGCTGGGCGTCGTACGCATGCCCCAGCTCCGCGAGACTGACGTCGAGGCCCTCCATGATCGCCAGCAGCGTCGCGACCTGCACGTTCGTCCCGCGCTCGAGGCGTCCGATCTGATTCGTGTGCAGGCGCGCGAGGCCGGCGAGCGCCTCCTGGGAGAGATCGCGCTCCCGTCGCATCGCGCGAACCGCGCGCCCGAGCCTCTGGACCTTGGACTGCTGCGCCATCGGTCCAGGACCCTCCACCACAGATCCGGTGTATGCCAGACCGAATAGGGTCCAATATGGACCGTATATGGTGTATCCGCTCTCGCGGCGCTCAGCGGTTGCGCAGCTCGCGCCTCGTGCGTCGCACGATCGTCATCTGGTCGAGCCGTTCGAGCATGCGCGATCGGGGCGGCGGCGTCGCGAAGACCTCCTCCGCGGTCACCGTGAGCGTCACCGCCCGCTCGGCGATGCGGCCGACCTCCGGCGCGTCGACGAAGCGGCGGCCGTGGCGGGTGTCCACGACGATCCCGTCGAAGATGTGCTCGCGCTCGTTGTTCTGCACGCGCCGCACGCGGCCGACCTCGACGCCGTCGCTGCCGCGCACGCGCGTTCCGCGACGCAGCGCGAGGTAGGAGATCGCCGGACCGTCGTCGCTCACCACCGATGAGCTTACGCGCGCCGCCGCGCCGGCGGCGCGCATCGGCGCCGCCGGCACGATCTCTCCTCCGTCAACCCCCGAGCGGGGCTCGCTCGAGCGTCGCGAGGCCGGCGGCGATCCCGGTCCCGATCTCCTCGATCTGCTGCTCGTCGATCGTCAGCGGCGGCGAGACGGCGACGCCGCCGGCGAGCGCGCGGACCAGCAGCCCTTCCTCGCGACACGTGCGCGCGAGCCGCGACGCCGCCGCGGGATCGGCGGCGAGCGCCTCCTCGCTCAGCTCGACCGCGCCGAGCAGGCCGAGCCCGGCACGCACCTCCGCGACGAGCGGATGCGCCTCCAGCGCGCGCAGCGCGTCCTCCAGCGGACGTTCGAGCGCGCGGCCGCGCTCGATCAACCCGTCGCGCTCGTAGAGGTCGAGCGTCGCGAGCGCCGCCGCACAGCAGGTCGGGTGGCCGGCGTACGTCGGGCCGTGGCGCAGCATCGGCGCGCCCGGTGCGCCGGTGAAGAACGGCTCCGCGACGTGCGGCGCGACGAGCACCGCGCCGAGCGGCAGCACGCCGCCGCTGATGCCCTTCGCGAGCGTGATGAGGTCCGGGCGCACGTCGGGCCAGCGGTCGATCCCCAGCCAGGTGCCCAGCCGTCCGAACGCCGCGATGACGCAGTCGGCGACGAGCAGCACGCCGTAGCGCGCGCAGACGTCGGCCACCGCCTCGATGTAGCCCTCCGGCGGCAGCCGCACGCCGCCGGCGCCGATCACCGGCTCGCAGAAGAAGGCCGCGACGCGCTCCGGCCCGACCCGCTCGATCTCCGCCCCGAGCGCGTCGGCGCTGTCGTACGGGACGCGCGAGACGTCGGGCACGAGCGGCCCCCAGCCGGTCACATTCGGCGCGATCCCGCCGACGCTCGTGCCGAAGCCGTGCGTGCCGTGGTAGCCGTGCTCGCGCGTGATGATGTGGACGCGCTGCGTCTCGCCGGCGAGCTGGAAGTGACTGCGCGCGAGCTTCGCCGCGGTGTCGATCGCGTCGCCGCCGCCGGAGCCCAGGAAGACGCGCGCGCCGGGCGTCGGCGCGAGCGCCGCGAGCCGATCCGCAAGATCCATCGCGGGGCCGTTCGCGAAGTCGCCGAAGATCGAGTAGGTGTCGAGCGCGCGCAGCTGGCGCTGCACGGCCTCGGCGATCTCGGGCCGGTTGTGGCCGGCGTTCGCGCACCACAGCGAGGCGGTCGCGTCGAGGTAGCGGCGTCCCTGCTCGTCCCACACCCATACGTCCTCCGCGCGGTCGAGCACGAACGGCGCGGCCTCGACCGCGCCCATGTCGGCGAACGGGTGCCACAGCGCCTGTCCTCGCTCGGTAGCCACGGTTGGAGAGTCTCCCCGGCCGAGCGCCGGCACGCCTCAGCCAGGGCGGCCAAAGCCATACAGCGTTCTTGTCTTACGCGGCGCGCGCGACCTCGACCGCGACGCCGTGGCGCGGGATCAGCGTGATGCCGCGCATGACGACGGGGTCGGGACGCGGACGCAGCGGGCGCAGCTCGGTCCGCTCGACGATCGTGCGAATCGCCTCGGCCATCTCCGCCTGCGCGAGCGCGGCGCCGATGCAGCGGCGGATGCCGCCGCCGAACGGCAGCCAGGCGTAGGACTCGGTCTTGCCGTCGAGGAAGCGCTCCGGCCGGAACGCTCCGGCGCGCGGGTAGAGGTCCTCGCGCCGCTGCACGACCGCGATCGACGGCAGGACGGTCGTGCCGGCCGGCAGCTCCCAGCCGGCGACGACGCGCGGCTGCGTCAGCTTGCGCTGATTCGCGTCGATGATCGGCCGCAGCCGCAGCGTCTCGGTCACGACCGCGTCGAGGTATCTGTCGTCGTCGCCGGTCAGCTCGTCGCGCAGCCGCGCGAGCACCGCCGGGTGGCGGTAGAGCAGGTCGAACGCGAACGCGAGCGCGGTGGACGTCGTCTCGTGCCCGGCGACGAGCATCGTGACCAGCTCGTCGCGCAGCTCGCGATCGGTCATCGGCTCGCCGTCCTCGTCGCGGGCGCGCAGCAGCAGCGACAGCACGTCGGTGCGCTCGTCGAGGTCGGGCGCATCGCGCCGACGCGCGATCTCCTCGAAGAGCATGTCGTCGGCGGCGCGCAGGCGCGCCTGGAACGCGCCCCACGGGCTGAGGCGGCCGAGGTCGCGCTGCATGGGGCGCGGCAGCAGGCCCATGTACTGGCAGTCGATCACGGCGGTGAGCGCACGCCGCAGCTGCTCGATCCGCACCGACTGCTCGACGCCGAAGCAGGCGCGCGCGATCACCTCGAACGTCAGCTCGCGCATCCGCTCGCGCAGCACGAGGCGGTCGCCGGGCCGCCAGCGCGCGACCTCGCGCTCGGCGACGTCGCGGATGACCGCGCGGAACGCGCCGACGGCAGAGCCCTGGAACGGCGGCAGCAACAGCCGGCGCTGACGCAGGTGCTCGGGGCCGTCGAGCACGAGCACCGAGCGCTCGCCGAGCATCATCCCCAGCGGCGCGTTCGCCTCGCCCGCGCGCAGGTCGGACTGGTCGCCGGTGTGCAGCGCTCTGATCGCCTGCGGGTCGGCGACGTAGACGCCGGTCCCGAACACCGGCCAGCTCACCGTGAAGCAGTCGCCGTAGCGCGCGTGCCAGCCCAGCAGCTTCTCGAGCGGGCGCTCGGCCATCTGCAGGAACTGCCACAGCGCCGGACCGCCCGGGCCGGGCGGGAGCGAGCCGCGCCGCGGAGCGGCGACGGGCAGAGACGCAGGCGCCTGCGCGGTCGCGCTCATGCGCGCGCCTCCTGCGCAACGGCGGCCACCGGCGTCGCGACCGCCTCCACGCGCACAGGCACCGCGTTGAGGTGCGCCATGCCGGCGAGGCGCTCCAGTTCGTCCGGCTCGCTCGACATCAGCAGGTTCACGTTCACGCCGCCGCCGCGCGCGGCGCCGTTCGCACGTCTCCAGCCGCCCGTCCCCTTGTGCCCCCAACCGTGCGGCACGGCGACGACGCCCTGCTTGAGGTCCTCGGTGAGCGCGACCGGCAGCTCGATCGCGCCGTGGCGCGTCGCGATCCGCACGGTGTCGCCGTCGGCGAGTCCGAGCGGCCGGGCGTCGGCGGGATGCAGGCGCGCGCAGTGTCTGCGCCCGCCGCGCAGCAGCAGCGGCGCGTTGTGCATCCACGAGTTCTCCGAACGCAGCTCGCGCATCCCGATCAACCGCAGCGGGAAGGCGCTGTCGGCGGCGGCGGCCTGTGCGCGCAGCGCATCGATCTCCTGCGCGATCACAGGGTGGTCGAGCGCCACGCGGCGGTCGCGGTGCAGCGAGACGCGCCGCAGCACGCCTGCCCGCAGGTGCGGGCGCAGGACCCTGCCGTGCGGATGCTCGCGCGTGAGCCGCTCGAGCGTGAGCCCGCCGCGGCGCAGGCCGAGCTTGTCGCCGCCCTCGGCGAGCCGCACGACGAGGTCGAGCAGCAGGCGCGGCTCCAGCCGCACCCCAACCGCACCGAGCGCGCGGCGGGCGAGCTGGAGCACGCCGAGCCCGCGCGAGCGGCGCGCCAGCGCGCGCATCAGGTCATCGATCACCCTCCACTCCTCGCGCGCCTCACCGGCCACTGGCACGACCGCCTCGGTCGCCTGGCGGAAGGGCGTCGTCAGGTACGCCTGGAACGGCAGCGGGAAGTCGGCGCGCTCGTACATCGTCGTCGCCGGCAGCACGTAGTCGGCGTGCGCGTTCGTCTCGTTGACGTAGAGGTCGAGCGAGACGCAGAGGTCGAGCCGGCCGAGCGCGTCCTCCAGCTCGTCGCCGTTGGGGACCGACAGGACCGGGTTGCCGGCGGACACGAACAGCGCCTTGATCTGCCCCGGACCGGGCGTCGCGATCTCCTTCGCCATCAGCGCGGCCGGCTCGGCGCCGAGCACCTGCGGCAGCCCGCCGACGCGCGAGCGCCGCGCGTCGTAGCGCAGCGGCGTGAGCCGCTGGAGCAGGAGCGTGGCGAGCCGCTCGCCGGGGAGGCCGAGCGTGCCGAACATCGCGCCGCCGTCGCGGTCGAGGTTGCCGGCGGCGAGGTTGACCGCGTCGAGCAGGAAGGACACGAGCGTGCCGTGCCGGCCGAGGCAGGTGCCGGTGCGGCCGTAGAGCGCGGCGCGCGGCGTGGTCGCGAGCGCGCGCGCCAGCGCGCGCACGGCGGCCGCCGGCACGCCGCTGTGCGCGGCGCTCGCCTCGGGCGCGAACGGCCGTGCGAGCGCGCGCAGCGCGTCGATCCCCGACGCCTGGCGCGCGAGCGCCGCCGCGTCCGCGAGGTCCTCCTCGAACAGCACGTGCAGCAGCGACAGCAGCAGCCACGCGTCGCCGTCGGGCGTGACCGGCAGCCACTCGAACGCGCTCGCGGTCTCGGTGCGGCGCGGATCGACGACGACCACGCGGCCGCCGCGCGCGACGATCCCGTGCAGCGATTCCTTGATGCGCGGCGACGTCAGCACGCTGCCGTGCGAGACGAGCGGGTTGGCCCCGAGCATCACGAGGAGGTCGGTGCGCGCGAGGTCGGGGATCGGCACCGCCAGCGGCGAGCCGTACAGGAGGTGACTGGCGACGAAGCGCGCGTTGACGTCCTGCGAGCCGGCGGTGAAGAGGTGCGGCGTGCCGAGCAGCGTCATGAACGCGGCGAGCCACAGCGCGTGCGACGCGCTGAACGCGCCGGGGTTGCCCCAGTACCAGCCGATCGCGTCGGGCCCGTGCGCGTCGTGGACCGCACGCAGGCGCGCGACGATGTCGCCCATCGCGTGCTCCCACGAGACGCGCTCGAACTCGCCGGGTCCGCCTCCCGGCCGTCGCTTGAGCGGATGCAGGACGCGGTCCGGGTCGTTGTGGACCTGCTCGAAGGCGATCCCCTTCGGGCACGCGAAGCCCTGCGAGAGCGGATGGTCGGGGTCGGGGCGCAGCTTCGTCAGGCGCCCCTGCTCGACGGTCGCGACCATCCCGCACAGCGGCTCGCAGATGCGACAGTAGGTCGCCTTCTCCTCGGCCACCTTCGCCTCCGATCGGTCGTCGGTCGTGCGAACGATGCTACGGGTCGCGGTGCGTCGGGGGCGCCGGTACGACGGTGCGCACGTACCTGCTCATCCCGCACCCGTGAGATCCACCAGCTCGCGCGTGTAGGCAACGCACACCGCGACGATGTGATCCTCGTCCATAGCGCTCCGGAGTGCCCGCGATTGTCGTTCGGATCGAGTGCGGCGATCGTCATTGGCGCGTGGTCCACCAGCGCCGCTTCGAGCCCGGCCGCATGACGTGCCGCGCGTCGGCCATGTGGGCCGAGACGGACGCTGCGACGTCCACGGCCCACCGCGACTCGCTCGGGGACGATCAGGTCGACGGGGATCGCAACCTCCATGCCGTCCACCCTCGCAGGCGCGTGCCAGATGCCCGGCTCCGTGGACAGTGCGAACCCAGCCTCCTCCATGGCTGCCGCGAGGAGCGGGACGTCAGCAAGCTGATGCGGATCGATCGCCAGGTCGCCGTCGGTCGTGTAAGGCGCGATCGCGAGATCCGCCGAGCCGGTGCGCAGGTAGACGGCCTGTGCACCGGCGACGATGACAGCCGGTCCGTGCGGCGTGAGTGCCCTCAGGGCGTCGAGCAGGACACGTCGCGCCGCGACGTATGCCGGATCGAGCGCAGCCATCACGCCGACCTCGCGCCGGCGTCCATCCCTGCGAGCGAGTCGGCGCGCCAGGAGCGTTCGTTCTCCGTCATCCAAGCGAGGAGCGCCTCACCCTCGGCTGGCATGCGCCCATTGCCGGTCAGGCAGTCCACTGCGACCTGGGAGACGGCCGCGTAGTCCATGCCGCGATCACGCTCGGTGCGCTGCCACACGACAGGATCGAACGGACGCAGCAGCACGACGTTTCCGCCACTCGCCGCAGGAAGCAGTCTGAGCTCCTCCACAATCGCCGGCACGTCCCCGCAGTAGATGGCCAGCAGTCGCGGAGCGGCCACCGGCGCACGACGTGCGCTCGCGAACGAACCGGTCACGACAGCCTGGGTCCGACGAGCTGCCACACGGAGCTGGCGCAACGCCAGGTCGAGATCTCCAGGTGCGACGAACACTCTGGCGTCGTTACTGTCGAAGAGGTCGTAGCTCTGCGCCCAATGACGCAGCAGCTCGGGCACTGCGACCGAACGCACCGGGCCGCGCGGATCGCGCACGATCAGCAGCTCACGGTCGAGCGCATCGAGCAGGCGCGACACGTACCCGGGCGTGAGACCAGTCGCGGACGCGATCTCCTGGACACCGTATGGGGGGCGAACGTCGGCGAGCAGTCGGATGAGGCGAGCCGCTCCCGTCCCTCGCAGACGCGACGGCCCGCGCGCGGCCCGGGGCTCAGGATTCTGAACGGCGCCAGTCGACTGCAGGAACAACGCCGGATACTCCAGCTTGATGACCGCATTGCCGGTGAGGTCCAGGAAGTTGACGTCTTGCGCGATGAGGCGCTCTTGCGTGCGTCTGCTGAGCCAGGGCGCGACGAGAAGAACCGGGATGTGCGGCGACAGCGACCGCAGCGCACCCGCGAGCCCGGTGAACAGTTGGTCGACATCGCGGGGAGAGAACTCAGATCGGGCCTCGACAACGAACGTCGTGGCAGCGCCGCGCTCGGCCTGGACGTCGATCGCAGCATCCAATGCCCTCGGCTCACCACCGCCAGTCGCGGGGAAGGCGCGCTGCGAACGCATGACCGACCAGCTTGCGGGAAGCCGGGTTCCCAGCCATGCGACGGCCGCCTCTACAAGCTCGTCGTCCGGGCCGGACATTCCGTTTCCCGCTCTAGACACATTCCCAGTATAGGAAATATTTCCTGAAATTACAAGTTTCTCCTTATGGGAAACTGATCAGGGACGATATGCACACCACACCTCGTTCGGCACGCGCGGCCGCGGGAGAAGCTGCCCTGTCACCGCCAATCGATCCCTAACACAGGTTTTTGGTGTTGTTTAGGTGGGGATCTAGGGTGCCGGACATGAGACGGCACCTTCTCCCCCTGTTCGCGGTCGCCGCGCTCCCCGCCGGGCTCGTCGCCGGATGCGGCGGCGGCAGCGTCGGCGGCAGCGCCTCGACCAACTCGACCGGCGCCGCGACGGCCCAGCATGCGGCCACGTCGAGCACCACGGCGCATGCCGGCACCTCCAGAACGGCGCGCGCGAGATCGACGCCCGCCAAGTCGAAGCCCTCGCCGCACGCGTTCGCGGCGGCCAAGATCACGCCCGCCGCCGCGTCCTCGCTGTCGCAGCGCGGACAGCTCGTGCTGCCGGTCGCGACGGGCGGCCCGGGAACGGTCAGAGCGTTCGGCCAGGCCGAGATCCCCGGCAAGGGCATCATCCACATCGCCGAGGCGAAGCCGGTGGTCAGCCACAGAGCCGGGATCGTCGACCTCACGCTCGTGCTCTCACACGTCGCGCGCGCTCAGCTCGCCGCCAAGCGACCGATCGACATGTTCGTCGCGGTCTCGTTCTCCCACGGCGAGGTGTTCGAGCGCGAGGAGGTCCACCTCAGACCGTGACCGTGCGCTCGAGCGCACGCGTCGCGAGCTGCGCGACGAGCGTCCCGACCAGCGCCCCGGCGACGACGTCGCCGGGGTAGTGCACGCCCGTGTGCACGCGTGAGTAGGCGACGAGCGCCGCCAGCCCCCGCAGCGGCGCCGCCGCCGACGGCAGCACGTGTCCGACGCCGGTCGCGAACGCGAACGCCGACGCGGCGTGCCCTGACGGGAACGACGTCGAGCGCGGCATCCGCACGTGCCGGGCGACGGGGACCAGCTCCCCGACCCGGTCGGGCCGCCGCCGGCGGCCCAGCGGCTTCATCGCGAGGTTCACCAGCGCGGAGGTTGCGCCGACCGCCGCAAGCCCGTGCACGGCCGCCCGCCGGCCGGCCGACCCACGCGCGAGCGCCAGGAAGGCGGCCGAAGCGATCGACAGGCGGGAATAGTCCGCTGCATGGGACAGACGCGCCATCGCGCGGTCGAGCGCCGGAGTCGGCGTCTGCGCGATCGCCGCGTAGAGCGCCGCGTCGAGCCGCTGCGCGTCGCGCCGCCAGGCGGCGAAGCCTCGCACCGCGTACGCGTCGGAGCCCACGAGGAGATGATGCAGTGAGCCGGCAACGGGCCGCCGCGATCGGCGCGCTCGCCCTCGCTGCGGGCGGGCTCGCGCTCGCGGTCGTCGTCGCGGCGGAAGCGTTCCCGCGCGGCCTGATCGCCCTCGTGCTCGTGGCCTTCGGCGCAGCCGCCGCGTGGTACGCGTTGCTGCACGTCGGCGCGGTGCGGATCGCCGCGCTCGCGGTCGGCGCGCTGCTGCTCGCCGCCGCGATCGTGCTCGTCGCGAAGGATCGCTTGCTCGCGGAGGCGCTGGTCGTCGGCGCGTTCGTGCTGAGCACAGCGCTCGGGCGGGCGGCGTTCGCACAGCGCGTACGGCTCCCGCCCCAGCCGCCGCCACGCCGCGCGGTCCTCTTCTACAACCCGAAGTCGGGCGGCGGGAAGGCGGAGCGCTTCCGGCTGGCGGACGAGGCGCGCGCCCGCGGAATCGAGCCGGTGGAGCTGCGGCTGGACGACGACCTCACACGCCTCGTGCGCGACGCGGTCGCCGGCGGCGCCGACGGACTGGCGATGGCGGGAGGCGACGGCTCGCAGGCGATCGTCGCGGCGATCGCGGCCGAGCACGACCTGCCGTACGCGTGCGTGCCGGCCGGCACGCGCAACCACTTCGCGCTCGACCTCGGCGTCGACCGCGACGACGTCGTCGGCGCGCTCGACGCGTTCGTCGACGGCGGCGAGCGGCGCGTCGACCTCGCCGAGGTGAATGGCCGCGTCTTCGTCAACAACGTCTCGCTCGGGCTCTACGCCGAGGCGGTTCAACGGCCCGGCTATCGCGAGGCGAAGCTGCGCACGCTCGCCGAGACGCTGCCCGAAGCGCTCGCGCCAGGCGAAGCCGCGCCCGGGCTGCGCTGGATCGGTCCCGACGGCCGCGAGCAGCGCACAGGCGCCGCCGTGCTCGTCTCCAACAACCGCTACCGGCTTGGGCGCGCGCTCGGGTCCGGCACGCGGCCGCGGCTGGACGCCGGGTTGCTCGGGATCGCGGTCGCCGGCGGCGGACTCGGCCACAGCGGCCGGCGCCTGCCGTGGCAGGAGTGGGCGACGCGTGCGTTCGACGTGGATGCGGACGAGCCGGTCGCGGCGGTGCCCGCCGGCATCGACGGCGAGGCGGTGGCGCTCGCACCGCCGCTGCGCTTCCGCACGCGACCCGGCGCGCTGCGCGTGCGCGTGGCACGCGCCCACCCGGGCGCCTCGCCCGCGGCGGCGCTGCCCGACAGCGTCGCAGCGACGATCCGCGCACTCGCGCGGATCGCGTTTGCATGACCGCCGCTCTGCCTAGAGTTGAGTCATGTCGGGGGCAGACGAGGACCGCGACCTCGCGGTCGGGAAGCCTGAGCGCGCCGCCGCAGGACCGGCGGCGGTCGCCTGGGCGTTGCGCTACGCGGTCGGCGAGATGGGCCCGCTGCGCGCGGCGCGCGCGCTCGCGCGCGTGAACCAGGCGGACGGGTTCGACTGCCCGGGGTGCGCGTGGCCGGAGCCGGAGCGGCGTGGGCGCGCGGAGCTCTGCGAGAACGGCGCGAAGGCGGTCGCGGAGGAGGCCACGAGACGGCGCGCCGACGCCGCGTTCTTCGCGCGCCATTCGGTCGCGGAGCTGACGAGCTGGAGCGACTTCGAGCTCGGCCGCTCCGGGCGCTTGACGGAGCCGATGCTGCTCGACGCCGGCGCGACGCACTACGCGCCGATCGCCTGGGAGGAGGCGTTCGCGATCGTGGCCGACGAGCTGCGCGCGCTCGGCTCGCCCGACGAGGCGGTCTTCTACACCTCCGGCCGCACGAGCAACGAGGCGGCGTTCGCGTACCAGCTGTTCGTGCGCGCGTTCGGGACGAACAACCTGCCCGACTGCTCGAACATGTGCCACGAGTCCTCCGGCCTCGCGCTCGGCGAGACGCTCGGCATCGGCAAGGGCAGCGTCTCGCTCGAGGACCTGCACGACGCCGAGCTGATCCTCGTGGTCGGCCAGAACCCGGGCACGAACCATCCGCGGATGCTGAACGCGCTGGAGCGGGCCAAGCGGAGCGGCGCGACGGTCGTGGCGATCAACCCGCTGCCGGAGGCGGGACTGATCCGCTTCCGCAACCCGCAGCGCGCGAGCGGCTTGATCGGGCGCGGCACCGCCCTCTCCGATCGCTTCCTGCAGATCCGCCTGAACGGCGATCTCGCGCTGTTCAAGGCGGTCAACGGCCGGCTGCTCGAGCTCGACGCGCTCGACCATGCGTTCCTCGCGCGCCACTGCGAGGGCCTCGCGGAGCTGCGCGAGGAGCTGGCGGGACTCGAATGGGACGACGTGCTGGCGGCCACGGGGCTGCCGCGCGAGCAGATCGAGGAGCTTGCCCAGCGGGTCGCGCGCGCGGAGCGCATCGTGATCTGCTGGGCGATGGGCCTCACGCAGCACCGCAACGCGGTCGCGACGATCCGCGAGATCGCCAACACGCTGCTGCTGCGCGGCGCGGTCGGCAAGCCGGGCGCCGGCGCCTGTCCGGTGCGCGGGCACTCGAACGTGCAGGGCGACCGCACCATGGGCATCTTCGAGCGCCCCGACCCGGTCTTCCTGGAGCGGCTCGCCGCGGCGTTCGGCTTCGACCCGCCGCGCCGCCACGGCCATGACGTCGTCGGCGCGATCGAGGCGATGGCGCGCGGCGACGTCCACGTCTTCTTCGCGCTGGGCGGGAACTTCTTCTCCGCCGCCCCCGACAGCGCCGTGACCGCCGCCGCGCTCCGCCGGCAGCGGCTGACCGCCCACGTCTCGACCAAGCTCAACCGCTCGCACCTGGTGACCGGCCGGCGCGCGCTGATCCTGCCGACGCTCGGTCGCACCGAGCGCGACGTGCAGGCGAGCGGCCCGCAGCACGTCACCGTCGAGGACTCGATGAGCCGCGTGCACGCCTCGCGCGGACGCCTGAAGCCCGCCTCCGAGCAGCTCCTGTCCGAGGTCGCGATCGTCTGCCGCCTCGCCCGAGGGCTGCTCGGCGAGACCGCGCAGATGCCGTGGTCGGCGTTCGAGGCCGACTACAGCCTGCTGCGCGATCGCATCGCCCGCGTCGTCGCCGGCTTCGAGGACTTCAACGCCCGCCTCGCGAGCAGCGCGAGCGGGTTCGCGCTGCCGCACCCGCCGCGCGACGAGCGCCGCTTTCCGACAGCCAGCGGTCGCGCGCGCCTGACGGTCAACGCGCTGGAGATCCTGCGCGTCCCGTCCGGTCGTCTGCTGCTGCAGACGATGCGCTCCCACGACCAGTACAACACGACCGTCTACGGCCTCAACGACCGCTACCGCGGGATCAAGGCCGGGCGGCGCGTCGTGCTCGTCCACCCCGAGGACCTGCGCGAGCGCGGCCTCGCCGACGGAGAGCTCGTCGACATCGTCGGCGAGTGGCACGACGGCGAGCGCCGCGTGGAGCGCTTCCGCGCGGTCGCCTACCCCACCGCCCGCGGCTGCGCCGCCGCCTACTACCCCGAGACGAATCCGCTCGTCCCGCTCGACCATCGCGCCGAGGGCTCCCGCACCCCGGCGTCGAAGTCGATCGTCGTCCGGCTCGACCGCCACGCGTAGACGGCCCCGACTCGCTCGCGTCACGCCGTACGCTGTGCGCGTCCATGCTCGCCGGCCGCAACGGGGACGTCTCCTTCTGGCAGGCTTCGCTGCCGTCGGTGACGCCGCGGCCGCGGCTCGACGGCGAC
Organism: Conexibacter sp.; assembly: GCA_035572475.1. Classification (GTDB taxonomy): domain Bacteria; phylum Actinomycetota; class Thermoleophilia; order Solirubrobacterales; family Solirubrobacteraceae; genus Conexibacter. Next base: position 80,166 of record DATNAP010000029.1, on the reverse strand, counting down.
CGCGACGCGGACGTCTGCATCGTCGGCGGCGGCTTCACCGGCCTGTGGACGGCCTATCGCCTCAAGCGCGCACGGCCGCAGCTCGAGGTCGTCGTGCTCGAGCGCGACTACGCCGGCTTCGGCGCCTCCGGTCGCAACGGCGGATCGCTGCTGCCGGCGTTCGGCGCACACGGAGCCGCCGTCGATCCCGCGATCGAGCGCGCGCTGCGCGAGAGCGTCGCCGACATCGAGCGCGTCTGCGGCGAGGAGCGGATCGACTGCGACTGGCACGCCGGCGGCGCCCTGCGCGTGGCCCGCGGCGCGGCGCAGACGGCGCGCCTGCGCGCGGCGGTCGCGCAGCAGCGCGCGGCCGGGGTCGAGGAGCTGCACGAGCTCGGCGCCGACGCGCTGGCGGCACGCATCCGCATCGCGGGCGCGAGCGCCGCGCTGTGGACGCCGCACGGCGTGCGCGTGCAGCCGGCGAAGCTCGTGCGCGGGCTGGCGGCCGCCGCCGCGCGCCGGGGCGTGCGGATCTTCGAGGGGACGGCGGTGCGCGAGCTGCAGCCGGCTGGCGCCCGCGGCGACGCGGCACGCGCCGTCAGCGCCCGCGGCGCGGTCCGCGCACCGGTCGTGCTGTGCTGCCTGGAGGGCTTCGCGCACGGGCTGCGCGACCAGCGGCGCGTGCTGCTGGCGCTCAACTCCGCGATGGTCGTGACGGCGCCGCTGCCGGAGGCGACGTGGGCGCAGATCGGCTGGGCGGGCCAGGAGCTGCTCGGCGACAACGCGCACGCGTACGTCTACGCGCAGCGCACCGCCGACGGGCGGATCGCGCTCGGCGGCCGCGGCGTCCCCTACCGCTACGGCTCGCGCACCGACCGCGACGGGCGCACGCAGCGACGCACGATCGCCGGCCTCGTGCGGATGCTGCACACGCTCTTCCCCGGCACCGTCGGGACGCCGATCGAGCATGCGTGGTGCGGCGTGCTCGGCGTCGCGCGCGACTGGCAGCCTGCAGTGCGGCTCGACCGCGCGAGCGGCATCGGCTTCGCCGGCGGCTACGTCGGCGTGGGGATCGCCGCCTCGAACCTCGCCGGCCGCACGCTGCGCGACCTCGCGCTCGGCGAGGACACCGAGCTGACGCGGCTCGCCTGGGTCGGCCACCGCGCCCGCCGCTGGGAGCCCGAGCCGCTGCGCTGGATCGGCGCCAACCTCGTCTACGCGCTCTACCGCGCCGCCGACCGCCGCGAGGCGGCGTCCGGCACGGCGCGCACGAGCCCACTCGCGCACGCCGCCGACCGGCTCGCGGGGCGGTAGCGGGACGAGTGGGAGACTTTTCTCGATCGGCGCCGTTGCAGCCAGCGAACGTCGCCATGGAACCAGCTTCGATCAGTCCGCCCGCGGGCGGTCCGCGCCATCCGCCGCGCCGCTCGCCGGTGCCCCTGCGCATGCGCTCCGACGAGGAGCTCGTGCGCCGCTTCCGCGCCGGCGACGAGCTGGCGTTCCGGGTCATCTACGACCGCTACCGCGTTCGTCTGTTCGCGTACGTGCGCCACATGCTGCGCGGCTCGCGCCAGGACGCCGAGGAGGCGCTGCAGGACGTGTTCGTCCGCGCGCACGCAGCGTTGCGCACCGACGCGCGCGAGATCTCGCTGCGAGCGTGGCTGTACAAGATCGCGCACAACCGCTGCATCGACGAGCTGCGCCGCCCCGAGCCGCCGAGTCCGGAGTCGCTCGCGCGCCTGCAGCCGCCGTCGGAGGATCCGATCGCCGTCACGCTGCGACGCGAGGCGCTGCGACGCCTCGTCGTCGACATCGGCCGCCTGCCCGAGCGGCAGCGCGCCGCGCTCCTGATGCGCGAGCTGGGCGGCATGAGCTACGACGAGGTCTCGGCGGCGCTGACGCTCACGCTCCCGAGCGTCAAGTCGACCTTGATGCGCGCGCGGATGTCGCTGACGACCGCCGCGCAGGCGCGCAGCGCCGCCTGTGACGAGATCCGCCGGCAGCTCGCCGTCACGCACGAGCGCGGCGTCCGCTTCGACGGCGTCGTGCGCCATCACCTGCACGACTGCGACGCCTGCCGTGCCTACCGCCGCGAGCTGCACGCGACGAGCCGGCGCCTGGCGGCGCTGACGCCGGCGCTCGGTCCCGGCGCGCTGCTTGCGAAGCTGCTGACCGGCGCGACCCTCCTCGGCGGCGGCACCGGCGCGGCCGCGTCGATCGGGGGTGCAGGAGGAGCGGCCGCCGGCAGCGGCCTGCTCGGCCTCACGGGCGGCCAGGTCGCCGCGCTCGCCACGGCGGGCGCGATCGGCATCGGCGGCAGCCTCGTCGCGCTCGACGGGGGATCCCATCCTTCCCGGCGACCGCACCCGCCACCGCGGGTGCTTGCCTCGGCGCGCGCGGCAGCCCCGACGGCGCCGCGACTGCGGGAAGCACCGAGGCCGCCGGGAAGACCCCGTCCCGCACGCGCGGTGGGTCCGCCACATCCGCGGTCGACCCACCGCGCCGCGGCGGCGCCGCGGCCCTCCGACCCGCAGTTGCAACTCGCGCAGATCGGAGCTTTCCATCTCGTGTGGAAGGACGGGGGGTTCGCGCCCGCCGGGCTCGCAAGCGCTCCACGCAACCCGCAGGCACGCACCGTGTGGGTCCTCCACGCTGCGCGCGCGTGGCTGAGAGGGAACCTCCAGGGCCGGCGCCTGCTGAGGGCCATGGTGGACATCCCGGCCGTGGTGGACGTCGCGGTCCGACCCGACGGAAGCTGGTCCGTCGAGCCCGTCCGCGCGGGCCAGGCCGCCACGACGACGATCGCGAACGCGGCGGCGGTCAACCTGTGGTTCGCGACCACGCCGCAGGGAAGGCGCGCGTTTCGGCGACTGCGCGATCGCGCTCGCACCGGCACAAGCCCGCCGCCCGCGACGCCGCCGAGCGCGACGACGCCGGCAACGACGACGGCCGCGACACCCCCGCCCCCGGTCACGACACCGCAACCGCAGCCGTCCACCACGACGACGACGACCACCGCCCCCGCGCCGACGGGCCCGTAGGCGGAGCGGCGATCGACGGCGATCACGCGCCGGACGGCGCACCGCTCAGGCGGCGGAAGTGACCGTCGACCGCCAGCAGCTCGTCGCGCGTCCCGCGTTGGACGATGCGACCGCGATCGATCACGACGACCTCGTCGGCCCGCCGCACGGTCGACAGTCGGTGGGCGATGATCACCGAGGTGCGGCCGCGCATCAGCTCATCGAGCGCCCGCTCGATCAGCGCCTCCATCGGGCGGTCGATGTTGGAGGTCGCCTCGTCGCTCGAATCGCCCTGCCACGCGGTCCAAGCCGATCCTGCGCGCCGTCTCGGCGAGCTGCTCGTCGCTCGCCTCGGGCCGAGCGAAGCGCAGGTTGTTGGGTGGGACCTCGGATCGAGATTCGGGCCTGATGGCGGGTCAGAGAGTGCCGCGGTCGGCGATCCACCTCGTCGGCTGGCCGGTGACCTCGGCGATGCGGTCGAAGTCCTCGTCGTAGTGCAGGACAGTCAGGCCCGCCGCTTCTGCCGCAGCGGCGATGAGCAGATCACCGTGTTTGACCGAGCGCTGATGGGCTCCTCCCTGCGCGGCAAGCTGCTCGTAGACCCAGAGCGCACGATTCCACTGCTCCTTGCCGACCGGACAGTCGGACAGCGCCGCCAGCTCATCATGAAGCTCGCCGAACTCGCCGGCACTGCGTGCGCTGTAGAGCAGCTCCAGGCGAACCATGTCGCAGGTCGCGATCTCGCCGTCGACGAGCGCGACGTCAAACGCGTGCCGAAGATCGCGCTGCCCAGACCGGCGCGACCACACCCACGCGCTGGTATCGGCCAGCTCGGTCAAGCGCTGCGACCCGTCGGCCGGCGCATCTGCTCCAGGGCATCGGGCGTCAGGTCGGCGAAGTTACGTCGTGCGAGCCGTACCCGCCGTGCACGGGCGATGACGTCGCGAAGCGCCTCATGGACCGTGTCCGTCGTGCGACGGGTGCCCAGCTCATGCGCCGCCTGCTCCACGAGGTCCAGATCGAGATTGATGTTCGTGCGCTTGACCACAGGAGAAGCATACACCCAGCGTGGTCGTATTGGTACACATCCGCGATCCGCGCTAGCGAACGTCCCCATCGCTGCGCCGCCTCCGGGCGCCCACCGGCCGCCCGTCCGAGGACTACCTGCTGCGCAAGCTGCTCTGCTGCGAGCGCTGCGGCGCACGAATGCTGCTTCAAAGGCGTGTCCCTGGAATCGGGACGCCGTTCTGAGCAGAACGGCGGATCGCCGGCGGCACCTATCTGCCACCGGGGCTGTGACCGCCGCCGTCAGGTACCGGCGACGAGCTCCGAGATGCGGGCGCCGGGCCGGGCGGCGGCGCGTTCGAAGACCGCGATCAGCGTCTCCTCCAGGGCGACCTGGCGCGCTTCCGGCAGCCAGAGCGGCTCGGCGCCGAGCGATCCCCGCAACGCCTCGCCGTCGGGCACGGCCATCATCCCGAAGCGTGCCGGCTGGGCGAGGTCGCGGTCCATCTTGAAGCGGTATCGCGGCAGCGGAAGCGTCAGCTCGTGGATGGCGGTCGGCGAGCTGTCGCCGGGCTCGTGCCCGTCGGCGCGGCGAGCGCGCATCGGGAGGTAGTTGAGCGAGAGATCCATCACGCGGGCCGCATGCCACGGGCCGTCGTTGCCGAGCGCGCGGTGCAGAGCGGCGAACGGGATGCGGTGCGCGTATGCCTCGCGCGCGGCGGCGTGGACCCGTTCGGCCAGCTCGGCGAAGGTCGGGTCGCCGGACGCATCGACGCGCACCGGCACGAAGTCGGCGAAGCACCCGGCCGTCGAGCGCAGCCCGGGATGCTCGCGGTTGGCGGAGAGGACTCCCATCACGACGTCGTGCACGTCCCACGTCGTCATCGTCGTGCTGAGGGCCGCCATCAGCGTGCTCGACATCGTGAGTCCCGCGCGCGCGACGAACGCCCGCAGCCGCTCGACGGTCGCCGCCGCGGCGAGCATCCGCTCCCTGACCACCTCCTCCGTCGGTCTGATCGGTGCGAGCGGCTGCGGCGGCCCGATCGACCCGTGCAGGTCGCGGTCGCCGAGCAGCCGGCGCCACCAGTCGGCGTGCTCGTGCCGCGCCTCCTGCTCCCAGGTCGCGTAGTCCGGAACCCCCAGCTCGATCGGCGGCAGCGCGGCGTCGCCGCCCTCGACGGCGGCGCGATAGAGGGCGGTCAGGTCGCGCGTCAGCAAGCGCAGCGACCAGCCGTCGACGAGCGCGTGGTGGATGGCCAGGCTCACGACGTGGTCGCGCGGGCCCAGTCGCGCCAGCGTCATGCGGACGAGCGGGCCGCGCAGCGGGAGCCGCTGCGCGACGCGCTCGGCCATCAGGTCGAGCGCCGCCGCACGCGCGTCGCCGGTGTCGGACAGCACGATCCGCTCGAGCTCGAGCGGCTGCTCGGCGGCGACCCGTTGCTCCGGCGGATCGCCCGGATGCAGCGTCGTGCGCAGCGTCTCGTGGCGTGCGACGAGCTGACGCAGCGCGCGCTCGAGCGCGCGCTCGGCGAACGGGCCTTCGAAGCGCAGCGCGATCACGAGGTTATTCATCGACCGGCCGTCGAGCGAGGCGAAGACGAACTGCTGCTGCATGCCGCTGGCGGCGAAGCGAGCGATCTTCGACATGACTGCTCTACTCCCAGCCGCGCGGAACACGCGTCAGCGCCGGGACGCTCGCCGCCGCCGCGGGCGCCGCCGCGTCGATCACGCCGGCGTAGTCGGCGAGCGTGTCGGCGGTCAGCAGGTCGCGCGCGCGGGCCTCCACGCCGAGCGCCTCGCCGACCGCGGCGGTCACCTCCAGCAGCGTCACCGAGGTCCCGCCGAGGTCGAAGAAGTTGTCGTCGCGCGCGACCTGCGCGACCCCGAGCGCGCGCTGCCAGATCGCCGCGACGCGCTCCTCGGTCGCGCCCCGCGGCGGGGCGCCGCCGCGCGCGGCGCCGAGCTCACCCGCGAGCCGCTCCCGCAGCTCGCGCTTGAGCAGCTTGCCGAGCGGGTTGCGCGGCAGCGCTTCGACGACCATGACGCGCGGCACCTTGGCGGCGCCGAGCCGGCGCTCGACGAGCGCGCGCAGCTCCTCCGGGTCGAGCTGCGCCGACGCCTCGACCGCCGCGACCAGCGACTCGCCGAGCGCCGAGTGCGGCAGCCCGACGACGGCCGCCCCGCGCACCGCCGGATGCGCTTCGAGCACGCCCTCGATCTCGATCGTCGAGACGTTGAGGCCGCCGACGTTGACGAGGTCGGCGTTGCGGTCGACGAGGTAGAGGTAGCCGTCGGCGTCGAGGTAGCCGGTGTCGCCCGTGCGCACCCACCCGTCCGCGAGGAACACCTCGCGCGTGGCGCCGGCGTCCTCGAAGTAGCCGCGCGGGGCGACGCCGCGCACCTGGAGCTGGACGTCGCCGTGCTCGCCGGCGGCGCACGGTGCCCCGTCCGCCCCCGCCACGCGCACGGCCGCCGCGTCGCCGGGCCGCCCGACGGAGCCGGCGCGCGCGGCGTCGTACTGAAGCTGCGTGCGTGCCGGCCAGCTCTCGGTCGTTGCGTACAGGTTGACGGTGCGCGCCTGTGGGAACAGCGCGTCGAGCTCTGCCAGCGTCGCGGGGGCGATCGGAGCGCTGGTCGTGCGCACCAGCCGGACGCTGTCGAGGCCATGGTGCTCGGCCGGGTCGAGCTGCGTCAGCGCGGCCGCGATCGCCGGGACCAACACGAGGTCCGTCGGGCGCTGCGCGCGCACGGCGGCCAGCAGCTCGCGCGCATCCGGCGTCGCGAGCGTCAGCACGGCGTGCGGCTCGGGGTGCAGCGGCAGCAGCAGCAGGCCCTGCCCGACCATCGACGCCGGCGGCAGGCAGTGCAGCACGCGGCGCGGCGCGGCGTCCGCGCGCGACGGGCGGTCGTGCGCCGCGAGCATGTTCGCGTGCGAGGCGACGACCCCCTTCGGGCGGCCGGTCGTGCCGGAGGTGTAGAGGATCTCGGCGGGATCGTCCGGCGCGACCGCGGGCGCGTCGTCGAGCGCGCCGCCGGGATGGTCCGCCGCGAGCGCAGGGACGCTCGCCTGCCAAGCCCCGGCGAAGCCGGCGGGCGCGGCCGCGCCGACGAGCGCGACCGCGCCGGCGCGCTCCATCGCCCACGCGAGCTGGTCGCGACCCGCGCTGCTCGCGACGGGCAGCGCCACGCCGCCGGCCTTCAGCACCGCGACATAGGCGACCGCAAGCTCGATCCAGTCTTCGCGCCCGCCGTGGACGACCACGCGCTCGCCCGCGCGCAGGCCGCGCTCGCGCAGGCCGCGGGCGGCGGCGTTCGAACGCTCGTCCCACGCGCGAAACGTCAAGCGCCCGCGATTGACAAGCTCGACCGCGACGTCGTCCGGTCGCTCGGCCGCGCGCCGCGCGAGCCGCCCATGAATCGTCATCAATTACCCACCTCTTAACTGAATGTCGAGCGGAGCGTTGAGCGACCGGCCCATGAGGGCGACGGCGCGGCCGTTGCAGGCGGCGCGATGTTGACAGCGCGAGAACGCGCCGGTCAAGCTCGCCGCATGCCTCGCTCAATCGTCCGCTGGAACGACCCGGACGCCCCGCGTGCGCGCCTGCTGTGCATCGCCCACGCCGGGGCCGGCGCGGCCCGCTTCCGCGCCTGGGCGCCCGCGCTGTCCGCTGACGTGGCGCTGTGGGCGGTGCGGCTCGCCGGGCGCGAGTCGCGCGCGGCCGAGCCGCCCGAGCGCGACCTCGACGCGGTCGTCGCCGAGCTGACGAGCGGGCTCGGCGACGACGCGCGCGAGCCGCTCGCGCTGTTCGGGCACTGCAGCGGCGCGTACGTCGCGCTCGCGCTCGCACACGTGTTGACGGACGCGGACGCCCCGCCGCAGCAGCTCTTCATCGCCGGCCAGGTGGCGCCGGAAGCCGCCGAGCCGGTCGCCGAGGAAGTCGACGTGGCGGTCGAGGCGCGCGCGCTCGCCGAGCAGCAGCTCGGTCCGGCGCCGCTCGACGACGAGGACCTCGCGGCGATGCTCGTTGCCGCGATCGAGGCCGATCTCGCGCTTGTCGACGACTTCGCCGCGCGCATGCAGGGAGCGCCGCCGCTGCCCGTGCCGATCACGGCCGTGGTCGGCGCGCAGGATCCGCTCCCGCGCGAGCAGATCGCCGCGTGGCAGCTCTGCACGACCGCATCGTTCACGCTGTATGAGCTGCCCGGCGAGCACCTGCTGGACGAGTCGTGGGAGCAACTCGCGCACTTGATTGGCCACACGTTGAAGCACGCGGCAAGCCCCCCAAATGAGGGCTTGCTCAATCATTCGACTGCCAGCTAGCATCGCCGCCGTGCACGGGGACTCACGCGACATTGCGCTTAAAGACACGCGAAGCGCCGCGTTAAGACCTACGTCTGCGGCACTTACGAACATTTCGTGGACGGCCTCGCGCGAGCTCGACCTCGCCGTCTGGCTCGAGCTCGGACAGCGCTTTGGGCGCCTCGGCCGCGGGGTCGGCTGGTGGATCGGCGACTGGCTCCTCTACGGCAATGCCCGTTACGGCGAGAAGTACCAGCGCGCCGCGAAGGTCACCGGCTACGACCCGCAGAGCCTCATGAACATGGTTTACGTCGCGTCGCGCTTCGAAATCTCTCGACGTCGGGAGAAGTTGTCGTGGAGCCACCACGCCGAGCTTGCCGCGCTGCCGGTCGAGGACCAGGAGCGCTGGCTCGACCGCGCGCAGGAGCTGACGTTGTCGGTCCGCTGCATGCGCGACGAGCTGCGGATGACCCGCCGCCGCAGCCTCGATCGACCGGCCGGCGCCGCGGAGCCCGACACGCCTCCGCCGGCGCACGTGGTGTGCCCCGCATGCGGCTGCCAGCTGCCGCGCGCCGAGCTCGACTCGCGCCGTCGCGCGACGCCCGAGCGCCCCACCGCGCACGCCCGCTGACCGCGCGCCTCGCGCTTGCGTACGCGCCTTCGCAGCGCGTCTTGCCAGCCGCGTGCCGGGCACGACACCATCGCTCCGATGCTCGACACGACGCAGTCCACCGCGCGCTCCGACGAGCGCTTTGCGACCGCAGGCACCAGCCGCGGCGTCCGCCTCGCGACCCGCCTCGCCAACGCGGCACCCGCCTTGATCGAGGCGCTGACCGAGATCGCCACGTGCCGCAGCGCGCACGACGAGGTCGCCCGCAGCGTCGCCGCGCTCGCCGGCAGCGACTGGGAGCTAGCGCGCAACCGGCCGCGGCGCCTGCAGCGCCTCGCCGTCTTCGTCCCGTCCAACAACGTCCTCTACTCCTACGTGCTGTTCGGGCTGATCCCGGCGCTCTACTGCGACGAGGTCGTCCTGCGGCCGTCCTCCCGCGTGCACGAGGCGACGACGCGCCTGCACGAGCTGCTGGACGGCGTGCTCGACGGCGTCGGCGGCGCCGGCCGCGCCGTGCTCAGCGACGCCAACCAGCGCGCCTTCACGCGCGCCTGCCGCGACGCCGACGCGGTCGTCTTCACTGGGCAGTTCGAGAACTCCCTGGCGATCGCCGCCGCGCTCGGCCCGCACACGCGCGTGCTGCGCTTCGGCTCGGGGCCGAACCCGATCGTCGTCGGCGAGCAGGCCGATCTCGACGCCGTCGTGCGCGACGTGATCGCCGCGCGCCTCTACAACGCCGGACAGGACTGCCTGTGCCCCGACGCGATCTTCGTCCACGAGCAGCTCCGCGAGCCGTTCGTGCGCGCCCTCGCCGACGGCCTCGCGACGATCCCGATCGGCGACCGCCGCGATCCCGAGACGCTCGTCGCGCCGCTCGTCTACGGCGACGCGGTCGAGGGCGCGCAGGCGTTCCTGGCCGACCACGCCGAGCATGTCGTGCACGGCGGGCGCGTCGAGCTGGAGCGCTCGATCGTCGAGCCGACGATCGTCGTGCGGCCGTTCGAGCCCGCCTTCCACCCGCCCGAGCTGTTCTCGCCGATCTTCTGCGTGATGCCCTACCGCAGCTGCGCGCAGCTCGACGCGTGGCTGCACTCGCCGACCGAGATGGAGCGCGGCATGTACCTCTCCGTCTACGGGGAGACATCGTTCACCGGGCACACGGTCGGCACGGCGGTCGTCTGCAGAGCGCACACGACGTTCGACACCGAGGACGGCAACCTGCCGTTCGGCGGCTTCGGCGAGCGCGCCAGCAGCGTGCTGTGCGACGGTCGCTCGATCGCGCGGCCGCTGCTCGTCTCCAACGAGGTGCGCGAGCGATGAACGCGCGGGCCGCGGCGGACGACCCGCTCGTCAGCGTCGTCACGCTCACGCGCGGACGGGGCGCGCTGCTCGAACGGGCGATCGCGTCCGTCGAGGCGCAGCGCGGCGTGCGCGTGGAGCACGTCGTGCTGGGCGACGCATGCCCGCAGCTCGCCGACCCGGGGCTGCGCGCGCGGCTGACCGCCGAGCGGCCGCACCTCGCGCTCCACAACGTCCCGCGCGAGCAGCCGGTCGACTACCTGCCGGCGCGGCTCGGCGCGCTGCGCAACCACGGCGTGCAGCTCGCACGCGGGGAGTACGTGGCGCAGCTCGACGACGACAACGCCTTCGAGCCCGACCATCTGCGCCTGCTCGTCGAGGCGCTGCGGCGCACGCCGCGCGCCGAGGCCGCGCATAGCTGGCGCTGCCTGTTCGACGCGCACGACAGCCCGTTCGTCCCGACGCGGGTCGACCCGTGGCGGCCGGCGTCGGACGCCGACGGCAGATCGTTCGCGACGCTCACGCGGCTGGGGATCCTCTCGCCCGGCTCGAACGTCGTGCGCGACCGGCTCGACACCGGCGGCGAGCTGCTGCCGCGCGTGGACACGAGCGAGTACCTCGTGACGCGCACGCTGCACGAGCGCTGCCCGTGGCAGACGTGCTTCAGCCGCGGCGCGCGCCGGCTCGGCTTCACCGAGGATGTCTCCTTCAGCGCCGCGCTCGTGCGACTCGGCGTCGTCGTCGCCTGCTCCGAGCAGCCGACGCTGCGCTACTACATGGGCGGCTACTCGAACGACCGCGCCGCCGACACCCCCGACACCCCGCGCGTTGCTGGCTGACCGGCGCATCCTCGTGACCGGCGTCCTGACGCCGGAGTCGATCGCGTTCGCGGTCGCGGCGGCGGCGCAGCGGGCGGGCGCGAGCGTGCTGCTGACGGCGGAGCCGCGCCGGCTGCGCGTCGTTCAGCGCACGGCGCGCGCGCTGCCGCAGCCCGCCGAGGTGCTCGCGCTCGACGTCACCGCGGCGGCCGACGTGGCCGCCGCCGCCGAGGCGATCGAGCACCGCTGGAGACGGCTCGACGGGCTCGTGCACAGCGTCGCGCACGCACCGCCGGAGGCGCTCGGCGGTGGCTTCATGGCCTGCCCGCCGGCGGCGGTCGCGACGACGCTCGCGACCGGCGCGCTGTCGCTGCACGCGCTCTGCGAGGGCTTTACGCCGCTGCTCGCGCGCGCACCCCGCGGCGCGTCGGTCGTCGCGTTCGACTTCGGGCCGGGCAGCGCCTGGCCGGGCTACGACTGGCAAGGCGTGGCGAAGGCGACGCTCGGCGCGATCGGCCGCTACCTCGCGCTCTACCTCGGCGCCGCGCGCGTGCGCGTGAACCTCGTCGCGGCGGGACCGCTCGCGACGCCGGCCGGGCGCGCGGTCGGCGACTGCGATGCGGCGGGCGCCGCCTGGGCGCGTCGCGCGCCGCTCGGCTGGGACCCGCACGACGCGCAGCCGGTCGCCGATGCGACCGCGTTCCTGCTGTCCGACCTGGCACGCGGGATCACCGGCGAGATCCTGCACGTCGACGGCGGCGCGCACGCGATCGGCGACGCGCTCGAGGCGGCGCCGGCATGAGCGGCTCGGCGACGCCGCTGCGGCTGAGCCGCTTCGCGCACCTCGTCGAGACGGGCTCGGCCTGGATCGTGGCGAACGTCGCCGCGCCCTCCCGCCTCGTGGTCGACGCGCCGACGGCGCGGGCGGTACAGGCGCTCGCGCGCGGACCGCTCAGCGCCGCTGCGTTCGCCGCCGCGTGCCCGCCGGAGGTCGACGGCGAGGCGCTGCTGCGCGTCCTATTCGAGCACGGCCTGGTCGTCGCCGAGGACGCCGACGAGCTGGGCGCCTTCGCACGCGTCGCGAGCGCCGAGCCGCTGCCGCCCGCCGACAGCCCGGCGCCGCCCGGCCGCTACCAGACGCCGCGCGTGCTGCGCGCGGCGGAGCTGGCGCAGGCGGCGCCGGCGACGGAGCTGCAGCCGCTCGACGTGCTGCTGCTCGGCGGCTGCGTGCTGGCGTTCGCGCAGGACACGCTCGTGCGCCGCGGCCGCGAGCGCGGCCTCGCGGTCCGCTGCCGCCACGCGTGGCCGCCGACGCGCCTGCCGCGCCCGCTGCACGGCGACGGTCCCGCGCCGGACATGGTCGTCCTGCAGCCGACGATCCAGCCGTTCCTGACGAGCGTGTGGGACGACGGCCCGTTCCAGGACGCGCCCGTACGCGCGCGCCGCGCAAGCGCGCTGGCGCGCTTCCTCGCGCGCCTCGTGGACGCCTTCGCCGAGGGGCTCGACGGGAGGCTCGGGCTCGTGCACAACGTCGCGCCGCCGACGATCTCGCCGTTCGGGCGGATGGACTTCCGCACGCCGACCGGCTTCCGCGAGCTGGTCGGCGAGCTGAACGAGGCGATCGCGGCGGCGGCGCGCGCGCACGAGCACGTGCTGGTGGTCGACGAGGAGCGGCTCGTGCTGCGCCACGGCGGCGAGCGGCTATTCGACGACCTGCTGTTCCCGTTCGGCCACCACGGCGGCGCGGCCGACCCGCGGATCGCCGAGGCGCACCAGCTGCCCGCGCTCAGCGAGGCGCTCGCCGGCGAGTACCTCGCGCTGCACGAGATCTTCCACGGCCTGCGCCGCGTCCGCTGCATCGCCGTCGACCTCGACGGCGTGCTGTGGCCGGGCGTGCTCGCCGAGGACGGGATGGACTGGCTGGACGGCGACACGACGACGCGCTGGATGCACGAGGGCGTCCATCAGGCACTGCGCCTGCTCGAGCAACGTGGAATCCTGCTCGTCTCGCTGAGCAAGGGCTCGGCCGCCGTGACGCTGGAGGCGTGGCGCGGCGCGGCCGACCCGCGGCTGCTGGCGCCCGAGGACTTCGTGCAGCACTCGATCGACTGGACCCCCAAGCCGAACCGGCTGCGCGCGCTCGCGGAGCGCCTCGGCCTGCAGCCGCATGACGTGCTGCTGCTCGACGACCACCCGGTCGAGCGTGCCGAGATGCGCGCGCGGATGCCCGGCGTGCGCGTCGCCGAAGGCGACGTGGCCGGCTTCCGCGCGCTGCTGCTCAGCGACCCCGCGTTCGAGGTCGCGCACGCGACCGACGAGGCGCGCCGGCGCACCGAGACGACGCAGGGCCTGCTGTTGCGCGAGCAGCAGCGCGAGACGGTCGCGGCCGAGGACTTCCTCGCTTCGCTCGCGGTGCGCGTGACGGTCGAGCCGCTCGCGCCGGAGCAGCTCGCGCGCGCGTGCGAGCTGCTCGCGCGCACGACGCAGTTCAACACGCTCGGACGTCAGCCCGGTCGCGACGAGGCGCAGTGGCTGCTCGCGCGCGAGGACGTGACGGCGACCGCCGTGACCGTGCACGACCGCTTCGCCGCCTACGGGCTGTGCGGCGTCGTCGTGATCGAGGACGCGAGCGTGCGCGCGGTCGTGCTGAGCTGCCGCGTGATCGGGCTTGACGTCGCGGTCGCGATGCTCGTCGGCAGCCTGCGGCTGGCCGGCCGCCTGTGCGTCGGCACCACCGGCCACGTGCACGCGGTCGCGCGCAACGCGCCCGCGCACGACCTCTTCGCGCGCGCCGGCTTCGCGCGCGTGGACGAGGAGCGCTGGGAGATCGTGGACGCCGGCGCGGTCGCACGCGCCGGCGCGCCCGCGCACGTTCAGTTGACGCTCCACGACGTGCAGGAGGCGGTCGCGAATGGCCGCTAGCAGTGCGAGCGCGATGCGCCGCTGGCGCCCGCACGACCCGCTCGCCGGGACGCCGCGCGAGCTTGCGCAGCGCGGCGAGGCGGCCGTCGGCGCCGGCGTCGAGGGCGCGCTCGCGGAGCGCGTGACGCCCGCGGGCCTGTTCGCGCGCTGGGAGCGCCACCGCTGGTCGGCGGGCGAGATCGAGCTGGACGCGGACCGCACGGCGTGGCGCGAGCGCACCTCGCCGGCGATGCGCCGCCAGCTCGGCCAGCTCGTCGACAAGCTCGTGATCGGCGAGTACACTGCCGTCGACCACGTCTCGCTCGTGATGGCCGGCGCGCCCGACGAGCGCTACCTCGTCTACCTCGCGACGCAGAGCGCCGACGAGGCGCAGCACTGGCACTTCGTCGACCGCCTCGCGGCCGAGGTGCAGGAGCGCGAGGCGGCGCCGGCTGTGCTGCTCGCGGACGCCTGGCGCACGACGAGCGCCGGCATGCGCGAGCTGGTGCTGTTCGAGGCCGACATCGCGCGCCGCCTCGCCGCGCGCCCGACCGACTACGAGCTGTGGCTGCGCCTCGTCGCCGTCTTCCACCTGCTGACCGAGGGCGTGATCGCGACGACGGGGCAGCGCGCCGTGATGCGCACCCTCGCGCAGCGCGGGCGCTTCCCCGGAACGCTCGCGGGCTTCGCGGCGCTCGCGCGCGACGAGGGCCGCCATGTCGGCTTCGGCCTGCACGCGCTGCGCGAGGGCGTCGCGGGCGGCGCAGGCGACGCGATCTGGGACGCCGTCGAGCGCATCGCGCCGGCGGTCGTCGCGGTCGACGCGGGCGGGACGAGCCGCGTCGAGCGCGTGCTGGGCGAGCAGTCCGGGCTCGCGATGCTCGCCACGCTTGAGCGGCGCCTGCGCGCGATCGACGCGCCGGAGGCGTTCGTCGCCCACGTGCGCGGGCGCTGCCGCGCGGCGCTGGCGGCCGCGCTCGCCGGCGACGGCACGACCGCGGAGGCGGCGTCGTGAGCCGCCGCGGCCTGTCGCAGCTCGTCGGCTCGCTGTTCCTGCTGCAGCTCGGCGGCACGATGACGTACGTCGCGCTGCCGCTGTTGATGGCGCAGCGCTACGGGCTCGGCGTCGAGACCGGCGTCGTGCTCGCGTTGCAGTTGCTGCCCAACCTGCTGCTGGCCGGCCCGGTCGGCGTGCTGATCGCGCGCTTCGACCCGCGGCGCGTCGCGATCCTCAGCGCGTTCGCGAGCGCCGGGGTCGTGATGCTCTACCCCCCCTCCACGAGCGTGCTGCAGATCGACCTGCTCGCGCTCGCGACCGGCGTGACATACGTGTTCGGCGTGCCCGCGCGGATGGCGCTGCGCCCGCGCGTGATCGCGGCCGGCGAGGAGGTCGGCGGCAACAGCCTGCTGGTCGCGAGCGACCGCCTCGCGACGGTCCTCGGACCGGGCCTCGCCGGGCCGCTCGCCGCGCTCGCCGGGGTGAACTGGCTGTTCTACGCGGAGGCCGTGACGGCGGCCGGCGCGGCGGTGCTGCTGCTCGGCATCGGCGCCGGTCCGAGCGCGCCGCCGACCGCCGGCGAAGGCGACGCGGTGGCCGACGCCGAGGCCGTCGAGGCGGCGCGGCCGGCGGGCGCCGGCGGCTGGCTGCGGACGCTGTTCGTCGCGCCGCTGCACGGCTTCCGCGCGATGCTGCGCGATCAGCCGACGGTCGGCGCGCTGACGGTCACGGCGTTCGGCTACGTCGCGGCCGTCGGCGCGAGCCGGCTGCTGCTGACCGACCAGGCGCCGCGGCTGTTCGGCGGCGAGGTCGGCGCGCTCGGCTACCTGATCGCCGCGATGGCGGCCGGCGGCGTGCTCGGCGCGATCCTCGGCGGCCGGCTCGGCGGCGTCAACCCGGGCCGCCTGTACGTCGTCGGCAACCTGTTCGAGGCGCTCTGCTGGCCGCTGATCCCGCTCGTGCACGGCGAGGTCCCGGCGCTCGCGCTGCTGTTCCTCGCCGGCGTGTTCGAGTCGGTGCCGACGGTCGTCTACTACGCCGAGGTGCAGGCACGGCTCACGCCGCAGGAGGTCGGCGCCTACTACGCCTGGCTGATGCCGCTGACGCAGACGTGCTCGCTCGTCGGCGCGGTCGGCGGCGGCCTGCTGCTGGGGCTGGGCGGCGCCGGCTCGCTGGCGGTCGCGATGGCGTGCCTGATCGGCCTGCCGATCCTCGCGCTCGCGCGCACGCTGCTGCGGCTCGGCGGCGCCGCCCGCCAGTCGGCGCCGCTCGCCGGGGAGCGCGCATGACCGCCGCTGCGCCCCCTCCCCGCCGGCCAGCCCTGCTCGCACGGGAGCGCGCGTGATGGCCGCCGAGACCGTCGAGGACGAGCTCGTGCGCGCCGCCGAAGCCGCACTGGCACGGCTCGCCGCGCTCGGCGTCGAGGACCCGCTCGTCGCGCTGGCCGCCGGCGACCTCTGCGCCGAGGCGCTGGCGGCGTTCGTCGCGCGCTGCCGCGGGGGGCGCGTGCGCGTCGCCGACTCGCTGCGGATGGAGGCTACGCGCCTGCTCGAACCGCTCGCGCGCGAGCGGCCGGACGGCCTGCGCGCGCTCGTAGTCGCAAGCGCGGGCGCGGCCGCATGGCGTCAGGCGAACGACTGCGCGCAGGCGGCGCTGGTGGCCGGCGAGGCGGACGGCGCCGTCGTCTGCGGCGTGCGCGACGGGCGCGCGTGCGCGGTCGCGCTGCACGGGCCGCTCGCGACGCCGGCGGGCGAAGACGCATGAGCGACGCGTGGCAGGCCGTCGCCGACCTGCTCGCGGCCGGCGGCTGCGAGCTGGTCGCAGGCGTGCCGGCGGACGAGCCGGGCCTGCTCGACGCGGCCGACGACCACCCCGGCCTCACCGCGCTCGTCGTCCGCGACCAGCGCGTCGGGGCGTGCCTGGTCGCCGGGCACGCGTTGCTGTCGGGCCGCCCGGCGGTGCTCGCGCTGACGACCGGGCCGGCCTTCACGAACGCGCTCGCCGGCCTCGCCGAGGCGGCCTCGCTGTGCGTGCCGATCGTCGTCGTGACGACGCGCGTGCCGGACGCGGAGCGCGGGCGCGGCGCCTTCCAGGAGGTCGACCAGCGCGCGCTGGCGGCGACGTTCGCGAAGTGGCACGCGACCGTCGAGCGGCCCGAGGGCGTGCGCTGGGCGCTGCGGCGCGCGGTTGCGCAGGCGGTGAACGGGCGACCGGGCGTGACGGTCGTCGAGCTGGCGCCGGAGTGCCTCGCCGACCGCGCCGGCGTGGGTGCCGAGCGCGGCGAGCGCCCGCTCGTCCGCTCGCGCGCGGTGCCGGCCGCCGACGAGCTGGCACGCGCAGCGGCGCTGCTCGCGCAGGCGCGGCGGCCGGTCGTCGTGCTCGGCGGCGGCGCTCGCGCGGCAGGCGCGCAAGCGGCGGCGGCGCGGCTCGCGGACGCCTTCCCGGCCGCCTACGCCACGACCGCCTCGGGCCGCGGCACGTTCGACGAGGCGCACCCGCTCGCGTGCGGCAACGTCGGTCTCTACGCGACGCCGCCGCTCGACGTGCTGCTCGACGACGCGGACGTCGTGCTCGTGCTCGGCAGCCAGCTCGAGGAGACGATGCGGATGCGCTGGCCGCGCTTGGCGGCGGCGGCGCTCGTGCACGTGGACTGCGAGCCGCTGGTGTTCGGACAGGCAATCGAGCCCGCGGTCGCGCTCGTCGGCGACGCCGCCGCCACGTGCGACGCGCTCGCGCGCCTGCTCGCGCCGCTGCCGCGCGCAGCGGACGTCGAGGAGTGGTGCGCGCGGATCGCGCAGGCACGGCATGCGGCCGCGGCGGAGCACGCGCAGCCGGCCTTCTCCGAGCGGGCGGCGTGCGCGACGCTGCGCGCGCTCGCGGACGCCTTCCCGGACGCCGTGTTCGTGCAGGAGAACGGCCTCCAGGACCTGTGGGGCTACCACCACCCCGTGCTGCGCGCGGGCGCCGGGCACGCGTTCGTCGCGCCCGGCGAGCAGACGATGATGGGCTTCGGGATCGGCGCCGCGATCGGCGCCGCCGTCGCCGCGCCCGCGCGCACGGTCGTCGCGACCTGCGGCGACGGTGCGCTCGGCATGAGCCTGGCGGCGCTGCCCACGGCGGCCGCCTGCAGCGGGCGCCTACTGCTCGTGATGTGGGACAACGGCGGCCTCGGCTGGCCGCGGCTCGGCCGCGCCGGCGCCGAGCGTCCGCGGCTGACCGACTTCGCGACGCCGCCCCCGGCCGCGACGGCGGTCCAAGCGCTCGGCGGCGCGACGTTCGCGGTCGCGAGCGAGCGCGAGCTGACGGCGGCCGTCGCGGGAGCGCAAGCCGCGCTGGCAGACGGCCGGCTCGCGCTGCTCACGGTCGCGGCGCACGCCGACGCGCTGCCACCGGCGGCGCGCGACCTGACGCATCCGGCGGCGGCCGCGGCATGACCGCGCCGCTCGAGATCGACGGCGCCGTGCTCGACCGCTCGCGGCTCGACGCGCTCGTCGCCGCCGCGACGCGCGACGCAGACGCGCTCGGGCTCGGGCCCGGCGACGGCATCGCCGTCGCCGCCGGCGACCCACTCGGCACGGTCGTGGCGGCCGCGGTCGCCGCCGCCGGCGGCGCCGCGATCGTGCACACGTGGCAGCCGCTGGCCGAGCTGGCGCGCGAGCCTCACCGGCGCTGGGCGCGACTGTGGAGCACGGGCGGCGACGCGATCGCGGTCGCGCCGGCGGCGCGCAGAGCCGACGCTCCGGAGCTGCCGGCCGAGGCCGGTGCGCTGCTGTGGACCTCCGGCAGCAGCGGCGCGCCGCGAATGGCGGTGCTGCCGCGATCCGGGCTCGTGCAGCAGGCGCAGGCGACCGCCGAGCGGCTCGGCGTCGGCGGCGACGACGTGCTGCTGCTGCCGTTGCCCGTCGATCACGCCTACGGCTTCAGCGTGATCGAGCTGGCGCGCGCGACCGGCGCGCGCCTGCGACTCGAGACCGCACCGAGCGCACGGCGCGTCGTGCGGCGCCTGCGCACCGGGCGCGTCACCATGCTCGACGGCTTTCCCTCGCTCTACCGCCAACTGCTCGCGATCGCCCGCCGCGACGCGGAGGTCGCCGCGCTGCTGGCCGCCCCGCGCGTGCGCGGGTGCGGCGGCGACGTGCTCGCGCCCGCGCTCGCGCGTGACTTCCTCGACGGCGTCGGCGCGTCGCTGCACGACGGCTACGGGCTCACCGAGGCGGGCCCGAACGTGGCGCTGAGCGCGCCCGGCCACCAGCGGCTGGGGTGCGCCGGGCGCGCGCTGCGCGGCGTCGAGCTGCGGCTCGCTCGCGACGGGGAGCTGCTGGTCCGCAGCCCGGGCACGATGCTCGGCTACCTGGACGACGCGCCGGCCACGCACGCGGCGCTCGGCGCCGACGGCTGGCTGCGCACCGGCGACCTCGCGGCGCTCGACGACGACGGCTTCCTGACCGTCGTCGGGCGCAAGAAGCAGGTGATCGTCGTGCACGGCGAGTGCCATGCCCCGGCGCAGATCGAGGCCGCCGCGCTGACGGCGGGCGTCGTCGCCGAAGCGGTCGCGGTCGGCCGTCCGGGCGGTCATCCGCTCGGCGACCACATCACGCTTTTCGTGCAGCGCGGCGAGCGCACCGGGGACGACGTCGAGCGCGACGTCGCCGCGGCCTGCCGCGCGCTGCCGGTGCACCTGCGCCCGCATGCGATCGTCGTGCTCGACGCGCTCCCCCGTGTGCCGACCGGCAAGCCCGACCGCGACGCGCTGCGACGCGCCGCCGCCATGTCGTGACGGAGGTCGTGCTGACCGGCGCCGGGCTCACGACCCGGCTGGGCGACGGCGCCGAGGCGTTCTGGCGGCGCCTGCGCGACGGCGACTGCACGCTCGCCCCCCAGCCCACCGAGCCGCTCGTGCTCGATCGCACGGAGCTTGCCGCCTTGCGCGCGCGGATGCTGACGCGGGTGGCGCGCGAGGCACTCGCGCAGGCGCGCCTGGACGGCGCCGACGGCGGCGGCCGCTGGCTGGTCGTCGTCGCGGCGCAGGCCGACGACGGCGCCACGCCCGCGCTCGACCCGCCCGCGCTGCGCGAGGCTCCGCGGATCGTCGTCTCCCACGCCTGCGCGAGTGCCGGCTTCGGGCTCGCGCTCGGCCGCGCCTGGCTTCACAGCGGGCGCGCCGACCGCGTGCTGTTGCTGAGCGCCTGCGTCCAGACCGACCACGAGCTGAAGGGGATGGCCGTCGCGCGCACGCTGTCGCCCGCGCACGCGCGCCCGTTCGACCCCCAGCGCGACGGGACCGTCGTCGGCGAGGGCGCGGGCGCGCTGGTGCTCGAGCGCGGCGCCGACGCCGCGCGCCGCGGCGCCGCGCCGCTCGCCGCGCTCGCCGGGATCGCCTGCCGCGTCGGCGGCGGCAGCCGTGCGGGCATCGACGAGCGCGTCGCGCGCCGCTGCGTCGAGGCCGCGCTGGCGGACGCCGGCAAGCTGCGCATCGGCTACGTGCACGCGCACGCGACCGGCACCGTCGCGGGCGACGACGCCGAGCTGGCGCTGCTCGCGGCGCTGCCCGGTGCCGGTGCCCTGCCGGTGTCCTCGCACAAGGGCTGCGTCGGTCACCTGATGCACTGCTCGATGGTGTCCGGCGTCGTCGCGGCGATCGGCGCGCTGCGCGAGCGCACGCTGCCGGGGACGCTCGGGCTGAGCGCGCCGCGCACGCACGGTCGCGTGCGCCTGCTGCGCGACGCCGAGCCCTGCCCCGGGCTCGAGGGCGCGCTGGTGAACGGCTTCGGTTTCGGTGACAACAACGCGGCGCTCGTGCTCGCGCGCGCTGCCGACGAGAGGACGTGAGCACGATGACGACCACTGGGAACGCCGAGCAGGCGGTGCTCGAGCAGTTGCGCGAGGAGCTTGCCGAGGCCGGCCTCGGCGAGGGCTTCGAGCTGACGATGGAGAGCTCCTGGGGCGACATCGATGTCGACTCGATCGACGTGATCGAGATCGCGAGCGCGATGGAGGACCGGCTCGAGATCGAGATCGACGACACGCTGCTGCGCACGATCAAGGGCGTCGGCGACATGGTGCGGGCGATCGTCGCGCTGCAGGCACAGCAGGCCGAGCCGGCGGCCTGACGGGCCGCCGCGCTCAGCGGTCGCGCAGCCGGTTGCGCGCGAGCGTCAGCGTGCGCGTGGCGGCGAAGCGCTCGATCATGCGGCGGTCGTGCGTCACCAGCAGCACGCTGCCAGGGAAGTCGCCGAGCGCCGCCTCGAGCTGCTCGATCCCCTCGCGGTCGAGGTGGTTCGTCGGCTCGTCGAGCACGAGGCAGGCGGCGCGGCGCGCCTGCAGCAGCGCGAGCGACGCGCGCGTGCGCTCGCCCGGCGACAGCGAGCGCGCGGGCCGCAGCACGGACTCCTCAAGCAGGTTGAAGTGCCCGAGCAGCGTGCGCGCGTCGGACTCCTCGAGGCTCGTGGCGTCGCGGAAAAGCTCGACGAGCGGCCGCTCGGAGGCGAACAGCGAGCGGCTCTGGTCGAGCGAGGCGATCGTCACGCGCGGCCCGACCCAGCGCGTGCCCTCCGCCAGCGGCAGCTCGCCGAGCACCATGCGCAGCAGCGTCGACTTGCCGGTGCCGTTCGGCCCAGTCAGCAGGATCCGCTCGCGCCAGCCGATCGTCAGCTCGAGCGGCCCGAGCCGGAACCGGCCGCGCTCGCCGACGGCGCGTTCGAGCCGCACGAGCGTGTCGCCGGGGCGCTCGTCGAGCGTCAGCGTCAGCTTCAGCTCCCATGCGCGCCAAGGCTTCTCGGCCTTGTCGCGCTCCAGGTTGCGCAGCGCGCGGTCGGCCGCGCGCACCTTCGAGGCGGCGGCGCGGGTCGCGCGGCGGTTCGCCTGGCTCCCGCCGGCGCGCGCCTCGTCGCGCCGGTCGCGCTTCAGCGCGCTGAAGCGCTCGTGCTCGTTGGCCCAGCGGCGGTGGCGCTCCTCGGCGCGGGCGCGCGCGCCGGCGACCTGCTGCTCGAAGGCCGCATAGCCGCCGTCGTACTCGCTGCTGACGCCGGTCTCGGCCTCGAACGCGAGGATCCGCGTCGTCGTCGCCTCCAGAAACGCGCGGTCGTGCGAGACGACCACGACGCCGCTCGGCGTCTCGCGCACGAGCGCTTCCAGCCGCGCGAGCCCGTCGAAGTCGAGGTCGTTCGTCGGCTCGTCGAGCAGCAGGGCGTCGAAGCGCGCGAGCAGCACGGCCGCGAGGCGGATGCGCGCCGCGTGGCCGCCGGAGGCGTGCGCGACCGGGCGGTCGAGCTCGGCCTCGAGTCCGAGCTGCCGGCAGACCGTGCGGGAGCGCGCGTCGAACGCCTCGCCGCCCAGCAGCGTGAGCCGTTCGAGCGCACGCGTGTACGCGTCGGCCACGGCGGGCCCGTCCGCCAGCCGCGCCGCCAGCGTCTCGACCTGCTGCTCGGCCTGCGCGACGCCCGTCTGGCACGCGAGGCAGTCGCGCAGCGTGTCGCCGGCACGCAGCGCAAGCTCCTGCGGCACGTAGCCGACGAACGCGCCGGCCGCGCACGTCACGGTGCCCTCGTCGGGCGGTTCGAGCCCGGCGAGGATGCGCAGGAACGTCGACTTGCCGATCCCGTTCGGGCCCACGACGCCGATGCGATCCCCGCGCGAGACGCGCAGCGAGACGGCGCGCAGGGCGACGACCGCACCATAGCTCTTGGAGACGCCTTGGGCGAGCAGGATCTGCATGGAAGAGGGACCGCCGGCGGCGCGGCAGGCCGCCCGTCGAGGCGTGGGCGATCATAGCTCCCGTTCGTACGCGCGCCTAGCGGCGCCGCGTGTTGGCTGTCGCCGAGCGCCGCCGCTACGGTCGCGGGCCGATGGACGTCCACCGCCTCACCGTCGGGCCGCTCGCCGAGCACTGCTACCTCGCACGCCGCGACGCGGACAGCACGCGCGCGATCGTCGTCGACCCGGGCGCCGACGCGCCCGCGGTGCTGGACCTCGTGGAGCGGCTCGGCGTGACAGTCGAGGCGATCCTCGTGACGCACTGCCACGTCGACCACGTCGGCGCGGTCGCCCCGGTCGCGCGGGCGACGGGCGCGCCCGTCCACTGCGCGGAGGTCGAGGCACCCATCCTGGCGGTACTGCCAGAGGCGATGCGCAGCTCGCGCATGCCCGCGCGCCTCGGCCCGTTCGAGGCGCACGAGGCGGAGGTGCTGCTGCGCGGCGGCGAGCGGCTGACGCTCGCGGGGATCGCGATCGACGTGCTCGCGACGCCCGGCCACAGCCCCGGCCACCTCGTCTACGCGGTCGCCGCCGCGAGCGCCGCGTTCAGCGGCGACATCGTCTTCGCCGGCGCGCTCGGAGGGACCGTCGCGCCGTTCGGCGACGCCGCCGCGCTCGAGCGCTCGCTGCGGCTGCTGCTTGCGACGCTGGCGCCCGAGACGACACTGCATCCGGGCCACGGCGAGGAGACGACGCTTGCGCGCGAGCTGGCAGCGAACGCACGACTGGCCGCGCTCGCCGCGCCGGCCGCGACCGGGCGGAGCGGCAATGGACGGTAGTCCGCGGGACCCGGTCGAGCTGGCGGTCGTGCGTGCGTGGCAGCGCTGCCTGAAGCTCGAGCGCGTCGGCGTGGAGGACGACTTCCGGGCGTGCGGGGGCACGAAGGCCGCGGCGCTCGCGATCGGCGAGGAGCTGCGCCGTGCGCTCGGCGCGTGGCTGCCGCCGAGCGCGCTCGGCGTGTTCCCGCGCGTCGAGCAGCTCGCGGCGGTCTACCGCCCGCTCGTCCCGCCGGAGCGCTTCGCCGCGCCGCTCCCGCTGCACCGCGCCAGCGCGCTCGAGGCCGCCCCGGTCGACCCCGAGGACGAGCGCGACGCGTTCATGGTGCACGGCGTCGGCGGCGAGGTCGTCAGCGTCTACGGGCTCGCCTCGCGGCTGCCGCCGACGTGGCGCGTGTGGGGGCTGGAGCTGCCGAGCCTGCGCACCGGCGCGCACGCGCCGTTCGACGTCCCGGCGCTCGCACGGCGCCACGTCGCGACGCTGCGCACGCTGCGCCGGCGCGGCTCAATCGTGCTCGGCGGCCATTCGCTCGGCGGCCTCGTCGCCTACGAGATGGCGCGTCAGCTCCGCGGCAGCGAGCTGAACGTGGCGCTGCTGCTGCTGCTCGACGTCGAGGTCCCGGACGGCGACCCGGTCCCGCGGCGGCCCGTCGCCTACGACCGCGAGCAGCGCGAGCAGCTGCTCGAGCGGATGTGCCGCGCCGGCTTCTTCCCGCCCGGCTCGACCGTCGACCTGCTCGAGCGCTTCACCTCGATCACCCATGCGATGACCGACGCGGCAGTGGCATACGAGGTCGCCCCGCTCGACCAGCCGGCGGTCCACTTCCGCACCGCCGGCTACGCGAGCGAGCAGGTCAGCGAGCGCTCGACGTGGGAGCCGTACCTCGGCGCCGGGCTGCGCACCGAGGCGATCGGCGGCGACCACTACACGATGTACATGCCGCCGCACGTCGAGTCGTTCGCCGCGCGCGTCGCGGACTGCCTGCCCCGCTAGCGACAGCCTGCACACCCCTCCCGACGCCGGGAGCACGCAATTTGGCCGCGGGCGAGCACGCCGCTTAATCTGGGCGCCGCTTAACGATCCGAGAGAAAGAGCTCCCGTGACTCAGCAGCCAACGCTGCGCCGGTCGACGCCGCAGACCGACGCCCTCGACATGTACCGACTCGCGTCGCTGATCCGCGCCTTCGAGCTGCGCACCGGCGAGCTGCGCCAGGATGGCCGGATCCCGGGAGACGTGCATCTCTACACGGGGCAGGAGGGCGTCGCGGTCGCCGCCTGCCGCCCGCTGCGCCCCTCCGACGTCGTCACCTCGACGCATCGCTGCCACGGCCACGCGCTGGCGAAGGGCGTCTCGCCGCGCGCGCTGTTCGCCGAGCTCCTGGGGCGCGACGCGGGCGCCTGCCGTGGGCGCGGCGGCTCGCTCCACGTCGCCGACCCCGCGAAGGGCTTCTACGGCGGAAACGGGATCGTCGCCGCCGGCCTGCCGATCGCCGACGGCGCGGCGCTCGCGAGCCGGATGCGCGGCGCCGGCGACGTCGTCGTCGCGTTCTTCGGCGACGGGTCGGTCGGCCAGGGCGCGTTCCACGAGGCGCTCAACCTCGCCGGTCACTGGCACCTGCCGGTGCTGTTCCTGTGCGAGAACAACAAGTACGCCGCATCCACGCGCTCCGACGGCACACAGCTCCCGCTGAGCGTCCGCGCGCGCGGCTACGACCTCCCCTACCGCGCGATCGACGGCGACGACATGCTCGCCTGCGCCGACGCGATCGCGGAGGTGGTGGCGGAGCTGCGGGTGGGCGGGGACCCGCAGATCGTCGAGGCCGACACGTGGCGCTGGACCGGCCACTGGGAGGGCGACGCGCAGAGCTACCGCGAGGACGACGCGATCGCCGAGGCGCGCCAGCACGACCCGATCGCGCTGCTCGGAGCCCGGCTGCTGGACGACGGCGTCGAGCAGGAGGCGCTCGACGACGTCCGCGACGAGGTCGCGAGCGCGATCGAGGACGCGGTCGCGTGGGCGCTCGAACAACCCGAGCCGAGCCCCGCCGCCATGACCGACTTCGTCATCACGCAGCGGCGCCCCGCCGGCCGCGAGCGCCCGACCGCGCGCGGCCGGCGCTTCCGCGCGATCGACGCGGTGCACGCGGCGCTCAGAGAGGAGCTGGAGCGCGACGAGTCGGTCTTCCTCGCCGGCGTAGACCTCAACGTCGGGCTCACGCGCAAGCTGCAGCGACGCTGGCCCGAGCGCGTGCTCGACACGCCGATCTCGGAGACGGCGGTCGTCGGGATGGCGGTCGGCGCGGCGATGGCCGGCCTGCGGCCGGTCGTCGAGGTCCTGTTCATGGACTTCATCACCGTCTGCTTCGACCAGATCGCGAACCAGGCCGCGAAGCTCCAGTACATGACCGGCGGCGGCACGCGCATGCCGCTGACGATCCGGACGCAGTTCGGCACGCAGACCGCGTCGGGGCCGCAGCACTCGCAGAGCCTCGAGGCGCTGCTTGCGCACATCCCCGGGCTGACGGTCGTGATGCCGGCCACGCCGGCCGACACGTACGGCCTGCTGCGCGCCGCGATCCAGGACGACAACCCGGTCGTCGTCGTCGAGCACCGCGGGCTCTACGACATCCCCGGGCCGCGCCCCGACGGCCCCGACCACCTCGTCCCGATCGGCCGCGCGCGCGTCGCGCGCGAGGGCTCCGACGTGACGCTGATCGCGACCGCGCGGATGGTGCACGAGGGAGAGCGCGCCGCCGAGCAACTCGCCGCCGAGGGCATCGCCTGCGAGCTGCTCGACCTGCGCACGATCGCGCCGCTCGACCGCGAGGCGATCGTCGCATCCGCGCGCAAGACGGGACGCGTCGTGATCGCGCACGAGGCGGTCTGCGACTTCGGGATCGGCGCGGAGGTGGCGGCGATCGTGGCGCATGAGGCGTTCGAGGCGCTGCGCGCGCCGGTGACGCGCGTCTGCGCGCCCGCCACCCCGGTGCCGTACGCGCCGTCGCTGGAGCGGCGCTGGGCGCCGGACGCCGCCGCGATCGCGGCGGCGGCGCGCTCGCTCTGCCGGCAACCGACGACGGACCGAGAGGAGCTGCGATGAGCATCCAGGTGGAATCCCCGCTGCGCGACGGCGGCGTCGCCGACGACGCGCGCGTCGCGCAATGGGCGGCGCTCGCGGCGCAGTTGCGCGCCGACATCGTGCGCGCGTGCGCGGCGGCGGGGTCGGGGCACCCGACCTCCAGCCTGTCGTGCGCCGACCTGATCGCGGTGCTCGTGGCGGACGTGCTCCGCTACGACCTGACGGCGCCGCAGCGCGCCGACAACGACGCGCTCGTATTCTCGAAGGGCCATGCGTCGGCGCTGCTGTACGCCGTCCACAAGGCGGTCGGCGCGATCGGTGACGAGGAGCTGCTGACCTACCGTCGCTTCGGCAGCCGGCTCGAGGGGCACCCGCGCCCGGTGCTGCCGCTGATCGACGTCGCCACCGGCTCGCTCGGACAGGGCCTGCCGGCGGCGGTCGGCATCGCCCTCGCGGCGGCGCGGCTGGCGCAGGTCGACGCGAAGACGTTCGTGCTGTGCGGCGACGGCGAGATGGGCGAGGGCTCGATGTGGGAGGCGATGGGGCACGCATCGGCCTACGGACTCGACAACCTCGTCGCGATCGTCGACGTCAACGGGCTGGCGCAGGACGGCCCGGTGTTCGGCGCGGTCGACGCCGGCGGCCTGTGCGAGCGCGCCCACGCGTTCGGCTGGAGCACGCTCGAGATCGACGGCCACGACCTGGCGGAGATCGCCGCCGCCTACGCAACGGCCTGCACGACGGCGGGACGCCCGACGCTGATCGCCGCACGGACGGTCAAGGGCAGGGGCGTCGCCGAGGCGGAGGGGCGCGCGGACCTGCACGGCAAGCGGCTCGCGCCGGCCGGCGCGGAGCTGGCCGGCGGCGAGGCGCCGGCGCCGGTGCGGATCGCGCTCGCGCCGCCCGCAGGCGCTGCGCCGGGGCAGATCGATGCGCGGCAGACGGACGTCTCGCCGGCCGGCGTAGCGTCACCGCAGGCGGAGGCGCCATCCGCCGCCGCATCGGGCCTCGCCCCGCGCCCGGCCTACGCGGTCGGCGACGTCGTCCACCTGCGCCGCGCCTACGGCGAGATGGTCGCCTGGATGCTCGAGCGCGACGCACGCACGGTCGTGCTCGACGCCGGCGTCTGGACCTCGACGTTCGGCGGCGCCGCGCCGAGCGCCCGACGGCGCTTCATCCCGATCGACATCGCCGAGCAGCAGCTCGTCGCGGCCGCGGTCGGGCTGCAGTCGCGCGGCTGGCGCCCGTACGTCTCGACGTTCGCCGCGTTCCTCGGCCGTGCCGCCGACTTCGTGCGGATGGCCGCCGTCGGCGACGCCGACCTGGTCGTGTGCGGCAGCCACGGCGGCGTCAGCGTCGGCGAGGACGGTCCCTCGCAGATGGGGCTCGAGGATGTGGCGATCATGCGCTCGGTCGGCGGCTCGACCGTGCTGTGCCCGTGCGACGCGAATCAGACGGTCGCGCTGATCGAGGCGACGGCGGGCACGGCTGGCGTGCGCTACCTGCGCACGACGCGGCCACCGCTGCCGGTCATCTACGAGGCCGGCCGCGCGTTCCGGCCCGGCGGCAGCGCGCTCGTACGCAGCTCCGGCGACGACGCGGCGCTAATCGTCGCAGCCGGCATCACTGTGCACGCGAGCCTCGCGGCGGCCGAGGAGCTGGCGGCGGAGGGGATCGCCGTGCGCGTGCTCGACGCCTACTCGCTCAAGCCGCTCGACGCCGCGGGCGTCACCGCCAACGCGCGCGCGTGCGGCGGGCGCGTCGTGACGGTCGAGGACCATCGCCCCGAGGGCGGCCTCGGCGAGGCCGTGGGCACATGCCTCGTGGAGCATGCGCTCGACTGCCGGATGGAGTCGCTGGCGGTGCGCGAGATCCCAGGCTCGGGCACCGGCCCGGAGCTGGCCCGCGCCGCCGGCATCGACGCCAACGCCGTCGTGACTGCGGTGCGGCGCGTGCTCGCAGCGCCGCGGCGGGCATAGGCGCGCGGCTTCGATGGAAACGCTCGACGCGGCGCAGCGGGTCGTCGTCGTCGGCGGCGGCGCGACCGGTTGCTGGGCGGCACGAGCGCTGACGCAGGCGGGCGTGCGTGTGCTGCTGCTGGAGGCGGGATCATGGCCTGCGAGCGCCGCGCAGACCGCGGTCGCGCCGCAGGCGCCGCTCGACGCGCATGAGGAGCGCGCCCGCCTGCGCGCGACGCGCGCACAGCGCACGACCCAGCGCGTGCAGCGCGGGTGCTACGCGTTCACGCCGGCGACGGCATCGCTGTTCGTCTCCGACGCGGCGCAGCCGTACGCGGTCGGCGACGCGACGCCGTACCGCTGGATCCGCGTCCGCGCGGTCGGGGGCCGCACGCTCGTGTGGAACGGGATCGCGCTGCGGATGCTGGAGCGCGACTTCGACGCGCTGCGCCCCGACGGCGCCTGGCCGGTCGGCCTGCCCGAGCTGGAACGCCACTACCGTGACGCGGAGGCGTTCTTCGGCCTCACCGGCGAGCGGGCGCACGCGCCGTCCGCGCTCGAGCACCATGCGCGCCGCGCGATCGCTCGGCGCTGGCCGGGCCGGCCCGTGGTGTCGGCGCCGCACTTCCGCTCAACGGCGGCGCAGCCCGAGCCCGCGGTCGCAGCGCTGCCGAGCTTCAGCTCCCGCGACGCGCTGGGCGCGGCACACGCGAGCGGGCGGCTCGAGCTGCGAACCGACAGCTTCGTCAGCCGGCTCGAACTCGACGCCGACGGACGGCGGATCGCAGCGGCGGAGGTGGTCGACGCGCGCACGCGCGAGCGAGTGCGCGTGACCGGGCGCGCGTTCGTGCTGTGCGCGTCGGCGCTGGAGTCGACGCGACTGCTGCTCAACTCCGCGTGCGCGCAGCACCCGAGCGGTCTCGGCAACGCCTCGGGGCTGCTGGGCAGCTACCTGAGCGATCACCTCGTCGGCGTGTCCGCGCTCGGGGTGAGACAAATGCGCGACGGCAGCCCACCCGCGGTCGTCCAGCCGGCCGCGCCCCATGTGACGGAGCTCTACTTCCCGCCGTTCCGCGACGGGGCGCGCGGGGACGCGGCGGACTTCGCCGGCACGTACGGAATCCAGGCCTACCTGGAGGCGCCGGCCGCGGACGTACGCGAGGGGCGCTGCGTGCTGCACGCGTTCGGCACGGTGCTGCCGCAGCGCGAGAACGGCGTGCGGCTCGACCCCGCGCTCCGCGACGCGCTCGACGTGCCAGCACTGCGGATCGCCGCGCGCTACGGGGAGAACGAGGCGCGCATGGCCGCGGACCAGGCGCAGGCACTCGCGGCGCTGACGGCGGTGCTCGGCTACCGCCTCGTGCGCCTCTCGACGAAGCCGGACATACCAGGCACGTCGATGCACGAGGTGGGCACGGCGCGGATGGGGCGCCGCCCCGAGCACTCAGTTCTCGACCCATGGAACTGCACGTGGGGGGTGGACAACCTGTTCGTCACCGACGGCGCATGCTTCGGCGAGATGGGGGCCGCGAACCCGACGCTGACGATGCTCGCGATCACGGGTCGCGCATGCGAGCAGATCGGCGAGCGGATGCACGCAGGCGCGCTGTAGCGCTCAGTCGCCGCCCGCCTCGGCCATCTCGCACTCAACGATCTCGCACAGCGCGCCGTAGGTGGCGTGGACCCAGAAGCGCCGGAACGGCACGCGCACGCCCACGCGCTCGTGCAACTCGTCGATCAGCGTCAGCGCCAGCAGCGAGTGCCCCCCGGCGTCGAAGAAATCGGCCTCGGCGTCGACGGGAGCGCTGCCGAGCAATTCGGTCCACACCTCACGGACGGTCGCGCGCAGCGCCAGCGCATCGTGCAGCGGTCGCATCAGCCATCACGCTAGCCCTGCGGCGTCGGAACTTCCACATCCGATCCGGCGAGCTCGGCGATCCAGATAGCGACCGCTGACGGACCGCAGACCGGCGGGGGTCGCGGGTTCGTCACCTCAAACCCGCGACCCCTGAGCGACCTCGAAATACCCGCGATTTGCGGGCACTTTCCTAGGCGGTTCAGCCACGCGCAAGCTCCATGCGGCGGCCATCCTTAGCCGCTCGACACCAAAACCGGCGTTTTGCGGGCGCCTCCCGCGCGCCGAGCACTGAGAAGCAGGAGCGACGGGGCTTCGACCCACGTGGGGCACCGCATTGAGATCCGGGTGTGAGGGAGCGGTGTCGCCGGGCGTGTCAGCGTTGTGTCAGTCGCGTGTCAGCGTATACAACGCATGTGCTGTTGAGCGGCCGGCGCGGGCGCGCAACACTCGGACCATGCCGCAGTCCCCACCAGATCCGGTCGCATGGATGCTCGACCACGCCCCGCTCGATGATGAGCCTGAGACGGACGCCGAGCGCCGCGCAGTCGCGCTTGCGCACGCCGATCGCGCGCGGGGCATCGAGCCGGTGCCGCTCGATGAGGTGCTGCGCGAGTTCCATTCCACCCTCGACACGCCGAACGGCGATTACCATGAGGCCATGACCGCGAAGGAAAAGCTGCGAGTTCGCGTCGAGGAACTGACCGAGCAAGAGGCCGAGGCGACCCTCGACTTCATCGCCTCGCGCGGGCGCGACGACTTCGACCGTTGGCTCGACTCGCGTCCGGAGGACGACGAGCCGCTGACGGACGAGGAGCGCGAGGCCCTCGCCGAGAGTGCCGCGGACATCGCCGCAGGTCGCACGATCTCCTTCGAGGAGATCAAGCGCGAGTTCGGCTACCCGGCCGAGTGAGCGACCCGCGCACGCTGCGCTTCGCGCGCAGCGCTCAGAAGGAACTGCGACGGCTCGATCCACCCGTTCGCATTCGCATCCTCGCGGCGCTGGACCGCCTTATAGCCGAGGATGGCCCCCTCGACGTCCGCCGTCTCACCGGCAGCGAGCAGTACCGCCTGCGCGTCGGCGACTGGCGCGTGATCTTCGACAACGATCCAGTCACCCACACGATCGTCGTCCGGCATGTGCTGCCGCGTGGGCGGGCGTACGAGCGATAGCCCGGCGTGACCGAGGAATTCGCGTCGTCTCCGTCACGCAGCCGATGGGCGACGACCCCAGCGACCCGTCCTCGTTCCTCGCCGAGTCGATCCACGAGATGTTCGACGAGTACTACTCCGTCTCGCTCTCGTTCTGGACCCGCGCCGGCCTCGCCGAGAAGGCGCGCCAGGGCCATCTCGTCGGCCAGCTCCCGTGGGGCTACGTCCACGACCCGGACACCGGTGAGGCCGTGCCGCAGCTCGAGCGCGCGTCGCTCGTGCGCGGCATGTTCGAGCGCTACGCCACCGGGCAGGAGTCCGACCGCACGATCGCTGCGTGGCTCAATGCCAAGGGCGCGCGCACGACGAAGGGCCGCGCGTTCGCCAAGGACACCGTGCGCGAGATGCTCGTAAACGCCTCCTATTGCGGCTACGTCACCGGCCTGCGCGACCAGTCGCGCGAGATCCGCGGCCGGCACGAGCCGATCGTGCCGGAGGAGCTGTTCGATCGCGTGCAGGAGGTGCGCTCGTGGCGCACGCGGGTGCTGAAGCCCGGCCCGCCGTCCGACGACTACCTGCTGCGCAAGCTCCTCTACTGCGAGCGCTGCGGCGCGCGGATGCACGGCACGCGCGGCTCCCGGCCGCCGGTGCGGCGCTACATCTGCTCGACACGTCGCCACGGCGACCCGTGCGGCGAGCCAATCGTGAAGGCCGAGCCGCTGGAGGCGCAGCTCGTAGACTGGCTGCGCGCCTTCCAGCCCGATGACGATCTCCGCCAACGCGTGCTCAAGGCGATCAGCGAGGCGACCAACGACACCGACGCGGACGGCATCCGCCGCCGCGACCTCACCGCCCAGCTCGCGCGCCTCCAAGACCTCTACGTCATGGGCGACCTCACGAAGCCGCGGTACGTCATGCGCCGCCAAGCGCTGGAGCAGGAGCTGGAACGCCTCGGGCCGCCGACCGACCCGCAGCTCGACCGCGCAGCGAAGCTGCTCGCCGACTTCGGTCGCTTCTGGGAGATCGAGCCCTCCCCCGCCGAGCGACGCAAGCTCATCGCGCAGCTCTTCGAGCGCATCTGGGAGCACGGCGGCGCGATCGTCGCCGTCAGACCGCGTGCGGGCTTCGCGCCGTACTTCGAAGCCGCCCAGAAACAACAGCGGCACCGCACGACCAAGTGCGGTGCCGAAGGCGGGAGCGACGGGACTCGAACCCGCGACCTCTGGCGTGACAGGCCAGCGCTCTAACCGACTGAGCTACGCCCCCAGGGAAGGGGGCGTGAAGTATGGCAGGCCGGCGCGCGGGACAGCGGTCCCGGTCGAGCGGGGGGGGCGGGGAGCCGCCGACGGGACGCGGCCGCTGCGCCGGCGCCCCGTCGCGGCTGTGCCGCCTTACGCGCAGCCCGTGATGCCGAGGCCTCTGAGCGCCGTCTGCAGTCTTCTCGTGACGGCTTCGCTCTGGCTCTGCATCGCGAGGAGGGCTCTCTGTGTGTCGCCGCCGGCCTTGCGCGCTCTTTCCACCATCGCGAGCCGTTCTCTGCCGGCGTCCTTGATGGCGGCGAGGTCGCTCTGCGCCGCGGCATTGGAGACCTTGACGTGTTCGACTCTGCCGAGCACGTATCTCTGGTAGTTCGAAAGCGCTATCACGAGCGTTGCGCCCGATCTTCTCGCCGACGCGCTCGCTCTCGCGATCTGCTGCTGAGCGGTGCGCTGCGCAACCCGACACGCACTCTCGATGCGGCTGACGAGCTGCGCTCTCGTGACGGTCGTTTCGCTCGACCCGCAGCTCGCGGCGCCAAGCGCGAGCACGGC
Source organism: Conexibacter sp. (assembly GCA_035572475.1). GTDB lineage: Bacteria > Actinomycetota > Thermoleophilia > Solirubrobacterales > Solirubrobacteraceae > Conexibacter. The sequence goes on along the minus strand of DATNAP010000029.1, from coordinate 46,853 downwards.
GAGGAGCGCGGCCGCGACCTTGCGATGCATGATTCCCCCTCCTGCGGTGTAAACGTGCGTGCCCACCCTACCCGCTGGTCGAGCGCCCTGTCACCGATGGATCGGCGATGTTGGCTGCGCAGCCAGTACGCTGTGGCGCATGAGCGTCGTAGCCCCCGAACCCCTCTCCAGCAACGCCGTCAAGCGCATCTTCGAGGACTGGTACGCCGAGCGCACGGCGGCGGTGCCGTACCCGCCCGGCCCGAACGACTTCAACATCGAGCGCACCTACCGCTTCGTGCGCGACCCGCTGCCGATCCTGCTCCCGCTCTACCAGGAGTACGGCCCGATCTTCAGCATGCGCGTCTTCCACGGACGCGTCGTCTTCATGCTCGGCCCCGAGGCCAACCACTTCGTCACCGTCTCCAACGCCGACAAGTTCCACTGGCGCACGGGCAGCATGGGCGACCTGATCCCGCTGCTCGGCGACGGCCTGCTCACGATCGACGGCGCCTACCACCGCCGCGCGCGGCGCATCATGCTCCCGGCCTTCCACCGCGAGCGGATCGCGGCGGCGCACGACACGATGGTCGAGGAGATCCGGCAGGCGCTGGCGGGCTGGCGCGAGGGCGAGGTCGTCGACGTCTACCACTGGGCCCGCCGCCTGACGCTGCGGATCGCGATGCGGGCGCTGTTCGGGCTCGACCCGGACGAGCAGGGCAAGGGCGCCCAGGCCGCCGTGGAGTTCGAGCGCGCGCTCAGCTTCTACGGAACCGACTTCGTCGTGCGCGTGATGCGCGGACCGCGCACGCCGTGGCGTCGCATGCTCGCCGCACGCACGGCGCTCGACCGCATCGTCTACGCCGAGATCGAGCGCCGCCGCCGCGAGCCGGATCCCGACAGCACCGACGTGCTCTCGACGCTCCTGGAGGCGACGGACGCGGAGGACGGCTCGCGCCTGTCCGACAGAGAGGTGCGCGATCAGGTGATGACGCTCCTGTTCGCCGGCCACGACACGTCGACCTCGACCGTCTCCTTCATGCTCTACGAGCTCGCCCGCCACCCGGCCGTGCTCGCCAGGCTGCTCGCGGAGCAGGACCGCGTGCTCGGGGATCGCCCGCCGACGGCCGCCGAGCTGATGGGCGGCGAGGCGCTGCCGGAGCTGGAGATGGCGCTCGACGAGACGCTGCGCCTCTATCCGGCCGCGTGGGTCGGACCGCGGCGCGCGGTCGAGTCGTTCGAGTTCGGCGGCCATCAGGTGCCGGCGAAGGCCTACGTGTACTACAGCTCGTGGGCGAGCCACCGCCTGCCCGACGTGTGGCCCGAGCCGGAGGCGTTCGTTCCCGAGCGCTTCTCGCCGGAGGCGAAGGCGAAGCTGCCGAAGGGCGCCTACATCCCGTTCGGCGGCGGCTCTCGCACCTGCATCGGGATGCGCTTCGGCCAGCTCGAGATCCGCACGATCGTCACGCTGCTGCTGCAACGCCACCGGCTCGAGCTCGTCCCGGGCCGCACGCTGACGGTGCGCCAGATGCCGACGCTCTCGCCGCGCGAGCCGCTGCTGATGACGGTGCGCGCTCGCGATCTCCCCGCGAGCCTGGCCGCCTGAGCCTGCGATACTCGGCGCATGAGCGCTGAGCGCGAGCCTTCGTTTACGACGCTCTCGGGGGAGCCGGTCGAGCCGTTGTACACGGCGGCCGATCTGCCGAGCGTAGAGCGCATCGGCCTGCCCGGCGAGTACCCCTTCACGCGCGGGGTGTACGAGTCGATGTATCGCGGGCGGTTGTGGACGATGCGACAGTTCGCGGGGTTCGGGACGGCGGAGGAGACCAACGCGCGCTTTCGCTACCTGATCGCCCACGGCCAGACGGGCCTCTCGACGGCGTTCGACATGCCGTCGTTGATGGGGCACGACTCGGACCATCCGCGCTCGCTCGGCGAGGTGGGACGCGAGGGCGTCGCGGTCGACACCGTGGAGGACATGGCGCTGCTGTTCGCCGGGATCGACCTCGGCGACGTGACCGTCTCGATGACGATCAACGCACCGGCGGCGATCATGCTCGCCTTCTACGTGGTCGCGGCCGAGCGTGCCGGCGTGCCGGCGGAGCGGCTGGGCGGCACGATCCAGACCGACATCTTGAAGGAGTACATCGCGCAGAAGGAGTGGTGCTTCCCGATCGATCCGGCGATGCGGCTCGTGGGCGACATGATCGAGTGGTGCTCGCAGCGGATGCCGCGCTGGCACCCGGTGAGCATCAGCGGCTACCACATCCGCGAGGCCGGGGCGACGGCGGCGCAGGAGCTGGCGTTCACGTTGAAGGACGGCCTCACGTACGTCGAGCAGGCGGTCGAGCGCGGGCTGGACGTGGACGACTTCGCGCCGCGATTGAGCTTCTTCTTCAACGCGCAGATCGACTTCTTCGAGGAGATCGCGAAGTACCGCGCCGCGCGGCGCATCTGGGCGAGAGAGTTGAAGGAGACGTTCGGCGCGAAGGACCCGCGCAGCTTGCTGATGCGCTTCCACACGCAGACCGCCGGCGTCAGCCTGACCGCGCAGCAGCCGTTGAACAACATCGTGCGCACCACGATCGAGGCGTTGGCCGGCGTGCTCGGCGGGACGCAGTCGCTGCACACCAACTCGTATGACGAGGCGCTCGCCCTGCCCACCGAGGACGCCGCGCGCATCGCCCTGCGCACGCAGCAGATCATCGCGTACGAGACGGGCGTGACGAGCACCGCCGACCCGCTCGGCGGCAGCTACTTCGTCGAGGCGCTGACCGACCACATGGAGGCCAAGGCCTACGAGTACTTCGCGAAGATCGAAGAGCTGGGCGGCATGGTCGAGGCCGTCAAGCGCTCCTACCCGCAGCGCGAGATCGCCGACGCCGCCTACGTGCTCCAGACCGAGATCGACGAAGGTCGTCGCACGGTCGTCGGCGTCAACCGCTTCACCGAGGGCGACGACGACGCGACGCCGTACCTGAAGATCGATCCCGCCCTCGAGCGCAAGCAGATCGCACGCGTGCAGGAGGTGCGCGCACGCCGCGACAGCCAGGCGGTCGAGCAGGCGCTCGACGCCGTCCGCGAGGCGGCCGCGAGCGACGGCGCCAACCTGATGGAGCCGCTGCTGCGAGCCGCGCGCGCAGAGGCGACCGAGGGCGAGCTCGTCGAGTCCCTCCAGCGCGTCTTCGGACGCTACACCGAGGCGCCGGTCTTCTAGACCGCGTCGCCGACGGGCGGCGCTGCCCGGCCGGCGCCGTCGCGCGAGGCGGCCGCCACGTGCGGCTCGGCGAAGTCGCCCTCATGGCGGCGGACGTCCTCCAGCAGCTCCGTGATCGCGTCGAGCGCGTCGTCGTCGAGCGGGTCCAGTGCGAAGCCGGCGTCGTTCAGGACCCTCGTCGCGCGGGTGGCGAGGTCGCGGCCGGCGGGCGTGATCTCGATCAACGTCGAGCGGCGGTCCTCTGCATGCGCGACGCGCGTCACGAGCCCGGCCTCCTCGAGCCGGTCGGCCATGTGCGTCATGCTCGTGCGGTGGACCTGCAGGCGCTCGCCCATCTTGCCGACGGGCAGCGCGCCGGTGCGGCTGAAGACGAGCACCATCAGCGTCTCGTAGCGCGGGAAGGTGAGGCCGAACGGGCGCAGCAGCTCCCCGAGCCGCGCGAGCAGGATCTGCTGCACGCGCATGATCGAGGTGACCGCCGCCATCGGACGCGCCGGCTCCTCGCCCCAGCGCTCGACCCACTGGCGGCGAGCCTGCGCGATCGGGTCGAACGGAAGCGGCTCGCTCATCGAGCGCGAAAGGGTTGCAGACGGACGCCGCAGATGCGGTGCCGGATGGGCGGTGCTGGGCTCGAACCAGCGACCCCTTGCTTGTAAGGCAAGTGCTCTACCAGCTGAGCTAACCGCCCGCGGCTCCTCGGATGGTAGCCGCGGGCACGATCGCAGGCCGCGAGTACCCCCAGGGGGAATCGAACCCCCGCTACCAGCGTGAAAGGCTGGCGTGCTGACCGCTACACCATGGGGGCAGGGGGACCGCGGGACGCACGGGCGACGCGCTCCAGGATAGGACGGGCTCCGGATCGACGTCACGCGCGAAGCCGCATCGTGCGAAGATCGCAGGTGCGCGTCTAGCTCATCGGGTAGAGCACCGGACTTTTAATCCGGCGGGCTGGGTTCGAGTCCCAGGACGCGCATCCGCCGCACGGTGCGGCGGAGCGCGTCGCGATCCGAGCCTCAGGCGCCCTTTGCGAGCTTGACGCCGCCGGAGCCCTCGGGTTCGAGGATGCCCTTCCGCTTGAGCTGCGAGATCGTCGTGTGGACCGTCGGCTTCGCGATTCTCGTGATCGCGGCGACCTCGGCGGCGGACACGCCCGGGCGTTCACGCACGACGCTGAGGATTGCCTCGCGGTTGGCGCCGCGCGGCGCACGGCGGCTCTTGCCACCCGCGTACGGGGCCCGCGAGGCGGCACGAGGCGTCGTCGCGCGGGGGGCCCGCGGCGCCGCCGGAGCGCTGACGCTGACGCCGTTCGTGAGCGCGGCCAGCACGGCCTCGAGCTGCTCCTTCTCCTCGATCAGCGGCCGCAACTCCTCAAGACGCTTCTGGATGTCGCGCTGAATTTGCCCGACGAGATCTGCCATCTAATGACTCCTGGTAAGCAAGAGGGGGTGTGTCCTAGGCTAGCAATATACGCACTTGCATTGACGGTGTGGGAGCTTCTTTGACAAGAAGCTGGCGCCTCCCCGTTACAAAAGGTTGAATGGTGAGGCGATGCTTAGGAATTGACGCGGTCGCGATCAAGCCGAGCGGCCAGGGGCCCTGGCCGTCCGATGTGGAATCCCTGGGCATAGTCGACGCCCAATTTCCGCAGCAACTCGACGGTCGGCTCGTCGCCCACGTACTCCGCAATCGTCTTCTTCCCCAGCCCGCGGGCGATGTCGACTGCGGCCCGGATCAGCAGTTGGTCGGTTGTGCTCGTCGTACATGAGCGAACGAACTCGCCGTCGATCTTGAGCAGATCGAACGGCAGGTGCTTCAAGTAGTAGAAGCTTCCAAAGCCGGCCCCAAAGTCGTCAAGCGCAAAGCGACAACCGAGCTCCGCAAGGCGCGCAGCGAACTGCTGTGCACGTGGGATGTTGGCGACGGCCGTCGTCTCCGTCACTTCGAGGACGAGATTCACCGGATCGACACCGGTTTCGGCGAGCTCGCGCTCGATGAGCATCAGCAGCTCTGGATCGCCCGTCGAGCTGCCGGAGATGTTGACCTCGAATGCGACGTCCTGTCCCGCTTCCGTCTGCTCGGCGAGCAGGCGAATCGCCCGCGCAACGACCCAGCGATCGATGTCCTGCATCAGGTCGAAGCGCTCCGCGACGGCGAGAAACGCGGCCGGTGGGATCACCTCGCCGCGCTCGTCGATCATTCGCAGCAGGAGCTCGTGCTGGCGCACCTCGCCGTCGGCGAGCTTGACGATCGGCTGTGCGTAGAGCGTGAAGCGATCCTCCTCGAGCGCCTCGCGGATCCGCTCGGCCCAGGTGATGCGCGCCTTCATGCGCGAGGCGCCGCGCTCCTGCGAGGAGTACGTGGCGGCGCGATCGCGGCCCGCCTCCTTCGCGTCGTACATCGCCAGATCGGCGTTGACGAGCACGTCCTCGGCGCTCAAGCGCTCAGAGTCGCTGAACAATGCGATGCCGATCGATGCGGTGATCGGCCGTCGTCGCCCAGCCGCCGTCAACACCGACTGTGCGCGCACGGCGCCGAGCACCGCGTCGGCGACGCGATCGGCCTCGGCCGCGCCGCCGCGCGGCAGCAGGATGGCGAACTCGTCGCCGCCGAGACGCGCGAGCACGTCGCTGTCGCGCAAGCGCGTGCGCAACGTCTGCGCGACCTTGACGATCAGCTCGTCGCCGACGTTGTGACCAAGCGTGTCGTTGATGTGCTTGAAGCGGTCGATGTCGAGCACGAGCGCGGCGCCCTCCGGCCCGTAGCGCTGCACCTGCGTGATGTGCTCGTTGAGCTCGCGCTCGAACGACCGGCGATTCAGCAGTCCGGTGAGCGGATCGTGGTCCGCCATGTGCTGGAGCTGCGCCTCGTAGCGAACGCGCTCGCTGACGTCCTGAATCTGGCCGAGAAAGTGTTGCGGACTGCCGTCGGCGGCACGGACGAGCGTCGCATGCACCGCAACCCACACGACCTGTCCGACGACGTCGACGTAGCGCTTCTCCATCCAGTACGTGCCTTGCTCGCCGGACAGGAGGGTACGCATCATCTCCTCTTCGCGCCCCGCGTCGGCCGGGTGGCCGAGATCGGCGAAGCTCATCTCCTCGAGCTCCTCGCGCGTGTAGCCGGTGATCGCGCACAGCGCGTCGTTGACCTGGATCAGGCGCCCGTCGAGATCCGACAGCGCCATCCCGATCGGCGCCGCCTCGAAGGCGGTGCGGAAGCGCTGCTCGGCAGCCGCGATCCGCTCGACGCTCTCGCGCAGCGCGACCTCGGCGGCGACGCGCTCGCTGACGTCGCGCAGGATCGCCTGCCCCTCGATCGGCACGCCTGTCTCGGCGTCGAGCACGCGCCGCACGCGCGCCTCGATCCACACGTAGTGGCCCTCGCGATGGCGCAGCCGGCTCGTCACGGTGACCGTGTCGTTCGCGTCGCTCGCACGCTGGCGCGCGGTGCGCACCTCGTGGCGATCGTCGGGGTGGACGAATCGCTGCGGCTGGCGGCCGACGATCTCGCTCGGCACATACCCGATCAGCTCGCTGCAGGCCGGCGAGACGTAGGTGATGCGGCCGTCGGGCCCGAAGGCGACGATGGTGTCGGTCGCGTTGTCGGCGAGCAGGCGGTGGCGCAGCTCGGCGGCGCGCAGCTCGGTCTCGACGCGGTCGCGCTGCGCGGCCTGCTCGCCGACGAGCCGCGAGGCCCGGCGCTCGCGCCGAGCCGCGTGCAGCGCGACGATCCCGAGCGCGACGGTCGGGAGCATTCCGGCGACGGGGACGCCCCAGTTACTGACGGCGACGAGCGTCGCGACGAGCGTCGCGCTCGCGGCCACGACCGTCCCGAGCAGCGCGGACATGCTGCGCAGGCGCACCGCGCCCTTCGGCGATCTCGCTCCCAGCGTCACGACGTCCCTATCGGCAACGCGCCAATCCGCCTGTAGCGGTGGGCGCGCGGGCGCCACCCCGGTGCGTCAGTGCTTGAAGTGGCGGCGGCTCGTGAAGACCATCGCGATGCCGGCCGCGTCGGCCGCCGCGATCACCTCGGGATCGCGCACCGACCCGCCCGGCTGCACGATCGCGGCGACGCCCGCGTCGATCGCGAGCTGCGGGCCGTCCGGGAAGGGGAAGAACGCGTCGGAGGCCATCACCGCGCCGGCGAGCGCGCCGGGCTGGGCCTCCTGCGCCTTCTCGATCGCGATCCTGACGGAGTCGACGCGGCTCATCTGACCGGCGCCGATGCCGACCGACGCGCCGCCGCTCGCGAGCACGATCGCGTTCGAGCGCACGTGCTTGCAGACGCGCCAGGCGAACAGCAGCTCGCCCCACTCCGCGTCGGTCGGCTCGCGGCTGCTCGCCACGGTCATCTCCGAACGCTCCTGCGTGTCGAGATCGCGGTCCTGCACGAGCAGGCCGCCGACGACCTGCTTGACGTCGGGCTCGGCAAGGTGCAGCGGCTGATTGTCGTCGTCCTGCAGGATCCGCAGGTTCGGTCTGCTCGCGAGCGTGGCGAGCGCGGCCTCGTCGTAGCCGGGCGCGAACAGCACCTCGGCGAACTGCTGCGCGAGCGCCTCCGCGAGCGCGTCGTCGACCGGGCGGTTGAGGCAGATGATCCCGCCGAACGCCGACATCGGATCGCACGCGAACGCCTTGCGGTAGGCATCGAGCGGGCCGTCCCCGAGCGCGACGCCGCACGGGTTGTTGTGCTTGACGATCACGCACGCCGGGCCGCCGAACTCGCGCAGCGACATCCGCGCGGCGTTGAGGTCGAGCAGGTTGTTGAACGACAGCGGCTTGCCGCCGAGCTGACGCACGTTCGAGAGCAGATGCGCCGGCGAGCCGACCTGGGCGTAGTAGGCGGCGCGCTGATGCGGGTTCTCGCCGTAGGAGAGATCGGTGACCTTCTCGAACGCACGCACGAACAGCGGCGGGAAGTCGTCGCGCCGCTCGCTGAACCAGCGCGCGATCGCGGTGTCGTAGCGAGCGGTGTAGGCGAACGCCTCGGCCGCGAGCGACTCGCGCGTGGCGAGCGACAGGCGGCACGCGCCGGCGTCGGTGCGCAGCTCGTCCAGGATCGCGTCGTAGCTCGCCGGCGAGACGACCGGCGCCGTGAAGGCGAAGTTCTTCGCCGCCGCGCGGATCATCGTCGGACCGCCGATGTCGATGTTCTCGATCACCTCCGCATCGGCGACGCCCCGCTTGGCGACCGTCTGCTCGAACGGGTAGAGGTTCACGCACACGAGATCGACGAACTCGACGTCTGCGTCAGCCGCGGCCGCGAGGTGCTCGGCGTTGTCGCGCACCGCGAGCAGGCCGGCGTAGAGCTTCGGGTTGAGCGTCTTGACGCGCCCGTCCATTATCTCCGGAAAACCGGTGTAGTCCGTGATCGAGCGGTGCGGGATCCCGGCGTCGGCGAGCGCGCCGGCGGTGCCGCCGGTCGAGACCAGCTCGACCCCCAGCTCCGCGAGCCCGCGCGCGAAGTCGACGACGCCGGTCTTGTCGGAGACCGACAGCAGCGCCCGCCGTACCTGGACCTCGCCGGGCGCCGTGAGCGGCTCCGTGTTGGCGGTCTCGGTTGCGTCGCTCATGCGGTGAGCGAGGATAGCTACGGCTCGATCAGGACGCGGCGCGGGTTCTCCGGGTCGATCCGCACCGCTCCGCGCGCAATCAGCCGGATCGCCTCCGGCAGCAGCTCGTGCTCGACGGCGTGCAGCCTGCCGAGGACCTCTTGGGACGAGCGCGCGTGGGGCAGCTCCAGCGCGCGCTGGAGGATGATCGGCCCGGTGTCGACGCCCTCGTCGACGAAGTGCACGGTGACGCCGAAGACCTTCACCCCGTGCGCGAGCGCCTGCCCGACCGCGTCGAGGCCTGGGAACGAAGGCAGCAGCGCCGGGTGGACGTTGACGACGGCGTGCGGGAAGCGCGCGAGGAACGCGGGCGATAGCAGCGCCATGTAGCCGGCGAGCACGACGAGCTGGACGTCGCGGCCGGCGACCCAGTCGGCGAGCGCGGCGTCGCGCGCGGCGCGGTCGGGGAAGTCGGCGAGCGGGAAGCTCGCGGTCGGGACGCCGGCCCGCCGCGCACGTCCGAGCGCGAGCACGTCCGGCTTGTCGGACGCCACCGCCGCCACGACGATCCCCTCCGGCCCGCCGTGCAGCGTGTCGAGGATCGCCTGCAGGTTCGAGCCGGCGCCGGACGCCAGCACCGCGATGCGGAGCTCGCTCATGCGGCGGCGAGCTTCGGGAAGCGCCCGCCGGTCGAGCGCAGGCGGCCGGCGGCGAGCAGCTGGTCGACGCGCGCGAGCACCTCGTCGCGGCGCACGTGCGCGAAGGTGCCGTACGCCGGCAGCCCGTCGTACGAGTACTTCTCCACGACCTTCGAGCGCCCGCCGCAGAGGATCTCGACCGCGCGCGTGCGGCCGACCGCCGGCTCGGCGCCGCAAACGACGGCGAAGATGGCGTCATCCAGCTCGCCGACGTCCTCGCCGAGCGCATCGCCCCGCGCGTTCGCAGCCGCCATCGCCTGGGCCGAGGCGCGCAGCGGGCGGAGCGCACGCGACGGCGATGCCGGGCGCGCGGGTGCGGGGGGCGCAGCCGGCACGAGCGACGGCTCGCACACGTCGCAGCACGGCACGCCCGGGTCGGTGAGCGGCGCGGCCGTGTCGCCGAAGTGGCGCAGCAGCGTTCCGCGCCGGCAGGCGCGCTGCTCGACGAACGCCCAGATCGCGCGGTACTGGCGCCAGCGCACGCGCGTGGCATCGCCGGCCGACCCGCGGCAGGCGAGCAGCGCGGCGCGATCCCACGCGCCGACGATCCGTCCGACCGCGCGATCGGGCGGCGACGGCGCCGGCCTCAGCATGCCGGCGCGCGCCAGGTGGCCGACGATCGCGCGCGCCTGGTCCGCGTCGCCGCCTCTGCCGGTGAGCGCCGCCAGCTCGCGCAGCGCGACGTCGTAGCGGCCGTGCTCGGCCGCCTCGCGATGAAGCCGTCGCGCGACCGCCGCGAACGCCGCGTCGTCGACCTCCGAGCGCTGGATGAAGAAGACGTGCAGTCCCTTGTCGCGCGCCTCGGCGAACAGCAGGCAGCGCGCGGGCGCGCCGTCGCGGCCGGCGCGCCCGGCTTCCTGGTAGTAGGCCTCGACCGACTGCGGCACCGTCTCGTGGCAGACCGTCCGCACGTCGGCCTTGTCGACGCCCATCCCGAACGCGTTCGTCGCGACGACGACGCGCGCCTCGCCGCCCATGAACGCGCGCTGGACCGCCGCGCGCCGCTCGCGGTCGAGGCCGGCGTGGTAGACGAGCACGTCCTCCTCCAGCTCGCGCGCGAGCAGCCGCGCGACCTCCTCGCAGCCGTTGCGCGTGCCGGCGTAGACGATCGCCGGCAGCGTGCCCGGCTGCGCGAGCGCCGCCGCGATGCGCCGCTGCTTGTCCGCCTTCGTTCTGCACGGCACGACGGCGAAGGACAGGTTCGGCCGGTCGAAGCCGGTCGTCACCGTGGCGGGGTCCTCCAGCCGCAACCGCGCCACGATGTCCCGCGCCACCTGCGGCGTCGCGGTCGCCGTCAGCGCGACGATCGCCCGCGCTCTCAGATAGCGGGCGGCGTCGCCGAGGCGGAAGTAGTCGGGCCGGAAGTCGTGGCCCCACTGCGAGACGCAGTGGGCCTCGTCGACCACGAACAGGCCGACGCGCACGCGCGCGATCTGCTCCACGAACGCCGGCGAGGCGAAGCGCTCGGGCGCGACGTACAGCAGCCGCAGCTCGCCGGCGGCCGCGCGCTCCATCACGGCGCGGTTCTCGGCGGCGTTCTGCTGCGCGTTGACGAGCGCGACGCGCTCGGGCGCGATCCGGCGGAGCTGGTCGACCTGGTCCTGCATCAGCGACACGAGCGGCGAGACGACGACCGTCAGGTCCTCGCGCATCAACGCGGGGAGCTGGTAGCAGAGCGACTTGCCCGAGCCGGTCGGCATCACGACGAGCGTGTCGCGGTCGGCGAGCGCGGCGGCGACCGCCTCCGCCTGGCCGGGGCGGAAGTCGTCGAAGCCGAAGTGCGCGCGCAGCGCCTCGCGAGGGTCCATGCGCCCGACGATATCGGCGGATCCGGCGCTACGCGTGTATGACGGGAACGGCGCGCTCGAACGCGTGCTTGTCCTGCCCGCCGGGGCCGTGCGGCAGCGGGTACTCGCCCGTGAAGCAGGCGTCGCAGTGGGTATCGCGGCTCGCGCCGACCGCCTCGTACACCCCCTCGAGCGAGAGGTAGTGGAGCGAGTCGGCGCCGAGCTCGGCGGCGATCTCGTCCACCTCGCGCCCGTGCGCGACCATCTCCTCGCGCGTCGACATGTCGATCCCGTAGTGGCAGGGGTGACGGATCGGCGGCGCCGTGATGCGCAGATGGACCTCCTTGGCGCCCGCGTCGCGCAGCATCTGCACGATCTGGCGCGTCGTGTTGCCGCGCACGATCGAGTCGTCCACCACGACGAGCCGCTTGCCGGCGACGATCTCCGGCATCGGGTTGAACTTGAGCCGCAGGCCGTGCCTGCGCAGCTCCTGCCCCGGCTGGATGAACGTGCGCGCGACGTAGCGGTTCTTGACGAAGCCGTCGTCGTGCGGGATCGCGCTGGCGCGCGCGTAGCCGCGCGCGGCCGGGTTGCCCGAGTCGGGCACGGCGATCACGAGGTCGGCGTCGACCGGCGCCTCGCGCGCGAGGATCTCGCCCATCCGCCCGCGCGCGCCCTGCAGGGCCGTGCCGCCCATGATCGAGTCGGGCCGCGCGAAGTAGATGTACTCGAAGACGCAGAACGCGCGGCGGGCGCCTTCGACCGCCATGCGCGTGGCGATGCCGCCCTCGTCGATCGTGAGCACCTCGCCCGGCTCGATCTCGCGCAGGAAGCGCGCGCCGATGATGTCGAGCGCGCACGACTCGCTCGCGACGCAGTAGCGGTCGCCGAGCATCCCGAGCGCGAGCGGGCGCAGGCCGTGCGGATCGCGGAACGCGACGATCTTCTCGCGCGTCATCACGACGGTCGAGAAGGCGCCGTGCAGCCGCGGCAGCACGTCCACGACCGCGTCCTCGATCCGCTCGGCCGGGTGCGTCGAGAGCAGCGCGGCGATGATCTCCGAGTCGGAGGTCGAGCGGAACGCGACGTCGCGCTCGCGCAGCTCGGCGTGCAGCTCGACCGCGTTCGTGAGGTTGCCGTTGTGCGCGAGCGCCAGCTCACGGTCGTCGGAGCGGTAGATCGGCTGGGCGTTCTCCCATGCCGAGGAGCCGGTGGTCGAGTAGCGCACGTGCCCGAGCGCGAGGTCGCCCGGCAGCGCGCGCAGCTTCTGCTCGTCGAACACCTGGCTGACGAGGCCGAGATCGCGCAGCGTCATGATGTTGCCGCCGACGTCGGTGGTCGCGATACCGGCCGACTCCTGCCCGCGGTGCTGGAGCGCGTACAGCGCGAAGTACGCAAGGCGGGCGACGTCGTGGTCGGGCGCGTATATGCCGAAGACGCCGCACTCGTCGCGCGGCCCGTCGCGATCGGTCAGATGGTCGGTCATCGAGGAGGCGTCTCAGCGCTCCGGCAGGGGCCAGACGGCGGTATCCGGCCCGGAGGCGCAAGCGTAGCAGCGGCCGCGGGGGACCACCGTTCAAGCGCTGAACGCGCGAATGCGTCGCTTGGCCCATTGGTCTGGACGGTGACCTCGGGAAGACTGAACCGGACTTGGTCACCGGGGGCAGAGAGGCGTACATGCGAGCGAAGCCGATCATTCTCATCCTTTCGATCTGCTGCGCCTTGTTCGCGGCAGGTGCATCCGCCGCCTCGGCGGCACAGCGCATCGACATGAAGGTCCTGCTGCTCGGCGCGAGCGGCAGCGAACCCTCGTTCCTCGGCTGGCAGGCGCAGCTCAGACGCGAGGGCGTCCCGTTCGACCAGCTGATCGCGACGCCGGGGCATGCGCCGATCACGGCCGCGACGCTCTCGCAGACCGCCGGCGGGATCGAAGAGGCGAGGTACCAGGCGGTGATCGTCGCCGTCGGTCAGCTCCCGCGCTGCGAAGCGGGCGGCTGCGTCTCCGCGCTCGCGCCGGAAGAGTGGGCCGCGCTGAGTGCCTACGAGACGACCTTCCACGTGCGCCAACTGACCGCGTACGCGTTCCCGAACCCCGAAGTCGGCCTCAACTTCCCGACCACGTCCGGTCCGCTCGACGGCGACGAAGCGACGTTGACGACAGCGGGCCAGGCGGTCTTCCCGTACCTCAACGGCACCGTCAAGATCAGCGCGGGAACGTGGGGCTACGACGCCACGCCGGCCGAAGGGGCGACCTTCGCCACGTTGCTGACCGACGCGAGCGGCGCCTCGCTGCTCGGCGTCGACACGCACCCCGAAGGGCGCGAAGAGATGGTGCAGACGTTCGACAACAACGCGGTGCAGTTGCACAGCGAGCTGCTGCGCCACGGCCAGCTCGCGTGGGTCACGCGCGGCACCTTCTTCGGCGATCAGCGCAACTACCTCGAGATGCACGTCGACGACGTCTTCCTGCCGGACGACATCTGGAACCCGACGGGCCACTTCACCGACTTCAACGCCGAAGACGCGGTCCGCATGAGCCCGAGCGACGTTGCGACCGCAGTCGCCTGGTCGAGAGCGACCGGACTGCGGCTCGACGCGCTCTACAACGGCGGCGGCAGCGTCGCGTACAGAGAAGAACACGCCGGCAGCGACCCGCTGCTGACGGCCTTCCTGGCCAACAGGACGACGTTCGGGTGGGTCAACCACACCTACGACCACCCGAACCTCGACTGCTCGGCGAGGGGCTTCATCGTCGAAGAGATCCAGCAGAACACGAGGTGGGCGAGGACGGCCGGCTTCACCGTCAACGCCGGCGAGCTCGTCACCGGCGAGCACTCCGGGCTCGCGAACCTGATCCCCGGCAGCCCGGGCCTGGTCGACCCGCCGTCGATCGAAGAAGCGTGGGAAACCGCCCTCGGCGGCACGTTGGGAGCCGGCACGTACGAATACGCCGTCACCGTGACCGACCCGCGCGGCGAGACGACCGCCTCGACGACGACCGTGGTCGTCGAAAGACGCAGGCTCGCGACCTCCTCCGTGCGCCTCGACTTCCCGGCGATCTGCCACGCGACCGCGTACAAGGTCTACCGCCGGCTGCTGCCGACGGGCGCGTGGGCGCTGATCGCCACGGTCCCGCAGCCGTCGCCGGCGTTCAACGCCGGCGGAGCGGTGACGATCAGGTTCCGCGACATCGGCACGGCCGGCACGGCCGCCGCGCCGCCGAGCGTCAACACTGCGGCGCTCGACCCGTACAGCCAGAACCCGGCCTTCGCCGGCGCGCTCGAAACCGCCGGGGTGAGGAACACGGGCGCCGACGCCTCGAAGCCCTACCCGGTGACGCCGACGAGCACGACCGGGCCGACGTACCCGGCGGGCCAGTCGTTCGTCGAGGGCAGGTTCCGCGTGATCCCGCGCTACCCGACGAACGTCTACTACAACACCGCCACGCAGCAGGAGCAGCTCGACGAGTACAACTACCTGTACCTGCCGCCGGAACTGGGCGGGGCGTGCGTGAATACGGCGATCACGACGTGCTTCAGCAGGCCGGCGACGTGGAGCGACTACGTGGCGGCCGAGTCGGAACGGATCTTCGGCCACATGATGCTCAACGACCCGAGGCCGCACTTCTTCCATCAGACCAACCTGGCGGAGTCGGAAAGGCCGGAAGGCGCCGTCTTCTACCCGGTGCTGAACGCGACGCTCGCCGACTACTCGCGCTACTTCAACGCGAGCGAGCCGATCGTGCAGCTCACGCCGACGCAGATCAGCGAACAGCTCAATCGTCAGGAAAGATGGGGGACCGCGACCGGCGTCAGGGGCTACATCGAAGGCGCAAGGGTGGTTGTGACCAACGGTGGAACGGCGACCGCGTCCGTGCCGCTCAGCGGCACGGAAGTCGGGACGCTCTACGGCGGCACGAGATCCGGCTGGGCGAACGCGGCGATCGGCAACAGCTCGCACACGGCGGCGAGCGCGTGGCCGGCGCCGGCGGCGGCGCCGCTCACGACGTCCGCCGTGCTGAGCGGCGGGCTCACCGCGGGGGTGGCGAGCCCGTAGTTCGTGGGGCGCGGGATGGGGCGCGGGCTCAGCCGAACGAATCGGCGAGCCCGCGTTCGCGCGCCGCGCGCAGCTCGGCGAGCGGCCAGCTCAGTACGGTCCCGCTGTCCAGCGTGAAGGCGAGGTCGTCGTCGGGACCCGCGACCTCGCCGACGAACGTGAGCTGGGTCTCGCGCGCGAGCGCGGCCAGCACGGGGCGCGGGCCGGACAGGACGAAGCCGCCCGGTCCCTCGCCGAACAGCGTCTCCAGCAGTTGCTCGCCCTCCGTTCCGGCGCCGCGGAAGTCGACCTGGGCGCCGTGGCCGCCGGCGAGGCAGCACTCCGCCAGCGCGACCGCCAAGCCGCCCTCGGCGACGTCGTGCGCGGAGCGCAGCTCGCCGCGGCGGACCGCGGCGCGAATCGCCTCCTGCGCTCTGCGCACGGCCACGACGTCGACCTCCGGCAGGCCGTCCGGCAGCGCCTCGCCGCGCAGCTTCGCCAGCTCGCCGCCGGGCAGCGACGGCGTGAACGGCCCGGCGAACGCGATCGCGTCGCCCTCGGCGGCGAAGCCAAGCCGCCCGGCGCGCGCGGCGTCGGGCAGGCGGCCGACCATCCCGACGACGGGCGTCGGGTAGATCGGGCCGTCGGGACCCTCGTTGTAGAGCGAGACGTTGCCACCCACCACCGGCACCTCGAGCGCACGGCAGGCGTCCGCCAGCCCGCGCACCGACTCCGAGAGCTGCCAGGCGATGTGCGGCTTCTCGGGGTTGCCGAAGTTGAGGCAGTTCGTGAGGCCGAGCGGCTCGGCGCCGACGCACGCGAGGTTCGCCGCGCACTCGAGCACCGCCTCGACCGTGCCGCGGTACGGGTCGCATGCGACGCGCCGGCCCGAGCCGTCGATCGAGACGGCGATCGCGGGCCGCGCGCCGTCCGACTCGGGCAGCAGCAGCACGGCCGCGTCCGCGTCGTCGGGGCGCCGCACCGTGCGCGACTGCACGAGGCAGTCGTACTGCTCGAAGACGGGCCGGCGGTCGGCGAGGTTCCACGAGCCCAGCAGCGCCGGCAGCGCGTCGCCCGGATCGTTGCTGTCGAGCCTCCGTCTCGGCGCCGGATAGATCCGCGCGCTCGACTTCTCGGGCGCGAGGTCGTACAGCGGGCAGTCGTCCACGAGCGCCTCGACCGGCATGTCGCCGACGACGTCGCCGCCGGAGAGCACGCGCAGGCGGCCGGAGTCGGTCACCTCGCCGATCGCGGTCGCGGTCGTCTCCCACTTCGCGCAGACCGCCAGCACCTCGTTCACCCGCGCCGGCTCGACGACGCACAGCATCCGCTCCTGCGACTCGGAGACCATGATCTCGAACGGCTCCATCCCCGGCTCGCGCAGCGGCACGCGGTCGACGTGGATGTCGAGGCCGAGGCCGCCCTTGGACGCCATCTCCGACGAGGACGAGGTCAGCCCCGCCGCACCGAGATCCTGCAGCGAGACGAGCAGCTCACGGTCGAGCAGCTCCAGCGAGCACTCCATCAGCTTCTTCTCCGCGAAGGGATCGCCGATCTGCACCGTCGGGCGCTTGTCGGCGTCGGCCTCGCCCAGCTCGGCGGACGCGAGCACGGAGGCGCCGCCGATGCCGTCGCGGCCGGTCAGCGCGCCGAACAGGAACAGCACGTTGCCGGGTCCGGCCGCGGCGCTGCGGATCAGCCGGTCGTGCTCGGCGAGCCCGAGCGCCATCGCGTTGACGAGGCAGTTCTGCTCGTACGGACCCTCGAAGTACAGCTCGCCGCCGATCGTCGGCACGCCGATCGAGTTGCCGTAGTGGCCGATCCCGCCGACCGCATGCTCCAGCAGGTAGCGCGAGCGCGCGGAGTCGAGCTCGCCGAAGCGCAGCGAGTCGAGCACGGCGATCGGGCGCGCGCCGACCGCGAACACGTCGCGCAGGATCCCGCCGACGCCCGTCGCCGCGCCCTGAAACGGCTCGACCGCGCTCGGGTGGTTGTGCGACTCGACCTTGAACGCGATCGCGAGCCCGTCGCCGACGTCGACGGCGCCCGCGTTCTCGCCGGGACCCAGCAGCAGGTAGGGACCCTCGGTCGGGAGCTGGCCCAGCAGCTTCTTCGAGTGCTTGTAGGCGCAGTGCTCGCTCCACAT
Organism: Conexibacter sp.; assembly: GCA_035572475.1. Lineage (GTDB taxonomy): Bacteria > Actinomycetota > Thermoleophilia > Solirubrobacterales > Solirubrobacteraceae > Conexibacter. Next base: position 29,437 of record DATNAP010000029.1, on the reverse strand, counting down.
CAGCGAGAACATCGACAGCTCGACGGCGTTGGGCTCGCGCCCGAGCTTCGCGACGATCAGCTCGTACTCGGCGTCGGTCAGGCCGAGCGCGCGGTGGGGCGCGAGCGCGTCAGCCGACATGCGCGCCGACGTGGTTGGCGATCGACTCGAACAGCTTGAGGCCGTCGGTGGACCCCGTCAGCGGATCGACGGCATGCTCGGGGTGCGGCATCAGGCCGAACACGTTGCCGGCCTCGTTGCGCACGCCCGCAACGTCGGCGAGCGAGCCGTTGAAGCTCTCGCCGGGCGCGTAGCGCAGCAGCACCTGGCCGTTCGCCTCGACCTGCTCATGCAGCGCGGGCGGCGCGTACCAGCAGCCGGTCGTGTGCTTGGCCGGGATCGACAGGCGCTCGCCCCGCTCGCACGCGTTCGTGAAGATCGTGTCGGCGTGCTCGACCACGAGGTCGACCTGGCGGCAGACGAAGCGCAGGGTTCTGTTCGGCAGCAGCGCGCCCGGCAGCAGGCCCGCCTCGCACAGCACCTGAAAGCCGTTGCAGATGCCCAGCACCGGACCTCCCTCGCGCGCGAACTGGACCACCGACTCCATGATCGGCGCGAAGCGCGCGATCGCGCCGACGCGCAGGTAGTCGCCGTACGAGAAGCCGCCGGGCACGACGATCGCGTCGACCCCCTGCAGGTCACGGTCGCCGTGCCACAGGATCACGGCTTCGCCGACGCGCTCGCATGCGAGCTGCGCATCGACCTCGTCGCACGTGCCGGGGAAGCGGAGGACGCCGAATCGCACGGCGTCAGGCCTCGACGATCTCGTAATCCTCGATCAGCGGGTTCGCGAGCAGCTTCTCGCACATCGCCGGAAGCTGCGCGAGGTCGGCGACGTCCAGCTCGATCAGCCGCCCGACGTGGACGTTCCCCACGCCCTCGAAGCCGAGCGCCGGCAGCGCCCGCTCGACCGCCTGTCCCTGCGGATCGAGGATGCCGGCCTTCGGGCGCACGAGCACGCGCATCCGCCGGCTCACGGCGCGGTCCGCTCCAGCCACGCGCCGAACGGCTCGCCGGTGATCAGCTCGTACGCCTCGACGTACTTCTCGCGCGTGCGCGCGACGACGTCGTCGGGGATCGCCGGCGCCGGCGGCCGCTTGTCCCAGCCGGTCTCGGCCGCCCAGTCGCGCACGTACTGCTTGTCGAAGCTCGGCTGCCCGCGGCCCACGCCGTAGCCTTCGACCGGCCAGAAGCGCGAGGAGTCGGGCGTCAGCACCTCGTCGCCGAGCGTGAGCGTGTCGTCGGCGTCGCCGCCCAGCTCGAACTTCGTGTCGGCGAGGATCACCCCCCGCGAGCGGGCGTGCTCGGCCGCCTTTGCGTACAGCTCGATCGACACGTCGCGCGCGCGCTCGGCGAGCGCGCGGTCCCCGCCGAGCAGATCGACGGTCTGCTCGAAGTCGATCGCCTCGTCGTGGCCGACCTCGGCCTTGGTCGACGGCGTGTAGAGGGGCTGCGGGAGCTGCTCGGACTCCTGCAGGCCCGGCGGCAGCTCCAGCCCGGAGACGTGACCGGTCGCCTGGTAGTCCTTCCAGCCCGAGCCGGTGATGTATCCGCGCACGACGCACTCGACGGGGAGCATGTCGAGCTTCTTGACGACCAGCGCGCGCCCGCGCACCTCGTCCGGCACGCCGTCGGTGGCGGAGACGAGGTGGTTCGGGATCACGTCGGCGAGCTTGGAGAACCAGAACACCGACAGGCCCGTGAGCACCTTGCCCTTGTCCGGGATCGGCGTCGGGTGGACCGCGTCGAACGTCGAGATGCGATCGCTCGCGACGAGCAGCAGCCGGTCCCCCAGGTCGTACAGCTCGCGGACCTTGCCCGAGGCGATGAGGGGCAGGTCGGCGAGGGCGCTCACGTGGCGCGATGCTAGCAGCGCGTCAGGCGCGATAGAGGGCCGCCAGGCGGCCGCGCGCGAACGCCCACTGCTTCGCGGCGCTGCGGTTGCCCGGGTGCACGATCGGCAGCAGCGCGAGCCCGCGCACGGTCCCGAGCGTCATCTGGATCAGCGGGTCGCGGCTGCGGTCCTCGACGCCGTCCGCGAGCATCTCGCGGCAGCAGCGCAGCGTGCCCTGCGACAGGCGCGCCTCGACCGGCGCAAGCGAGTCGGCCAGCTCCGCGTCCGTGCGCGCAGCGGCGGCGAGGTCGAGCGAGGCGGGGAACAGCGGGCCGGTGAACCAGCCCCAGATGGCGTCGAGCGCCTGCTCGACGCGCTCCTCGCCGCGCGGCAGGCTCGCCAGCTCGTCGCGGATCTCCTGCAGGCGGCGCGTCGCGAGCTCCTCGAGCGCCGCGGCGACCAGTCTCTGGCGCGTGCCGAAGTGGTGCTGGACGGCGCCGCGCGAGACGCCGGCGCGCGTCGAGACCCGCTCGGTCGTCGTTCCCTCGTAGCCGTGCTCGACGAGGCAGTCGAGCGCCGCGTCCAGCAGCGCTCCCCGCGTCGCGGCGCGGCGCTCCTCCTGCGTGCGTCGCGGCTGCGTCGCGGTCACCGCTCCTACGATACATTCATTCGCGAACGCAAGTTTGTTTCAACGACGGCACCGGACCGAGGAGACGACCGTGGGATCGACAGACGCGTTGATCTTCGACGCGATTCGCACACCGCGTGGCAAGGGCAAGTCGAACGGCTCCCTGCACACGACGAAGCCGGTCGACCTCGTGGTCGGCCTGATGCACGAGATGCTGATCCGCAACGACAAGCTCGACCCCAAGCGGGTCGACGACGTCGTGCTCGGCTGCGTGACCCCGGTCGGCGACCAGGGGATGGACATCGCCAAGACGGCCGCGATCAAGGCCGGCCTGCCGGACACCGTCGCGGGCGTCCAGCTCAACCGCTTCTGCGCCTCCGGCCTGGAGGCCGTCAACGTCGCCGCGCAGAAGGTCGCCTCCGGCTGGGAGGACCTCGTCTTCGCGGGCGGCGTCGAGTCGATGTCGCGCTGCCCGATGGGCAGCGACGGCGGCGCGTGGGCGCTCGACCCGGAGACGAACTACGACACGTCCTTCATCCCGCAGGGCGTGTCAGCGGACCTGATCGCGACGATCGAGGGCTTCGACCGCGAGACGGTCGACGCCTACGCCGCCCGCTCGCAGGAGCGCGCCGCCGCCGCGCAGGCCGCCGGCAAGTTTGACAACTCGGTGATCCCGGTCAAGGACGTCAACGACCACGTCGTGCTCGACAAGGACGAGTTCATCCGCCCCGGCACGACCGTCGAGACGCTCGGCGGGCTGAAGCCGAGCTTCGAGGTGATGGGCGAGATGGGCGGCTTCGACGCCGTCGCACTGCAGAAGTACCACTGGGTCGAGAAGATCAACCACGTCCACACGCCGGGCAACAGCTCCGGGATCGTGGACGGCGCCGCCCTGGTCGCGATCGGCAATGAGAAGACCGGCGCGGAGCTGGGGTTGAGAGCCCGCGGGCGCATCCTCGCGACCGCGCTCTCCGGCGCCGACCCGACGATCATGCTGACCGGCCCCGCGCCCGCCTCCAAGAAGGCGTTGGCGAAGGCCGGCCTCACCGCCGACGACCTCGACCTCGTCGAGATCAACGAGGCGTTCGCGGCCGTCGTGCTGCGCTTCGTCAAGGACATGGGCCTCGACATGGAGAAGGTCAACGTCAACGGCGGCGCGATCGCGATGGGCCACCCGCTCGGCGCGACCGGCGCGATGATCCTCGGCACGCTCGTCGACGAGCTGCACCGCACCGGCGGCAGATACGGCCTCGCGACGCTGTGCGTCGGCGGCGGCATGGGGATCGCGACCGTGGTGGAGGCGATCTGAGTGGCCGAGTCCACGACCATTCGCTGGGAGCAGGACGCGGACGGCGTCGTCGTCCTCACGCTCGACGACCCGAATCAGAGCGCGAACACGATGAACCGCGCGTACGCCGAGTCGATGGCGGCGACGGTCGACAGACTCGAGGCCGAGAAGGACTCGATCAAGGGCGTCGTCATCACCAGCGCGAAGAAGACGTTCTTCGCGGGCGGCGACCTCAACGACCTCAGAGCCGTCACCCCCGCGCAGGCGGAGGAGCTGGCCGCCGGGCTGAAGATCGGCAAGGGCCACCTGCGCCGATTGGAGACGCTCGGCAAGCCGGTCGTCGCCGCGCTCAACGGCACGGCGCTCGGCGGCGGGCTGGAGATCGCGCTCGCGACGCATTACCGCATTTCCGTCGACGACCCGAAGATCGTCTTCGGCTTTCCGGAGGTGCAGCTCGGTCTGCTCCCCGGCGCCGGCGGCGTCGTGCGGACCGTCCGCATGCTCGGCATCGTGCAGGCGCTGATGGGCCTCCTGATGCAGGGCCAGAGAGTGCGCCCGGGCAAGGCGAAGGAGCTGGGCATCGTCGACGAGCTGGTCGCGTCGAGAGAGGACCTGATCCCCGCCGCGAAGAAGTGGATCGCCGCGAATCCCGAGGCGCAGCAGCCGTGGGACGCGGACAAGAAGTACAAGATCCCCGGCGGCACGCCCTCGACGCCCGCGCTGGCGATGAACCTGCCGGCCTTCCCGGCGAACCTGCGCAAGCAGATCAAGGGCGCGAACTACCCCGCGCCGCACCACATCATGGCCGCCGCGGTCGAGGGCGCGCAGGTCGACTTCGACAACGCGATCGAGATCGAGGGGCGCTACTTCGTGGACCTCGCGACCGGTCAGGTGTCGAAGAACATGATCCAGGCGTTCTTCTTCGACCTGCAGGCCGTCAACGGCCCGCGTGGCCGCGGCGAGGACGTCGAGACCTTCAAGGCCAAGAAGGTCGTCGTGCTCGGCGCCGGCATGATGGGCGCCGCGATCGCATACGTGTGCGCGAAGGCCGGCATCGAGGTCGTGCTCAAGGACGTCTCGCAGGAGGCCGCGGACCGCGGCAAGTCCTACTCGGCGAGACTCGTCGAGAAGGGCGTCTCGCGCGGGAAGACGACGCAGGAGAAGGGCGACGCCCTGCTCGCGCTGATCACCCCGACCGACGACCCGTCTGCGGCCGCGGGCGCCGACCTCGTGATCGAGGCGGTGTTCGAGGATCCGGCCGTGAAGAAGCAGGTGTTCGGCGAGATCGAGCCGTTCCTCGCGCCCGACGCGCTGCTGGGCTCGAACACCTCGACGCTGCCGATCACCGGCCTCGCCGAGAACGTCTCGCGGCCGGCGGACTTCATCGGCCTGCACTTCTTCTCGCCCGTCGACAAGATGCCGCTGCTGGAGATCATCAAGGGCGAGCAGACGAGCGACGAGACGCTGTGGCGTGCACTGGACGTGGCCAAGCAGATCAAGAAGACGCCGATCGTCGTCAACGACTCGCGCGGCTTCTTCACCTCGCGCGTGATCGGCACGTTCATCAACGAGGGCATCTCGATGCTGACCGAGGGGATCCCCGCGGCGAGCATCGAGCAGGCCTCCTCGCAGGCCGGCTACCCCGCGCCGGTCTTGCAGTTGAGCGACGAGCTGAACATGAAGCTCATGCGCAAGATCCGCGACGCCGCGAAGGCGGCGATGGAGTCCGGCAGCGGCTGGGACGGTCATCCCTCCGAGGCCGTGATCGACCGCATGCTCGACGAGGGCCGGCCCGGCAAGCTGGAGGGCGCCGGCTTCTACGAGTACGTGGACGGCAGACGCGCCGGCTTCTGGCCCGGACTGCGCGAGGCGTTCCCGCCCGTGGACGATCCATCGGCGATCTCGTTGAGAGACCTCGAGGAGCGGATGATGTTCGCCGAGGCGCTGGAGACGGTGAAGTGCCTCGACGAGGGCGTGATCGAGTCGGTCGCCGACGCGAACATCGGCTCGATCTTCGGCATCGGCTTCCCCGCCTGGACCGGCGGGGTGCTCCAGTACATCAACCAGTACGGAGACCCGACCCGCAACGGCGACGCCGGCGGCCCGGCCGCGTTCGTCGCGCGGGCGCGCGAGCTGGCCGCTCGGTACGGCGCCCGCTTCGAGCCGCCGGCCTCGTTGGTGGAGCGGGCGGAGCGGAACGAGCCGTACTTGGACGGGGCTGCCGTTCCGGCCTAGCCCAGGCCTTGTGTCGCTCAGCGCACGCCGCGCCGTCTGCGCGCGGCGTGCGCCGGGTGGCGCCGCCCGGCCGTCTCGCGCTCCGCTCGCGGCCGCCCACCCCTCCGCCGGGGACGGTCCCCTGTCCACCGTGCACCAGATTTACGACAGCGAATTAGACCGTCGTATAGGGGGTCTAATTCGCGGTCCTCAAAAACCGGTGCCTTTCGATGGCGGAAAGTGCGCAGGATGGGGCGCGGATTGCGACGGAAGACGCGCGGGCGGCGGGGGCGCAGCCGCTTCCCTCCTCCTCGATGCCCATCGGCGAACGCTCGCACGCGGCGGGCGCCCGGGCGGAGCGCTACGCGATCGAGTCCAGCCGCGCGAAGATCGCGTCGGCGTGGCGGATGTAGGGCGCGTAGTCGAACAGCGCGTCGAGATCGAGGCCGGCCGCCGCGGGCTCGGCTTCGAGCAGCGAGCGCAAGGGCGTCCGCGTGTCCCAGGCGGCCTGGGCGGTCCGCTGCACGATCCGGTACGCGTCGTCGCGCACCATCCCGGCCTGCTCGATCAACGCGAGCAGCACGCGCTGGGAGAACAGCGCGCCGCAGGTCAGCTCCAGGTTCTCGCGCATGCGGTCCTCGTGCACGACCATGCCCTCGACCAGCGCGGTCGCGCGCGCCTGCATGTAGTCGAGCAGGATCGTCGAGTCGGGCAGGATCACGCGCTCGACCGAGCTGTGCGAGATGTCGCGCTCATGCCACAGCGCGACGTCCTCGACGGCCGCCTGCGCGTTGCCGCGCAGCACGCGTGCGAGCCCGGAGAGCTGCTCGGACTTGATCGGGTTTCTCTTGTGCGGCATGGCGCTGGAGCCCTTCTGCCCGGCGCGGAAGGGCTCCTCCGCCTCGCGCACCTCCGTGCGCTGGAGGTGGCGCAGCTCGGTCGCGAAGCGCTCCAGCCCGGCGCCGGCCAAGGCGATCGCCTGCAACAGCTCGGCGTGGCGGTCGCGTGCGACGACCTGCGTGGAGACCGGCTCGCGGTCGAGGCGGAGCGCGTCGAGCACACGCGACTCGAACTCCGGCGACGTCGCCGAATACGTGCCGACTGCGCCCGAGATCGCGCCGACCGACGCCTGTGCGAACGCGCGCTCCAGCCGCACGGCGTTGCGATGCGCCTCGAACGCGAAGCCGGCGAGCTTGAGCCCGAACGAGGTCGGCTCGGCGTGCACGCCGTGCGTGCGGCCGACGCAGAGCGTCGCGCGGTGCTCGCGCGCCCGCGTCGCGAGCGCGCCCACGAGCGCGTAGGCACCCGGCACGACGATCTCGCCCGCGCGCTTGAGCTGCAACGCCAACGCCGTGTCGAGCACGTCGCTCGACGTCAGCCCGTAGTGGATCCAGCGCCCCGCCGGCCCGGCGGAGGCCGACAGCACGTCGACGAACGCGGCCACGTCGTGATCGGTCGTCTTCTCGCGCTCGTCGACCGCCTCGACCGTGAACGTCGCCGCGCGGATCGCGTCCAGCTCCTCGGCCGTCGGCCCGTCCATCGCCTCGCACGCCGCGACCTCGACGTCGCGCCACGCGGACATGCGCGCCTCGTCGCTCCAGAGCGCGGCGAGCTGGGGTCGGCTGTAGCGGGGGATCATGCGGACGGGATTATCGTCCATCGCCCGCGGGAGCGGCTGTGAGCGCTGGTACGGTGCGCGCGTCCACCCTCCCTCTCGACGGAGCGCACATCCTCATGGCGAAGCAGCTCGGCCGCCTCGCGGCCATCCTCGCGGGTCTCCTGCTCGCGACGGCGGCGCCGGCCGGCGCCGCGACGATCTGGACGCCGGTCACGTCCGGCACGACGCAGGACATCACGGCGATCGACTACCAGTCCGACACCGCCGCGTGGTTCGCCACGAGCAACGGGCAGATCTTCTACGCCGACGGCGGCGGCTTCACGCTCGGAGGGAGCTTCCCGGGCAACTCGTTCGACGACGTCGCCTTCCAGCCGGGCGGCAGCGTCGGCTACGCGGTGACCGTCGGCGGCCACGCCTACCGCTCGACCGACGGCGGCCACTCCTGGAGAGCGCTGTCGCTGCCGACCGTGCACGACGGGTGCTTCTCCTCGACGCCCGTCGCGGTGCCGCGGCTCAACGGCGTCGTGTGGGCCGACGCGAACACGGCCTACCTCGTCGGCGGCTCGGGCAGCACCGAGCCCGTCGTGCTGAAGACGACCAACGCGGCCGCCGGGAGCCCGACGTTCACCTCCGTGAACAGCAACGGCACGAACTGCCTGCTCGGCAACGGCGGCGACTACGTGACGGACGGCTTCGCCGTGCCCGGCAACGCGGACGCGCTCCTGTTCATCGACGTGAACTTCGGCGCCGTCTACCAGTCGAGCGACGGCTTCGCCTCGCCGCTGACGAAGACCGGCGAGATGATCAACAACTTCTCCGGCGTGCCGCGACTGGCGGTCGACCCGAACAACCCGAACCGCATCTGGGCCGTCGACCACGGTGGGGGGTCGTGCGGCGAGCTTTGCTTCCAATACTCCGAGGCGGCGGGAGCGAGCGACACCGCGATGACGATCGTCGGCTCGCCGAGCGGCATCAGCGAGAACCTCTACGGCGTCGGCTTCGCCGGTGGCACGCTCGTGGCGGCAGGCGACGGGGGCGAGATCTACACGTCGGTAGACGGCAAGAACGCCTACCTGCAGCCGGCCGGCGGCGCGCAGGCGACGACCGGCTGGCGCGCCGTCGGCGTCGCAGACGCCACGCACGCGCTCGTCGGCGGGGCAGGCGGGGCGCTCGTCAAGAGCACGAGCGCGAACGCGATCCCGGACACGACGGCGCCGACCGGCACGATCGCCGGCCCCTCCGGCGTGCAGGCGGGCCACGCCGCGACGTTCACCGCGAGCCTCGCCGACGAGCCCGGCGGCTCCGGCGTCGACCCGGCGAGCATCGCCTGGACGACGCCCGGTGTGACCGGCGTGAACGGCACGACGACGGCGTCCTTCACGTTCACGACGACGGGCTTCCACACGATCTCGCTCGCCTTCCGCGACCACGCCGGCAACGCGACGACGCTCACCGCGAGCGTGCTCGTCACCGCAGCGAGATCGAGCGGGCCCGCGAACGCCTCGCATCCCGTCGTGAAGTCGAGCGGCGGCGCGACGATCACGCTCTACAAGACGATCAGGGTCAAGAAGGGACGTTACGTCCCCGTCCGCATCTCGACGAGATCGCCGCGCAACTTCGTGCTGGAGATCCTCACGTCGAAGCGGCCCTACCACCACGTCGCGACAGTGAAGACGAGCCTGCGACGCGGCGCCAAGACGGTCAAGATCCCGCTGCCGCGCAGACTCAAGAACGGCAAGTACCTGATCGTCGTGCGCGTCTTCAAGGGCAAGCGCGGGCTCGGCCGCTCGATCCGACAGGCGTTCATCATCACGAGCTGATCGGCGGCGGCTGCGGCGGGGCCTGCGCGCCCCGCCGCGGCGCGGCTACGCCGCCAGGATGCGCGCCGCCAGCACGGCGGCGTTCTTCGCGTTGTCGAGGCCGACGCAGGCGACCGGCACGCCGGGCGGCATCTGCGCGATCGACAGCAGCGCGTCGAGCCCGCCGGCCGCCGTCATGCTGCTCGTGAGCGGGACGCCGATCACCGGCAGGTCGGTGTGCGCGGCGACGACGCCGGGGAGCGCGGCCGACAGGCCGGCGCCGGCGATGATCACCTTGAGCCCGCGCGAGCGCGCCGACTTCGCGTACGCCGCGACCGTGTCGGGGTCGCGGTGGGCCGACATCACGTTGACCTCGTTCGGGATCCCGCGATCGGTCAGCTCCTTCGCCGCCTTCTGCATCGCGTCCATGTCGCTCTGCGAGCCCATCACGATCCCGACGAGCACGCCGGAGGCGTCGAGCTCGTGCTCGAGCGCCTCGACAGCCGGCTCGGTCGCGGTCACAGGCGCCTCGGCGGCGGCGGCTTCGTCGGTCATGCAGTGCTCCCGGTCGTGGTGACGGCGCGCAGCGCGATGTCGCCTCGCAGCTGGCGCCCTTCGAAGTGGATCGCGTCGGCCGCAGCATAGGCAGCCGAACGAGCAGTCGCCGCGTCGTCGCCGAGCGCCGTCACGTTGAGCACGCGGCCGCCTGCCGTCACGACCGCGCCGTCCTCGCGCCGCGTCGTGCCGGCGTGCGTGACCTCGATCCCGGCCGGAACCGCGTCGAGCCCGCCGATCGCGTCGCCGGTGCGCGGCGACTCCGGGTAGCCGGCGCTCGCGAGCACGAGCGTCACCGCCGTCTGCGGCGACCACTCGAGCGTCGCGCCCGCCAGGCCGCCCGGCTCGCATGCGCGGATCAACAGGTCGAGCAGGTCCGAGCGCAGCCGCGGCAGCACCGCCTGCGTCTCGGGGTCGCCGAAGCGCACGTTGAACTCCAGTACGCGCACCGCGTGGGCGGTGAGCATCAGGCCGGCATAGAGGATCCCGTGGAACGGCGTGCCGCGCCGGCGCAGCTCGTCGATCACCGGCTGGTGCACCTGCGCGCACAGCTCGGCCGCGCGCGCGGCGTCGAACCCGGGCACCGGCGAGTAGGCGCCCATGCCGCCCGTGTTCGGCCCCTCGTCGCCGTCGAAGATGCGCTTGTAGTCCTGCGCGGGCGCGAGCGGGATCGCGCGCTCGCCGTCGCACAGCGCGAGCAGCGACAGCTCCTCGCCGTCGAGGAACTCCTCCACCACGACCTGCGTCGTGCCGAAGCGATGGCCGACGAGGAAGTCCTCCAGCGTCGCGCGCGCCTGCGCCTCGTCGGTCGCGATCACGACGCCCTTGCCGGCCGCGAGGCCGTCCGCCTTGACGACGACCGGGTAGCGGCCGATCGCCGCCATCCCCTGCTCGACCGTCGTCACGACCTCGTAGGCGGCGGTCGGCACGCCGGCCGCCTCCATCACCGCCTTCGAGAACGCCTTCGAGCCCTCCAGCCGCGCGACCGCGGCGCGCGGGCCGAAGCAGCGCAGGCCGGCGTCCGCGAACGCGTCGACGACGCCGGCGACGAGCGGCGCCTCCGGCCCGACGACCGTCAGCTCGACGCCCTCGGACCGCGCCGCCGCGACGAGCCCGGCGACGTCGTCGGCCGGGACGTCAAGCAGCCGCGCGTCGGCCGCGATCCCGGCGTTGCCGGGCGCGCACAGCAGCTCCGGCCGCTGCGGCGAACGCGCGAGCGCGCGCACGATCGCGTGCTCGCGCCCACCGGCACCGATGACGAGGACCTTCGGCAACCCGATCCCGCCCGCCCTAGAGCGAGCTGATGAAGTCGTCGATCGGGATCGCGGTCAGCGTCTCGTACTGGACGGTGCCGCGCGAGCCCAGCTCCAACGACACCCGCGCGATCGTCTTCTCGTCGGGCGCCTCCACGACGTTGACGAAGTCGAAGCGGCCGAGCACCGCCCACTGCGCCTTCACCGTCGCGCCGAGCTGCTCGATCTCTCTGTTGACCTCGCGGATGCGCTGCGGGTTGGTCTTGATCGTCTGCGTGCCGTCTGGCGTGAGCTTCGACAGCATGATGTACGTCGGCATGGCGCTCCCATCGTCGCGGACTAGGTCCTCACGGTCTGCTTTCTATCCCAACCGGCGGCGACGGTGCACCCCGGTCCAACGGGACCCACGGGCATCGCGGCGCATCGACCGGCCCGCCCGGCTGTTGTTGGAGCGATGATGCCCTGCGTGCGCCCCCGCCACCCCCGCCTGATCCACGTCGCGCTCGCGTGCACGATCGCGCTCGCCGCCGCACCCGCGGCGGCCGCGCGGGCGGCGACGCTCACGACCGACGCGCGCTGCTACCTGCAGGGCGCGCCGCTGCGGATGACCGCGACCGGCCTGGCGCCGAACGCGCCGCTGACCGTCGCGCTCGACGGCCAGGCGCTCAGATACCGCAACGGCGGGACGCCCAGCGCGGACGCCGCGGGCTCGTTCGCCAGCTCGTTCGCGACGCCGGCGCTCGCTCCAGGGCTCGTGCAGCGCCGTCACGTCCTGTCGGTCAGCGACGGGACGCGCAAGCCGCACACGCGCTTCACCGTCACGCGGCCGACCGGCGCCGACTTCGAGCCCTCCAGCGGCAAGCCGCAGACGCTGCGCGCGCGCTTCTCCGTGTGGGGCTTCGCGCTGAACGGCGGCGCGCCGCGCGTGCGCGTGTGGCTGCACTGGATCGGCCCCGACGGAAGCGTGCACGCGAGCGCGCCGCTCGGCGTCGCGCGCGGGGCGTGCGGCATGTTGACGACCGCGCGTCGCCGCGTCTTCCCGTTCGTCGCCGCACCCGGTCGCTGGGTGCTCGCATTCGATACGCACCCCCGCTACCGGGCGCAGTCGAGCGGCCCGCACGCGAGGATTGCGGTGCACGTCCGCTCGCTCTCGCTCTGACGACGATGCACCGCCGCATCGCCATCGCCATCGCACCGCTCGCCGTCGCGCTCGCCGCGGCGCTCCCCGCGAGCGCGGCGGAGGCGCCGCGGATCGTGCTGGCCCCCGGCTGCTACCTCAGCAGCGCGACCGGTTTGCTGACCGGCAGCGGCTTCACGCCGAACGCCACCTGGACGGCGAAGCTGTCCGGCACGAAGCAGATCGGCACCGGCAGAATCGACGCCAGAGGCCGCATCCGCGCCCGCTTCACCGCGCCGCGCTATCACGGCACCGTCGGGACCCGCACGCTGACCTTGTCGGTCACGGACGGGCCGCACGTCGCCTCGACGACGTTCCAGCTCACGCCGCTGACGGCGAGCTTCAGCCCGCGCGACGGCGATCCGAAGACGCTGCGGGTGCGCTGGCGCGTGCTCGGGCTCGGTCCCGACCACGGCGTCTACATCCACTACGTCGCGCCGAACGGCAAGCTCAAGACGACGCTGCGGATCGGCACCGCACAGGGTGCCTGCGGCACCTTGAAGACCGGCCCGATCGCGCTGTTCCCCTTCAGATACACGTACGGCACGTGGACCCTCCAGGTCGACGCGAGCCGCAGATACAGCACGAGAACGACGCCGCGCCTGCTGATCGGCTTCGAGATCAGACGGCCGAGAAAAAGCAGAACGCGCTAGACGCGAAGGGGCGGACGCCGCCGACGCAGCAGCAGGACGCCCGCCCAGACGAGTGCGATCAGCACCCCTGTCGCGCTCATGGCCGCGCCCGCACGCAGGCCTGGGACGCGATAGCGCCAGACGACCCGGTGACTACCGGCGGGGACGACCACGCCGCGCAGGACGACGTCCGTGCGCAGCGCACGCGCCGGTCGCCCGTCGACGGTGACCGTCCACCCCGGCATGTACTGATCGTCGAGCACGACCAGGCCACGACGGCGCAGCCTCGTCTGAAGCGTGACGCCGGCGTCGTCCTCGGCGACGGCGCCTGCCGTACCGGTCGCGCCCCCCGGCAACGCGCCGCTGACGTCGGCGGCGGGCACGACCGCTTGTGAGCGCAGGTCGAAGCCGGGGTTCGCGACCGCCGCGATCCCCGCGTCGTCGGTCTCGACCGCTTCGACCGATCTGGGGACGAACGCCCGCGGAAGCGCTGCTTGGTTGAAGAACACGGTGGCGTCAGGACCGCGGTAGACGGGGCTCAGGCCGGAGGCTTCCGAACCGGCATCCGGTTCGGCCACGGCGTAGCGGCCACCGAGCAGGCTCATCAAGCGTACGGTCGACTGCGAGAGGCGAGTGACTATCGACGGCTGGCCGCCGGGGTCCAGCGCGGCGAAGATCCGCGCAAGCCGCAGCGGCGGCTGCGGGGCGTCGTACCCGCGTATGTCGCTCAGGCCGTAGACCGTCGACCAGTCGTCCGGCAGGGCCGTGCCGATGCCCGCTATGCGCCCGTCCCCGCCGTGGCGCTGCAGGTAGGCGATCGCCGGCGTGCGCGGCGGCACCATCGCGGACGCACTGCCCATCGGGTTGTAACCGTGCCCGAAGTGGAGCAGGTCGACGGCGACGAGCAACACGACGAGCGTGCCCGCGCCGGCTATCCGGAGCCACCGCCGTCGAAGCAGCAGGAGCACGGCGGCGAGGCCGAGCGCGAACACGATCCACCACAGGACGGTCGTCAACGCGAGCGTCGCCGGCAGCGCGTCATCGGTCCGATGCACCATGTAGCCGAGCGCCCGCGTGAATGTCTTCCCGTCGAGCAGGGTCGCCGCGACGACCAGCCCGACCAGCAGCGCGCCGCCCGTGACCGCCCACGTGCGCCGCGGCGCGCGAGCCGCCAGCACCCCATCCAGACCGAACGCCGACAGCACCGCGACGGCGAACAGGAACCACAGCAGGAGCCGCTGGTTCTGCACTTGGTCGAACAGCGGCAGGTGGATGACGAGCGGGTAGAGCAGCGGCGCGTGCAACGGGATCGCGAGCCCGAGCGCGCCCATCAGCGCGAACGGGGCCTTGCGGCGCCACGCCCCCGGCGAGGCGAGTGCGACGACGGCAAGGATCAGCGGCACGACGCCGGCATAGAACGTCCGCTCGCGGAAGCGCGACGCGCCGCCGCTCAAGTGCTCGCTCGGGCGCCCCCACCATTCCGGGAAGAGGGCAGTGCGGATCGCGCCGAACGGCATGTGCGTTCCGGGCAACCCAGCGGCCCCGTCACGGCGGATCAGCGCGCCCAGAGTGTCGACGGAGGCCTTCTGCGCCGGCAGGACCACCACTGCCGCCACGAGCGAGCCGACCGCAAACGCCGCCCCGACCAGCAGCAGGCCGCGCACCCGCTCTGCGCGCGTGCGGCGACGGACGAGCGCGGTGCGTGCGCCCGCGTACAGCGCGACCGCGGTCAGCACGTGCAGTGCGGTGCCCGGATGACCGCCGACCCCGGCCAGCGCGATCACGATCGTCAGCCACAACGCGTCCGCGGAGCCTCCCTCCCGCACGATGCGCTCGACGAGCCACAGGCCCCACGGCAGCAGCGCCGCGATCGAGCCGAACACACCGAAGGTGAGCCAGACGACGCTGAACGCACACAGCGTGTAGCTGACGGCGGCAGCCATCGCCGGCCAGAACCCCAAGCGCAGCGAGCGGATGAACAGGTAGGTCCCGAAGCCCGCGATCCACAGCTTCAGCGCCGCCGCCACACCAAGTCCGTAGTTGAGCGGCAGGACCCACAACGGCAGGCTGAACGGAGAGAGCCAGGCGATCTCGAAGTTGGCGAACAGCGGCGTCCCTGCGAACGCGTGCGGATTCCAAGCGGGGAACGTCCCCGCGTGGATCGCATGGCGCGCGAGTACGTCCCACGGGTAGTACGAGACGGTCACGTCGCCGAGTTCGTAGTTCACGTAGCGCTCGAACCCGTGACCGACGACCGCGTGCCAGGGCGCAACTTCCATGAGCACCGCCGTCGGCACGAGCGATCCGCCGCCGAGCAGCACGGGCCACAGGTAGACGAGGACGAGCAGCCCAAGGAGGCCGGCGGCCGTTCGATGCGGATGGGCGGCGAGACGCCTCCGGATGCGCTTCGCCTGCGATGCGAAAAGCGCCTTCTCCCCCGTCGGCACGACCGTCGCCCACCTCCCCCTGTGGGAGCGGCTGATCGTCACCCAAGTTAAATATCAGAGATGGCTGTGGCTGATGACGGTCCTGCGGCGGCTCAAGCCGCCTCCGCCACCCGCTCCGCCTTCGTGAACACCAGCTCGCCCTCGACCGCGTCGACCTCGACCAGGTCGCCGGCAGCGAACTCGCCCTCGAGGATCGCGAGCGCGAGCTTGTCGACCAGGCGCTTCTGGATCACGCGCTTCAACGGCCGCGCGCCGTACGTCGGGTCGTAGCCCAGGTTCCCAAGCAGCGTCCGCGCCGCGTCGGTCAGCTGGACGTCGATCTCGCGCTCGCGCACGCGTCTGATCAGGCGCGCGACCTGCAGATCGACGATCTGGCCGATCTGCTCGCGGGACAGCGGCTCGAATTCGACGATGTCGTCGAGGCGGTTGATGAACTCGGGCCGGAAGTGCTGCTCGGCACCCACCCGGCCGCCCGGAATGTTCGACGTCATGATCAGCACGACGTTCTTGAAGTCGACCGTGCGGCCCTGGCCGTCGGTCAGGCGGCCGTCGTCCATCACCTGCAAGAGGATGTTGAAGACGTCGCCGTGCGCCTTCTCGACCTCGTCGAGCAGCACGACGCCGTAGGGCCGGCGGCGGACCGCCTCGGTGAGCTGGCCGCCCTCCTCGTAGCCGACGTAGCCGGGCGGCGCGCCGACGAGCCGGGACACGGAGTGTCTCTCCATGTACTCCGACATGTCGATGCGGATCATCGCGTCCTGGCTGTCGAACATGAACTCGGCGAGCGCGCGCGCCAGCTCGGTCTTGCCGACGCCGGTCGGGCCGAGGAACAGGAACGTGCCGATCGGGCGGTCGGGATCCTGCAGGCCGGCGCGCGAGCGCCGCAGCGCGTTGGCGACCGCCTCGACCGCCTCGTCCTGGCCGATCACCCGCTGGTGCAGACGCTCCTCCATGTGCACCAGCTTCTCGACCTCGCCCTCCATCAGGCGCGAGACGGGGATGCCGGTCCACTTGCCGACGACGTCGGCGACGTCCTCGGCGTCGACCTTCTCCTTGAGGAACTGAATGCCGCCGTCGTCCTCGCCCGCCTCGGCCGCCGCCAGCTGCTTCTCAAGCTCCGGGATCTCGCCGTAGCGGAGCTCCGCGGCGCGCTGCAGATCCGCCTCGCGCTCGGCCTTCTCCGCCTCGACGCGCGCCTGCTCCAGCCGCTCGCGCACGGCCTTCACGCTCTCGATCGCGCCCTTCTCGCGCTGCCACCGGGCCGTCATGCCGGCGCTGCGCTCCTGCAGCTCCGCGATCTCGCGCTCGATCGCCTCGCGGCGCGCCACGGACGCCTCGTCGAACTCCTTCGCGAGCGCCTCGCGCTCGATCTCCAGCTGCATGATGCGGCGGTCGATCTCGTCGATCTCGGTCGGCTTCGAGTCGATCTCGATGCGCAGCCGCGAGGCCGCCTCGTCGATCAGGTCGATCGCCTTGTCGGGCAGGAAGCGATCGCTGATGTAGCGGTCCGAGAGCGTCGCCGCGGCGATGATCGCCGAGTCCTGGATGTCGACGCCGTGGTGGACCTCGTAGCGCTCCTTCAACCCCCGCAGGATCGCGATCGTGTCCTCGACCGACGGCTCGCCGACGAACACCGGCTGGAAGCGGCGCTCCAGCGCCGCGTCTCTCTCGATGTGCTTGCGGTACTCGTCGAGCGTGGTGGCGCCGACGGCGCGCAGCTCGCCGCGCGCGAGCATCGGCTTCAGCAGGTTCGCGGCGTCGACGGCGCCCTCGCCGGCGCCCGCGCCGACGATCGTGTGCAGCTCGTCGATGAAGAGGATCACGGCCCCTCTGGCCTCCTGGATCTCCTTCAGGACGGCCTTCAGGCGGTCCTCGAACTCGCCGCGGTACTTCGCGCCGGCGATCAGCGCGCCGACGTCCAGCGCGACGACCCGGCGGTCGCGCAGTCCGTCGGGCACGTCGCCGGAGACGATCCGCTGCGCGAGCCCCTCCGCGATCGCGGTCTTGCCGACGCCGGGCTCGCCGATCAGCACCGGATTGTTCTTCGTGCGGCGCGAGAGCACCTGGATCACGCGGCGGATCTCGTCGTCGCGGCCGATCACCGGGTCGAGCTTGCCGTCCTGCGCCGCCGCGGTCAGGTCGCGGCCGTACTTCTCGAGCGCCTGGTACTTGTCCTCCGGGTTCATGTCGGTGACGCGGTGGGAGCCGCGCACCTCTTCGATCGCCTGCAGGAGGACCTCTCTGCGCGCACCCGCGTCGCGCAGCAGCTCGCCCGCCTTCGAGTTGTGGCCGGCGAGCGAGAGCAGCAGGTGCTCGGTCGAGACGTACTCGTCGCCGAGCCCCCGCATCTCGGCCTCGGCCGCACGCAGCACCTGGATCAGCTCCTGCGAGGGGCCGCTGCCGCCGCTCGGGCCGGTCATTCTCGGCAGCGCGTCGAGCGCGCCGTTCACCGCGGCGCGCAGCGCCGCCGGGTCGACGCCGACCTTGCGCAGCACGGGCGCGACGATGCCCTCGGACTGCTCCAGCAGCACCGCGAGCAGATGCTCGGGCGTCGCCTGCGGGTTCGCCCGATCCTCGGCCAGCCGCAGCGCGGCCTGGATCGCCTCCTGGGACTTGATCGTGAAGCGGTCGAGTTGCATCAGACGCTCCCTCCGTCCTGACTTGGCCGCTGAACGGGGATTCTGAAACGCGGTTGCCGGCCGGTGTCGCCCACCCGCACGATCGCGCCGCCGCGCACGTACGGGACGATCTCCGCGCGCAGCTCGCGGCGCAGCGCCTCGAGCCGCTCCACCTCGCGCGCCAGCTCGTTCGCGCGCTTCTCCAGCCGACGCACCTTCACCGTCATCGAGTCGAGCTGCTCCTCCAGCTCGAAGACGCGTTCGACGCCGGCGAGGTTCATGCCCAGCTCGGCCGTCATCTGCTGGATGCGCCGCAGCCGCTCGACGTCGGCATGGGAGTAGAGGCGCGTGCCCTTCGGCGAGCGCTTCGGCTCGATCAGCCCGCGCTGCTCGTACATGCGCAGCGTCTGCGGGTGCATCTCCGCCAGCTCGGCGGCGACCGAGATCATGAAGACGCCGCGGTCGTCGCTCAGCTCGATGCGCAAGCGCCTGCTGCTCATGCCGTCGCCTCCGTTCGCCCGCCGCTGAAGAGCCGCTCGCGCGGGTTGCCGTTCATCACCTGCGCGAGCCGGTCGACGGCCTCGCGCTGCTCCGCGCTCAGCGTTCTCGGCAGCTCGATCGTGAAGCGATAGTGGATGTCGCCGCGACCCTTGCCGGCAAGCCGCGGCGCGCCCTCGCCTCTCAGCCGCTGGAGGGTGCCGTGCTTCGTGCCCGGCGCGACGCGCAGGCGCTTTCTGCCGCGCAGCGTCGGCACCTCGACGGTCGCGCCCTGCAGCGCCTCGACGACGGTCAACGGCACCTCGACCTCGAAGTGGTCGCCGACCGCTCTGAAGACCGGCGAGGGCGCAACGCGCGTGACGACGAACAGGTCGCCGGGCGGGCCGCCGTTGACGCCGGGCTCGCCCTTGCCCGCAATGCGGACGCGGCTGCCGTCCTTCACGCCCGCGGGAACGTTTACGCGCAGGCGCTTGATCGTCCGCCGCGCACCGGAGCCGCCGCAGGTCGTGCATGGGCTCTCCACGATCGTGCCGCTGCCGCCGCAGCGCGAGCACGGCTGCGTGATCGAGAAGAAGCCCTGGCCCTGCGACTCGACGCCGCGCCCCTGGCAGACGGGGCAGACGACTGGCGAGGTGCCGGGTCTCGCGCCGGTGCCGTGGCAGGTCTCGCACGGCGTCGAGGTGGGGATCGCGAGCGACGCCTGCGCGCCGTCGACCGCTTCGTGGAAGGAGAGCGAGACCTCGGTCTCCAGGTCGCGCCCACGTTGAGGCCGGGGCCGTCCGCCGGTGCCCGGCCCGCCGCCGCGGCCCGCGGGACCGCCGCCTTGACCGGGGCCGCCACGCCCGAACAGGTTCGAGAGGATGTCGCTGAAGGAGCCGAACGCGTTCGGGTCGAAGCCTGCGCCGCCTCCAGCCGCGAACGGGCCGGTGCCCTGGTCGTAGGCCTTGCGCTTATCCGGGTCGGACAGGACGTCGTAGGCCGCGGAGATCTCCTTGAAGCGCTCCTCGGCTCTCGCGTCGCCCGGGTTGCGGTCGGGGTGGTACTGGCGCGCGAGCTTGCGGTAGCTCTTCTTGATCTCCTCGTCGGCGGCGTTTCTGCCGACGCCGAGGACCTTGTAGAGGTCGGGCTTGGTTGCGGCCACGTCTCAGCGCTCGCTATGCCGCCACCACGACGCGAGCCGGCCGCAGCACGCTCTCGCCGTGGCGGAAGCCCTGCTGGTAGACCTCGACGACCGTCCCGGGCTCCGCGCCCTCGACCGGCTGCTGCGCCATCGCCTCGTGCTCGTTCGGGTCGAAGGGCTCGCCTCTCGGCGAGAACGGCTCGATCCCGACGCGCTTCAGCACCGCGAGCAGCTCGTCCTGGACGAGCTTCACGCCCGTGCCGAGATGGCCGTCCGCTTCGCCCTCGGCCTCGGCGGCGGCGAGCGCCCGCCCGAGGTTGTCGAGCGCGGGCAGCAGCTCCTTCGCCAGCCGGCTCACGCCGCGCTGCTCCGCGACGGCGACGTCGCGCGTCATCCGCTTGCGGAAGTTCTCGAAGTCGGCCTGGGTGCGCTGCGCGAGCGCGAGGTACTCGTCGGCCTTGCCGGCGCGCGCGAGCAGCTCGTCGAGGTCGTGCTCGACCTCGACGCCGCTCTGCTCCTCGACGCTCGCGTCCGCGTCGGTGGTCTCGTGCACCCCGTCGACGGGCTGCTCCTCGACCTCGACCTGCGGATCGTGCTCCGCGCTCATCGTCAGTTGCCCTCGTCCACGACCTCGGCGTCCACGACGTCCTCCTCCGCGGAGGCGCCGCCCGCGCCGCCCGGCCCGGCCCCGTCCGCGCCGTCCGCGCCCTGCTGCTGCGCCTGAGCCTTCTCGTACATCGCCTCGGAGACCTTGTGGAAGGCGGACTGGAGCGCCTCGGCCTTCGCGTTGATCTCAGCCGGGTCCTCGGACGTGAGCGACTCGCGCACGGCCGTGATCGCGGCCTCGATCTCCGTTCTCGAGGACTCGTCGACGCCGTCGCCCAGCTCCTTGAGCTGACGCTCGGCCTGGTAGGCGGCGTTCTCGGCGTTGTTGCGCGCCTCGGCCAGCTCGCGCGCCTTGCGATCCTCCTCGGCGTGCGTCTCGGCGTCGCCGACCATCTGTCTGATCTCGTCGTCGGACAGGCCGGAGCCCGACTTGATCTCGATCTTCTGCTCCTTGCCGGTGCCGAGGTCTCTCGCGGACACGGACAGGATGCCGTTCGCGTCGATGTCGAACGCGACCTCGATCTGCGGGATGCCGCGCGGCGCCGGCGGGATGCCGGTGAGCTGGAACTTGCCGAGCGACTTGTTGTACTGCGCCATCTCGCGCTCGCCCTGGAGCACGTGGATCTCGACGGACGGCTGGTTGTCGTCAGCGGTCGAGAAGACCTCGCCCTTGCGCGTCGGGATCGTCGTGTTGCGCTCGATCAGCTTCGTCATCACGCCGCCCTTGGTCTCGATGCCGAGGGTCAGCGGGGTGACGTCGAGCAGGAGGACGTCCTTCACGTCGCCGGCGAGCACGCCCGCCTGGATCGCCGCGCCGACGGCCACGACCTCGTCCGGGTTCACGCCCCGGTGCGGGTCCTTGCCAGTCAGCTCCTTGACCTTCTCCTGCACGGCCGGCATGCGCGTCATGCCGCCGACCATCACGACGTGGTCGACGCTCTTGACGCCCTTGTCTCTCGCGTCGTCGAGCGCCTGGCGGACCGGCGCGACCGTGCGCTCCAGCAGGTCGGCGGTCAGCTCGTTGAGCTTCGCGCGCGAGAGGCGCGTGTCGAGGTGCTTGGGGCCGGACTGGTCGGCCGTGATGAACGGCAGGTTGATCTGCGTCTCCTGCGTGGTGGAGAGCTCGATCTTCGCCTTCTCGGCCGCCTCGTAGAGGCGCTGCAGCGCCATCGCGTCGGCGGACAGGTCGATGCCCTGCGACTTCTTGAACTCGGCGACGAGCCAGTCGACGATCGCCTTGTCGAAGTTGTCGCCGCCGAGGTGGTTGTCGCCGGCGGTCGACTTGACCTCGAAGACGCCGTCGCCGATCTCCAGCACCGACACGTCGAACGTGCCCCCGCCAAGGTCGAAGACGAGGATCGTGTGGTCGGCCTCCTTGTCGAGCCCGTACGCGAGCGAGGCCGCGGTCGGCTCGTTGATGATGCGCTTGACGTCGAGGCCGGCGATTCTGCCGGCGTCCTTCGTCGCCTGGCGCTGATCGTCGTTGAAGTAGGCGGGGACGGTGATGACGGCGCTGTCGACCGTCTCGCCGAGGTACGCCTCGGCGTCCGCCTTCAGCTTGGCGAGGATCATCGCGCTGATCTCGGGCGGGCTGTACTGCTTGCCGCCCGCCTCGACGCGCGCGTCGCCGTTCGGCCCGGCGACGACTCTGTACGGGACGATCTGCTCCTCGTCGCGCACCTCGGCCTCCTTGCGGCCCATGAAGCGCTTGATCGAGAAGACGGTGTTGGTGGGGTTCGTGACCGCCTGCCGCTTGGCGACGGTGCCGACGAGCCGCTCCCCGCCCGACGTGAACGCGACCACCGACGGCGTCGTGCGACCGCCCTCGGCGTTCTCGATCACGGTGGGCTCGCCGCCCTCGAGGACGGCCATGCACGAGTTCGTCGTGCCGAGGTCGATGCCGATGGTCTTGCCCATGCGCGTGGTCTCCTTCGATGCTGCGTGGTGTCAGGGGGAAGAAATCTAAGCGCCAGTGTAGTAGATCTTCCGCGACGGGCACGCCCGGCGCAGTGCGCAGCCCGGACAGTCCGGTCTGCGGGCGTGGCATGTGCGGCGGCCGTGGCGCAGCAGGTTGACGTGCAGCTCCAGCTCCTCGCCCGGCGGCGTGAGCGCCAGCATCGCGTCGTGTAGCTCCTCGAACGGGGCGCCCGGCCTGAGCAGATGCAGGCGCATGCCGACGCGCGAGACGTGGGTGTCGACCGGGACGTCGTGCAGCCCGTACGCGAACAGCAGCACGCACGCGGCGGTTTTG
The DNA here is from genome assembly GCA_035572475.1 of Conexibacter sp. Classification (GTDB taxonomy): domain Bacteria; phylum Actinomycetota; class Thermoleophilia; order Solirubrobacterales; family Solirubrobacteraceae; genus Conexibacter. The sequence continues at coordinate 6,860 of DATNAP010000029.1, read as the reverse complement.
CGGCCGACGCCTGGCAGGGATGTCAGGTAGGCCTGTGCGTCGGGGACGGGCGTTTCGCGCAGCCAGGAGAGGTCGAGGCCGTGGGGGTGTGCGTCGATCGCGCGCAAGATCTGCTGGATCCGCTCGCTCTTGACCTTCGAGATGCCGCCCGGCCGGATCGCCTCCTCGACCTCCTCCACGGGCGCGTGCAACACCACCTCCCACGACGGAAAGCGCTCGCGCAGGCGCTCGTAGGCGACGTCGCGATTGCGGTCGTTCGTCGACTGCGAGAGGACGGTCAGGATCAGCTCGTCCAGCGGCTGCTCGTGCGGCGCCATGATCGGCACGCCGTAGACCTCGCGCAGGCGGTCGCGGATCACCGTCACGCGGCGCCGCGTCGGGCGCTTCCACTCGGCGTGGGGGATCGTGGCGCCGGGCGGCACGGGCCGGCACGTTAGCGTTGGGCAGCGGGAACCGCTCTCGATCACCCGATTGGAGGACGCATGAGCACCAACCTCAAGACCTACGCGATCCGCCGCCGCCAGGGCTGGAAGACGCCCGAGGAGCTGCAGGTGGCCGCCGCGAGATCGAGTGACATCGGCGACAACGAGATGTCGAGCGACATCCGCTGGATCCGCTCCTATGTGGTCGCCGAGGACGACGGCGGCCTCGGGACGATCTGCATCTACCAGGCGTCGAGCCCCGAGAAGATCCGCGAGCACGCGTCGCGCGTCGGCATGCCGGCCGACGAGATCACCGAGGTCGCCGACACCGTCATCGTGCGCGCCGACCCGGCGCCCGCCGGAGCCTGACGGGTCGCACTTCACGCGGGCGCGCGCTCTATGCTCGCGCCCGCGTGGTCGTCGCCGAGCACACCGGGGAGCTGGACGGACAGCCGGTCTTCTGGCGCTCGGCGCCCACCCCCGCCGGCCGCGCGCCCGTCCTCTACGTCCACGGCGTGCCGACGAGCAGCGACGACTGGATTCCCTTCCTCGGGCGCACCGGCGGTCTCGCGCCCGACCTGCCCGGCTTCGGTCGCTCGGGCAAGGGCGGCCACAACGACTACTCGCTGGAGGGGATCGCGCGCTTCGTCGAGCGCTTCCTCGACGAAATCGTGGGCGTCGATCGCGTGCGGCTCGTCGTGCACGACTGGGGCGCGGCGGCGCTGGCGTTCGCGCAACGCCACCCGGAGCGGATCGAGCGGCTCGTCGTGCTCGACGCGGTGCCGCTGCTGCCCGGCTACCGCTGGCACCGCGTCGCCCGGCTGTGGCGCACGCCGCTGCTGGGCGAGCTGGCGATGGGCTTCACGAACCGCCGCACGCTTGCGCGGGCGCTGCGCCCGGCGTTCGCGGGGCCCGTGCCGGACGGGTTCGCGGAGGCGGCGATGCGCTGGTTCGACCAGGGGACGCAACGGGCGATCCTGCGGCTCTATCGCAGCGCACCGGAGGATCTGCTCGCCGCCGCGGGGAGAGATCTCTCATCCGTTGGCGCGCCGGCGCTGGTAGGTTGGGGCGCGCGCGATCCGTACATCTCGTCGCGCTTCGGGGAGCAGTACGCCGCGAAGCTGCCGAATGCGCGGGTCGCGATCGTCGAGGACGCGGGGCACTGGCCCTGGCTCGACCGCCCCGACCTGATCGACCGCATTGCGAGCTTCCTGGAAGAGAGCTGATCGGCCGCATCGCGCGCGGGGCCTCGCTCGCCCTGTGCGGGAGTCCGCCCGCCCCGCGCCACCGTCCGCCCGCCCCGCACCACCGTCCGCCCGAAGCGCGCGGTCCGTCCTGATCGGCCTCGCCTGCGCGCTGCTCGCGCTGCTTCCCGCGGCCGCGACGCCGCCCCCGGCAGCCGGCGCCGCCGAGGGTCCGTTCGCGCGCGCGATGCTGCGCGAGCTGAACCGCATGCGCGCCGCGAATCATCTGCCGGCGCTGCGCGAGGACGGGCGCATGGATCGCGGCGCCGCCGGGCACTCGCGCGACATGGCGCGGCGCCGCTACTTCGCCCACGGCGCCTGGCCGGGTCGCGTCATGGCCGCCGCCGGCGGAGCGCGCAGCATCGGCGAGGTGATCGGCTGGCGCGTGCAGAGCGACCCGGGCGGCGAGGCGCACGCGCTGGTGAGCGAATGGCTCGGCTCCCCGCCGCACCGTCGCGTGCTGCTCGACGGCAACTTTCGCCGCGTCGGGATCGGCCGTGCGACCGCCGCGCGCGCCGGCCACGTCACCGCGCTCTACACGGTCGACTGGGCGACGGGCTGAGCGCGACTGGCTGCTGGCGCGCCTGCCCGCGAGCCGGCGCACAGGCGGATCGCGGCCGCCAGCCGTCCCGCAGCCGTCTTCAGGGTGAGGGCAGCAGCAGCGCGCAGGCGCTGTCCTGCAATGCGCGTGCGATCTGCCGCTCGGAGCGCCCGGCGGCGCACAGCTCGCGAAACGCGTCGTAGCTCGTGAGCAGCATCAGCGCATCGAGCGCCGCGCGCTCGCTCACGCCCTCACGCAGACGACCGGATCTCCACAGGTGGCGCGCCAGCCGCTGCATCTCGCCGCGGCGGTCGGCGCGCTGGCGGTCGACCAGCTCGCGCGCGGCCAGGTCGATCGCGACGACGCCATAGAGCTCGCGCAGGACCGCATCCTCGGTCGCCCAGAAGCGCACCGCGAGCACGACCGTCTCGCGCAGCGCCGCGTCCGGATCCGGCAACTCGACCGCGCGCCGCAGCTCAACGAGCGCGGGGTTGACGTCGAACGTGTCGCAGATCGCGTCGACCAGGTCGAGCCGCGAGCGGAAGTGCTGGTAGAGCGTCGCGCGGCTGACGCCGGCCCGCTGGGCGACCTGCTCGACGGTCGAGTCGTGGAAGGCGCCCTCCTCCAGCAGCGCCCGCACCGCGGCGGTGATCCGCTCGCGTGTCCGCTCGGAGCGCGAAGGGGCGGCGCGGCCACGGGCCCGATAGGCGCGTGAGGCACTCATGAACAACGAGTCTAGACAGTAGGTCTGACGGCATGGTAGCCTGGCACCCGATCTAGACATCGTGTCTAGATTTACTGTCGATGAGGAGACGGCTCAGATGTCGACGACAACGCAGGCAACGCCAATGGACACGGTGCCGGTCGACGCGAGAACCGCGGCGGCCATCGAGGCGGCGGAGGCGCGCGCATGGGCCGACCTCTACGCCGCGGCGCCGCTCGCATGGGCGCAGGCCGTGGGGCACGGCGCACGCGAGATCGGCGGCGCGCTCGTGCTGCACTGGCGCGCGACCGGGCGGCGCTACTTCAGCCGTGCGATCGGGCTCGGCGTGACGGCGCCCGCGAGCGAGCAGGCTCTCGACGCGATCCTCGCCTGCTGGGAGGAGCTCGGGATCGACGCGTTCCTCGTGCAGTCGCTCCCGCACTGCGCACCCGCCGAGTACGAGCGCTGGCTGCGAGTGCGCGGGCTGGAGCCGTTCGACGCGCAGGACCGGATCGTGCGCGGCGGCCAGCCGGCGAGCGCGCTGCCGGCGGCGATCGGCGACCGCGAGCTTGCGGTCGAGCGGGTGGAGCCGGCGAGCGCCGGCGAGTGGTCTGACTTCCTGCAGCGCGTGTACGGGCTCGACACGGGGTCGTGGCTGCCGCGCCTGATCGGTCGCCCCGGCTGGCATCAGTACGTCGCGCGCGAGGACGGCGCGATCGTCGCCGCGCGCGGCATGTTCATCGGATCCGACGGCTGGGCGTGGCTCGGGATGGACGGGCCGGTGCCGGGGTTGATGACGCAGGATTACGCGCCGGATGCCGCGCTGTGCGCGGTCATGGTCGAAGACGGCCTCGCGCACGGCGCCCGCGGGTTCCTCACCGACGTCGAGGCACCCTCGGCGACGCAGGACACGCCCGCGTACGGCGCCTTCGCGGCGCTCGGCTTCACCCGCCCTTACGTGCGCACGCACTGGACACGGGTAGTCGACGGCGCGCACGTGCAGGCTGCGACGGCGGCGTGACGATGCACGCGTCGATCTGGACGTTCACCGGCGACCCCGACGACCTCCTGCGCCGCTACGACGCGATGGTCGCCGAGCTGCCGGCAGCCACGATGCGCCTGCACCTGTGCCTGCGCACCGCAGACGGCATCGTGCTCGTCGACACCTGCCCCGACCGCGCGACGTTCGAGGCGTTCGCGAGCGGCGAGCCCTTCCGCGCGCTGCGCACCCGCCACGGCCTCCCCGACCCCGTCCACCTCACCGACCACCCCGTCCACGCCGCCTTCCTCGACGGGCGGCGCCTGTAGCGTCGCCTGAACGCGGTCCCGCCCGGCGCCCGACAGCGCCGGCGCGGGGCGCTAGGGTCCGCGGCCGGCATGGTCCGTTCGCGCGACGCCTGGGATCCGCGCCGGCTTGCGCCGGCCGCCGTGGCGGCGGCGCTCGCCGCCGTCTACCTGCTCTGGCAGCCGCCGAGCCTTGACCTGGCCGCCGGCGAGTACCGCGCGTGGCTGTTCGGTCACGCGGGCTTCACGCTCTGGAACGCGCAGTGGTACGGCGGCCATCACGTCCCCGGCTACAGCGTCGTCTTCCCGCCGCTGGCCCACTGGCTCGGTCCCCGCGTGCTCGGCGCGCTCGCGGTCGTGGCGGCGGCAGTCGCGTTCGAGCGGCTCGCGCACGACCGCTACGGCGAGCGCGCATGGCTCGGCGCCACGGTGTTCGCCGCCGGCGCGGCGGCGAACCTCTTCAGCGGCCGCGTCACGTTCGTGCTGGGGCTGCCGCTCGCGCTCGCCGCCCTGCTGGCGCTGCAGCGCGAGCGCCGCGCGGCAGCGCTCGGCCTCGCGGCGCTCACCCCGCTCGCAAGCCCGGTCGACGCGCTGTTCCTCGCGCTCGCCGGGACCGTGTACGCGCTCGGCGCGCGGCGGACGATCGGGATCGGGATCGCGCTCGCCGCGATGGCTCCCGTGCTCGCGCTCGCGCTGCTGTTCCCCGAGGGCGGCGTCGAGCCGTTCGGCTTCACATCGCTGTGGCCGGTGCTCGCGTTCGCGCCGCTCGCGCTGCTGCTCGTGCTGCCGCGCGCCGAGCGCACGCTGCGGATCGGCGTCGCGCTCTACCTGCTCGGCTGCCTTGCCGCGTTCGCGCTCGACACGCCCGTCGGCAGCAACGTCGTGCGCCTCGGCGCGCTCGCGGCAGCGCCGCTCGCCGCGCTCGCGCTGTGGCCCCGGCGCAAGCTGCTGCTCGTGCTGCTGGCGCCGTTCCTGCTGTGGTGGCAGTGGCACGCAGCCGTCGACGACGTGCGCGTCACGATCGACGACCCGAGCATCCACGCCGCCTACTACGGCCCGCTGCTCACGGAGCTGGGGCGGCTGGGCGCGATCCCCGACGACGCGGCCAGCCGCCTTGAGATCCCGTTCACGCGGGTGCACTGGGAGGCGCGCTGGGTCGCCCCGTCGATTGCGCTCGCGCGCGGCTGGGAGCGCCAGCTCGACGTCGCGCGCAACAGCGTCTTCTATGCGGACGACGGCCGCACCGCCGCGCCGCTCACCGCCGCCGGATACGCTGCCTGGCTGCGCACGAGCGCGGTCCGCTGGGTCGCGCTCCCGGACGTCCTACTCGACTACTCCGCCCAGCCGGAGGCGCGCTTGATCCGGCGCGGGCTCCCCTACCTGCGACCGGTCTGGCACGGCGCGCACTGGCGCCTGTACGCGGTCACGGGCGCAGCCCCGCTGGCAACCCCACCGGCGCGGGTCCACGAAGCTGGAACCGAGACGCTCACCGTCGCCGTCCCGCGCGCGGCCACCGTCCGCCTGCGCGTCCGCTGGTCCCCCTACTGGGACGTCACGCGCGGCGACGCCTGCGTCGCGTCCGACGGCGCCTGGACGCAGCTGCGCATCCGGCGCTCGGGAGCCGTCGAGCTGGGTATGCGCTTCTCAGCCGCACGGATCGGCGCACACAGCGCACGTTGCGAACATCGGAATGACATCGGCGTGGCACGACCGAGATAGGATCCAGGGTTCCCCATGATTCGCGGCCTTCGCAACATCGAGCGGCGCGTGCTGCCGCACGGATGGGCGGACGCCGTGCGCCAGCTGCTCCTCTTCGCCGGCGCCTACTGGGCCTACCAGCTCGTCCGCGGCATGATGGACAGCCAGGTTGCGAAGGCGGCGTGGAATGCGACGAAGATCATCAACCTGGAGCACAGCCTGCACGTGTTCGCCGAGCCGAGCGTGCAGGCCTGGGCGTCGAGCAAGTCGTGGATCATCCACGGCGCCGACTGGATGTACCTCAACTCGCACTTCGTCGTGACGATCAGCGCGCTCGTCTACCTGTACCTGCGCCGCAACGACAGCTTCTACTTCGTGCGCAACATGTTCATGATCGCGATGGGGATCGCGCTGATCGGCTACGCGGCCTATCCGACCGCGCCGCCGCGGCTGATGCCCGAGTGGGGCTTCACCGACTCGATCGCCGCGCTGACGGGCCAGCGTGTCGAGAACGAGCCCGTCAGCGCGCTGCTGAACCTGTACGCCGCGGTTCCGTCGATGCACGTCTGTTTCGCGCTGATGGTCGGCTGGCCGCTCGCGCGGCTCGTCAAGCCGCGGCCGCTGAAGGTCGCGTGGTTCCTCTATCCGTTCCTGATCACGTTCGTCGTCGTGGCGACTGGCAACCACTACTTCTTCGACGCCTTCCTGGGCGCGCTCACGGCCGGCCTGTCCGCGCTGCTCGCGAAGCAGCTGCTCGCACGCTGGCGGCCGGAGGCCTGGTCGTTCGGGCGCAAGCGGGCCGGGGCGGCGGCATGAGCGCCGTCGACGGGCTCTCGACGGCGGTGCGCAACCGCCTGATCGACTCGCGCCTGACGCCGAACGCGATCTCGATGACCGGCCTCGGCGGCAACGTCGTCGCCGCCGTGCTGATCACGCAGAGGCTGTTCTTCCTCGCGGGAGTCGCGTTC
>DATNAP010000028.1:0-11443 GCA_035572475.1 Conexibacter sp. | reverse complement strand
GCGCTGCGCCGGCCGCAGAGGCTGACTACGGCGACCCGGCGAGCGACCAGCTCCAGCTCGCGGACTCGCCGTCGTCCGGGCCGGTGGTGCTCGCGCTGCCGTCGTATCCATAGAGGTCGTCCGTCGTTCTGACGAGGCCGGTGGGGTTGGTGCCGCCGGCGTCGTCGCCGCTCTGGAGCGCGGCGGTGGGCATGCTGCCCAGGCCCGCAGCGGTGCCGTTCTCCGCTCTGTCGCTGCAGTTGAAGTTGATCGCCTGCGGCGGGGTCGGCAGGAATCCCACGATGACCTGGTAGCTGAACGGCGCCGCGGTGCCGTCCACGGTGAACGGGGACTGGCCGAAGATGCCGATGTCGCTCGTGCCTCTCTGCTGGCAGGCGCTGCCCGTCTCCGATCCGGAGACGGTGACGGTCGCGTCGCCGGAGACGAGCTGGAAGAGGCCGCCCGGTCCCGGGACCGGGCCGACGTCGATCCGCGCGAACGTCGCCGTGCCGTCCCAGTCGTAGACCACCCCCGCCTCGGTGGCATGGCCGTGGAACGTGCCGGCGATCGTGTTGAGGCTCTCGATTCTCTGCGACCAGGTGTCCTTCGCGACACCGGCGGTCGAGGTGGCGTGCACGGCCACGCTGAGCGTGCTGCCGCTCGGCTGGGTGGCGACGGTGTAGGCGAAGCTCGGCTCGCGCTCGCTCGTGCCGGTGGGGGAGAAGGTCCCGTTCTGCTGGCTGTCGAGCGTCCAGCGCGCCTTGCTCGCGGTGCCAGCGCCGCCTGAGGCGAGCACGCGCGCGCTGAAGCTGCCGCTCGCGCCGGCCTGCACGGTGAGCGCGTCGCTCGCCGGGTCGAACGCGAGCTTCGCGCACGTGCCCGGCGTCTGCCAGGCCGCCTCGCGGGCGCGGTACTCGCCGATCGTCTTGCCGACGAACGCGGCGAAGTCGCCGGCGTCGGCCTCGATGCCGGCGGTGTTGGCGATCTCGCCGGCCTGCGTCGCGGAGCCGAACGAGACCGAGTCGCCGGCGGCGTATCTGCCGCTGCGCATGTCGATCCGCGTCAGCCGCGTGGCGTGGCTCGTGTAGCGCAGCCCGTCGTTCTCGACGACGGTCGTCTCGCCGTAGCGGACGTCGACGGAGTCGAGCTTGGCGTCGTCGGCGACGCTGCCCTTCGTCTCGACGGCGATCGTCTTGGCGTAGGAGCGCCTCGAGAGCACCCTCCCGCCGCCGGTCACGGTCATCGAGAAGCCGACCTTGCCCTTGGTCCCGAAGGCGTCGAGGCTGCCGTCGGCCTCGGGGCAGGGCGGCAGCGCATGCCTCGTGCAGTCGCTCTCGCCGGAGTCGTACTTCATCGTGTACGTGTCGCCGTCGACGGTCGTCTGCATCCCCAGCTGCATGCCGCCGCCGGCCGTGACGCCCATCGTGACGCTGACGCCGCCGGTCGTGTAGCTGCCGCCGAACGTCGTCGGTCTGCCCTCGACGTCGAACGTGCCGCCCTGGCTGACGATGTCGACCACCTGACAGTTGTCGCCGGCCGCGGCGATCGCCAGCGCGGGCCGTCGCAGCGGCTTCGCGATCCGTCTGAGCGTCGCCGACATCGCGCCGAGCAGGCGCGAGCGCGCCCGCGTCCAGCCGTGGCCGACGCGCTGGGAGAGCGGCGCGACGTGCTTGCCCCCGCGACCCGTGAGCCCGACCTGCGTGAGCGTCAGCGCGCCTTTGAGCTGCGCGAGCCCGGGCGCCGTCTTCGCCGGCGCCGGGAGCACGAGCCGCTTCGCGACGCAGCGCGCATGCCCGCCGACCTTCGCGGCCGCGGTGCCCGGCTTGCACGGCCTGGCCTTGGCGAGGGCGCCCGGCGACGCGGCGAGCCCGCCGAGCGTCGCCGTCACGACGGCGAGTGCGATCACGCCAGCTCGCATGCGGTGGAGCCTATCCGCGGCGCGGGCGTGCCGGGACGGGTGGCGCTCCGCTCGCGCCGGGCTGGCGCGCGCCGCGTCCGCCGTGGGCATCGAGGGGGGAGTGCGGCGGGGTCCGCGCCCCGGCCGCGCCCCCTCTCGGCCGGGTCCGCTCCCCGGTCTGCCATTGCACCGGATCTACGTGTGCCTCGTAGTGTGTCGTATACCGACCCTACGAGGCACACATCGGAGAACGAGGCGGCGGCGCGACCGCTCGCTCCCCCTCGATGCCCGCAGCGCCCGCGGCACGCCCGGCGAGCGCGCGAGCGGAGCGCCGCCTACAGTGACCGCCATGAGCGAGCAGTCCCCCGTGCCGCGGGTCGCCGACAGCCACGACCTGATCCGCGTGCACGGCGCGCGCGTGAACAACCTGAAGGGCGTCAGCGTCGAGCTGCCGAAGCGCCGGCTGACGGTCTTCACCGGGGTCTCGGGGTCGGGCAAGAGCTCGCTCGTGTTCGGCACGATCGCCGCGGAGTCGCAGCGGCTGATTAACGAGACCTACAGCGCCTTCGTGCAGGGCTTCATGCCGACGCTCGCGCGGCCCGACGTCGACGTGCTCGACGGACTGACGACCGCGATCCTCGTTGATCAGCAGCGGATGGGAACCGACCCGCGCTCCACCGTCGGCACGGCGACGGACGCCAACGCGATGCTGCGCATCCTCTTCAGCCGGCTCGGGCAGCCGCAGATCGGCCCGCCGAGCGCGTTCGCGTTCAACGTCGCCTCCGTCAGAGCGAGCGGCGCGATCACGGTCGAGCGTGGCGCCAAGACCCGCACCAAGAAGGCGACGTTCAGCCGCCTCGGCGGCATGTGCCCGCGCTGCGAGGGCCGCGGCGCGGTGACCGACTTCGACCGCTCCGCGCTGTATGACGCGGGCAAGTCGCTCAACGAGGGCGCGCTCACGATCCCCGGCTACAGCATGGAGGGCTGGTACGGGCGCATCTTCAAGGGCGCCGGCTTCTTCGACCCGGACAAGCCGATCGGGAAGTTCAACAAGCGCGAGCTGCACGACCTCCTCTACAAGGAGCCGACCAGAATCAAGGTCGAGGGCGTCAACCTCACCTACGAGGGCCTGATCCCGACGATCGAGAAGAAGTTCCTCGCCAGAGACCTCGACGCGATGCAGCCGCACATCCGCGCATTCGTCGAGCGGGCGGTCACGTTCACCACCTGCCCCGAGTGCGACGGCACCCGCCTCAGCGAGCAGGCACGCTCGTCGAAGATCGCGGGGAGCAGCATCGCCGACGCCTGCGCGATGGAGATCCGCGACCTGGCCGAGTGGGTGCGGGAGCTGAGAGAGCCGTCGGTGGCGCCGCTGGTCGAGGCGCTGCGGCAGGCGCTGGACGCGTTCGTGGAGATCGGGCTCGGCTACCTCGCGCTCGAGCGGCCGTCGGGGAGCCTGTCGGGCGGCGAGGCGCAGCGCGTCAAGATGATCCGCCAGCTCGGGTCCTCGCTGACCGACGTCACCTACGTCTTCGACGAGCCGACGATCGGCCTGCATCCGCACGACGTCGAGCGGATGAACGACCTGCTGCTGCGGCTGCGCGACAAGGGCAACACGGTGCTCGTCGTGGAGCACGAGCCGGAGGCGATCGCGATCGCCGACCACGTCGTCGATCTCGGGCCGCGCGCCGGCGCGGACGGCGGCGAAGTGGTCTTTGAAGGAAGCGTCGAGGGGCTGCGCGCGAGCGGCACGCTCACCGGGCGCCACCTGGACGATCGCGCGGCGCTGAAGGAGTCCGTGCGCGCGCCGTCGGGGGCGCTGGAGGTGCGCGGCGCGAGCACCCACAACCTGCAGGACGTCGACGTCGACGTCCCGCTCGGCGTGCTGGTCGTCGTGACCGGCGTGGCCGGCTCGGGCAAGAGCTCGCTGATCGGCGGCTCGGTTGCCGGACGCGACGGAGTGGTGGTGGTCGACCAGGCGCCGATCCGCGGCTCGCGCCGCAGCAACCCGGCCACGTACAGCGGTCTGCTCGACCCGATCCGCAAAGCCTTCGCGAAGGCCAACGGCGTCAGACCGGCGCTGTTCAGTCCCAACTCCGAGGGCGCCTGCCCGACCTGCAACGGCGTCGGCGTCGTCTACACCGACCTGGCGATGATGGCCGGCGTCGCCACCGTCTGCGAGGAGTGCGGCGGGAAGCGCTTCCTGGCCGAGGTACTCGCGTACACGCTCGGCGGCCGCGACATCAGCGAGGTGCTCGCGCTGTCGATGAGCGAGGCGGAAGCGTTCTTCGGCGCTGACGGCGAGGCGCACACGCCGGCCGCGCACGCGATCCTCGTGCGGCTCGCCGATGTCGGGCTCGGCTATCTCAGCCTCGGCCAGCCGCTCACGACGCTCTCGGGCGGCGAGCGACAGCGGCTCAAGCTCGCGACGCACCTGGGCGAGAGAGGCGGCGTCTACGTGCTCGACGAGCCGACGGCCGGCCTCCACCTCGCCGACGTCGAGCAGCTGCTCGGCCTGCTCGACCGGCTCGTCGACGGGGGCAAATCGGTCATCGTGATCGAGCACCACCAGGCGGTGATGGCGCACGCCGACTGGATCGTCGACCTCGGCCCCGGCGCCGGCCACGACGGCGGCCGGATCGTCTTCGAGGGCACGCCCGCCGACCTCGTCGCCGCCCGCTCATCGCTCACCGGCGAGCACCTCGCGGCGTACGTCGGCGCCTGACCTGCCCAGGTAGACGAGCCAAGTCAGGGCGGCGAGCAGCACGTAGGCGGCGAGGAAGACCCGCAGCGCCGGCGTCGACCAGTCGGCGTGCGCGTGGGCGACCGCGAGCTTCTCGGCCGGCGTGGCGGCGGCTCTCACGAGCGCCGAGACGCCGAGGCTGGCCTGCCGGAAGGCGACCTGGATCAGGAAGCCGCCGAACGCGCCGACCGCGCCGGCGACGCCGATCGCCGCCGCTGCCTGGCGCTTGAACGCGAGCGCCGTCGCGGCCGGGTCGAGCCCGCGCTCGGCGGCCGCCCTGCGCCCGAGCGCCGCGAACACGCTCGGAATCATCCGGTAGGTCGACCCGTTGCCCATCCCGGCGAGCAGGAAGATCGCCATGAAGGATCCGAAGAAGACCCCGAAGCTGTGCGCGTTCACGCCGGCGATCGCGGTCGCCGTGAACGCGCTCATGCCGACGAACGCGCCGAGCGTCACGCGCGCGCCGCCGACGCGGTCCGACAGCCAGCCGCCGAACGGGCGCGCGAGCGAGCCGACGAGCGCGCCGACGAACGCGAGCCCCGCGAGGTAGGTCGCGATGAACGGGTGGCCCGCGAGGAACTCGGGGAAGGTGTTCTTGATCACGAGCGGCAGCGCGAACGAGTAGCCGATGAACGAGCCGAACGTGCCGATGTAGAGCAGCGAGACGATCCACGTCTGCGGCTGCTTGACCGCCTGCGCGTAGAAGCTGCGATCCGATCTCGCCTGCGTGAGGCTGTCCATCCACAGCCACGCGCCGAGCGCGGCGGCGACGACGAACGGCAGCCACACGAGCCCGGCGTAGGCGAGGTGGACGTGGTGGACGGGCAGCTTCACGGCCGCCGCCGGCACGCCGACGACGACCACGAGCGGGATCAGCAGCTGCGTGACCGCGACGCCGAGGTTGCCGCCCGCCGCATTGAGCCCGAGCGCGAGGCCCTTCCTGCGCTCCGGATAGAAGAACGAGATGTTCGCCATCGAGGAGGAGAAGTTGCCGCCTCCCACGCCCGCGGTGGCAGCGCACGCCAGCAGGATCCAGAACTGCGTCGCGTGCGGCTGGTGGGCGAGCCAGTGGCTCGGCACGACGAGCGCGACGAGCAGCGTCGGGATCAGCAGCAGCGCCGCGCTGAACGCGGTCCAGGCGCGCCCGCCGAAGCGCGGCACCGCGAACGTGTAGGGGATCCGCAGCGCCGCGCCGATCAGGTTCGGCACGGCCGTGAGCCAGAACGCCTCGGCCAGCGACAGCTCGACGCCGACGTTCGCGAGGTTGATCACGACGATCGTCCACAGCACCCAGATGCCGAAGCCGAAGTGCTCGGCGAAGATCGACAGCGCGAGGTTCTTGCGCGCGATGCGCTTGCCGGTGGCCTCCCAGAACTGCTCGTCGTCCGGGCGCCAGTCGTCGATCCAGCGGCCGCGTGGCATGGCGGGCGCTGGAGATGCGGCGCTCGCGGGGCGTGTGACTGTCGCGCTCATCGGGCCTCCTCGTCTTGGCTGATCGTCTCGCCAAGCTTGGGGCGGGCGGCCGCGGCGCTCCATGGCGCGAGTCCGAAATTCACCCGCGTGCTTTCGCCAGCGGGCGAAGGTTGAACCGGCCGGTTCAGAATCCTTCGGCGAGCGCGCGGCCGAGCGCGCTCGGCAGGCGCGCCGCGTCGAGCGCGACGCCGTCCTCGATCGCGCGCCGCGCGACCGCGGCCGCCAAGCCGAGCAGTCCCGCCGCGAGCAGCTCCGCGTGGCGCGCGCTTCTGCGGCTGCGCCGCGTCTCGCGCTGGAGCGCGTCGCGCAGCCGGTTCTCCACGCGCCGGACGGCCTGGCGCGCCTCGGGATAGCGCCCACCGAACAGCAGCAGGAAGCCGGCGGGCGAGTCCTCGGCGAAGCGGAAGAAGGCGTGCAAGCCCGCGGCCAGCCGCTCCGCCGGCGCGGCGGCGGGCTCGCCGAAGCCGCGGTGGAGCTGCTCCAGCAGCCGCTCGGCCTCGGCGTCGACGCAGACGCCGATCAGCTCCTCGCGGCTGCCGGCCATGCGGTAGAGCGTCGGCTTCGCGATCGCGAGCCGCCGCGCGATCGCCTCCATCGTGGCGCGCTCGGCGCCGGGCTCGGTCAGCGCCTCGGCGGCGGCGCGGAAGTCGAGCTGCTTGCGCGGGCGGGGCATGGGCGTCTGTTATTGAACCAGGCCGTTGCGATTGCGACATGCGCGGAAGATTCGGCGCGCCGCTTTCGACACTCGGCGCTAGGGGGCTCGGCACGCCGCTCGTAGCGTCCGAGGCCATGAATCGCGTCCTCGTCATCGGTGGCGGAATTGCTGGGCAGGCGGTCTGCGAGCGCCTGCGCGAGCGCGATCCCGACGTGCCGATCGCGCTGCTGTGCAAGGAGACCGTGCCGCCATACGACCGCGTCGCGCTCTCGCACCTGCTCGCGGGCGAGACGTCGCGCGACGAGCTTCAGCTGCGCCCGCTCGAGTGGTACGCCGACCATGATGTGGACCTGCGCCTCGGCGCCGCCGTCGAGCGGCTCGATCCCGACGCGGGCCTCTGCGCGCTCGCGGACGGGAGCGCGCTGGCGTTCGAGCGCGCCGTGCTGTGCACCGGCTCGGACCCGCTGCTGCCGCCGTTGCCCGGGATCGACCTGCCCGGCGTCTTCGCCTTCCGCGACCCGGCCGACTGCGACGCGATCGCCGCGCGCGCCCGCAGCGCGCGCCACGCGATCGTGATCGGCGGCGGCCTGCTCGGCCTGGAGGCCGCGCGCGGGATCGCAGGACTCGGCTGCCCCGCGACGGTCGTCCACCTCGTCGACCGGCTGATGGAGCGCCAGCTCGACGAGGGCGCCGCGGCGCTGCTGCTGGAGGCGATGCGCGAGCTTGACGTCGCAGTGCGGCTGGACACGCAGACGGCCGCGCTCGTCGGCGAGGGGGCGGTGAGCGGGCTGCTGCTGGCGGACGGCAGCGTGCTCGCCGCCAACCTCGTCGTGATCTCGATCGGGATCCGGCCGCAGGTCGCGCTCGCGCGGGCCGCCGGCCTCGCGGTCGAGCGCGCGATCGTCGTCGACGACCGCATGGTCACGAGCCATCCGCGGATCCTCGCCGTCGGCGAGTGCGCGCAGCACCGCGGCGTCGTCTACGGGCTCGTCGCCCCGATCCACGAGCAGGCTGCGGTCGCCGCCGCGACGCTGACCTCGGGCACGGGCGCGTACGCCGGCTCCGTGCAGGCCGCCAAGCTGAAGGTGATGGGCGTCGACCTCGTCGCGGTGGGCGACGCGACCGGCGCGCGCGAGGTGCTCGCCGCCGACGCCGCCGCGCGCACGTATCGCAAGCTCGTACTCGACGCCGACGGCCGCGCGGCGGGGGCGGTCCTGCTCGGCGACACGCGCGGCCACGAGCTGCTGCTCGACCACGTCCGCCGCGGCGAGTCGGTCGCGGACCCGCTCGACCTGCTGCGGCGCGCGAGCGAGGCCGGCGCCGCCGACCTCCCCGACGGCGCGCAGGTCTGCAACTGCAACGGCGTCTGCAAGGGCGCGATCGTCGAGGCGATCCGCGCGCGCGGTCTCGGCTCGACCCAGGAGGTCGTCGCGGTCACGCGCGCCGGCGCCGGCTGCGGGTCGTGCAAGCCGCTCGTGCGGGAGCTGCTCGCGATCGAGCGCGGCGGCGCAGGCGAGGAGCCGGCCTATCTGTGCCCGTGCCGCAAGCGCACGCGGGAGGACCTCGGCGCGCTCGTGCGCGAGCGCGGCCTGGAGTCGGTGAGCGAGCTGATGGAGACCTGCGGCGCCGGGCGCGACTGCGGCGCGTGCAAGCCGGGCCTCGCCTACCTCGTCTCGCAGGTGCGCGAGAACCGCCACCGCGAGGAGCGCCACGCGCGCTTCATCAACGACCGCGTCCACGCGAACATCCAGAACGACGGCACGTTCTCCGTGATCCCCCGCATCCGCGGCGGCGTCACGACGCCCGCCGAGCTGCGCCGCATCGCCGACGTCGCCGAGCGCCACGCGGTGCGCATGGTGAAGATCACCGGCGGCCAGCGGATCGACCTGCTCGGCCTGCGCAAGGAGCAGCTCCCGGCCGTGTGGGAGGAGCTGGGGATGCCCTCCGGCCACGCGTATGCGAAGGCGGTGCGCACGGTCAAGACGTGCGTCGGGACCGACTTCTGCCGCTTCGGGCTCGGCGACGCGATCGGCGTCGGCATCGAGCTGGAGCGGCGGATGGAGGGGCTCTACACGCCGCACAAGGTCAAGTCGGCGGTCACCGGCTGCCCGCACAACTGCGCCGAGGCCTACGTGAAGGACATCGGGCTCGTCGCCGTCGAGGGCGGCTGGGAGATCTACGTCGGCGGCGCCGCCGGCGCGACCGTGCGCAGAGGCGACCTGCTCGACACGGTCGCCGACGGCGAGGCGGCGATCCGGCTCGCGCTCGCGTTCCTGCAGCACTACCGCGAGCAGGGGGAGTACCTCGAGCGCACGTACGCGTGGGTCGAGCGGGTGGGGATCGCGGCGGTGCGCGAGGTCGTGCTCGACCCGGCGGGGCAGGCCGAGCTGCTCGAGCGCTACGCGATCGCGAAGGCCGCCGCCGACCCGGACCCGTGGCTGGAGCGCCACGACCCGGTCCACCCGAAGCAGTTCGCCGAGCTCGACAGCGAGCCGGAGCCGCTCACGCCGATCGACATCGTGCTCGCCGGCGCGGGAGGGGGCAGATGACGCCCGAGCTGCACCGCATCGGGCGCGTGAGCGACGTCCCCCTGTTCGAGGGTCGCAGCGTCACCCTCGCCGGCCGCCGCGTCGCCGTGCTGCGCACGCCGGACGGCTTCCACGCGATCGACGCCGCCTGCCCGCACGCGGGCGGTCCGCTCGCCGACGGCATCGTCGCCGACGCCTGCGTGACCTGTCCGCTCCACGGCCGGCGCTTCGACCTGCGCACCGGCGCGGAGCTGGGCGGCCACCCCGGCGTCACGGTCCACGAGGTGGTCGTGCGCGACGGCGAGCTGTGGCTGCGCCTTGCGCCGGACACGCTCCCGCTCGCCGCGTAGCGCAATGCCGGGCGTGCGGACCACATGCCCGTACTGCGGGGTGGGCTGCGGCCTCGTCGCCAACGTCCGCAACGGTCGCCTTGCGTCGGTCGAGGGCGACCGCCTGCACCGCGTCAACCGCGGCGCGACCTGCCGCAAGCCGCTGCACCTGCCGGACGCGGTCCACGCGGCCGACCGCGCGACGACGCCGCTGCTGCGCGAGCGCGCCGACGAGCGCTGGCGGCCGGCGACGTGGCGCCGCGCGATCCCGCTGCTGGCCAGGCGCCTGCGCGCGCTCGCCGACGAGCACGGTCCCGACGCGATCGCCTTCTACGTCTCCGGCCAGCTGCTGACGGAGGACTACTACGTCGTCAACAAGCTCGTGAAGGGCTTCCTCGGCACGAACAACGTCGACTCGAACTCGCGCCTGTGCATGTCGAGCGCGGTCGCCGCCTACCGCGCGACGTTCGGCGCCGACGGCCCGCCGGCGAGCTACGCGGACCTCGACCGCGCCGACTGCATGCTGCTGCTGGGGTCGAACACGGCCGCGTGCCACCCGATCGTCTGGGGCCGGATCCGCCGCCGCCAGCAGGAGGGCGCGCGCGTGATCGTGCTCGACCCGCGCCGCACGCCGACGGCCGCGGCCGCCGACCTGCACCTGCCGCTGCGGCCCGGCAGCGACCTCGCCGTGCTCAACGCGATGATCGAGGTGATCGCCCGCGAGGAGCTGCTCGACCGGCCGTTCATCGCGACGCGCACCGAGGGCGCCGAGCAGGCGCTCGCGGCGGCGGCCGAGTGGACGCCGGAGCGCGCGGAGCGGGAGAGCGGCGTGCCGGCCGGGCTGATCGTGGAGGCGGCGCGCACGTTCGCGACGGCGCCGCGGGCGCTCGCGCTGTGGTCGATGGGCGCGAACCAGTCGACCGTCGGCACGCTCAAGAACCGCGCGCTGCACAACCTCTGCCTGCTGACCGGGAACCTCGGCCGGCCGGGCACGGGGCCGTTGTCGATGACCGGCCAGCCGAACGCGATGGGCGGGCGCGAGAGCGGCGGCCTCGCCGACCTGCTGCCCGGCTACCGCTCGGTTCGCGTCCCCGAGGACCGCGCCGAGATGCGCCGGCTGTGGAACGTGCCGCCCGAGCTTCCCGGCGTCTCGCCGCAGCCGGGCCTCGCCGCCACCGAGCTGGTCGACGCGCTCCACGACGGCCGCGTGAAGGCGGTGTGGATCGTCGCGACGAACCCGGTCGTCTCCCAGCCGGACGCGGAGCGCTTCGCCGCCGGCCTGCGCCGCGCCGAGCTGGTCGTCGCGCAGGACGCCTACCACCCGACCGAGACGAGCGCGCTCGCGCACGTGCTGCTGCCGGCAGCGCAGTGGCCCGAGAAGGACGGCACGATGACGAACTCCGAGCGCGGCGTCTCGCTCGTCGAGCGCGCGCTGCCGCCGCCCGGGCTGGCGCTGGCGGATTGGGAGGTGTTTGCGCGGCTCGGGCGCGCGTGGGGCTTCCCCGACGCGTTCGCGTGGAGATCGGCGGCGGAGGTGTTCGACGAGTTCGTCGCCACCACCGCGGGGCGGCCGTGCGACATGAGCGGCCTCAGCCACGCGCGGCTGCGGCGCGAGGGGGTCGTGCAGTGGCCGTGCCCGGCGCGCGCGGAGGGCCGCGAGGCGCACCCCGGGACCGTGCGGCTCTACGCCTCCGGCCCGCTGCCGACGCCGAGCGGCCGGGCGCGGCTGGCGCCGACGCCGCACGCCGCGCCGGCGGATCGCGTCGACTCCTCGTTCCCCTTGCTGCTGACGAGCGGTCGGCTGCCCGGCCAGTGGCACACGATGACGCGCACGGCCAA
>DATNAP010000027.1:0-6835 GCA_035572475.1 Conexibacter sp. | reverse complement strand
AGGGGTCGACGGGGATGCAGTGGCCGCCGACGCCGGGGCCGGGGTAGTGGGCGAGGAAGCCGTAGGGCTTGGTCGCGGCCGCGTCGACGATCTCGACGGGGTCGAGCCCGAGGTGCGTGCAGACGCCGGCCATCTCGTTTGCGAAGGCGAGGTTGACGGCGCGGAAGGTGTTCTCGTAGAGCTTCGTCAGCTCGGCCGCTTCGAGCGAGGAGACCTCGTGGATCGCGTTCGTCGTCGGCGCCAGCAGGGCGCGGGCGCGGCGCGCGCAGTCTGGCGTGGCGCCGCCGAGCACGCGCGGGACGGCGTGCTGGTCGACCGTCGGGTCGCCGGGCAAAATCCGCTCCGGCGCGAACGCGACCGCGACGTCCTCGCCGGCGTGCAGGCGGCGGCGGGCGAGCGGCGCGACGAGCAGCTCGCGCGTCGAGCCGACGGACGTCGTGGAGGTGAGCACGAGCGTCTGGCCGGGCCGCGCGTGCTCGACGACGCCGGCGCACGCGGCGCGCAGCGCGCGCGGGTCGGGCTTGCGCTGCGCGTCCACCGGCGTCGGCACGCACACGATCACCGCGTCGGCTGCGGCGATCCCCGCGGGGATCGAGCTGAGCCGCAGGCGCTCGCCGTCGAGCGCATCGCGCAGCCGCACGACGTCGCCGCCCGGCAGGTCGACGTCGTGGCTGCGGATCGCCTGCAGCCGCTGCTCGCTGACGTCGATGCCGATCACGTCGGCGCCGGCGCCGTGCAGCGCGAGCACCGTCGGGAGCCCGACGTAGCCGAGCCCGACCACGGCGACGCATGCCGGCACGACGGGGGAGACGGGCGCGGCCGGTGCGACCGCGAGCGCTTGCGCTTCGGACACGGCGGGTCCTCCAGGATCGGAGATCGAAAGAAACGGCGCCGGGCAGCGTTGGCGGGGACCGGGCCCGGCGCCACGCAGAGCACAGCCGACCGCGTCCCGATCGCTCAACGTGTGCCGGGCGGCGTCGCGCGATTCACGACGCCCCGAACTCCGGTGCTTCGCTGTGGCGACGGGCCGTCGAGCGGCCGCTCGGCGACATCCGCGTCTCGCATGAGGGCGATGCGGCGCCGTCCGACGACGGCGTTCAGAGGACCGGCGAGCGCGTCGGGAGGGTCAACCGGCGCGCGCCAGCGTCTGCCCGCTCACCAGCCGCAGCAGCTCCTGCTGGGCGATCAACGGCGAGGCGCTCAGCGCGTGCGCGCCCGCGATGTCCACGGCGGAAGCGCCAGCAGGCTCGTACAGCGCCAGCACCGCGTCGCGGGCGGCTGGGCGCGCGACCGCGGCCCAGCGCTCGACGTCGGCGCCGCGGCCCCGACCGCCGGCGATCGCGAGCGCGTCGGGCGCGAACAGCGAGACCGCCCGCGCGAGGCCCTTCAGCGCGCGCACGGGCAGCGTCAGCACGTGGGCACCGCCGCGCGTGCAGAACAGCCGCAGCGCGTGCACGCTGACGGACGCGAAGCTCGGCTCGCCATACGTCGCGTCCCCCAGCAGCACGCGGATCGGGCGCGGCGGATGCAGCGCGAGCCGGCGCGCCCAGCCGATCCACTCGTCGATCCAGGAGACGGCGAACGCCCACTCGACGCTGTCGGGTCCGTGGCGGCGGTGGATTTGCAGCAGCGCCGGCAACAGCACCTCCTCGACGGTGCGCTCCAGCGAGCGCAGCGCGAGTGCGCCTTCGACGACGGCCGCCGCGCGCTCGGGGTCGATCGCGCACAGCGGGATCGCGAGCGCGCCGGCGTCGACGGTGTCGCCCTGGCGCACGCGCGAGATCGCGGATGAGATCGAGAGGCCCTGTTCGAGCGCGTCGCGCAGCGCCGCGACGTCGGCGTGGCGGTAGAGGCGGTGGCCGCCCGGAGAGCGTGCCGGACGCGGGAAGCCGAAGCGCTGCTCCCACGCGCGCAGCGTGCTCGGGCTGACGTTCAGGCGCGTCGCCGCTTCGCGGATCTTGAGGTACTCCACGGGGCGAGTCTATGCGCATCCGAAGACGGATCGTTAATACCTTGAACTACTAAGATCAGTGGCGTCATTTGTTTATTTACGGCGTATCTCTTCATATCTGAAAAAAGGTGAAAGCTTGCTCGCCGGGGCCGGGCTCGCGTCCGATCTTCGGCTTCATGGGCGTAGAAGAGAGCCGTTCGCGCGCGCGGTTCCCTACAGTGGCCGAGTGCCCAACGCCACCCGCACCGACCTGCGCAACATCGCGATCGTCGCCCACGTCGACCACGGCAAGACGACGCTCGTGGACGGCCTGCTGCGCCAGTCGGGCGCCTTTCGCGCCAACCAGGAGGTCGCTGACCGCGTCCTGGACTCGATGGACCTCGAGCGCGAGAAGGGCATCACGATCCTCGCCAAGAACACGGCCGTTCAGTACGGCGAGACGAAGATCAACATCATCGACACGCCCGGTCACGCCGACTTCGGCGGCGAGGTCGAGCGCGGGCTGACGATGGTCGACGGCGTGCTGCTGCTCGTCGACGCGAGCGAGGGCCCGCTGCCGCAGACGCGCTTCGTGCTGCGCAAGACGCTGCAGGCGCGGCTGCCGGTGATCCTCGTGATCAACAAGGTCGACCGCTCCGACGCGCGCATCGCCGAAGTGATCGACGAGGTCTACGAGCTGTTCCTGGACCTCGACGCCGACGAGTCGCAGATCGAGTTCCCGATCGTCTACACGAACGCGAAGGACGGCTGGGCGTCGGTCGACTACGACCCCGAGAACCCGGTCGACGGGGAGAGCCTCAGACCCCTGCTCGACCTGATCGTCAAGCACATCCCCGCGCCCTCCTACGACTCCGAGCACCCGCTGCAGGCGCTCGTGACGAACCTCGACGCCTCGCCGTACCTCGGCCGCATCGCCCTGTGCCGCGTGCGGCAGGGCACGCTCAGACGCGGCCAGCCGGTCGCCTGGTGCCGCACCGACGGCTCGATCGAGCGCGTGAAGGTGACCGAGCTGTTCGTCACCGACGCGCTCGACCGCGTCGAGGCGTCCGAGGCGGGACCGGGCGAGATCATCGCGATAGCGGGCCTCTCCGAGGTGACGATCGGCGAGACGCTCGCCGACCCGGAGGACCCGCGCGCGCTGCCGGTGATCCACGTCGATGACCCGTCGCTGTCGGTCACGATCGGCACGAACACGTCGCCCCTGGCCGGCCAGGAGAGAGGCACGAAGGTCACCGCCCGCCTGCTGAAGGGCCGGCTCGACAGCGAGCTGGTCGGCAACGTCTCGCTGCGCGTCCTGCCGACCGACCGGCCGGACACGTGGGAGGTGCAGGGCCGCGGCGAGCTGCAGCTCGCGGTGCTTGTCGAGCTGATGCGGCGCGAGGGCTACGAGCTGACCGTCGGCAAGCCGCGGGTCGTCACGAAGGAGATCGACGGCGAGCTGCACGAGCCGATCGAGCACATGACGATCGACATCCCGGAGGAGCACGTCGGCGTCGTCACGCAGCTGCTCGCCACGCGCAAGGGGCGCCTGGGGGAGATGGTCAACCACGGGACCGGCTGGGTGCGGATGGAATACCGCGTGCCGGCGCGCGGGCTGATCGGCTTCCGCACCGAGTTCCTGACCGAGACGCGCGGCACCGGGATCCTGCATCACGTCTTCGACGGCTACGAGCCGTGGCAGGGCCCGCTGCGGCTGCGTCCGACCGGCTCGCTCGTCGCCGACCGGCCCGGCAAGGTGACGACGTTCGCGCTGATGGGCCTCCAGGACCGGGGCCTGATGTTCGTCGCGCCGGGCACCGACGTCTACAACGGCATGATCGTCGGCGAGCACAACCGCGCCGAGGATCTCGAGGTGAACATCGTGCGCGAGAAGCACCTCACGAACATGCGCTCCTCCACGGCGGACGAGCTGGAGCGGCTGACGCCGCCGGCGCCGCCGACGCTCGACGAGGCGCTCGAGTTCGTGCGCGAGGACGAGTGCGTCGAAGTGACGCCGGGCCACGTCCGCCTGCGCAAGGTCGAGCTCGACCCGCATGCGCGCGTGAAGGCGATGCGCGCGAAGGCGCGGGAAGCACGCGAGGGCGTGGCGGTCGGATGACGCGCGCCCCGAGGGCAGGGCATGCCAGGTTGTCGTTGAACTGATCTCGACCCCGACGCGGAAGGCGGTGTTGTGCGAATGAGAACGATCCAAGCGCTCCCTGTGGTGCTGACGGTCGCCGCGCTGGCCGGCTGCGGCGGCAGCAGCGGCGGCAGCAGCACGAGCGACGCGTCCGGCGCGACGCAGTCCGCCCCGCCGCCGGCGCAGACGCAGGCGCAAACGAGCCCGACCACGACCGCGAAGTCGTCCGGTCCCGACGGGGCGCAGATCTTCGCGTCGGCCGGCTGCGTCGGATGCCACACGCTCAAGGCCGCCAATGCGAGCGGGAACGTCGGCCCCAACCTCGACGAACTCCAGCCGAGCTTCGAAGCTGTCAAGACGCAGGTGACGAACGGCGGGGGCCCGATGCCGGCCTTCAAAGGGACGCTGTCGCCGGCGGAGATCGACGCCGTCGCGAGATACGTCTCCGAAAACGCGGGGAGATAGCGCCGCTCAGCCGGGCGGGGACGTCGGCGCCGCCGGCTCGGCGGCGTCCTCGGCGTGGTAGCGCGCGAGCAGGGTCTGCTCCTCGTCGCGCCCCGGGAAGCGCAGGAAGACGAGCGCCGCGCCGATCAGGACGGCGACGATGCCGGCGAGGTAGGCCCACTGGTCGCCGGAGATGAACGACGACTTGGCGGCGGACAGGATCGCTTCCGCGTGCTGCGGCGATCTGCTCGCGAGGTCGGCGGCGCTCGCGAACGACTTCTCCAGCTCGTTCTGCGTGCTGCTGCTGACCTGGCCGGCGTTCGGCGAGCCGGCGATCGCTCTCGCGAACGCGGACGCGTAGCCGGCGGTCAGCAACGCGCCGAGGATCGACTGCATGATCGCGCCGCCGAGGTCGCGCTGGAGGTCGGCGGTCGCCGACGCCATGCCGGCGCGCCGCACCGGCACCGAGCCGGTCAGCGAGTGCGAGGCGGGCGTGCCGGCGAAGCCGACGCCGATCCCCATGCATGCGTAGCCGAGCGCGACCTTCCAGTAGGCGATGCCTTCCTTCCACAGCAGCAGCATCGTGAGGAAGCCGAGCAGGCAGAAGGCGTAGCCGATCAGCAGCGTGACGCGGGCGCCGCGCGCCTCGACGAGCTTCGCCGAGCGCGGCGCGACGAGCACCATCAGCAGCGCCGCGGGCAGGATCGCCGCGCCGGCGCCGAGCGTCGAGTAGCCGAGCACGTTCTGCAGGAACTGCTGGCCGACGAACAGCGTGCCCATCAGCGTTCCGAACACGATCACGCCGGCGCAGGCGGCGACCCAGAAGATCCGCCGGCTCGCGACCGCCAGGTCGTACAGCGGCGACGGCGCGCGCCGTTGGCGAAGGACGAACGCGGCGCCGGCCGCGAGCGCGACGATCCCCAGGCCGATCGCGAGCGCGCCGCGGTTCGGCACGGGCGCGAAGTTGATGCCGAGCACGAGCGCCGCGACGAGCGCGATCGAGAGGACGCCGCCGAGATGGTCGACCGGGTCAGTCGTCTCGTTGACGTGCGCGGGGACGAGGCGGATCGCGAGCACGAGCGCGACGGCCGCGAGCGGGAGCGTGAGGAAGAAGACGGAGCCCCAGGCGAAGTGCTCCAGCAGCGCGCCGGACGCGAGCGGGCCGAGCGACGAGATCGCGCCGCCGATCCCCGACCACAGCGCGATCGCGCGCGTGCGCGGCGCGCCCGACCACAGCGCGGTGATCATCGCGAGCGTGGTGGGGAAGGCGAGGCCGGCGGCGAGGCCGCCGAGCAGGCGCCCGGCGAAGAGGATCCCGAGCGTGGGGGCGAGGCCGGCGATCAGCGCGGCGGGGATCGAGAGGGTCGTGCCGAGCACGAGCATCAGCTTGCGGCCGTAGCGGTCGCCGAGCGCGCCCAGGTAGAGGACCGAGGCCGCGAGCCCGAGCGAGAAGCCGACGGCGACGAGGTCGAGTCCGGTCTGGCCCGCGTCGAACGCCTTGCCGATGTCCGGCAGCGCGACGTTCGCGACGGCGAGGTTGAGGTTGGCGACCGCGGCGACCAGGATCAGCGTCGCCAGCACCAGCGGCGCCCGCTCGGGCGCGCTCTCCTGCGCGTCCGTCGCTGCGGGCTGCTCGCGAGCGGTCGCCACCTCTCCCGGCGTATGCCCACCGGGGATGGGGGACGAACGCGTCGGCGGCCGGGCGTCAGCCGGGAAGCGGGGGCGCGCTGCGCATGAACGCGTCGAACCGGTCGCCGTCGGCGGTCATCTTGAAGTCGACCGGCAGCGGCGACAGGTGCTGGGTGCGCGGCCCAGGTCTCTGTCGGCTCCACGACCCAGGACGCCCGGCGGCCTTGGACTAGCCTGCTTGTCTCATGTCTGAATCAGCGACGCCTTCCTGAACGACGAGGGGTCGCCCAGGTGGGCGACCCCTCAATTCCTACGTGAAGCTACAACCTATATTAGGGTGACCGTGATCTTCGCGGTACGCGGTAGGTTGCGCACTAAGCCTATGCCTTCGAACCTTCCATCACCGGCGAATGCGCAAAGGAAGCCTTCGCCCCTGAGCCCTATGCCGGCAGATCTATCAGCTGTGATGTTTTCTGGTTCTCCAGTAGTTTCAAGCCCGTTTTCGGCAGCATCGGCCGAGTTGCCTACTATGCCGATGCCCGGTCTTTCGGCGGTGGTTGCGGCTTCGCATTCGAGTCCGCCTGGTTCCCTTATCCTGAAGGTGGCCCTGATGAGGCCGATCGTGATGCTCCTTATCCTCGGTAGCGTGCCGGTGAAGCTGCGGTAGCGGCTTTCCCATGGCATCGTTTCGG
>DATNAP010000026.1:0-54596 GCA_035572475.1 Conexibacter sp. | reverse complement strand
AGCTCGGGGTGGCCGGCGATCAGGTCGGCGACGCTCGGCCGCTGCACGCCCGGCGGCAGGGGGTTCGGGTCGGACGGCAGGAAGGCGACGAGGGCGGTGCTGTCCGCTGGGGTCACCGTTTGCGCGCCGTGGGCGGCGATGTGGGCGATCGGGCCGGAGGCGAGGGCCGGTGCGACCGCGACGAGCGCCAGGAGGGCGAACAGAAGCGCCAGCGGGCAGGGGCGCACGGGGGACGGCATCCGGTCAGATTACGACGCCGATAGGTCGGGCACGGCGGCGATAGGATGGCCCGAATGGTCGTCGATGCAGGGACGGGGACCCGCCGCGAAGCGGTGCTGCGCTTCCAGCGCCCCTCGCTGCCGTCCGCCGCGCAGATCGAGCAGCACTTCGCCAGCGCACGCGAGGCGCACTGGCTGTCGAACGGCGGACCGTGCTGGCAGCGCCTGCGCGAGCGGCTCGCGGAGCGCACCGGCGCCTTCTGCGTGCCGGTCGCGAGCGGCACTGCCGGACTGATGGCCGCGGTTGCGGCGTTGCACGAGCCGCGTCCCGGCGAGCCTCCGCGCGAGGCGCTCATGCCGTCGTTCACCTTCCCCGCCACCGCGCAGGCTGCGCGCTGGGCCGGACTGACCCCGCGCCTGCTCGATGTCGATCCTCATCACTGGCACGTCGCGCCCGAGCAGCTCGAGCGCGAGCTCGCGCTGCGCGGCGAGCGCGTCGCGCTGGTGATCGCCGTCTCCTCGTTCGGCACGCCGCCGCCGCCGGAGGTGCGCCGGCGCTGGGAACGGGCATGCCGCGACGCCGGTGTGTCGCTGATCGTCGACTCCGCAGCCGGCTTCGGCGCGATCGCCGCCGACGGCGTCCCGGTCGGCCGGCAGGGCGACGTCGAGGTCGTGTCGTTCCATGCGACCAAGCCGTTCGCGATCGGCGAGGGCGGCGCCGTCTTCACGCGCAGCTCGGAGCTGTGCGAACGGATCGAGCTGATCGTCAACTTCGGTCTCGGGGCCGATCGCAGCGTCCAGATGCCGCTCGGCCTCAACGGCAAGATGAGCGAGCTGCACGCTGCCACCGGGTTGGCTGTGCTCGACGATTTCGACGCCGCGCTGGACGTCCGCCGCAAGGCGGCACGCGCGCTGCGCGAGGCTGCGCCGTCGCTCGGCTGGCAGCGGGAGTGCGAGCGCTCGACGTGGCAGTTCGTGCCGGTCCGCTTCCCCGACGCCGCGGCCGCCGCCGCGGCGGAGGAGCGCAGCCGCGGCGAGGTCGAGACGCGACGCTACTACCTGCCATTGCACCGCATGCCGGCGTTCGCAGACGCGCCTGTTGGCGCCGATGGCCTGGCCCACACAGAGCGGCTCGCGTCGCAACTCGTATGCCTGCCGATGGCTGCCGACCTGAGCGCCGAGGAACTCGACTCGATCGCCGCGGCGCTCGGCGCGCGCCGCCCCGCGCTTCAGCAGCGCTGAAGCGGGCGCGCGGGTACGCCGACCACGGTTGCGCCGTCTGGCACGTCGTGCGTGACGACGGCGCCAGCGCCAACCGTCGCGCACGCCCCGACGCGCACGTCGGGCAGCACGACCGCGCCGGACCCGATCTCCGTCCCAGCGCCGACCGCCACGCGTCCCGTCAAGACTGCGCCCGGGTCGACGACGACGGCGTCCGCGAGATGCACGTCGTGCTCCACCACCGCGCCGCTGTTGACGAGCACCCCGCGCCCGAGCGTCGCGCCCGAGCCGATCACCACGCGGGCCAGCAGCTGGCTGCCGGGCCCGATCGTCGCGCTCTTGGCCACATGCGCGGTGGGATGCACAAGCGTCGGCAACGCGAGCCGCGCCGCGTCGATCGCCGCGAGCGCCTCCGCCCGCCCGCGCGCGGCGCCGAACCCGAGTACGACCGCCTCGACGCCCTCCTGCGCGAGGCGCGGGAGGTCGGCGCCCGAGCCGAGCACGGCGAGCGCCTCCACGCTGCGGCCGGCGTTCTGCGGGAAGTCGTCCACGAGACCGTGGAAGTCGAGACAGTCGCCGAACTGCTCGACGACGACACGCGCGTGTCCGTCCGGACGGGAGCCGTACACGAGCGTGCGCATCGCCGCTAGCGCACTGAGACGACGCCTACGGGCCGCTCGGCGGCTGCCGGCTTCTCGCGCGACGCCGTTGGCGCTCCGAGCGGCGCCAGGCGGCCCGCCGCGCCGACGCACCACAACAGCGCGACCCATGTGAACGTCGCAAGCGTGACGTGGACCCAGACCATGTCGGCGGGCAGCGCGAGCTCGTACTGGACGCTGCCGACGAGGCCCTGAGCGGCCATCAGGATGCCGGTGACCATCAGCGCGTCGGTCAGCTCGCGGCGCTCGCCGTCGCGGCGAGCGAGCAGCCAGGCCGCGATCACGCCGATGCCGAGCAGTGCAGCGAGCGTCGCGTGACGGTGGATCACCCACAGGAGCGTGTGGCCGCCCTTGAAGTGCAGGCGGTGGATCAACTGCCCTCTGCTGCCGCCGGCGTGCGGGCCGGCCGCCGTCGCGGCGGTGCCGACGAAGATCACAATCCCGCCGAGCACCGCGAGCGCTCGCACGACCCAGACGGTCAGACGGTCATGAGACCGCGGACGCGGCCGGCTTGGATCGAGGACGCGCGCGCGAAAGACGAGCGCGACCGCGGCGATCAGGATCAACATCGAGAGGCCGAAGTGCGCCATCACGTAGCCAGGCGCGAGGTCGTGGCGCACCGTGAAGCCGCCCAGCACCGCCTGCGCGACGACGCCGAGCGGCAGCAGCGTCGAGACGACGATCAGGTCGCGGCGACGCGGCGTGCGCAGGAACGACGCGATCCACGCGCCGACGACGACCAGGCCGATGATCGCCGAGAAGGCGCGGTTGCCGAACTCGATCACCGAGTGCAGCGACAGCGGCGGCAATGCCTTCCCGTAGCAGCGCGGCCAGTCCGGGCAGCCGAGGCCGGAGTCCGTCAGGCGCACCGCCGCGCCCGTCATGACGATCACCGTCAGCGCGGCGAGCGCGACATAGGCGATCGTGAGGTAGAGCCTGGGGGTGACGGAGAGCGAGCCGCGCACGACACGGAAAGCATGACGCACGCGACGCATGTCATGCGGCTCGGCGGTCGGCGGCACTACAGTACGCGACCGATGGCGCGCGCCGGCAACGCGGACTGCGAGGTCCACATCCCGATCTCGCCGACGGCCGGCTTCCTCTCGCAGATCCACCTGCTGGCGGCATCGCTGCGCCGTAGCGGCGGTCGCCTGGACGATGCACGGATCGTGGTGACGGTCAGCCGCGACACCGAGCCGTTCGACCTTGACGCGCGCTGCCCATGGGCGCGGCGCTACGGGATCGAATGGCGTTGGATGGAGCCCGAGCTGTTCGCGCGAACCGGGATCTTCGGCACCGCCCTGCGCCGCTTCACCCACGACTTCGACGCCCCCTTCGTCCTGATGCTGGACGCGGATACGCTCTGCCTCGGCCCGCTCGACGAGCTGCTGTCGCTCGGCGAGCACGCGCTCGCCGGATTCGTCGCGCACCTCTCGCCGGCCGCGCCGGACACGGACCCGGTGCGCTTCTGGAACGAGCTGCACACGAGCGCGGGGCTCGCGCCGCCGGCGCTCTCGTACCGCCATTCGGGCTCGCCGTTCCTCGACGCCGACCCGGCGCGCGCGCCGTGCCCGCCCTACTTCAACCTCGGCGTCCTGGCCGGATCGCGCGACGTGATGACGACGCTCGGGAGTGTGCTGTTCGACGAGATGGCCGGCGTGCAGCGCCGGCTCGACACCGTCTTCCGCTGCCAGCTCGCGGTGACGCTCGCGCTCGCTCGTACCGGTACGCCGTCGCACGCGCTCGCGCCGCGCTGGAACTTCCCCAACGACGAGCGCTTCGCGCGCGCCTATCCCGACGACGCGGCCGACGTCCGGATCCTGCACTACCTGCGCGAGGACCAGATCGACCGCGGCAGCATCGCCGCGGGCCCCGAGCGGCTCGACGCATTCCTCGCGCGGCGCGACCTCACGCCGGTCAACCGGCTCCTCCAGCGCCAGATCGGCGCGCTGCGCGGCGAGCTCGCAGCCGCCGACTACAGTTCGCCGGCGATGAGCGCGTCCCCCGCCTCAGCGCGCACCGTCTGCGTGCTCGGCTTCCATCGCAGCGGCACCTCGATGGTCGCGCGAGCCCTCAACATGCTCGGCGTCGACCTCGGTCCCGAAGACGAGCTACTCAAGCCCGAGGAGCACGACAACCCGCGCGGGTACTGGGAGCCGAGATGGGTCATCGAGACCAACGACGCGATCCTCGAGCACTTCGGCGGGGCGTGGTGGACGACCTTCCCGCCGGCACCGGGCTGGGAGCGCGACGCGGCGCTCGAGCCGCTTCGCGTCGACGCGCGGCGGCACTTCGAGGAGAGCTTCGGCGCCGCGACCCTGCGCGGCTGGAAGGACCCGCGCACCAGCCTGACGCTCCCCTTCTGGCAGCACGTCGCGCCGATGTCGGACGCGCTCTACCTCGTCTGCATGCGCAATCCGATCGACGCGATCGCGTCTTTGCAGCGGCGCCCGCAACCGGATTTGTCGACGTCCGCGTGGGCTGCCGTCTGGCTGGAGTACATCGCCCGCGCGCTGATGAGCACCGCCGGCAGACGCCGCCTGCTCGTGTTCTACGAAGATTTCTTCAGCGACGGGCGGGCGGAGATCGACCGCCTCGCACGGTTCCTCGGCCGTCCGCTGGATGAGAACGACGCGCGGCTGGAGCAGACGCTTGCGTCGATCGAGTCCGACCTGCGGCACCACACGACCTCCCCGCGCGAGCTCGCCGCGATCGAGGGCCTGCCGGCCGCCGTGCGCGCCGCGTTCCTCGCCCTGCGCGCGGCGCGCGACCTCGGTGACGACGAGCGCGGGATCGACGACGTCGCGCAGGCGCTGGAGCGGATCGTCCCAGACGTGTGGTGGGCGCACGTGCTCGCCGAGCAGCGGGGCGAGCAGGTCGCCGCCGCCGAGCGGCAACTGGCGACGACTCTGGAGCAGCTCGGCCAGGCGACCGCCGAGCTCGAGGCGAGCGCCGCGCGGTCGCAGGCAACGAGCGAGCAGATCGGTGGGCTCGAGCGGGATCTGCAATGCGCGCACACCGCCATCGCCGACGTGACGAGCTCCCTCAGTTGGCGCCTGACCGCCCCGTTGCGGGCGGCGAAGGGCCGCCTGCGGTCGCGCTGACGACTCGGGTATCGTCGCGCCTGATGAAGGCCAGGCGCTTCAACGTCGCCGCCGCGCTGCGCGCCGGGATCACCCCTCCGTCCGACCCGCAGCCGTCGGCGCCCGAACCGCCGCCCGCCGCGGATCCGATCGCCGCCGCGATCGCGACACTGGAACGGCTCGCGCCGATCGAGCTGCAGCGCCGTGGCTTCCACCTGCAGCGCCGCGACTACTACAGCGCGCTCAACGATCTCGACTTTCTCGCAGCGAATCCGGACCTGTGGCACAACCGTCCGCTGCCTGCCGGAGTGAGATGGGACTTCGCCGCTCAGCTCGCGTTCGTGCGCGAGGTCGCCCCGTACGCCGCCGAGCTCTCCGACGTCCCCTGGGACGCCCCGGCGGGCCGTCCGGCTTACTACTGGAACAACGACTTCTGGCGCGGCATCGACGCGCTCGTCCACTACGGGCTGCTGCGACAGCTCAAGCCGCGGCGCGTCGTCGAGATCGGCTGCGGCTGGTCGAGCCTGTTGCTTGCGCGAGCGCTCGAGCGAAACGCCGTCGAGGGCACGACCGCGAAGGTACATCAGATCGAGCCGTATCCCCGCGAAGAGTTGCTCGCCGCGCTACCAGGTGGCTGGACACGGGAGATCGCGATGCTCCAGCGAGCAGCGCTCGCGCCATTCGAGGCGCTGGAGGACGGCGACGTCGTCTTCTACGACGGCTCGCACGTCGCGCGGGCGGGCAGCGACGTGAACTGGTTCTTCTTCGAGGTCATGCCGCGCCTCGCGCCGGGAGTGGTGGCCCACGTCCATGACGTCTACTGGCCCGCGGATTACCCCGACCACTGGATCTTCGAGCGCGGGCAAACGTGGAACGAGCAGTACATGCTGCAGGCGTTCCTGATGTACAACGACAACTTCGAGCTACTCGTGGCGAACAGCGCGCTGCGCGCGTACCACCGCGACGAGCTGGAGCAGATGTACGCCGGTGCCCGCGACGGCATCGGCGGAGGCGGCAGCGTCTGGTTGCGGCGGACCGTCGCTCAGGATCCGTACGGACCCTCGACGTAGCGTCGCGTCTGGCCGAAGCGCGAGGCCCACTTCACCTCGTGGGCGTGGTCGGCGGGCGACCGGTCCGCGGACCAGTCGCCGATGTAGCCGAGGATCCCCTCGACGACGTAGCCCATGTCGCGCGCCTCCAGCTCGGAGCGGGTGACGTACTGATCGCCGAGCACCGGGTGCCGCGCCGAGAACAGGCGGGACCAGCGCGGGAGCGGGTCGCGCCGCAGATAGCCGATCGTCTGCTCGCCGGCGCCGTTGCCTCCGGCGTCGTTGCCGGCGTCCGGAGCCAGCCGCGTGACCGCCCGCGCCCGCGAGGCCGCTGCACGCAGGGCCCACGCGCGCGGCCGTCCCGCCCAGCCGAGCGGCGCGCCGACCCATCGCGCCGCCGCCAGGAGCTGGATCCCGGTGGCCGGATCGGACTCGAGCAGCTCCGACACGAGCGTCCCGTCGGAACGCAGTCGCAGCGCGACGAAGTCGGAGGACGGCCGGCGCCAGAGCGCCCCGAGCGAGACCACGCCGTCCCCTCTTGGTACGTTGACGTCGTAACGGTGCCGCCACGCCGCGGCGTCCACTCGGCGCACGAGCGTGTCGAAGTGGCGGGTGACCCGCGAGCCGGGCGCACGGCGCGGGTTGACGGGATAGCTCTCGACGAACCCGAGATGTGCAAGCGGCTCGGCGCCTGCCAACGGATCATCGGGGCCGCCGACGAGCGTCACACCGCCTCCTACGGGCTCGCGACGCACATGCAGAGCGTCGAGCAGTGGAAGCGGCGCCTCCTCGACATAGCCGAGGCCGGTCAGACCGTCGGCCAGCTCTCCTTCGAAGGGGGTGCTGAAGAACTCGCCCCCGGCGGTGGCGACGAGCCGCCGTGTGCCGGGCTGGGCGAAGCAGTGCACCAGCCCGATGTCGTACTCGATCGCGAAACCCTCGGGCGGGTTGCGGTCGTTCGTCACGACCGTGCGCGCGCCGTCGAGCGACCGGTGGCGCACGAGCAGGATCGTTCCGGGCGGCGTCCACGTCGGTCCCGCCGACCAGCGCGGCACGCGCAGATCGCCGGTCTCGGGGAAGCGCGGCCCTTCCCAGGCGATCGCGCGCTGGACTCTGCGCACCGCGGGCACGTCGGAGAAGCGGTGTCCCAGCTCGAGTCTCATGCCGCCCGCCACTGCACCGGCCCGGCGCTCTCCCACGCGAGCGCGAAGTCGTCGAGTCGCGTCTCCGCGACGCCCAGCTCGACCTTCTGCGACGCGCCTTCGGGGTCGCGTCGCCAGGCCGCCGCGCACGGACGCGCGCCGTCGAGCTCCTCGCTCGTGAGCGGCCCGAGCGCCGCCCCGTGCCGGTCGACGGCCGCGAGCAGGAACCATGGCAGGTCGTCGCCGTGCCAGAAGATCCGCAGGACGTGCTCGACGAACGTCGCGCGCGACAGCGCCGGCGCGGCGCTCGCCCCGGCCAGCATCACCCACCGCCCGCGCGCCGCGGCGACCGCGGTGTCGAGCAGTCGCAGGCCACTGCCCGCGACGTCGGTCAGCGTCAGGCCGTCGTGGTCGCCGCCACGCACGGGCGCGGCGCGGATCACCTCGAAGTCGGCGCACGTCTGCGCCGCGAGCGCGGGCAGCAGCTCGTCAGGCCAGCCGCCCGCCACGCCATCGCAGCCGTCGACGAGCAGCAGCGACAGCGCGGGCGCCTCACGTCCCTTGATGCGGTCGCGGTCGCGATACAGCAGCGGGTGCTGCTCCTCGATCCGCTCGTGGAACAGCTCGGGACCGTACTCGACCATGTTCACGCGGCTGAACCCCCGACGCCGATAGAGGAACGTCGCGCCGTCGGCCGGAACGCCGCGGACCCCGTGCTCGGCGAGCTGCAGGACGAGGTCCCAGTCCTCGTGACCGAACACGACCTCCTCGGGATAGCGGACACCCGCCTCGAAGACCCGCATGTCGAACAGTGACGTGGCCGCGCAGTAGTTGCCCTTGAGCAGCAGGTGGAGGTTGTACGCGGGCGCCTCGAAGTAGTCGTGGCGGTTGCCGAAGTGGCGTGGGTTCGGATAGACGAACCCGACGTCCTCGGGCGCGGACTCGAGCTGTGCGACCATCTCCTCGAGCGCACGCGGGAGCAGCAGATCATCGGCGTCGAGCGGCAACACGTAGCGCTCCGAGATCTCCGCGAGCGCGCGGTTGCGCGCCGCGCTCGGGCCCATGTTCTCCTGGAGGCGGAGCACCGTCACGCGCGAATCCACCTCGGCAGCGTCGAGGGCCTCATTCGTCTCCGGGTCGCCCGACGCGTCGTCGACGACGACGATGCGACGCGGCGGGAGCGTCTGCTCGAACAGCGAACGGAGCGCGTCCGCCAGGAAGCGCCCATGCCGGTAGCAGGGAACGATCACGGCCACGCTCCGCTCCGGCGGCGGCTGGCGCGCGAGCCGCACCGGCGGCGGCGGTTGGGGCAACGGCCCCGTGTGCCGGTCCCTTGCACGCGCCTGGCGGACAACCGCAGGACGAGTCGCGAGCAGGCGTTCGTAGAGCGCGTCGTGCTCGCCGCCCATCTGCTCCAGCGTGCAGTCCCGCAGCATCCGCTCGCGCGCCTGGGCGCCGATCGCGTGGCGCCGCTCCGGATCGTCGATCAAGGTCTGGAGCGCGTCCGCATAGCCGACGGCGTCGTCGCGCGGGTCGACCAGGAAGCCGCCCTCGGCGCCCATGAACTCGACGTTGCCCGGCAGCGCCGGCGCGACGACCGGCAGCCCCATCGCCTGCGCCTCGTACATCACGTACGGGACGCCCTCGAAGACGCTCGTCATGAACAGCAGGTCGCAACTGCGGTACCAACGCGGCATCTGCTGCGACGGTGCATGCCACCGGATGCGGTGCTCGATTCCAAGTGCGCGCGCACGTGCTCTAACGTCCGCAGTCATCTCGCCGTCGCCGACGATCTGCAGCGTGAAGCGGCAGCCGCGCTCGTCGAGCAGCTTGACGACGTCGAGCGTGAGCATCGGATCCTTCTGTGCCACGAGTCGGCCGGGCCAGAGGATCTGCACGCCGTCGTCGGGCAGGTCCGAGAGCGGCTCGACGTGCTCCGGGTCGAACTCGCCTCGCGCGTCGACACCGGTCGTGATCACCTCGAGACGTGACCGCGGCACGTCGTAGTCGAGCATTGCGTCGGCGAGCTGGCGGCTGGTCACCGAGAACGCGTCGACCAGATTGCCGTAGCGGGTCGACACGTAGCGGACGTACCCGGAGCGGTCGGGCTCCTCGGCGTGCAGCTGCACAACGATCGCCGGGGGTCTCGCGAGACAGGTCATGTCCGGCATCAGGTCGAAGGCGAGGCGAGAGTTCATGATGTGGACCAGCTCGACCCCGCGCGAGACGATGAAGCCGAGGATGAAGCCGGGGGCGTCGGCGCCCGGCATCACGTCCGGCAGCGACCACACCTCCTCGGCATAGGGCTCGACGAACGAGAGCCAGCGGTTCGCCGAGGGCTGCGTCGTGATGAGCGACGGCGCCCAGCGCGAGCCGTCGACGTGCTTGAACCAGTCGATCGTGCCCTTGTCGGAACCCCCAAGGTCGACCCAGGGCGCCAGGTAGAGGATGGGCGTGCGTACGTCCTGGCCGCGAGCACGCACAGAGCTGTCACCGTTGCGGCGCCCCACGCGGGCGCAGTCTACGTCAGATCACAAGCGAACCACCGGCTCGGCGGGCCTGCCGCGCAACCCGCAGCGATTGCTAGCGTTCACGCTCCGTGACGAGCACCACATCGCAGCCGCAGGCGCTGCCGACTGCGCCGCGGCCGAGCGGCCCGCCCGCGGTCGCGGTCCATCACGTCGACAAGGCGTTCAAGCTCCCGCATCAGCAGTACCACACGCTCAAGGAGCGGGTGCTGCACCCATTCCGCAGCAACACGTACGACGTGCTGCAAGCCGTCGGCGACGTCACCTTCGAGGTCGCCGAGGGCGAGTTCTTCGGGATCGTGGGCCGCAACGGCAGCGGCAAGAGCACGTTGCTCAAGTGCCTGGCCGGGATCTACGACGTCGACGGCGGCGATCTGAACGTCAACGGACGTCTGTCGCCGTTCATCGAGCTCGGCGTCGGCTTCAACATGGACCTGACCGCACGCGACAACGTGATGATCAATGCCATCATGCTCGGCCTCACGCGCCAGCAGGCGCGCGAGCGCTTCGACGACATCATCGCGTTCGCCGAGCTGGAGGAGTTCCTCGACCTCAAGCTCAAGAACTACTCGTCCGGCATGACGGTGCGGCTCGCGTTCTCCGTCGCGATCCAGGTCGATGCCGAGGTGCTGCTGATCGACGAGGTGCTCGCGGTCGGCGACGCCGCGTTCCAGCAGAAGTGCTTCGCCGAGTTCCACCGGCTCAAGGACGAGGGGCGCACGATCCTGTTCGTCACGCACGACATGAGCGCCGTCGAGCGCTTCTGCGATCGCGCGATGTTGATCGAGAAGGGCAAGATGGTCGACCTCGGCGAGCCTGCCGCAATCGCGCGTCGCTACAACGAGCTGAACTTCGGCCGGACCGTCCACCAGCTCGCGGCGCCGGGACAGGAGGTCGCCGAGGAGCGTTTCGGCGACCGCAGCGCCGAGATCGTCGACGCTTGGTTCGAGAGCGCCGACGGCGAGCGGATCGTCGAGATGGCGCATGGCGGGGTGTGCCGCGTCTGCATGGAGGCGCGCTTCGACGAGGGAATCGAGAACCCGGTCTTCGGCTTCACGCTCCGCAACGACGTCGGCGCGACGATCTTCGCCGCCACGACCGACCTCGTACACGGCCCGACCGGCTCGTTCGCAGCCGGCGAGACGGTCGTGGTGCGGCTCGAGTTCCAGAACTGGATGGTGCGCAGCACATACACGGTGACGCCGTCGATCGCGCGGCCCGGGCTGGGAGCGGACGCGCTCGACCTGCGCGCCGACATGGCGCAGCTGATCGTTCACGGCGGCTTCTATACCGGCGGCGTGACAAACCTTCCGCACAGCTTCGAGGTGACCCCGGCATGAGCGCGGCAGCGGCGACGACGAGCAGACGACGGTACGGCCCCTCCGCCTTCGGCGACGACCTGCGGCGGTTCTGGAACCTCACCGTCACGCTCGCGACGACCGAGTTCAAGCTCCGCTACTTCGGCTCGGTGCTGGGCTACGTCTGGTCGCTGGCCAGACCGCTCCTCTTCTTCGGCGTGCTCTACGTCTTCTTCACGAAGGCGCTGAAGCTCGGCAACGGCGTCCCGCACTATCCCGTCTACCTGCTCAGCTCGATCATCCTGTGGACGTTCTTCGTGGAGACCACGTCGGGCTGCGTGCAGTGCCTCTTGGCGCGCGAGGGGCTCTTGCGCAAGATGCGCTTCCCGCGCCTCGTGATCCCGCTGTCGGTCGCGCTCACGGCGATGTTCAACCTCGCGATGAACTTCATAGCCGTGCTGGTGTTCGCGCTCGCGACCGGTGTCGAGGTGCGCTGGACGTGGCTCGAGCTGCTGCCGCTGATCGCGCTGCTGGCGAT
Organism: Conexibacter sp.; assembly: GCA_035572475.1. Classification (GTDB taxonomy): domain Bacteria; phylum Actinomycetota; class Thermoleophilia; order Solirubrobacterales; family Solirubrobacteraceae; genus Conexibacter. Next base: position 42,860 of record DATNAP010000026.1, on the reverse strand, counting down.
GCTCGCGGTCGGCGTCGGGATGCTGCTGTCCGCGCTCTACGTGCGCTTCCGCGACATCCAGCCGATCTGGGACGTCCTGCAGCAGATGCTCTTCTACGGCTCGCCGATCATCTACGTGGCAGCGACGTACGACGACGCGAAGAAGGGGCTGGAGCCGATTGCCGTCACGCTCAACCCGATCGCGACGATCCTCACACAGGTCGGCCACGCGTTCGTCGACCGCACCTACCCGAGCGCCGTCACTGCGGCCGGCGGCAGCGCGAGGCTGGTGATCCCCGCCGCTATCATCGCCGCGATGTTCGGCCTCGGGCTGTGGTTCTTCTACCGCGAGGCGCCTCGGATCGCGGAGCATCTTTGATGGCGGTGGCCTCCGAGACCGGCCAGCAAGCCGAGATCGCGCGGCTGCGCGCGCGCGTTGCGGCGCTCGAAGCCGAGCTGGTCGAGCAGGCGGCGCGCACCGAGCGGGTCGTCGCCGCGGCGCAGGAGCGCACGTACTGGCTCGACCGCTGGCATCTCGACCTCAACGCGCTGATGCGCAAGCCGGGGGCGGCGCAGTTCCGCGCAAGCGTGCGTGCGATGCGCTGGGTCGCGCGCGGCGTGAAGAAGGTCAAGCGGACGCTGACGCGCGCCTCGTGACTGCGGTCTCCGTCGTGATCCCCGTCAAGAACGGGGAGCGCTACCTCGAAGAGCTGCTGGCCGCGCTCGCGCGCGAGCGTGCCGACGAGCTGCTCGTGATCGACTCCGGCTCGACCGATCGCTCGCTGGAGATCGCGCGTGCCGCGCCCGGCGTGACGCTGCTGGAGATCCCGCCACACGAGTTCGGTCACGGGCGCACGCGCAACCTCGGCGCCGAGCGCGCGCGCGGCGAGCTGATCTGCTTCCTGACGCAGGACGCGACGCCGGTCCCCGGCTGGCTCGACGCGGTGCGCGCTGGCTTCGCGTTGGACGACCGTGTCGGCGCCGTGTTCGGACCGCACCTGCCGCGCCCTGACACGAGCCCGATGATCGCGCGCGAGCTGGAGCGCCACTTCGCCGGCTTCGAGGCGCCGGACGGTGGACCGTGGCTGCAGCGCGCCGGCGACGAGCCGTTCCTGTCCAACGTGAATGCCGCCTACCGGCGCGAGGCATGGGCGACGATCCGCTTCCGCGACGTCGCCTACAGCGAGGATCAGGCCTTCGGGCGCGACCTGCTCGCGGCCGGCTGGCTGAAGGCGTACCACCCCGGCGCCGCCGTGCTGCACGCGCACGACTACGGCGCGGTCGAGTTCATGCGCCGCTACTTCGACGAGTACCGCGGCCTGCGCGCGACGACCGGCCACGTCGAGGCGTTCCACCCGCTCGACGCGCTGCGCACCGTGCGCGCCGAGACGGCCGCCGACCTGCGCTGGCTGGCTGAGCGCGACGCGCCGGCCGGCGAGCGCGCACGCTGGGCGGTGCGCGCGACCGTCCACCACGGCGGCCGGCGCGTCTTCTCCGCGCTCGGCTCGCGCGCCGACCGGCTGCCCGCGGGTGTGCGCGAGCGGCTGTCGCTCGAACGGCGCGGCGACGGGGCGACAGCGGACGGCTCAGGCGCGGCGGCGCCGCGCGGGCGCGCCGTCGCGCCGCAGCGCGGCGAGGACGACTACGCAGAGGCCGCGCGCGTGCTGCGCGACGGACCGGCGCCGCTGCTCGACCCGATCCCGGAGGCGGCCGAGCGCGAGCGGCTGCGACTCGCACTCGTCGTGCCCCCGTGGCGCCGGGGCAGCGGCGGGCACAACACGCTCTTCCAACTCCTGTCGCGGCTCGAGCGGCGCGGTCACGTCTGCAGCGCGTGGGTCGTCGACCCGATCGGCGAGACCGACAACCGCTGGCCGGCCGTGCTGCGCGAGGAGGTCAACGAGTGGTTCGCGCCGTTCGACGGTCCGGTGTACAAGGGCTTCGGCGACTGGCACGGCGCCGACGTCGCGATGGCGACCGGCTGGCAGACCGTCCATCCCACGCTGCTGCTCGCGGGCTGCCGCGCGCGCGCGTACATCGTCAACGACCACGAGCCGGAGTTCTTCCCCACCTCGACCGAGGAGAGGCTGGCCGAGGACACCTACCGCCACGGGATGCACTGCATCGCCGCGAGCCCGTGGCTGCGCGACCTGCTGATCGAGCGCTACGGCGCCTCAGCCGACGCCTTCCAGCTCGGCGTCGACCACGCGATCTACGCGCCCGACGCGCGCGTCGCGCGGCGGCGGGACACGGTCGTCTACTACGCACGCCACTCGACCGATCGCCGCGCCGTGCCGATCGGCCTGCTCGCGCTCGCCGAGCTGCACCGCCGCCGCCCGCAGACGCGCATCGTCCTGTTCGGAACCGACCGCCCGCCGCAGACCTCGTTCCCCTACGAGCACTGCGACGTGCTGAGCGCGCCGCAGCTCGCGGCGCTCTACAACGAGGCGACCGCCGGGCTGTGCCTCTCGCTGACGAACTTCTCGCTGATGCCGAAGGAGATGCTCGCGTGCGGGCTGCCATGCGTCGAGCTGGCCGGCGTGAGCGCCGAATCGATCTTCGGCGACGACGGTCCGCTCGCGCTCGCGCCGCTCGACCCGGTTGCGCTGGCGCGCACGATCGAGCGGCTGCTCGACGACCCCGCCGAGTGGGAGCGCCGCTCCCGCGCCGGCGTCGACTTCGTCGCCTCGCACACCTGGGACGTCGCGACCGACGAGGTCGAGGCGGGCTTGCGGCATGCGCTGCGCGAGCGAGAAGTAGCTCTCCGCTAGGGCGCAACGCCGGCTCCCGAGGTTCGCGCCGTCGGGGCGGCGGATAGACTTCGGCAGCAACTTTGGCGGGGTCACGGACGTTCCCTCCGTGTGCAAACCGTGACGAACAGCGACCATATGACAGCGCGTCCTCTCAGGCGCATCGCGATCGTGCCCGCGTACAACGAGGGCAACTGCATCGCCGATGTCGTGGCCGAACTGCGTGTGCACGCGCCCGAGTTCGACGTGCTCGTGGTCGACGACGGCTCGACCGACGCCACCGCCGTCATCGCCCGCGCGGCGGGAGCCGCGGTGATTCGGCATCCGTTCAACCTCGGGATCGGCGGCGCGGTGCAGTCGGGCTACGCGTATGCCGCCGAGCACGGCTACGCCGTGGCGGTGCAGGTCGACGGAGACGGCCAGCACGACGCCCGCCACATCCGCGAGCTGCTCGACCACCTCGCGGCCGATGCGGAGCTGGACATGGTCACCGGCTCCCGCTTCCTCGCGGACGGCGACGGCTTCCGCAGCTCGGTGTCCCGGCGCGTCGGCATCCGCATCTTCGCCCGCGTGATCTCCGCGATCACGGGCCAGCGCGTCACGGACCCGACCTCGGGCTATCGGATGGCGGGGCGGCGCGCGATCGAGCTGTTCGCGCGCGACTACCCGCACGACTATCCCGAGGTGGAGGCGATCCTGATGATGCACGCCCACCAGCTCAAGAGCGCCGAGGTCGCGGTCACGATGCGCGCCCGCACCGCCGGCGTCTCGTCGATCAACCATGCCCGCTCGGCCTACTACATGGTCAAGGTCCTGCTCGCGATCTTCATCGGCCTGTTCCGCGCGCGCCCGAGCGTCGCGCTCGGCGACCCGGCGCCGGTGACCGCCCAGCAGTCGATCTGACCGGCAAGGGACCGCGATGGCGCTCCGCATCCAGATCGTCGCGATCCTCGTCACGGGCGGCCTCTTCGTGCTCGTGTTCGAGCTCGTGCGCCGGCGGCGGCTGATGGAGCGCTATGCGCTGCTGTGGCTGCTCGCATCAGCCATCTTGCTGCTGCTGGCGATCTGGAAGGGGCTGCTCAACGAGATCGCCCACGCCATCGGGATCTATTACGCGCCCTCGGCGCTGTTCGTGATCGCGTTCGGCTTCATCCTCGTCCTGCTGCTGCACTTCTCGCTCGTGATCTCGCGCCTCGCCGACCAGAACAAGGTGCTCGCACAGAGACTCGGGATGCTCCAGCAGCGCCTCGATCAGCAGGAGGCCGTCGCGGCAGCGGCGGAGCCGGAGGCCGTCGGCGAACCCCGTGAGCTGACGCGCAGTCGCTAAGTGCCCTCCACGTCACCCGCCCTCGCGGTCGTCATCGTCACGCACAACAGCGCCGCCTGCCTGCCGGTCACGCTCGCCGCACTCGGGCCGCAGCTCGGCGCGGCCGACGAGCTGCTGATCGTCGACAACGCCTCCGGCGACGGGACGCCCGCGCTCGTGCGCGCCGGCGAGCCGCGCGCCCAGGTGCTCGAGACCGGCGCCAACCTCGGCTTCGCCGCCGCGTGCAACGCCGGGGTCGCCGCCACCCGGGCGCCGCTCGTGCTGTTCCTCAACCCGGACGCCGCGCCGGCGGCCGGCTGCCTCGACGCGCTGCGGACCGCGGCGGACGCGCATCCCGGCTGGGGGGCGTGGCAGGCGCTCGTCACGCTGCCCGGCGGCACGCACGTCAACACGAGCGGCGGGGTGACGCATTTCCTCTGCTTCAGCTGGGCCGGCGACTGCGGGGAGCCCGTCGTGCCGGGCGACGACCGCGAGGTCGCGTTCGCCTCGGGCGCGGCGCTCACCGTGCGGCGGGAGGCGTGGGAGCACGTGGGCGGGTTCGACCCCGACTACTTCATGTACGTCGAGGACGTCGACCTGTCGCTGCGCCTGCGTCTCGCCGGCTACGGCGTCGGCATCGCCCGGCGTGCGGTCGTGACGCACGACTACGACTTCGACAAGGGCTCGTACAAGTGGCTGCTGCTCGAACGCAACCGCTGGCGGACCGTGCTCGCCGACTATCCGGCGGAGCTGCTGCTGGCGCTGTTGCCCGCGCTGCTCGCGTTCGAGCTCGCGCTCCTGCCGATCGCGGCGCGCGGCGGTTGGCTGCGCGAGAAGCTGCGCGCACAGTGGGCGGTGCTGCGCGTGCTGCCGGGGCTGCTGCGCCGCCGCGGCCGCGTGCAGGCGACCCGGCGCGTGGACGCGGCGACGTTCGCCGACGCGCTCACGGCCGAGATCGACAGTCCATACCTGCGGGTCGGCGGACGGGCGCTCGCGCCCGTGCTGTCGGCGCAGCGCGCCTATTGGGCGTTCGTGCGGCGCCTGCTCGGAGCCGCGCATGCCTGAGGCCACGACACGATCCCGGCCGCAGGACGGCGCGCGGCCGCGCGCACGGCGCGCGATCGGCGCCGTGCCCGCCCCGCTGAGAGCGCTGCTGGGCGCCGTCCTGCTGCTCGGGCTCGCGTGGGCGCTGCTCGTGCCGCCCTTCCAGGCGCCCGACGAGCCCGCCCACGTCGGCTACGTCCAGTCGCTGGTAGAGGGTCCAGGGCTGCCGGGCGACGCGAGACGTCCGATCTTCTCGACCGAGCAGTTCGCCGCGGAGACGGCGGCGAACAGCGACCAGACGGCCGCGAACCTCAGCAACCGGCCCGAGTGGTCGGCGTTCGCGTGGCGGCGGTGGCAGCGACGCGACGCGACGAGCGTCCGGGCGCTCGCGCGCAGCGACGGCGGCGGCCCGAACCCGGCCGCGTCCAACCCGCCGCTGTTCTACCTCTATGACGCCGTCCCGTACGCGCTCGCGCACGGCGGCGACTTCTTCACGCGCTTCACGCTGATGCGGCTCGCCACGATGCTGTGGCTGCTCGGGACCGTCGCGGGCGCCTGGCTGCTCGCGGGCGAGGTGTTCGCCCGCGACCGGCTGCTCCAGCTCGTCGCCGCGGGCGTGGCCGGCCTGCTGCCGATGGTGACGTTCGTCTCGGCGCAGGTCGGGCCGGACGGGCAGCTCTACGCGCTGTGGACGCTCGCGCTGTGGCTGGGAGTGCGGCTGCTCAAGCGCGGCGCCACGCCGGGCGGCGCCGCCGCGCTGCTCGGCGTGACCGGGCTGGCGATCGTGACGAAGGCGACCAGCTATGCGTTGCTGCCGGCCGCGCTGCTGGCGCTTGCGATCGGCCTGTGGCGGCTGCGGGGCGAGCGCGGCCGCGCCGTGCGGAGCGCCGGCGCCGGGCTCGCGGCGCTGCTCGCGCCGACGCTCGCGTGGGTCCTCACCGCCCGCCTGCTGAACCACGCCGTCGCGGCGCAGGTCTCCCAGGGCGCGCACGGTGGCGGTACGAACATCCGGCAGTTCCTCAGCTACCTGTGGCAGTACTACCTGCCGCGGCTGCCGTTCCTGCAGCCCGCGCACGGTCCAGGCCTGCCCGCCTTCCACATCTGGATCGAGCAGGGAACGGCAGCCTTCGGGTGGCTGGAGGTGCGCTTCCCGCACAGCATCTACGTCGTCGCCGCGGGCCTCGTCGCGGCGATCGGCCTCGCCGCCCTCGCGCGGATCGTCGCGACGCGCGGGCGTGTCGACCTCGACGTCGCGGCATTCCTGCTGCTCGCCGCGGGGGCGCTGCTGACGGGGCTGCACTGGACCGACTTCCACAGCGCGACGCCGTTCATGCAGGGCCGCTACATCTTCCCGCTCGTGTCGATCGGCGGGCTCGCTGCCGCGCTCGCGCTGACGTGGCTGCGCGGCACCGCGCGGCAGCTCGGCGCCGGTGCCGCCCTGGGCCTCCTGTTCCTCCTCCAGCTGCTGTCGCTCGGGCTCGTGGCGACGCGCTTCTACGCGTGATGCGCAGGCCCGCCGTCATCGCCTTCCTCGCGCTCGCGCTCGCCGCGCTCGCGACCGTCGTCGCGCTCGGCGCGGGCCAGCGCCGGTCGCTCGCGTTCACGCTCGGCGTGACGCCGTTCGCGCCGGTCGCGACGCTCCAGCCGGGCCAGCAGGTCTGCCAGCAGCCGATCCCCGCGGCGGCGCCCTTCGAGGCGGTCGAGCTGCGCGTGCGCGCCCAGCGACAGCCGACCGGCCCGCTCGTCGTGACGGTCGTCCGCGTCGCCGATCGCGCGCCGCTGGGCCGGGGCACGTTGGCCGATGCGGCGCCGCGTGCGCAGCGCCGCGTCGTCGCCGTCGGCCACGTCGACGTCGGCGGCGAGATCGCCCTGTGCGTGCGCGACGCGGGGCGGCGAGCGGTCGCCCTGTACGGCGGACCCGACCAGAGCGCCCGGACGAGCAGCGCGTATCTCGACGGCAGACCGCTGGACGCAGACCTCGACATCGTCTTCCGCCGCGCCGACCCGGTGAGCACGCTCACGCTGCTCCCGCGGATGCTCGACAGCGCGGCGCTGTTCCGCGTCGGCTGGATCGGGCCATGGCTCTACTGGCTGCTGCTCGCGGCGGTCGCGATCGGCGTCCCGCTCCTGCTCGCGCGCTCGCTCGGGCGAGCGACATCCGGCGAAGGCGAGCCGCCCCGTGCGGACTGATCCGGCCGACGCCCGACTCGCCCCGGAGCGGCAGGACGCCGACGAGCTCGACGCGCTGACCGACGCCTCCGCCGGCGCGCGGGCGATCCGCGGCAGCGCGCTGCGGACCGGCAGCTTCGCCGGGCAGCTTGCGCTCGCGCTCGTCGCGGTGCCGCTGATGGTGCGCCACCTCGGTCCCGCTGACTACGGCCGCTACGTGACCGTCTCGGCGATCGTCTTCATCGTCGGCGGGATCACCGAGGGGGGGCTGATGTGGCTGGGCGTGCGCCACTACGTCTCGATGCGCGGGGACGAGCGCGAGCGCTACCAGCGCAACCTGTCCGGCCTGCGGTTGGTGCTCACCACGGCCGGCGTGCTCGCCGGGATCGCCTTCACGTGGGCGACCCACGCCGACGGGCAGGTGGTCGCCGGGACGGCGATCGTCGGCTTCGGCACGATCCTGCTGCTCGCGCAGACGACGTACTCGGTGCCGCTCCAGGCGGAGCTGCGCTTCGGCGCGCTGTCGGCGGTCGACCTCCTCAGACAGGCGGCACTGACAGCCGTGATCGTCGTGCTCGTGGCGACCGGCGCCGGGCTCGTGCCGTTCTTCTGGGCGAGCGTCGCCTCGGGCGTGACCGTGTTGGTCGCGACGCTGCTGCTCGTGCGCGGCGAGATCGACTCGCTGCGGCCGAGCTTCGACCTGCGCGCATGGCGGGCGATGGCGCACGAGGTGCTTCCGTACGGCCTTGCGGCGGCGGTCGGCGTCATCTACTTCCGCTTCGCGGTCGTGATCATGTCCTACATCGCCACGCCGGTGGAAACCGGCATCTACGCGACCGCGTTCCGCATCGTCGAGACGATCGCGGGCATTCCCTGGGTCGCCGTCGCGACCGGCTTCCCGATCCTGGCGCACGCCGCCGGCAACGACAAGGACCGCATGCGCTACGCGCTCCAGCGAATGTTCGAGGCGGCTGCGCTGGCCGGCGCGGGGATCGCGCTGGCGATCGCGCTCGGGGCGCAGTTCGCGATCGACGTCGTCGCCGGACCGAAGTTCCAAGCCTCCGTCCCCGTGCTCCAGCTGCAGGGCCTGGCGATGATCACGGTCTTCCTGATGGCGACGTGGTCGTTCGGACTGCTGTCGCTGAAGCGGTACCGCGCGCTGCTCGTGGCGAACGCGCTCGCCGCCGGCGTCGCCGCGGCGGCGACGTTCGCGCTCGTCCCGCCGCTCGGCGCAAAGGGCGCGGCGATCGCGACGGTGCTCGCCGAGGCCGTCCTCGTCGTCGCCTATGTCGTCGCGCTCTCGCGCGCCGATCGCAGGCTGCTGCCGCGCGTCGACTTCCTCTGGAAGATCGCGCTCGCCGCCGGCGTCGGCGCGCTCGCGGCGGTGCTCCCCATCGGCTCGCTCGCAAGCGCGCTGATCGGCGTCGCCGCGTACGTGGCGGCCGCGTTCGCGCTGCGCGCCGTGCCGATGGAGCTCGTCCACGCGCTCCGAAGACGGCCCGCCTAAGCTTCGCGGCGCATGGGTGCCAGCAGCTCGCAGGCCTTCCAGGCCACGGACGACCCCGGCTACTACGCGAACGCACGGGCAGACCTCGTCGCGCAGCTCCCGCAGCCGCTGGGACGGGCGCTGGACGTCGGCTGCGGCGCCGGCGAGGTGGGCCGCTCGCTGCGCGCGGCGGGCGCCGAGACCGTCGTCGGGATCGAGCTCAACGCCGCGGCCGCGGCGGCGGCGCGCGCACACCTCGACGCGGTCCACGTCGGCGACGCCGAGACGCTGGTCGGCGACGGCGCGCTCTGCGGTCCGTTCGACACGATTGTGCTCTACGACGTGCTCGAGCACCTCGTCGACCCGGCGGCGCTGCTGGCCGCGCTGGCGCCGCTCGCCGCCGATGGCGCCCGGCTGCACGTCTCCGTCCCGAACGCGCGGCACTTCTCGCTGCTGCGCGACCTGATCCTGCGCGGCACGTTCGGCTACACCGACTGGGGCCATCGCGACCGCACGCATCTGCGCTGGTTCACGCGGCGCGACGCCGAGGCGCTCGTCGCCGCGCACGGCTGGCGGATCGAGCGGGTCGAGCCCTCGATCCTCGGGCGCAACCGCCTCGTCGATCGCGCCACCGGCGGGCACGCACGCGAGTTCATCGCGCTGCAGTGGGCGGTTCTGGCGCGCAGATGAGCGGCTCGCCTCGATCGGGCCGCCCGCGTGTCGTCCTGCTGCGCGGCCACCACGCCAACGTGTGGGACCTGGCGCCGTGGGGGCTGCTGCTCGACGAGTTCGACGTCTCCGTGCTCGTCACCGGCTCGAACGTGCACCAGGTGGAGGGGCTCGCGATCCCGGCGGTGGCGGCGCGCACGCCGCGCGACGTCCTGCCCGGCGGCCGCGTGGCCGGCGGCCTGGCCTACGTTGCCGGCGAGCGCTATCTCGGGCTCGAGCGTCAGCTCGCCGGCGCGGACATCGTCCACGGCGCGGAGATCGCCTCGTGGCACAGCGCGCAGGCCGCGCGGCTGAAGCCACGCCTCGGGTTCGCGCTGGTGCTGACCGTCTGGGAGACGATCGCCTGGCGCGACACGTACCGCTGGCCGCGCGAGCGCGCCTACCGCCGTGCGGTCGTCCCGGCGGCCGACGCGTGCCTTGCCGCGACCGAGCGCGCGCGCGCAGGTCTGCTGCTGGAGGGCGTCGCACCGGGGCGGATCGAGGTCTCCCCGCCGGGCGTCGACGTCGAGCACTTCGCGAGCGCCGCGGAAGCAGCTCCGGCAGGCGACGGCGTCCATCGCATCCTGTCCGCCGGGCGGCTCGTGTGGGAGAAGGGACACCAGGACGTGCTGCGCGCGTTCGCGGCGCTGCGCCGCGGGCTGTTCGGGCCCCCGCGCGAGGACGTGGTGCTGGAGATCGTCGGCTCCGGGCCGGAGGAGGAGAAGCTCAAGCGCTACGCGGAGGAGCTGGGCGTCGCGTCGCATGTCGCGTTCGTCCCGACCATTCCCTACGCGCAGATGCCGGCGCGCTATGCGGCCGCGTCGTGCCTCGTGCTCGCGAGCCTGCCGGTCCGCGCGTGGGAGGAGCAGTTCGGGATGGTGCTCGTCGAGGCGATGGCGGCCGGCACGCCGATCGTCGCGTGCGCGACCGGCGCGATCCCGGAGGTGCTCGGCGACGCCGGGACGCTGGTCGGCGCCGGCGACTGGATCGGCCTCGCGAGAGCGCTGGCGGCCGGACCGCTCGCGGGTCCTGCACCGGCGCCGCGCCACGCCATCGCCCCCGAGCGTCTCGCGCCGTACGACGCGCGCGCCGCGGCCGACCGCTGTCGCACGATCTACCGCCGCCTGCTCGCGACCGGCTCCGGGCGCTCAGCAAGCTAGGGTCGGCGCGTGGGCTTCGCGATCTCCCCCCGCTGGCGCTGGCTGTTCGTGCTGCTGCTCCGCTGCTCGCCGCTGCGCTCGCATCGCGTGCGCACTGCGCTCTCGCTGGCGCTGCTGCGAGCGCGACGCGTCCAGCGCCGTCGCCGCGAGGCGCGCGGCGACCAGCGCCTGTCGCGGCCGGCGCTGCACGAGATGGACGTGCGGCTTGCGGCCCTGCTCGGCGACGGCGGCTACTTCGTCGAGGCCGGCGCGAACGACGGCTACACGCAGAGCAACACCTACCTGCTGGAGCGCTTCCACGGCTGGCGCGGAGTGCTCGTCGAGCCAGCTCCGATGCTCGCCGCCGAGGCCGCGCGCGAACGACCGAACGCGCGCGTCGTCCAGTGCGCGCTCGTAGCGCCGGAGGATGCCGGAACGCCGGTGACGCTGCACTTCGCCGGCCTCATGTCAGTCGTCTCCGGAGCGCGCGGAAGCGACGAGGCGGACCGCGAGTGGGTCGCGTCGGCGTACCTGCTCGGCGAGCGCGAGCATCATGCGTTCACGGCGCCCGCCCGCACGCTCAGCGACGTGATCGACGAAGCCGGCTCTCCCGCGATCGACTTGCTCTCGCTTGACCTCGAGGGTTACGAGCCGCAGGCGCTGCGCGGCCTCGACCTCGCGCGGCACGCGCCACGGTGGATGCTGATCGAGGCGCACGACGACGAGGCACGCGAGCGGGTCGAGGGCGAGCTCGGCGACCGCTACGTGCGCGTCGAGCGCTTCTCGCCGACGGACGAGCTCTACCGCCGCGCGGACGTCGAGCCGCGCTGACCGAGCCGCCCTGCGCGCGCGTCGACGAAGCCGTCGCGCACTGCGCGCAGCAGCGTCCGCCGGTGCGGCGAGCGCAGCGCGTGGAGCGCGAACGTCGCGGTGATCGCCGCGCGCCGCAGGCTGGCGAGCCCGCGCGGCAGCGGCCGGTGGCGCTCGCACACGACGACCGTGTTGCGGACGCCGTAGTAGAGGGCCGTCGGCGAGGCGCCCTCGCCGCCGCTGGACGCGGAGACGCGGTGACGCGCGATCGCGTCCGGGACGAACCACACGGCGAAGCCGGCGCGGCGGATCCGCACGCACCAGTCCACGTCCTCCACGTACAGGAACAGCTCGTCGTCGAGCATGCCGGCCTGTTCGACCGCCGCGCGCGAGACGGCCATGAAGGCGCCGACCGCGCGGTCCGTCTCGCGCTCCTCCCGGTAGGTGGGCCCGTCGGGGCGGCCGTGGCCGCGCGGGCGGCCGGAGTAGCCGAGCGTCAGCGCGACGCGCTGGCCCGCGAACCACACGCGCTCCACCGCCCCGCCGTCCGCGAACAGCACTTTGCCCGCGAGCGCGCCGGCATCCGGATGCCGGACCGCCGCCGCGCGCAGCGCCTCGATCGCGTCGGCTGCGAGCGTCGCGTCGTTGTTGACGAGGACGACCCATTCGGCGCCGTGTGCGAGCGCGTGCGCGATGCCGACGTTGTTGCCCCCCGCGAAGCCGAGGTTGCGCCCGTTCTCGATCACGGCTACCTCCGGAAACGTCTCCCGGACGGCGTCGACGGACCCGTCGATCGAGCCGTTGTCGACGCACACGACGGCGACGTCGTCACTCGCGAGTCCCCGCAGCGACGCGAGGCAGGCAAGCGTGTCGTCCCGTCCGTTCCACGACAGGACGACCAGCCACCACGACGCGGTCACGTGCGCATCGCCTCGGCCGCGGCCGCCTCGTACACCGCCGCCGTGGCCTCCGCGGTCGCGTCCCAGGTGAAGCGCGCCGCGCGCTCGCGGCCGGCCGCGCGTCGGCGCTCCACGTCGGGGCCTTCCGCCATCAGCGCGCGCATCGCGGTCGCGACGGTCCCCGGGTCCGTCGGGTCGAGCCACAGGGCGGCCTCGTCGCCGGCCACCTCGCGCAGCACCGGGATGTCGGAGCAGGCGACCGGCACGCCTCGCGCCATCGCCTCGAGCACCGGCAGACCGAAGCCCTCGTGACGCGTCGGCGTCAGGAACAGCGCGGCCGCCGCCCACAGGTCCTCCAGCTGTGCGGCGGCCGTCGCGCCCAACAGCCGCACGTCGGACTCGAGCCCCAGCTCGCGCACGCGCGCCGGCAGCGCGCCGCGATCGGTCCCATGTCCCGCGAACGCAAGCACGGGACGCTCGGGCTCCGGAAGCGTGGCGAGTCCGTCGAGCAGCAGCGGGAGGTTCTTGTGCGGAAGGCTCGTCGCGACGGCGAGCGCGAGCGGGCGGCCGTCGAGCGCGATCGCCGTCCGCGCGCGCGCCGCGTCGCCGGGGGCGGGGAGCGAGCCCAGCCCGTATGGCGTCGTGACGACGCGCTCGGCCGCGACGCGGAGCCGCTCTACGATCGCCCGACGGGACGCGTCCGAGCCGGTCAAGACGCGCGTCGCCCGCCGCGCCGCCGGCGTCACGAGCGCCTCCGTCGCCCACCGCAGCGGCGGGGCCATCAGCTCGGGCAGCTCCCGCCAGAGCACGTCGTGCAGCGTCAGCACGCGCGCGAAGCGGCCGTGCAGCGGCGCGAAGTTGCCCGCTCCGTGGAGCACGTCCACGCGCTCCCGCGCGGCAGCGCGCGCCACGCCGACCAGCTCCCCGGCGGCCCACCGCCCGCGTGCCCGGCCGGATGCCTGCGGCAGTACGACGGCGCGATCGACCTGCTCGCTCCAGAAGCCGTCGCCGGCCGCCGCCGTCTCGCGGTTGAGGAACGCGGTCAGGCGCAGCTCCGGCCGCACGCGCCGCAGCGCGGTCAGCAGCTCGCGGGCGTAGGTCTCACGCCCTCCGGTCTCGCCGGGGACGAGGAACAGCAGGTCGACGCCGACGTGCATCGCGGCCCGATGCTAATGCCCCGCCGCTCGGGCGGTCGTGCGCTGACGGCGGCCGCGTCCCGTACCCTGCCGCGCGTGTCCCGCCGCGCGCTCATCACCGGCATCGTCGGGCAGGACGGCGGCTACCTCGCCGAGCTGCTGCTCGGCGAGGGCGACGAGGTGATCGGGACGGTCCGCTCGCCGGACGGGGCGTTCGACCGGGCCGGGCTGTCACAGCTCGAGGGCCGCGTGCCGCTGCTGGCCATGGACCTCCTCGACCCGGACTCAGTCCGTCGTGCAGCCGCGGAGGCGACGCCCGACGACATCTACCATCTCGCCGCGCCGACGTTCGTGCTGGACGCGGTGAGCAGACCGGAGCGCACACGCGCGGCGATCGTCGGCGGCACAGAGGCGTTGCTCGCGGCCGCCGGCGCGGACGTGCGCGTGCTGCTCGCGGCCTCCAGTGAGGTCTTCGGCGCCTGTGAGTCCTCACCTCAGAGCGAGCGCACGCCGATGCGTCCCCGCAACGCGTACGGCGAGGCGAAGCTCGCGGTGCACCGGATGGCCGCCCGGGAGCGCGCGCGCGGCCGCTTCGTCGTCTCCGCGATCACCTACAATCATGAGTCGCCGCGACGTCCCTCGCGGTTCGTCACGCGCTCGATCACGCAGGGAGTCGCCGAGATCGCCGCCAGCCGTGCCGAGCGACTCGGCGTCGGCAATCAAGCGGCCGTGCGCGACTGGTCGCACGCCCGCGACATCGTCGAGGCGATGCTGCTCGCGCTGCGCCACGAGCAGCCAGACGACTACGTGCTCGCGTCCGGCGTCGGGCACACCGTCGGCGAGCTGGTCGAGCTTGCGTTCGCGGCGGCCGGCGTCGCGCGGCGGCTGCCCTCCGGCGAGGACCGCGTCTACACAGAGGAGCGCTACTGGCGACCGCTCGAGGAGCATCCGCTGATCGGCGACGCGACGAAGGCGCGCAGCCTGCTGGGCTGGCAGCCGCAGACATCGTTCGAGCAGCTCGTCGCCGAGATGGTCGCCGCCGACCTCGCGCGCGCCGGCGTCGTGCGCGCCTGAGCAGCCCGCCCCACCGCCGCGCCCCCGCTACGGCGCCAGCAGCTCCAGGTCCGCGCGCGTCATCAGCCGGATGAGCTCCTCGAAGCTCGTCTCAGGGACCCAGCCGAGTCTCTCCTTCGCCTTGGTCGGATCGCCGATCAGCAGGTCGACCTCGGCCGGGCGGATGAACTGTGGATCGATCTCGACGTAGCGCTCCCAGTCGCCGATCCCGGCCTCGTCGAACGCGACCGCGACGCACTCGCGCACCGTGTGCGTCTCGCCGGTGGCGATGACGAAGTCCTCCGGCTCGTCCTGCTGGAGCATCAGCCACATCGCTCTGACGTAGTCCTTCGCATAGCCCCAGTCGCGCTTCGCGTCGAGGTTCCCGAGCGCCAGCTTGTCGCGCAGGCCGTGCTTGATCGCGGCGGCATGCCACGTGATCTTGCGCGTGACGAACTCCAAGCCTCGGCGCGGGGAGTTGTGCACGACGAGCCGGCCGACGCCAGCGCAGAAGACGCCGCTTTCCGTCTCCAGGTCGAAGACGAAGTCGTCGCGTTCGGTCGTCTCGACCTCGACCACCTTGCGCACCTCCGCCGGGTCCTTGCGCAGGTGCGCGCCCTTCATCCCGACCAGCACCCGAGCGCCGATGTTCAGCTGGTAATAGACCTTCGCGCCACGGTGCTCGACGTACACCGACGCGGGCTGACCGCGCAGGCCATAGAGCCACACCAGCCCGAGCGCGAGCAGCGGGCTGTTCGTCTTGGCGGACTCGCCGTTGCCGCGTTTGAGGCCGTCGCCGGCGTAGCAGCCCGCGAGGAAGGCATCGTGCGCATCGGCGCCGCCGTTGAGGACGACCGGCGGAACCTGCTTGTAGCCATACGTGCCGTAGAGCTGCTCGCGCAGCCACTGCCCGAGGCCGCTGCCTCCGCCGCAGAGCGCGACGTGAGCGACGGCGCGCTCGGGGTCGAAGCCCGACGGCAGCTCGTGCTCGGTCGCCGTACCGAGGAAGCAGCGGCTCCACAGCTCCGCGGCGCGGCCGCGCAGCGCGGGGTCGTTGTTGACGAAGCGCGCCCCGTGGCCGTCACGGCCCACGTATCCGTCGGCCGTCAGCAGCCCGAGCAGTTCTGCCAGCTCCGGCGCGATCGACGTCCATGCCGGCGTCTCGGGCGCCTCGTCGCACAGCGCCAGCCGATCGCCGACCTCGACCTCGTGCGCAAGCACCTGCTCGCGATCGGCGTCGAGCAGGCGGTGATGTGCGGTCGTCGTGACGACGCCGCCGCGCGTCTCGACCGACAGCAGTCGGTGGTCGGGATCGGTCGCACGGCGCCGGGTCGCGGTGAGTGCGGCGATCGGCGTCCAGTCCTCGCCGTCCCAGACCTCCAGCAGCCCGTGCGGGAGGTGCTGCTGCACACTCGGCCCCTTGCGCCGCAGTGGCATGAGGTCCTCGGCGAGCTTGATCGAAACCACACCGTTGTGGCGAACGCACACGGGCGTCGTGGCGGATACGCACTCATGGTTGAACAAGATCCCACTCGTCGCATGCAAGTCATACGACTCGCGGTAATTGATCGTGATGAAGTGCCCGTACACCTTCGCGACCCCGTAGGGCGAGCGCGGATAGAGCGGCGTCTGCTCGTTCTGCGGCACTTCGCGCACCTTGCCGAACATCTCCGAGCTGGAGGCCTGGTAGAAGCGCGCCTGCGGGCGCACCTCGCGCAGCGCCTCGAGCATGCGCGTCACCCCCACGCCGGTGAAGTCCGCCGTCAGCGTCGGCTGCACCCACGACAGCGCGACGAACGACATCGCGGCGAGGTTGTAGACCTCGTCGGGCCGAGCGGCGCGCAGCGTGTCGACGAGCGAGCGCTGGTCGAGCAGGTCGCCCTGATGCAGCGTGATGCGCTCGCGCAGGTGCTCGATGCGATCGAACTTCTCCGTCGAGGCCCGGCGGACCATGCCGTGCACCTCGTAGCCCTGGTCGAGCAGCAGCTCCGCGAGGTAGGAGCCGTCCTGGCCGGTGATGCCGGTGATGAGTGCGCGCTTGGGGGAGGACATGGCCGGAGCGTATGAGATCGGCCCGACAAGGGCACGCGCGCGGCGGATCCCCCCACGCGCCCGCAGCGGGCGCTTCAGGAGCCGGCGCCGGCGAGCGGATAGCCCAGCTCGGCGAGCAGCGGCCCGGCGACCGCTTCGAAGGCCGTCACGTCGGCAGGGTCGAGCGCCTCGCGCCAGCGGCCGGCCCGCGCCGGGTCGGGCGGACGCAGCGTCAGCGCGTGCCAGCGGTTGCGCTCCTCGTGCGTGATCCACGTCCCGTCCGCGAGGAGGCGCTCGGGCATCTCGCGATGGCGCGCGGCGGCGTGCTCGTGCGCCTGCAGCATCGCCGGGTCGAAGTCCAGTCGGAGGTAGTCGCACAGCGCCCGCAACTCCGTCTCCGGGTCGGCGACGAGGCGCTCGTAGCACACCTCGCGGTAGTGCCGGACGCGCGCGCCCTGGCGTCGTGCCGTCTCGATCCGGTCGCGCCAGTCGCGGGCGATCGCCTCGATCCCGGCGGGAGCGATCGGCAGTCCGCGCACGGACAACGCGACGTCGCGGCCGTCGCGGACGATGTGGACGAACCGCAGCTCGGGCAGCTCCGACGCGAGCACCGTCATGTGCCGGGAGTGCGACGGCGTCTTGTCACCCCATCGCGGCTTGCCGTGCCGTTCGGCGTATGCCGCGAAGATCGTGCGCAGGCCGTCCCCCAACGACCACGGGCGAACGGCGGCGAGCCGCGCGCGCAGCGCCGCCTCGTCGAAGGCGAGATCGGGCCAGGTCGCCAGCGCGCGGATCGCGTCCAGCAGCTCGTCGGGGCCGGCGGCGCGCGCGACGAGGCTGTCCAGCACCTCGCCGAACCCGGTCTCGGGCGGGATCGCGAGCTGCGGATGCGCGTCGAGCATCAACCGCAGCAGGGTGGTGCCAGAGCGCGGCACGCCGACGATGCACGGCGCCGGGGCGTGGCGACTGCGTCCAGCAGCGCTGTGGAGCCGCTCCCGGGCTGACGCGAGGACGCTCATCGCGAGCCAACCCTACCGGCGAGTGCCGTGCGTATGCCGAGAATCGGTGGAATAAACTGGACTGCCCGCACGGGATCAGCAAACTGCGCAACCTCGCGTGGATGGCAGCGTTGAAGCGTTCGACCGCGCCGATCCGAGCCGATGTCCACCACCACCTCCTCCTTCGAAGCCATCGCACTCCCGCCCGTCGCGCAGGCCCCTGTGCTCGGCGTTCCGCTCGCGGTCACCGACTACGAGCGCACGCTCGACTGGATCGACGCGGCCGTCGCGCTGCAGGCGCGCGAGTACCTGTGCGTCGCCGCCGTCCACACGGTGATGGAATCGCGCGAGGACGCGGCGCTGCGCGACGCGGTCGACGGCGCCGCCTTCACGGTTCCCGACGGCCAGCCGCTCGCGTGGGCGCTGCGCAAGCTCGGCCACGACATCGACGCGCGCGTGTACGGCCCCGAGCTGATGGCGCGCGCGTGCGCGCGGGCCGAGCGCAACGGACAGCGCTTCTATCTCTACGGCGGCCGCAGCGAGAAGGCGCTCGCGCAGCTCGCCGCGAACCTGCTCGACCGCCACCCCGGCCTCCAGCTCGCCGGCGGCTGGTCGCCCCCATTCCGCGACCTGTCCGAGCTGGAGCTGGACGAGGTCGCGGCTCGCATCAACGCCGCGCGGCCGGACGTCGTATGGGTCGGCATCGGCGTCCCGAAGCAGGAGAAGTGGATGGCTGCGATGCGCGACCGGCTCGATGCGCCGGTGCTCGTCGGCGTCGGCGCCGCGTTCGACTTCCACGCCGGCCTGATCCCGCAGGCGCCCGCGTGGATGCAGCAGCGCGGGCTCGAGTGGCTCTTCCGCCTCGCGCAGGAGCCCGGCCGCCTGTGGCGCCGCTACGCCCGCCACAATCCGCGGTTCCTCGCCGGCTTCGCGCGCCAGTGGGCGACAGATCGGCGCGGCCGCGGCTGGCGCTAGCCTCCGCGGGGCGATGAGCAGCGCGAACCAGACCCCCGACGTCGCCGTCGTCGGCCTCGGCCGCGTCGGCCTGCCGCTCGCGCTCTCGTTCGCCGACCGCGGCCTCGACGTGCTCGGGATCGACCGCGACGCCGAGCGGTTGCAGGCCGTCGCCGCCGGCCGGATGCCGTTCCAGGAGACCGGCACGGACGAGCTGATCGCGCGCGTCCATGAGGGCAAGCGCCTGTCCGTCTCCGAGCGCGTCGCCGACGCGGCGCAGGCGGACGCGATCGTCCTCACGCTCGGCACGCCGTCGTTCAGCCACATCGAGATCGACATGCGCGACATCCGCTCCGCGCTCGACGACCTGCTGCCGCACCTGCGGCCGGACCACGCGATCGTGCTGCGCTCGACGATCGCGCCCGGGACGACCGACTTCGTCGCCGGCTACCTCGAGCGCCAGCGTGGCCTGCGGCCGGGCGTCGACGTGCACGTCGCGCACGTGCCCGAGCGGATCGCGACCGGCAAGTTCCTCGCCGAGATCGACACGCTGCCGTGCATCGTCGGCGCGGTCGGAGGCGAACCGTCGGGCGAGCACGTCGCGCGCGTCTTCGAGGCCTTCGACGCACCGATCGTGCAGACGACGCCGGTGCAGGCGGAGCTGGCGAAGATCTGGGCGAACATCCTGCGCTACACGCACTTCGCGCTGCCGAACCTCTTGATGATGGACTGCGAGCAGTACGGCGCGAACGTGTTCGAGGTGATCGACCTGATCAACCGCGACTACCCGCGCGGCGGGATCGCGCAGCCGGGCTTCACCGCCGGAACGTGCCTGCGCAAGGACTTCACGTTCAGCGAGGAGCGCTCGAACGCGCCCGGCATGCTGCTCGCCGTCTCGCGCGTGAACGAGTCGGTCCCGCACTTCCTCGTGCAGGGGATCAAGCGCCGCTCGCCGGAGGCCAGCTTGAACGGCCGCAAGGTCGCCGTGCTCGGACTCGCCTTCAAGGGGAACACGGACGACGAGCGCGACTCGCTCGCGCACAAGCTGATCCGTCTGCTCGAGCGCGAGCTGGCCGACGTCGCCGTCCACGACCCGCTCGTCCCCTCGCCGACGCAGTCGCTGGAGGAGACGCTGCACGAGGCGAACGTCGTCGTCGTTGCCGCCAACCACGCGGCGTTCGAGCCGCGCGCCACACGCGCCGCGATCGGCGCGCTCGCCGCGCCCGACTGCCTCGTCGTCGACCCGTGGAACCACCTCGGCTCCGGCCAGGTGTTCGCGTTCGCCGACGAGCTGATCCCGCTCAGCGTGGAGGTGCGGAGATCTTGACCCGGGTCTTGGTGACGGGCGGCGCCGGCACGATCGGCGCCGCGGTCGTGCGCCGCCTGCTCGGCGACCCGCGCTACGACGTGCGCGTCGCCGACCAGCGAGCCGCGCCGCAGTGGATGCGCGAGAGCTGCGAGATCCACGCCGGCGACCTGCGCGAGGTCGCCGTCGCGCGCGAGGCGATGGACGGCTGCCCGCTCGTCATCCACCTCGCCGCGATCGTCGGTGGGATCGGCAACTTCCACAAGCTCCCGCACACGCTCACCGAGATGAACAACGGCCTCTACAACGGGGTCTTCCGCGCCGCGCTGGACCTCGGCGTCGAGCGCTTCACGTACGTGTCGAGCTCGATGGTGTTCGAGCGCGCGACCGAGTTCCCGACGACCGAGGCGCACCTGCCGGACTGCCCGACGCCGCAGTCCGCCTACGGCTACTCGAAGCTGACGGGCGAGGTCTACTGCCGCGCCGCGCACGCCGAGCACGGCCTTCCCTACACGATCTGCCGCCCCTTCAACGCGTACGGGCCGGGCGAGATGCCCGACGACGAGCCCGGCATCGCGCACATGGTCCCCGACGTCATCAAGAAGGTGCTGAGCGGCCAGAAGCCCCTCCAGATCTTCGGCGACGGGACGCAGACGCGCACGCTCACGCACATCGACGACATCGCCGACGGGATCGTCACGGCGATGTCCTCGCCGGCCGGCCTCAACGAGGACTTCAACATCTCCGCGAGCGAGGAGCAGAGCGTCGCCGAGATCGCACGCGTCATCTGGGAGGCGTGCGGCGAGGATCCCGCCGCGTTCGCGCTCGAGCACCTGCCGACGTTCGAGGTCGACGTCGTGCGCCGCTGGCCGTCGGTCGAGAAGGCGAGACGGCTGCTCGGCTGGGAGGCGCAGATCGGTGTTCACGAGGGGATCGCGAGAACCGTCGCATGGCTGCGCGAGCAAGGCTTCGGCAGCGCCGCCGCACCCGCCGATCCGCCCTCCGCGACCCCGGCCTGACGCCGTCGCACGCGCGATGAGCGCCGCCGCGCCGCCCGCCTCGATCGTCGTGCCCACGCGCGACCGCGCCGGCTATCTCGACGTCGCGCTGCGCTCGTTCGGGCCGCAGGCGGCCGACGCGGGCGCGGAGGTGATCGTCGTCGTGGACGGCTTCGACCCGGAGAGCGTGCTCGTCGCGCAGCGGCGCGGAGCGCACGTGATCGCGCATGCCGAGCCGCGCGGGCCGAACGCGGCGCGCAACGCCGGTTGGCAGGCCGCACACGGCGAGCTGGTCGTCTTCGTGGACGACGACGTCGAGGCGCCGCGCACGTGGCTGCCGGCGCTGCTCGCCGCCGCCGGCGCCACGCCCGAGCGCGACGTGTTCGCCGGCCCGATCCGCGCGGACATCGAGGGCGGCGGGCCCCGCTCGTGCGGGCGCGACGCGCCTCCGATCACGACGCTCGATCACGGCCCGGCCGACGTTGACGTCCTGGTCGGCTGGAGCGCGAACCTCGCGATCCGCAGAGCCGCTCTGGAGACGGTCGGCGGCTTCGACGAGGCGATCCCGGTCGGCGCCGGCGACGAGGAGGAGTGGCAGGAGCGCTACCGCTCGACCGGCGGGCGGGTGCGCTACGTCGCCGCCGCCGGGTTGGAGCACCGCCGCGTCGGCCCCGACGCGAGACTGCGCGCGCTCGCCCGCGCGCAGTTCCACCGCGGCCGCGCCGCGCGCATGCAGGACGAGCGCAAGGGCGTCGCGCCCTCGCGCGCGGCCGAGCTGCGGCTCGTCGCCGCCTGCGCCGGCCACACGCTGCTGCGCGCATGCGCGAACGGCGTCACGCTGACCGCGCACGCCGCCGGCCGCGCGCGGGAGGCCTTCGCACCTGGCCACCTCACTGCTACGGTGTAGCACTATGGCTACACGTGTTCCACAGCGCGAGTTGCGCAACCACACGGCCGAGGTCCTGCGCCGCGTCGAGGAAGGCGAGCGCGTCGAGATCACGGTAAACGGCCGTCCGGTCGCGGAGCTGGGACCGATCGACCCGCGCCCGGAGTTCGTCCCGACCGCCCGGCTCGTACGCGAGCTCCGCGGCCTGCTGGCGCCTGACGACCCGCTGGCAGAGGAGCTTCGCGAAGCCGACACGCCAGCGCGCGATCCCTTCGAGTGAGCCTCGGGATCTTCGACACAT
Source organism: Conexibacter sp. (assembly GCA_035572475.1). Taxonomy (GTDB): domain Bacteria; phylum Actinomycetota; class Thermoleophilia; order Solirubrobacterales; family Solirubrobacteraceae; genus Conexibacter. The sequence goes on along the minus strand of DATNAP010000026.1, from coordinate 20,910 downwards.
CGGTCGTGATCGACCTCGCGCTCGGCGTCGAGCTTGCCGTGCCCGACGAGGCCACGATCTCCGTCGTGACACTCTGCGAACTGCATCATGGCGTCCTCTCCGCCGGCGACGAGCACCGGGCCGGGCGCCTCGCCACGCTCCTGGTGGCCGAGCGGCGATTCCGCGCGCTCCCGCTCGATGGCCGGGTGGCGCCGCACTACGCTCGCATGATCTCTGCCGCGCGGAGAAGCGGTCGCAAGCCGCGCACGAACGACGTCCTGATCGCCGCGACCGCTGCCGCGCACGGCGTCCCCGTCTACACGCGCGACCGCGACTTCGTCGGGCTCGACGGCGTCGAGGTCGTGCTCGCGTGAGCGCGGACCCCGAACCCGCGCTGGCCGTCGGCCCCACCGACTGGGCCTCGGGCGAGAGCGGGATCGTCGGCGGGGTCCGTCTGGGTGTCCGCACGCGCGTCGATGACGCGCTGCTCGACGCGCGTCGCTGGGCGACGTTGGAGCCGCCACGCCTCGCTCGTGCCGCGCGCCGCAAGCCGCCGCACACGCTGCGCGTCCTCGCGATCGGCGTCGAGCGCGAGGACCGCGCCAACCTGATGCCGCAGGCTCGCGCCGAGCTGCAGCGCTCGCGTCACGACGTCGAGCTGGCGACGTGCGGCGTCGGCGGGCGCGGCAAGTTCGAGAACCTCAACGCGCTGCTCGACGCGCACCCGCTCGCAGATCACGACTGGCTGCTCGCGCTCGACGACGACGTCGCGCTGCCGCGCGGCTTCCTCGACGCGTTCCTGTTCCTCGCCGAGCGCTTCGAGCTGAAACTCGCGCAGCCGGCGCACCGCCGCCGTTCGCACGCCGCCTGGCGCGTGACGCGGCGCAGATCCGGCAGCGTCGCGCGCGAGACCGGGTTCGTCGAGATCGGGCCTGTCTGCGCCTTCCACAGAGACACGTTCGCGACGCTCCTGCCCTACCCCCGACTGCAGGCCGGCTGGGGCCTCGACGCGCACTGGGCTGCGCTCGCGCGCGAGCGCGGCTGGAAGATCGGCGTGATCGACGCGACCCCGATCCGCCATGTCATGCGCCCGATCGCCGACTCCTACCGTCGTGCCGACGCGGTCGCCGAGGGGCAGGCGTTCCTCGCCGAGCGGCCATACGTGACCGCCGCCGAGGCGCAGCGCACGCTCACGACGCATGCGCGCTGGTGAGCCGCCGATGCGCGTCGCGGTCGTCGCCGAGTACTACCCGCGCGCGGCGGACCCGGTGCTCGGCGTGTGGGCGCACCGGCAGGCGCTCGCCGCGCGGGACGCCGGCGCGGACGTGCGCGTGCTCGTGCTGCACCGGCCGCTGCCGCCGCTTGCCGCGCTCAAGCGCGGCGACGTGCGCGCCGTCCGCGCCGCGCTCGACCAGCCGCGCCAAGCGCGGCTCGACGGGATCGACATCACCTACGTCCCCTGCCTCTCGCCGCCGCGGCCCTGGAGCTACGCGAGCTGGGGCGCCTACGCCGCGCCGCCGCTCCGCCGCGCGCTGCGCCGACTCCGCGAGCGCTTCCCGTTCGAGCTGATCCACGCGCACTACGCCGTGCCCGCGGGCGACGCGATTCGCCGCGCGATGGCGGACGTGCCGCTGGTCGTCTCCGTCCACGGCGGCGACGTGCTCGCGACCGCGCAGCGCAGCGCCTACGCTCGCCGCACGGTCGTACGCACGTTCGAGCACGCTCAGCTCGTGATCGCGAACAGCGCGGGAACCGAGCGCCGCTGCCGGCAGCTCGGCGCGCAGGCGACGAGCATCGTCCACCTCGGCACCGACCTGCCGCCGCTCGTCCCAGCTCACCCCGTGGAGGCGCCGCCGACGCTCGTCACCGTCGGCCACCTCGTCGGCCGCAAGCGCCACGCCGACGTGGTCGAGGCGCTCGCGCTGCTCGCCCCGGCGCATCCCCGCCTCCGCTACGAGATCGTCGGCGACGGTCCCGAGCGCGCGCCGCTGGAAAAGCTCGTCGCCGAGCGTGGCCTGCGCGACCGGGTCGACTTCGCCGGCCAGCTCCCGCCCGCCGCGGCACGCGCCCGCGCCGCCGCGGCGGATCTGTTCGTGCTGCCGAGCGTCGACGAGGCGTTCGGCGTCGCCTACGTCGAGGCGATGGCGGCCGGCGTGCCGGCGATCGGCTGCCAGGACGAGGACGGCCCGGCGGAGATCGCGGCCGCCGGACCGGGCCTGATCCCGGTCCCAGCACGCGCACCGCGCGCGCTCGCCGCCGCGATCGAGCGGCTGCTGACCGACGACGCGGCCCGCGCAGCGCTGGGCCGCCAGGCGCGCGAGACCGTCGAGCGCGCGTTCACCTGGGAGCGCTGCGGTCAGCAGACCGTCGCCGCCTACGAGCGCGCCCGGATCGCCCGTTTCCGCTCACCAAGCCACGGGTAGCTGGGGCGCAGGGCGTCTCCCCGACTCAGCGCGCCTCGGGTCGGGGGGCGCCTGCTGCCGCGCTGGCTGGTTGGCGGGGGTCGCCCCGGTCCCGGGCTCCCGCCGCCAGCGCGGCACCGTGTGGAGCCCCGTCGCAGCAACTTCCGTTCCCCGGACCCGTTTGAAGGCTGCATGGCGCGGTCCACATCCCTTGCTAGCGTTGGCCCGCCGCGCCCCGTGCAGCGAACGCTCAACCCCGTGCGCCCCCCGAAGCTCCTCCTCACGCTCGTCGCCTGCGCGCTGCTGCTCGCGCTGCCGGCCGCGTCCGCGCGCGCGAACGCGAGCGACACTCGCATCGTCGAGGACTGCCAGCATTCCGCGACCGGCGAGCTGACCGGGACGTACACGAAGGCGCAGCTCAACCACGCCCTGCACAACCTGCCGGGCGACGTGGCCGAGTACTCCGGCTGCTACGACGCGATCAACCAGGCGCTGCTCGCCTCGTCCGCCGGCGGCAGGCATGGCGGCACCGGCGGCGGCGACGGGTCCGGCGGGACGGGCACCGGCGGCCCCGGTGGATCCAGCAACGCAGGCGGCCTCGGCGCCGACGGCACGGCCGGGACCGGCGCCGGTGGCAGCAGCGCGGGAGCGCCGGCGACACGCGTCCCGCCGCCGCCCGACGCCAACCGACCGCTCAGCCTCGCGGGCGCGGTGATCGCGCCGGGGACGCTGCCGACGATCGGGCGCGATTCCCACCGCCTGCCGACCGCGCTCGTCGTCCTGCTCGTGCTGCTCGCGCTCGCGGTCGCCGTCCCTGCCGCCCTGACGATCGGACGCCGTGTCGTCACTGCTCGCCGCGCCTAGACAAGGCGCGGAGGGCGCCGCGGCTCATTCCGCGGGCGGGGCGCCCCCGGCGGGCCTGCTGCGCGCAGCGCATCCCGACGCGCTCGTCACGCTCGCGTTCGGCGCGATGCTGATCGGGATCGCGTTCGTCGCCCGCGGCGGCTCGGTGCTGGCGCGCAACACGATCGTCGAGATCGCGCTCGTGCTGCTCGGCGCCGCGAGCGTCGCGGTCGCGATCCTCGTGCAGCCGTCGTCGCGTCGGCTGTGGGGTGGCCTCACGCTGCTGCTGCTCGCCGGGCTCGCGGTCTGGACCGCGCTGTCGATCGCGTGGTCGGTGCAGCCGTCGGACTCGTGGCAGGCGGCGAACCTGACGCTCGCCTACTTCGCCGCGTTCGCCGGGATGCTCGCGCTCGCGCACGTCGCGCCCGGCCGCTGGGCCGGCGTGCTCGGCGCGATCGTGCTGGCCGCCGTCGTCGTGTGCGGCTGGTCGCTGCTCGTGAAGGTGTTCCCGTCGATCAGCGCGTTCGACCCGTACGCCCGCCTGCGCGCGCCGTTCGACTACTGGAACGCGGTCGGGCTGATGGCGGCGGTCGGAATCCCCGGCTGCCTGTGGCTCGGTGCGCGGCGCAACGGCCACGCGGCGCTGTCGGCGCTCGCCGTGCCCGCGCTCGGGCTGCTGCTCGTCGCGCTGCTGCTGTCGGTCGGGCGCGGGCCGCTGCTCGCGGCAGGCGTCGCGATCGCGTGCTGGTTCGCTGCCGTGCCGCTGCGGATGCGCGGCCTCGCGGTGCTCGCGACCGCGGGCGCCGGCGCCGTCGTCGTGTGCACATGGGCGTTCGGGAACGCCGGCCTGACGAAGGACGGCGCTCCGCTCGACGTGCGCGCCGACGCTGGTCACTCGCTCGGCCTGCTGCTGCTCGCGCTCGTGATCGTGCTGCTGCTCGCGGGCCTTGCGCTCGAGTTCGCGATGTCCCGCGCGACGCTCTCGCCGCAGAGCCGGCGCACCCTCGGGACGGTGCTGCTGGTCGGGCTCTGCCTCGTGCCGCTCACGGGGATCGGCGCGCTCGCCGCCTCGCCGCGCGGCCTGACCGGCTCGATCTCGCACGGCTGGCACGAGCTGACCGATCCCAACGCGCAGCAGCCGCCGAACGACCCGAGCCGCCTGGCGTCGATCGGCGGCGTGCGCGCGCGCTACTGGGACAACGGCTTCACGATCTGGAAGAAGGCTCCGTGGCTCGGCGTCGGCGCAGACGGCTACGCGACCGCGCGCCGCCCGATCCAGCCCGACCGCCTGCGCGTGCGCCATGCGCACGGCTACGTGCCGCAGACGCTTGCCGATCTCGGCGCGATCGGGATGGGCATCAGCGTCGCGCTGCTGCTCGCGTGGCTCGGCGCGGCCGCGCGCGCGACGGGCGTGCGGCCGCGCCGCCGCTGGGGGGCGTGGCTGCTGGCGCTCGCCCGCACGCGCGACCTCCGCGCCCGCCCGGCGATGCGCGCGCCGCGCCCGGTGACCGCCGAGCGGATCGGGCTGATGACGCTCGCCGCGACGGCGATCGCGTTCGGCGTCCACTCGGCCGTCGACTGGACGTGGTTCGTGCCCGGCGTCGCGGTCCCGGGACTCCTGTGCGCGGCATGGGTCGCCGGACGCGGACCGTTCGACGAGCCGGCGCCGCGCGCGGCCTTCCCGCATGGCGCAGCCGCCTGGAGCGCCGCGCGCGGGCGCGTCGTGCTCGCCACGCTCGTCGTCGCGGCCGGACTCGCGGGCGCATGGGTCGTCTGGCAGCCGCAGCGCTCGGTCAGCGCGGGCGATGCCGCGCTCGCCGAGCTGAGCGCCAACCGCCCGCAGCAGGCGATCGCCGACGCGCGGGTCGCCGCCCGCCGCGACCCGCTGTCGATCGACCCGCTGTTCACGCTCGCCGCCGCGCAGTCGGCGGCGGGCCAGCCGGCGCTCGCGCGCGCGACGCTCGAGCGCGCGGTGCGCCTGCAGCCGGCCAACTCCGAAGCGTGGCTGCGCCTGGGTCAGTTCGAGCTTGCCCAAGGGGACGCGCGCCGCGCGCTGAGAGTGCTCGGCGCGGCGCTGTACCTCGACCCCCAGGGGCCCGCGACGCAGGCCGCCTACGCGCAGGCGCAGCAGCGCGCCGCGACCACCCGCGGCTAGATGGTTGATTCCACGAGATTCGTGGATGCGAGGGGTGCGATGGGCGGATGCTGGGCGACGCGCGGTGTCGAAGCCAATGCCGGCGGCATTGGCAAGACGCCGCGCGCCGTCCAGCGCCGCCCAGCGCGCCCGTCGCGCCGCGAGATCGTGGAATCAACCATCTAGAACGCCCCGCGCCGGGTCAGCACGGCGGGGAGCGTCTTGAGCAGGATCACGAGATCGAGCGCGATCGACCAGCGCTCCAGGTAGAGGAAGTCGAGCCGCACGAGGTCGTCGAAGTCGAGGTCGGCGCGGCCGGATACCTGCCACAGGCCGGTGATCCCGGGCAGCACGAGGTAACGCTTCTTGTGCCAGTCCTCGAGCTTGGCGAAGTCGCGCAGCGGCAGCGGCCGCGGCCCGACGAGCGACATCTCGCCGCGCACGACGTTGACGAGCTGCGGCAGCTCGTCGAGCGAGAAGCGGCGCAACAGGCGGCCGACGCGCGTCAGCCGCGGGTCTTCGCGGATCTTGAAGAGCGCACCGTCCATCTCGTTGAGCCCCTCCAGCTCGTCCTGGACGTCCTCGGCGTCCGCGCGCATCGTGCGGAACTTGAGGCAGGCGAACGGCGCGCCGCCCATCCCCGGCCGCACCGAGCGGTAGAGCACCGGTCCGCGCGAGGTCAGCGTGACGGCGAGCGCGATCGCAAGCAGCAGCGGCGAGAGCAGCATGAGCAGCAGCAGCGCGCCGAGCACGTCGAAGGTCCGCTTCATCGCGAAGTCGACGCCCTCGAACACGGGCGGCTTCAAGGTGAAGAGCGGCAGCGACTGCCCCGGGACGAATTCGGCGCGTTGCGTGAGGATCCCCATCGTCGAGGGCGCCACGTGCACTTCGACGCCGCGCCGATGGCAGACGTCGACCAGCTCGACGGCCTTGTCCTGGGGGAAATCCGGGTCGGCGATGATGACGTCCTGCACGCGGTGCTCGGCGAGGATCGTCGCGAGGTCCGCCAGCTCGCCGAGCGAGCGCAGGCCGTTGTCCGGCCGCGGCGTCAGCGAGACGTAGCCGACCGGAGTGATCTCGCCGCGCGGTGCGTCGGCGAGCGCATGCGCGACCTGGTCGAGATGGCGGCCGCTGCCGACGAGCAGCGTGCGGCGCTGGTAGCCGGCGGCCGCGAGCAGCCGGCCGGAGACGGTGGTGTGCGCCCCGCGCAACACCGAGATCGTCAGGATCCCGAGCGCGAGCGAGCCGTAGAAGATGTAGTAGCTGGAGAACGTGTGGCCGCTCGCGATCGAGAAGATCAGCGCCACGATCGTCACCTGGAAGAGCGACGTGACGATGCGCGTGAGGCCGGGGCGGCGGGAGCGCTCGGCGTAGAGGTCTGAGCGCGCGAACAGCAGCACGATCAGCAGATAGGCGAACGCGAGGGAGCCGCGCGTCTGGCCCGCGGCGAAGCGGGCCGCCTGGTCGAAGTCGTAGCCGCCCTTGATCAGCGCCTTGAGCAGCAGCGCGGTGAACAGCGCGGCCCACACGCCGGCGAAGTCGAGCGCGAGCAGCGAGACAATCCGCATGCTGCGGCGCAGGGTCGCCATTCGCAGCAGGAACGACAGCGCCGGCGGCCGCTTGCGCCGCACGTCGCGATCGGGCAGCGTCGCCGCCGCCGCTTGCTGCAGTTGGTCGAGGTCGAGTGCGCCGTTCGCCACCGGTTCGGTCTGCCTCCAGCGCTTCAAACGGAAGCGCGCCGCCGTAGTTTCGGACCCGTCCGCCGGTTGTTCCCGCCGCGCGCTAGCGTGCGGCGCCGACGAGCGCCTCGACGCCGGCTTCGCCGATCGTGCGCTTGAGACCCTCGCGCAGCTCCACCTCAGGCTGCCAGCCGAGGATCTCGCGCGCGAGCGCGATGTCCGGCTGGCGCACCTGCGGGTCGTCGGTCGGCAGCGCCTCGAAGACGATCTCCGAGCGCGACCCGGTCACCGCGACCACCGCCTCGGCGAGCTCCAGCAACGTGAACTCGTTCGGATTGCCGACGTTCACGGGGTAGTGATAGCCCGACTCGGCGAGCGCGATCATGCCGCGGATCAGGTCCGCCACATAACAGAAGGAACGCGTCTGGGAGCCGTCCCCGAAGACCGTGATCGGCCGGTCCTGCAGCGCCTGGCGCAGGAACGTCGGGATCGCGCGGCCGTCGTGCGGGCGCATGCGCGGGCCGTAGGTGTTGAAGATGCGGATGATCGCCGTGTCGACGCCCTGCTGGCGGTGGTAGGCCATCGTGAGCGCCTCGGCGTAGCGCTTCGCCTCGTCGTAGACGCCGCGGGGGCCGATCGGGTTGACGTGGCCCCAGTAGGACTCCTGCTGCGGGTGGACCTGCGGGTCGCCGTAGACCTCGCTCGTGGACGCGATCAGGAAGCGCGCACGGTGCTTCTTCGCCAGCCCGAGCGTGTGATGCGTGCCGTACGAGCCGACCTTCAGCGTGTGCAGCGGCAGGCGCAGGTAGTCGATCGGCGAGGCCGGCGAGGCGAGGTGGTAGACGACGTCGACCGGCTCTTCGACCGTGTACGGCTCGATGATGTCGACGTTGAGATGGACGAACTCGGGCTGACGGATGTGCGCGATGTTCGCGAGCGATCCCGTCTCGAGGTTGTCGACGCAGATCACGCGATGGCCGCGGCGCAGCAGCTCGTCGCACAGATGCGACCCGAGGAATCCCGCTCCTCCGGTCACGAGGCAGGTGGACATGGCTGCGGAGGATACCCGTCGGCGCGGCCTTCGCCCCATCGCGCGCTGCACTACGATCGAGCGCGTGTCCGGTCCCACCCCACGCGACCAAGGAGCCCCATGGCAGCCACCCGCTTCGTCGAGCGTCTGAACGAGCAGATCGCCTACGAGTTCGCCGCCTCGCAGCAGTACATCGCGAACGCGGTCTACTACGACGGGGAGACGCTCCCGCGGCTGGCCGCGTTCTTCTACGCGCAGGCGCTCGAGGAGCGCAATCACGCGATGATGATGGTGCAGTACCTGCTCGACGCCGACGCGGAGGCGACGGTTCCCGGCGTCGCCGCGCCCGAGTCGTCGTTCGCGGACGTCGTCGCGCCGGTCGCGCTCGCGCTCGAGCAGGAGAAGCGCGTCAGCGACCAGATCGCCGCGCTCGTCGGGATCGCGCGTGACGAGGGCGACTTCCAGAGCGAGCAGTTCATGGGGTGGTTCCTGAAGGAGCAGGTCGAGGAGGTCGCCTCGATGTCGGCGCTGCTGAAGGTCGTCGAGCGCTCGGCCGAGAGCCCGATGACGATCGAGGACTACCTCGCGCGCGAGCACGGCGGCACGGAAGGCGCCGACCCGACCGCCCCGACCGCCGCCGGCGGCGGCGTCTGACACAGCTCGCGCACGCGGCCCCGCGTCTCCGCGGCGCGGCTGCACCAACTGTCGCCTAAGCGCTTGCGCGCCGCGATCACGCCCGTACCGTCGCCCCGGTGCGGCCGTGCGCGACACAAGATCCTTGGGGTAGACGCGTCGTCCTGACCTCGGGACGATGGATGCATGTCATCGAGGAGCACCCCCAGATGCTGGAGTTGATGGACGACGTGCTCCGCGTCGTCCGCCGGCCCGATGTCATTACTCCAGACCCCAAGCGCGGGCGCTGGCGCTACTGGCGATCGGCCGTCGGGCCCAGTCGCTGGCTCTTCGTCGTCGTCATGTGGGACACGGACCAACCCAAGGTCGTCACGGCCTACCCGAAGCGAAAGGATCCGCTGTGAGCATCTCCATCAGAACGCCTGCCCCGCTGGCGATCGCCGAGGCTCGCTTCGATCTCTACCACTACGACTCGGAAGCGGACGTGCTCTACCTCCATGTCGATGGCGCTGCCGACACCGCGGATTGGGACGGAACCCACGAGGGTCACGGGGTGCGCTTCGACGCCGACGGCAAGTTGATCCATGCAACGCTCGTCAACGCCGCGTGGCTTCTCGACCGCGAAGGCGCGCTCGACGTGACCCCACGCGACGGCAGCCCGACGACACGGCTTCCGCGCGAGTTGATCGAGCCGCTGCTGGTCGAGACGCTGCGCTACGCGTCCTGATCCGCGGACCGGCGCGCGGATGGCGACGTGCCGGGGACCCACGTCGCGCCGCCCGCCTCGTCGCGCTCGCGCTTCCAGACCGGCGCGAGCGCCTTCAGGCGGTCGATGATCTCCCGGCCGCCGGCGAACGCCTCGGCGCGGTGCGGGGCGGAGACGGCGACGATCACCGACGCCTCCGACAGCGGCACGACGCCGATGCGGTGCTCGGCCGCCGCCGCGCACAGCCCGTGCCGCATGATCGCGTCGGTCACGACAGCGCGCATCTGCGCGAGCGCCATCTCCGCATAGGCCTCGTACTCGAGCGACGGCACCTCGCGCGTCACCCCGGAAAACGTCACGACCGCGCCCGCGCGCGGGTCGCGCACGCGCGCGAGCAGCGCGTCGAGCGACAGCGGCTCCGCGCGCACCGCGACGTGCGGGCCGGCTCCCCCCGACACCGGCGGGATCAGCGCCAGCTCGTCGCCGGGCGCCAGCGGCGCGTCGTCTGAGGCGTATTCGCGGTTGACGGCCATCACGAGCGGCAGGCCGTCCGCCAACCCCGCAACCGCCGGCGCGGCGAGCGCGTCGCGCACGCGCGCGCCCTCCGGCAGCTCCAGCGACAGCTCGGCCGCACCGGCGCGCTCGCGGAGCTGGGCGAACAGGCGGATGCGAACGACCATCGCCGGTCAGGGTACGCGACCCTCCTCATACATGGGCGCGACTTCACGGGACGCGAAGTAACCTTCGCAGCTCCATGAGCGCCACCGAGGACCATCGCTTCGTCGCCCCGATCGTCGGCCCGGACGACCCGCGACGCTTCACCGACTCCGGCATCGAGATCAAGCAGCGTTACGCCGAGGACGACGTCCCGGAGCCGCTCGCGCTCGGCGAGCCCGGCGCATTCCCCTATACGCGCGGCGTCCACCCGGACATGTACCGCAAGCAGCTGTGGACGATGCGGCAATACGCCGGCTACGCCTCCGCGAAGGAGTCGAACGAGCGCTACAAGTACCTGCTCGCGCACGGCTCGACCGGTCTCTCGATGGCGTTCGACCTGCCGACGCAGCTCGGCCTCGACTCCGACGACTCGCGCTGTCTCGGCGAGGTCGGCCGCACCGGCGTCGCGATCGACACCATCGACGACATGCGCACCGCGTTCGACGGGATCCCGCTCGACCAGGTCTCCACGTCGATGACGATCAACGCGCCCGCCGCGGTGCTGCTGCTGCTGTACCAGCTCGTCGGCGAGGAGCAGGGCGTGCCGCCGGAGAAGCTGCGCGGCACGACGCAGAACGACATCATCAAGGAGTACGTCGCGCGCGGGAACTTCATCTACCCGCCCGAGGGCTCGATGCGCCTCACGACGGATCTGTTCGCCTATTGCAAGGCGAACGTGCCGAGATGGAACACCGTCTCGATCTCCGGCTACCACTTCCGCGAGAAGGGCTGCAGCGCGGTTCAGGAGGTCGCCTTCACGCTCTCCTCCGGGATCGCGTACGTGCAGGCGGCCGTCGACGCGGGCCTGCAGGTCGACGACTTCGCGCCGCGCCTCGCGTTCTTCTTCAACGGCCACAACAACGTCTTCCAGGAGGTCGCGAAGTTCCGCGCCGCCCGCAAGATGTGGGCGGAGATCATGCGGAACCGATTCGGCGCGCAGGACGAGCGCTCCCTCAAGCTGCGCTTCCACACGCAGACGGGCGGCGTCACGCTGACCGCGCAGCAGCCGGAGAACAACATCGTGCGCGTCGCCCTGCAGGGCTTCGCCGCCGTCTGCGGCGGGACGCAGTCGCTGCACACCAACGGCTTCGACGAGGCGCTTGCGCTGCCGACGGAGCGCGCCGCCAAGATCGCGCTGCGCACGCAGCAGATCATCGGCCACGAGTCGGGCGCGGCCGACACGGTCGACCCGTTCGCGGGCTCCTACTACGTCGAGGCGCTGACGGCCGAGATCGAGCAGCGCGCCTCCGAGTTGATCGCGAAGGTGGACGAGCTGGGCGGCTCGGTCAACGCGATCGCGTTCATCAAGAACGAGATCGAGGAGTCCGCCTGGGGGTACCAGGAGCGCTACAAGTCCGAGCAGGACGTCGTCGTCGGCGTCAACCGCTTCGTCGACGAAGCGCTCGAGGTGCCCGACCTGCTGCGCGTCGACCCGCAGTCCGAGCGCGAGCAGGTCGACCGCCTGAAGGCGTTCAAGGCGAACCGCGATCAGGTGCTCGTGGACAGCCGCCTCGAGGAGCTGCGCGCCGCCGCGCGCGGCAGCGAGAACCTGCTGCCGCCGATCCGCCAGGCGCTCAAGGACCGCGCGTCGATGGGCGAGGTCTGCGGCGCGATGCGCGACGTGTTCGGCAGATATCAGCCGGACATCTAGAGCGCGCGCCGCACGACGACGCGGACGGTTCTCACGACCGCGTGCCCGCCGGGCGGCGTGACGGCGACCCGCAGCGTCACCGTGAGGCTGTGCCGGCGGCGCAGGGCGCCGCGCGCGGCCGCGTCGAGGCTCACCGTGAAGCCGGTCGACCCTGCCGTCCTTGAGCGCAGCCGCCGCTCGCCGACGCGCACCGCTCTCGCGTGCCTGGGCGGGCGGCGGGTCGCGAGCGCGGCGCTGGAGACGAGCGCGACGACGTCGATCCGAGACTTCGCCGCCGGCGTCGTCACGGAGCCGCGCAGCACGATGCCGCGCTGCGCGTGCGCGACGCGCAAGCGCACGTGCGTCGCCGAGCCGCCGCTCGCCGGCGTCGGTCCGGTTGACGTCGAGCCAGTGCTGCCGGGCGGCGGCGGAGTCGTGCCGGTAGAGCCGCCGGTGGTGCCCGTCGACCCGCCGGTCGAGGGCGGCGTCGCGTTGGGGTCGACCACGACGATCGTGCCTTGCATGAAGTGGTGCAGGTCGCAGTGGAAGGTGTACGTCCCGGGCGTGTCGAACGTGCACGTCCCGCTCCAGCCGGGGGCGGTCGGGACGCCCGGCAGCGGCGGTGGCATGCCGCTCTGCGTCCCGGCGGTCTGCGTGCACGACGACGGAGCGGGCCCTGCGGAGAAGTCCGCGTTGTGCGTCGATGCGCCGGTGGGATAGGCGAAGTCGACCGTCCCGTCCTTCGCGATCGTGACGGTGCTGCTGCCCGCATCGCCGGTGACGTGCCAGCTGAAGTCCTCGGCCGTGAAGCTCGCGGTCGACGGCGGAGGAGTCCCGGGCGCGCTCCCCGGGACGACAAGCGCGACCAGCGTGCCGGCGAGCAGCACGATCGACAGCAGCGGCAGGCGACGCGCGTGGCGGCTCACGCCTCCCGAGACGCCGCCGGCGACGGTTCCTTCCCACCGCGCGGGAATCGCGTCGGCTCGGCGTTCTTCGCGAAACGCCGCCGTTTGCCATTGCCGGAACGCGGGCATGGCTGGCGCACGCCCACTCGGCGCTGATTGGACCTTGAGGAGGATGCCGATGCGCACCGTCCCCGCGCGTTTGCTGGTCGCGCTCGCGCTGGCGCTGTCGTTGTCACTGCTGGCGGCGCACGCCGCCGCCGCGCTGTCGATCACGGACGTCACGGTGACGCCGAGAACGCCCTCCGGGCCACTGCCGTCGTCGGGGCCGCTCGCCGCCGGCGCCCATCCCGACCTCTTCACGAGAATCACGTTCAGCGGGTCGGGGACCTACAGCGCCGACACGGCGAGAGACCTCCAGGTCCACTTCGCGCCCGGCGTCGTCGCCTACGTGAACCACGTCGCCCGCTGCAGCGCCACGCAGTTCGACGCGAGCAGCTCCTCGCCCTCCACCTGCCCCGCCGACTCCGCCGTCGGGACCGCGGTGACCGGCATCACGACTGACAACTCGGCCCTCAACATGCTGCTCGGCGGCTCCGTGACGGGGACGATCTACAACATCGACCCGCCCGCCGGCTCGCCGGCGGCGTTCGGCATCGACATCCAGCCGCCGGCCGGCAATCCGGACATCAAGGTCGTCGCGCCGATCAGCGTCGACCCGCACGACCTCGGTCTGACCGCGTCGCTGACGCTGCCGAGCACAGCGCAGCTCGGGCTCGGTCCGATACCGCTCGGCACCGTCAACGTCCACACCGACTGGATCGAGCAGACGCTGCTCGGCTACGTCGGCGGTCCGACGAGATCGTTCTTCACCAACCCGACCGCCTGCATCCCCGCGGCCGTCTCCGTGAGCGCCAGCTCCTACAGCGGCGCGAACGGCGCGAACAGCGGGACCTACACGCCGGTGGACTGCGCGAGCGAGCCCTTCTCGACAACGCTGGGCATCAGCGTCGACCCGCCGCTGACCGACTGGACCTCGACCGTCACGAGCGACGTGCAGCCAGGCAGCAGCGACATCCCGCGCGTCAACTCGCATGTCGAGTCGACGACGGTGACGCTGCCGCCGAGCCTGCTGCTGAACCCGGCGCTCGCCGCCCGGCTCGACGCGTGCACCGACGCGCAGTTCGCGCTCAACGACACGTCCGTCGCGGCGGCCTGCCCGCCGTCCTCGGCCGTCGGCGATATCGACTTCGTCTCGCCGATCCTCGGCGACTTCCCCGGCAAGGCGTACTTCGGCGACCAGACGCCGACCGACCGCCTGCGCCTGTTCCTCGACGTGCCGCTCTACGGCGCGCACATCAAGGTCTCCGCGCACGTCCACCCGAGCTTCACGACCGGGCAGGTCACGACCGTCTTCGACCACCTCCCGCAGATCGCGTTCACCGACTTCAAGCTGATCTTCCACGGCGGGCCGCGGTCGGCGCTCGTCTCGCCGACCGAGTGCGGCACGCACACGGCGACGGCGGTCACGACGCCATGGTCCGGCGCCGCGCCGCAGACGTCGTCGGGCAGCTTCACGGTCTCGTGGGACGGCAGAGGCGCGCCCTGCCCGCGGCCGTTCCAGCCGTCGATGGCGACCGCGGTCTCCAACGCGCACGCCGGCGCCTCGCCGACCTTCACGCTCGTCGCGAACCGCCCGGACCGCAACGTCCCGGTCGGGCGCATGACGTACGACCTGCCCGCCGGGCTCGTCGGGAACCTCGCGCTGAGAGGGCTCGTGCAGTGCTCGCTCGCGAGCGCGGCCGCCGGGAGCTGCCCGGCGTCGAGCAAGATCGGCGACGTCGTGTCGGTCGACGGGTCGGGCACCGAGCCGCCGTCGCTCCCCGGCGAGGTGTTCCTGACGAAGCCGAAGGTCGCCGGCGATCCTGCCGGTCTGTCGGTGAAGGTGCCGGCGCATCTCGGCCCGGTCGACGCCGGCGTCGTGATCGTCGGCGTGCGGCTGCAGCTCCGTCCCGACGGCGGCCTGCATGCCGTCAGCGACCCGATCCCGCCGCTCCAGCTCGGGATCCCGCTCGCGATCCGCACGCTCACGGTGAAGATCGACCGCGCCGGCTTCATGCGCAACCCGACGAGCTGCGGCGCGAAGACCGCGCTCGGCCACTTCGACTCGATCGGAAGCGAGCACGCCGACAGCTCCTCCAAGCTGACGATCGACGACTGCGGCAAGCTGGGCTTCGCGCCGCGGATCGCGGTTTACCTCGGCGCCCGGCACGCGACCGGCGTCGGCAACCACCCGCCCTTCACGACGGTCCTCACCTCGCGCGGGAGCGACGCGACGATCCGCAGCGCGCACGTGCGCCTCCCGCTCCAGATCGCGACGAACACGCGCGCGCTCAACGCCGCCTGCGCACAGGCCGCGTTCGCGGCCGGCAGATGCTCGCGCCGCTCGCAGATCGCGACCGCGGTCGCGCTCAGCCCGCTCCTGCGCGACCCGGTGCGGGGACCGGTCTACCTCGTCAAGCGCCCGCCGGGGCAACCCGGCCTGCCGAGACTCGTCGTGCAGTTCCGCTCGCCGCTCGCGCTGCAGCTCGAAGCGAGCGTGAACATCGGCGCCAACGGCGGCATCGGGACCACGTTCCCCGTCGTGCCCGACCTGCCGATCACGAAGTTCACGCTGCGCTTCCACGGCGGCGCGTACGGAGCGCTGGCGCTCAACGGCAGCATCTGCCGCGCGCGCCATCCGCTGCGGTTGCCGGCGCGCTTCCATGGACAGAACGGCAGAACGGTGAACCTGCGGCCGAAGATCGTGATTCGCGGCTGCACGAAGCGGCGGATCCGCCGGCACACCAAGAAGTAGACGGCCAGCGAGGCCCGGCTCGCATCAGGGCGTGCGCCGATTCGGCGCACGCCTACGCGCCGCGATTCGGCCACTTAGACGGTCTCGTTTGCCACATTGGCCACATGGGAAAGCGTCCCCCGGAGGATGCCCCGGACAGCGGCATCGGTCGTCTTGGAGGAGGTCTCATGCAGTCCGTTCCCCGCCGGCTGACCGTCGCGCTCGCGGTCGCGTCTCTCAGCCTGTTCGCGACCGCAAGCGCCGCCGCGTTCTCCGTCTCGAGCGTGACCGTCACGCCGCGTGCCCCGGTCGCCGGCGAGCCCGGCTTCGGCGCTCCCCCCGGGCAGCTCCTGCCGGCGGACCCTGCAGCCTCGGGCGCCCACCCGGTGCTCGACATCACGACGACGTTCGACGTGACGGGTCCCACCGCCACCGCCAGAGACCTCGTCCAGCACTTCGATCCGGGCATCGTCGCCAACCCCCACGCGACAGCGCAGTGCTCGCAGGCCGACTTCGACGCCGCAGCGCCGACGCCGGCCGGTTGCGCGCCGACGGCCCAGGTCGGCTCGACGGTCGTCACCGTCCTCACGCCCACGCCGGTCGCGCTCTCCGGCAGAGTCTTCAACCTTGAGCCGAACCCGGGACAGCCGGCCGCGCTCGGCATCGACGTCGATGCGTCGCTGCTCGGCGCCGGCCACCTGAAGAACGTCGCGACGGTCATCGTCGACCCGCACGACCTCGGCCTGACGACGACGATCTCGGGCCTCAGCCCGGCCGCGCCGATCGCAGCGATCAGACTGAGCCTGTGGGGCTACGCTCCGATCGTCGACCCGACGCACCCGGTCCCCTTCTTCACCAACCCGACCGCCTGCATCGCCTCGGCGGTGTCCGTGTCGGCGACCGCGTACGACGGCGAGACGGGCGCGAACGGCGGCTCGTACACGCCGACGGACTGCGCCACCGAGCCGTTCGACACGTCGCTGACGATCGGCGCGAGCCCGTCGGCGACCGACGTGCCGTCGGCGGTCTCGGTCGACGTCAAGCCGGCGCTCGTGTTCGTGCCGCGCGTCAACTCCTACGTGCGCCAGAACACCGTCACGCTGCCGCCGGGCGTGCTGCTCAATCCCGAGCTGGCGGCAAGCCTCGACGCCTGCACCGACGCGCAGTTCGCGCGCGATGACCCGGGCGCGAATCCGAGCTGCCCGGCGTCCTCGCGAATCGGGACCGTGACGTTCGTCTCGCCGATCCTCGGCCCGTTCGTCGGCACCGCCTACTTCGGGACGGGCACCGCGACGGACACGCTGCGCCTGTTCCTCGACACGCCGCTGTTCGGCGCGCACATCAAGGTGATCGGCGCCGTGCGGCCCGACGCGATGACCGGTCAGGTGACGACCGTCTTCGACAGCCTGCCGCAGGTCGCGTTCACCGACTTCAAGGTGGACTTCAACGGCGCGCCGAGAGCGGTCTTCACGACGCCGGCGACGTGCGGCGCGAACACCGCGCAGGCGATCAACTCGCCATGGTCGGGCGGCCCTGCGAGCAGCCCGACCGCGTCCTTCGTGACGACGTATGACGGCAGCGGCTCCGCGTGCCCGCCGACGCTGCCGTTCCGGCCGTACTTCACGACGACCCCGTCGACGCCCGCCTCCGGCGCGAGCACTTCGTTCACGCTGAAGCTCGCTCGGCCGGATCGCGACCAGAGACTCGCGCAGGTCACGTTCCGGCTGCCGAGAGGACTGATCGGGAACCTCGCGCTCAGCGGCCTCGCGAAGTGCTCGCTCGCCGACGCCGCCGGCGCGCGCTGCGCCGACGCCAGCAAGCTCGGCACGGCGCAGGTCGCGGTCGGCTCCGGGCCGACGCCCGCCTCGCTCGCTGGCAGCGTGTACCTGACGGCGCCGAAGGCCGCCGGCGACCCGGCCGGCCTGTCGATCCTCGTGCCGGCGAAGCTCGGCCCGATCGACCTCGGCGACGTGATCGTCGGCGCCCGGCTGGCGCTGCGCTCCGACGGCGGGCTGAACGTCGTGACCGACGCGCTCCCGCAGTTCCAGAAGGGCATCACGACGGCGATTCGCGTGGCGAGCATCTCCATCGCGCGCGCCGGCTTCATGCGCAACCCGACGAGCTGCGGACACCGCCGCGGGACCGCCGTGTACACCGCCGTGGGCGGCGGCAGCGCGACCTCGCACGCGACGTTCGACCTGACCGGCTGCTCGAAGCTGCGCTTCTCGCCGAAGATCGAGGCGACGCTCGGCGGCAAGGGCCGGACGGGCGTCGGCGCGCATCCCGCGTTCACGACGACGGTCACGGAGCCGCGCGGCCAGTCGGCGATCTCGCGCGCGTACGTGCTGCTCCCGCCGAACCTCGCGACCAACCCGCGGGCGCTCAACGCCGCCTGCGACCTGGCGACGATCCACGCCGGGAGATGCTCGAGCAGGGCGCGGATCGCCACCGCCACCGCGGTCAGCCCGTTCGTCGCGGGCAAGCTGCGCGGCCCGGTGTACCTCGTTCGCCAGCCGAGAGGGCTGCCGCATCTGCTCGTGCAGCTCCGCGGTCCGCTCGCGATCGACTTCGAGGGGGTCGTCAAGGTCGGCGGCGGCAAGCTCGCCAACCTGTTCCCGACGGTGCCGGACGTGCCGGTGACGAGCTTCACGCTCGCGTTCCACTCGGGCAGCTTCGGGATCCTGTCGGTCAACCGCAGCCTCTGCACGCGGGCGCTCGCGATGCCGACGCACTTCCTCGGGCAGAACGGCAAGCTCGTGAAGCTGCGGCCGCGGATCGCGGTGAAGGGCTGCACGCGCAGGCGCTGAGCAGGAAGCGTCCAGGTGGCCGGGTAGCGTTCGGCGCATGAACGCACCCGGCCACTTCGACTTCTACACGTTCGTGCTGTTCGTCCACATCGCCTCGGCGGTGATCGCCTTCGGCGCGACGTTCGCCTACCCGGTGATCGAGCTGACGCTCAAGCGGGTCGACCTGCGCGCGCTGCCGGGCTGGCACGAGGCGCAGAACCAGGTCGGGCACAAGCTGATCACGCCGGGCGCGATCGTGCTGCTGGCGAGCGGCATCTACATGGTCAGCACCGATCGCTGGAAGGGTGTCGGCGGCTTCTGGTTCGGCGCGGCAGGCGCCATCGTCGTCGTCCTGCTCGGCCTCGGCCACGGCTTCTTCGCGCCCAACGCCCGCAAGCGCCGCGACCAGGCGCGCGCCGACCTCGACGCCAGCGCCGCCGAGCGCGGTTCGATGAGCGACGCCTACGAGGCGCTCTCGCGCAAGGTCATGCCGATCGGCATGCTCTCGTCGCTGCTCGTGCTGACGGCGCTGCTGTTGATGGTCTCGAAGCCGGGCGCCTGACCTCGCGGCGCCTCGCCGCGCCTGGGGGCGTCCTCGCCGGACACGGCGATCCGCTCGCGAGCCCTTCAGGCCCGCACGACGACCAGACCGGCGACGCCTTCCACGGGGCCGAAGTCGTCGTCCTGCGTGACGACGGGAAGGTCGTTCGTCAGTGCGGTGGCGGCGATCCAGAGGTCGTTGACGTTCAGGCGGCGTCCCGCCTCGGCGAGGTGAACGCGCAGCCGCGCCCACGTCGCGGCGACGCGATCGTCGATGCCGAGCAGCTCCATGTCGGCGGTCGCCTGCAGCGTGGCGAGCCGCCGCGCGCGCGTGTCTACGTCGCGGGCCGCCAGCACTCCCACGTGCAGCTCCGCGACGGTGACGGCGGAGATCGCGGCCTCGTGCGGAAGCCGCTCGGCGTCGAGCGGCCGACCGCTCTCCCCCGCGACGAAGACGCTCGTGTCGAGCAGCCCGCGCGGCGGAGCTGTCGCCATCAGGCGAGCGGTCCGAGGTCGTCGGTCGTCTCGCCGGCGAGGCGCGCGAGGTCGGCCCGCAGGCCCGGATCGGCCTGAGCAGTGGCGAGCCGACGCACCAGCTCGGCGCGCGGCAGCCAGCTTCGCCGCCGCTCCCGCAGCGGGACGAGCGCCGCGACCGGCTTGCCGCGCGTGGTGATGACGATCTCCTCGCCTTCCTCGACGCGGCGCAGCAGGCCGGCGGTGTCATTGCGCAGCTCGCGAGCGGCGACCTCACTTTTCATGCGACGATCGTAGCACATATGTAGCAGCAGGAGGAGTCCGCGTGGCGCATGACGAACCCCGTCTCCGATGCCCGCGATTCAGGCGTCACGCCGGCTAGTGAAGTCCCCGCCCGAGCTGTGGGCCGAGGTGAGCGACGCCGCTTCCCTCGCGCGCCATCTCGGCGACGTCGGCGAGATCGCGATCACCCGGTTGGAGCCCGAGACGACGGTCGCCTGGGAGGGCGAGCACGCCAGCGGCACCGTCGAGCTCGCTCCCGCCGGGTGGGGCACGTCCGTGACGCTCACGGCCGAGCCGATCGCTGCAGCCGAGCCCACCGAGCCTGAGCCGACGTCCGAGCCCGAGCCGGAGCCCGTCGCGGCAGCCGAGCCCGAAGCGAGCATCATCGCCGAGGCCGAGCCAGAGCCCGAAGACGCGCCAGAGCCCGAGCCGCGGCGCTCGTGGCTCACACGCCTGTTCCGCCGCCGCACGATCGAGCCCGAGCCGTCCACCACCGACGCCGATCGGGCGGGTGGCGCTGAGGACGCACGTGCCCCGGGCGAAGACCCGGGGTGCGCGCGCCCGGAGGCGACAGGACCCGCCCACAGCAGCGCCGAGCCCACAGCCGAGGAGCCCGACCCGCTGGAAGCGCTGCTCGTGGGAGCCCTCGACTCGCTCGGCCAGGCCCACCACCGCCCGTTCAGCCGCGGATAGGCGCCCCTCCTCGCATCGCCGGTAAGATCCGCGCCCCGATGGCGCGCCAGAAGGCACCCGAGACGTTCGACGAGAAGCTCGCCCAGCTCACCGAGCTGCGCGAGGAGGCGATCCACTCCGCCTCCGCCGCCGCCGTCGAGAAGCAGCACGCGAAGGGCAAGTACACCGCGCGCGAGCGGGTCGAGAAGCTGCTCGACCCGGGCTCGTTCCAGGAGCTGGACACGTTCGTGCGCCACCGCACGTACGACTTCGACATGCAGAAGAACCGTCCGTGGGGCGACGCGGTCGTCACCGGCCACGGCACGATCGACGACCGCCGCGTGTGCGTCTTCAGTCAGGACTTCACCGTGGTCGGCGGCTCGCTCGGCGAGGTGATGGCCGAGAAGATGTGCAAGATCATGGACCTGGCGGCCAAGATCGGCTGCCCCGTGATCGGCATCAACGACTCCGGCGGCGCCCGCATCCAGGAGGGCGTCGTCTCGCTCGGCGCCTACGGCGACGTCTTCCTGCGCAACGTCAAGTGCTCCGGCGTGATCCCGCAGATCAGCCTGATCATGGGCCCCTGCGCCGGCGGCGCCGTCTACTCCCCCGCGATCACCGACTTCATCTTCATGGTGAAGGAGACCTCGCACATGTTCATCACC
>DATNAP010000025.1:0-32852 GCA_035572475.1 Conexibacter sp. | reverse complement strand
TACACCACCTACTACAACCACCACCGCGCCCACACCGGCAAGACAACGGCCGGGCGATGCCCGGCCGAACTCGTCTACGGTGCCCGCAAGATGGAGCCGAGATGACCGACCACTGTCGGCACAACTCGGAGTCTGTTCAGGCTAGCCGGCCAGCCAGTTGCGCGCGGGCGGCGCGCGGCGTGCGAGACTGTCTCGCATGGCCGTCGCGCCGTCACGCGCGTCGCACGCGACGCACACCGTCACAAACCAGCCGCCGCCGCTCGAGGGGTTGAACCTCTTCGAGCAGAACCGGCCGCTGGTCGAGGCGCTCGCGCGCGAGGGCGAGGGCTGGGGCGACGCGCAGGCCTCGGCCGTCGGCGAGCTGGCCGGCGGCGAGGGGATCCGCCTCGGCTTCGAGGCGAACGAGAACCCGCCGAGGCTGAAGACGCACGACCGCTTCGGCAACCGCGTCGACCAGGTCGAGTTCCACCCTTCCTGGCACCGGCTGCTGGAGAACAGCGTCGCGCACGAGGCGCACGCGCTGCCGTGGCGCACCGAGCGCCCCGGAGCGCACGCGGTGCGCACGGCGCTCGGGCTCACGGGCGGGCAGGTCGAGGCCGGCCACGGCTGCCCGATCACGATGACGTTCGCCGCGATCCCGGCCTTGCGCGCGCAGCCCGACGTGCTCGCCGTGTGGGAGCCGCGCCTGACCTCGACGACGTACGACGCGCGCGACGTGCCGGCCGACGAGAAGGCCGGCGCGCTGTGCGGCATGGGCATGACCGAGAAGCAGGGCGGCTCCGACGTGCGCACGAACGCGACCGTCGCGACGCCGACCGCGGACGGCTGGGAGCTCGTCGGCCACAAGTGGTTCACCTCGGCGCCGATGTGCGACCTCTTCCTCGTGCTCGCGCAGGTCGAGGACGCGGGCATATCGTGCTTCGCGATGCCGCGCTGGCGTCCGGACGGCGAGCGCAACGGCTTCCAGCTCCAGCGCCTGAAGGACAAGCTCGGGAACCGCTCGAACGCGTCGAGCGAGATCGAGTTCCGCGGCGCCTGGGCGCAGCTCGTCGGCGAGCCGGGGCGCGGCGTGCCGACGATCATCGAGATGGTCAACCACACGCGGCTCGACTGCGTGACCGGCTCGGCCGCCGGCATGCGCTGGGCCGTCTCGCTCGCGACCCACCACGCCGCGTACCGCAGCGCGTTCGGCAAGCTGCTGATCGAGCAGCCGCTGATGACGAACGTGCTCGCCGATCTGTGCGTCGAGTCGGAGGCGGCGACGCTGTCGGCGATGCGGCTGGCGCGCGCCTACGACGAGCGCGACGACGCGTTCAAGCGGATCGCGACCGCCGTCCTGAAGTACTGGATCTGCAAGCGCACGGCGCCGCACGCGGCCGAGGCGTTGGAGGTGCTCGGCGGCAACGGCTACGTCGAGGAGTCGGGCATGCCGCGGCTCTACCGCGAGGCGCCGCTGAACTCCGTGTGGGAGGGCTCCGGCAACGTCATGTGCCTCGACGTGCTGCGCGCGCTGCTGCGCGAGCCTGAGGCTGGCCCGGCGCTGTTCGCTGAGCTTGAGGAGTCGGCGGGAGCGGACCCGCGGCTCGACGCGCACGTCGACCGCCTGCGCCGCGAGCTGTCCGACACGGCCTACATCGAGGCGCGCGCCCGGCGCGTCGTGGAGGCGATGGCGCTGGCGTTGCAGGGGTCGTTGGTCGTGCGCTACTCGCCGAGACCGGTCGCCGACGCCTTCTGCGCCTCGCGTCTGGCCGGCGACGCCGGCCACTGTTTCGGGACCCTGCCGGCGGGGCTGGACTTCCGCGCGATCGTCGAGCGGCATCGGCCGCTGCTCTGAGCGCCGCGCGGCCGGGGCTGGCGGGCCTGGCGGCCGTCGATGGGCATCGAGGGGGAGCGAGCGGTCGCGCCACCGCCCCGTTCTCCGATGTGTGCCTCGTAGGGTCGGTATACGACACACTACGAGGCACACGTAGATCCGGTGCAATGGCAGACCGGGGAGCGGCCCCGGCCGAGAGGGGGCGCTGGCCGGGGCGCGGACCCCGCCGCACTCCCCCCTCGATGCCCAGACGGCGGACGCCGCGAACACCAGCGGCGCGTGAGCGGAGCTCAGTCGAGCCCGTAGATCGGCCCCAGCTTCGCCCGCAGGTACTCCAGGAACGGCTCGACGCGGATCGCCGACCCCGTCGCGCGGCGCACGAGGTCGCGCGGCGGGTAGATCCGCCCGAACCGGTGCACGTGCTCGCCGAGCCACGCCCGCAACCCCGAGCCATCGCCCGCCGCGAGAGCGGCATCCAACTCGGGCAGATCGGCCCGCGCCCGCGCCCACAGCTGCGCGCTGATCAGGTTGCCGAGCGCGTACGTCGCGAAGTAGCCGATGTCGCCGCCCGACCAATGCACGTCCTGCAGGACACCCTCAGCGTCGCTCGGCACCTCGACGCCCAGGTACTGCCGCATGCGCGCGTTCCACGCCTCCGGCAGCTCCTCCAGCGCGACCGTCCCGCCGATCATCGCCCGCTCCAGCTCGAAGCGCAGGATGATGTGCAGCCCGTACGTCGCCTCGTCGGCCTCGACGCGGACCAGCGACGGCTGGACCTTGTTGACCGCGCGGAAGAAGTCGTCCGCGCTGACCGTCTCGAACCGCGAGGGAAAGACCTCGCGCAGCTCCCCGTGCAGCCAGCCGGCGAACGGGCGCCCGCGGCCGACGACGTTCTCCCACAGGCGGCTCTGCGACTCGTGCACGCCGAGCGAGACCCCGTCGCCGAGCGGCCCGCGGGCAAGCGCGGGGTCGACCTGGGATTCGTAGAGCCCGTGGCCGAACTCGTGGATCGCGCCGTACAACGCCATCCCGACGTAGGAAGCGTCGTAGCGCGTCGTCAGCCGCACGTCGCCGGGCCCGAAGCTCGTCGCGAAGGGATGCGCCGCCTCGTCCAGGCGCCAGCCGTCGGCGCGCCAGCCGAGCCGGCCGAGCACGCGGCGCACCAGCTCGCGCTGCGCCGCGATGGGAAAGTCGCCGTGCAGCGGCCCGTCGTCGACGGCGTCCGCGCGGTCAGCGATCGCGGCGATCAGCGGCACGAGCCCGGCGCGCAGCTCGGTGAAGAGGGCGTCGACCTCGGCGCTCGTCATCCCCTCCTCGTAGTCGTCGAGCAGCACGTCGTAGGGATCGTCGTAGCCCTCGAAGCAGTCGACGTAGCGCAGCTTCAGCTCGACGTTGCGGCGCAGGAACGGCAGGAACGCGGCGAAGTCGGAGCGCTCGCGCGCCTCGACCCAGGCGGCATGGCCGAGCGCGCCCGCGCGCGCCAGGTCCGCCGCGAGCTCCGCCGGCACGCGCCGCGCCTTCTCCCAGTCGCGCCGCGTGACGCGAACGAGCGCCGCGTCGGCGAGCGGCGCGCCCTCACCCGCGACCTGCGGCTCGGCCGCGTCGAGCAGCCGGCCGACCATGTCGTCGGTGAAGCGCTCGTGCACGATCCGGCCGAGCGTCCCGAGCTGCTCGGCGCGCTGCGGCGCGGCGCGCTCGGGCATCATCGTCTGCTGGTCCCAGCCGAGCAGGCCGCCGGCCGCGGACAGGTCGGCGATCTCGGCAAGCCGCTCGCGCAGCTCGGTCAGGGCGTCGCTCATTGGGATCCTCGTCGGGTCGGGTGGCCGGATGGTCGAGCGCTGCGAGGCAGCTTGCGTGCGCTGTGCCACCATTCCACCATGTTCGGGCGTCCCGGATCGATTCAGCTCGCGCGCGTCTTCGGCATCCGCGTCGGCGTCGACTTCAGCTGGTTCGTCGTGCTGTTCGTCGTGATCTTCCTGCTGTCGGGCTCGTTCCAGCGCACGCTCGGCAGCTCGAACGGGACCGCCTACCTGACCGCGGTCGCGAGCGCGCTGCTGCTGTTCGCGTCGATCGTCGTGCACGAGCTGGGCCACGCGCTCGCCGCCCGCCGCAACGGGATCGACGTCGCCGGCATCACGATCTCCCCGCTCGGCGGGTTCGCGCTGCTGAGCCGCGAAAGCCGCAGCCCGCGCGAGGAGCTGGAGGTCGCCGGCGCCGGACCGCTCGCGACGCTGGCGATCATCGTTCTGAGCGTGCTCGTCGGCTTCGCGCTCGTCGGCACGCATCGCTTCGTCGACGCGGCGCTGCTCAGCACGGGCGCGCACGTCACGCCGGTGTTGCTGGCGCTCGGCTTCCTCGTGACGATGAACGCGATCGTGCTCCTCTTCAACCTGATCCCCGCCTACCCGCTGGACGGCGGCCGGATCCTGCGCGCGCTCGTGTGGCGCATCAGCGGCGAACGCAACACCGGCACCCGCGTCGCCGCGCGCTCCGGACAGGCGTTCTCGGTCGTGCTGATCGGAATCGGCCTGTGGGGCATGCTGGGTCCGCTCGGCCTGTACGCGCTCTGGTTCGTGCTCGTCGGCCTGATGATGGGCGGCGCGGCGCGCGCGCTGCTCGCGCAGACCACGCTGACCGAACAGCTCGAGGACGTGCGCGTCGGCGACATCATGGACGCCGACCCGGTGAGCGTGCCGGACGAGCTGCCGGCCGAGCGGGCGCTCGACGAGTTCTTCCTGCGCTACCGCTGGCCCTGGTTCCCCGTCGTCGACGCCGCCGGCCGCTTCGTCGGCGTGCTGCGCGAGGAGGGCGCCCGGCGCGCCGTCGAGCACGACGAGCGCCCGGCCGAAGACGGGCACGCCGTGCTCGTGCGCGAGCTGATGGAGGCCGACGAGGGCGGCCGTTGGCGGATCGGCGAGGACCAGTCGCTGCGCGCGCTGCTCGACGCCGACGGACTGCGCACGCTCGGGGCGATGATGGTGCTCGACGGCGGCGGCGTGCTGCGCGGCGTCGTCACGCTCGGGCGCCTGCGCCGCGCGCTGCGCGCGGCGATCGGCGGCCGCTGACGGCGGCGCGCGCGCGATCCCGCGTCCATGTCACCGACCCACTAGCATCCGCGCCCGCATGAGCTCGCCGCTCCGCACCACCGCCGACGCGCTGCGCCGCTCGGCCCGCTCGCTCGTCGTGCGCAGCGGTCGCGAGGAGCAGGCGCGCGCCGTCGTCGGCCGCGTCCGCGAGGCGCGCTCCAGCTTCGATCCGACCACGCGGCGCGTGCTGCGCGACGAGCACGCGATGCGCGTCGTGCTCGCAGCCGCGCTGCGCCGCGACGGCAACGCGGTCGACGTCGGCGCGAACCGCGGCGAGACGCTCGAGATGATCCTCGCCGTCGCGCCCGACGGCCAGCACGTCGCGTACGAGCCGATCCCCGCGCTCGCCGAGCAGCTCGCCGCGCAGTACCCGAGCGTCGACGTGCGCAACGCCGCCTGCTCCGACGAGGCCGGCAGCGCCGAGTTCACGCACGTGCTGAACGCACCGGCGATGAGCGGGCTGCGCCAGCGCGCGGACCTGCCCGCGCACGCGCAGGAGGTCGAGCGCTTCGCGGTGCGGCTCGACAAGCTCGACGAGGCGCTGCCGGAGGGCTACGTGCCGTCGCTGATCAAGATCGACGTCGAGGGCGCGGAGCTGCTCGTGATGCGCGGCGCGGCCGAGACGCTCGCACGCCACCGGCCGTTCGTGATCTTCGAGCACGGCATCGGCGGCGCCGACCTGTACGGCTCCAAGCCAGGCGAGCTGTGGGACCTGCTCGACGGCGCCGGGCTGCGGATCTTCGACCTCGAAGGCGACGGCCCGTACTCGCGCGACCGCTTCGAGGCGGTCTTCAGCGAGCCGATCTGGAACTTCCTCGCGGCGCCCGCCTAGGCGCCGCCGGCAGCTTCGGCAGCGCCTGCGGGCGCTGCAGCGTCAGCGCACGCAGGACGCTCCACGCCGGCTTGTGCGACCCGTTCGTGCGCAGCAGCCCGTAGTGCCCTTCGCGATCGCTCCCGCCGGCGCGGGGGAAGTCGCGCAGGTGGTAGACGAACAGCGCCTGCACGTGCCCGATCAGCGGGGCGCGCCGCAGCGCGGCGCCGACGTCGGCGAGCCACTGCGCCTGGTCGTGTTCGCTCGTGCAGTCCGGCCGCAGGTTGCAGGTGCTGAAGCCGAGCTCGGTGATCCACAGGACCGGGTTCGCCTTGCCGTGCTGGATCAGCTCGCGTTCGATCGCGGCGGTGCGGTCGAAGCGGTAGCGGAGCTGCGTGTCGTTCGTGTGGTCGGTCGGCGCGACGAACGCGTACGGGTGGACGGCGACGCCGTCGACGTCGGCCGCGAGCGTCGGATCGGCCGCCGCGATCGCGCCGAGCCAGTCGTGCCCGCGCCCGCTGTTGTCGTTGTAGTCGAGGTCCGCGGCCATCAGCCAGCGCGCCCGCGGGTTCGCGGCGCGCCCCTGCGTGAGCGTCGCGCGGACCATCTGCGCGTAGCGGACCGGGTCGACCCCGCCGGCCGAGTAGCGCGCCGTGTACGGCTCGTTCCAGAGCTCGAACCACTGCGGCGCGTAGCCCGCCAGCCGTCTGCGCGTGCGCCAGAAGCTGCCGCCCGGCGCGTAGCGTGCGGCCACGCGCGCGGCGAACGCGCCGAACTCCTGCGGGTCCGGCATCGCGTAGTACGTGCCGCCGGTCCAGCGCGGCGTGCCGATCAGCAGCGGCAGCACGTGCAGCCCGCGGCGCGCCGAGTCGGACAGGAGGCGGTCGAACTGGCCCCAGCGGAAGACCCCCGGCCGCGGCTCGACGTCCGGCCAACGAAGCTCCTCGCGCACCCAACGCACGCCGAGCGCGCGCACGCGCCGCTCGTCCTTCGGGCGGGCGCTGCCGCGATCGTCGAGCGTGTCGGCGACCACGCCGAGCTTCAGCGGCGGCGCGCCCGCAGGCAGCGGCGCGAGCACGATCGGCTTCGCGGAGGCGCCGCAGCCGGCGGCGGCGAAGCCGGCGGCGGCTGCGATCGCGACGACCAGCAGCGCCAGCGAGAGACGGAGGCGGAACGTCATCGCTCCCCCAACACGCCGTAGACGGCTTCGTAGCGGCGCGCCATCGCGGCGGCCGTGAAGCGCTCGGCCGCGACCGCACGGCCGCGCTCTCCGAGACGCGCGCGCAGCGCCGGGTCGCCGAGCAGCCGCGCGAGCCGCTCCTGCAGCGCCGCGTCGTCGCCGGGCGGCACGACGTAGCCGGTCTCGCCGTCGGCCACCGCCTCGGAGACGGAGCCGACGTCGGTGGCGACGACCGGCAGGCCGGCGTGCATCGCCTCCAGGATCACGAGCGGCATGCCCTCCCAAAGCGAGGGGAGCGCGAACGCGTCGAATGTCGGCAGCCAGCGCCGCGCCTCGCGCGTCCAGCCGGTGACGTGGAGCCGCTCGAAGACGCCCAGCTCCGCCGCCAGCGCCTCTAGCGCACCGCGCTCCGGTCCATCGCCCACGAGCACGAGCGTAGCGTCCGGCAGCGACGGCAGCGCGCGCACGAGCGCGTCGTAGCCCTTCTGGTCGGTCAGGCGGCCGAGCGAGCCGATCGTCGGGCCGGGGACGGCGCGCGCGACCGGTTCCGGCTGCTGCGGCGGGACGCCGTTCGCGACCCCGCGCACCGCGCCGGCCGGGAGCCCGACGAGCCGCTCGACCTCGCGCGCCGCCTGCTCTCCGACGGCGACATGCGCGTACAGGCGCCGCGCGAGCAGGCGCCGACCGAGCCGCCGCGGGCGCGGGATCGCGCCGTCGACCGGCAGGTGATCGACCGCTACGACGCGCACGCCCGGCGTCAGCAGCGCCGCGACCTCCGCGTAGCCGCACGCCCACGGCCACGCCTGGTTCGCGTGCAGGACATCGGGCGCGAACGCGCGGATCGCGCGGCGGTGCTGGGCGAGCGCGGCGCGGTCGCGCGTGCCCTGCGGCGGGCGCACGACCGCCACCCCCGTCCCCGGCCGATGCGCGGCGATCGCCGCGCCGACCTGCTCGTCGACCGCCAGCACGCCCGCGTCGACGTGCGGATCGAGCGCGCCGAGCAGGTAGCCGAGCGCCAG
The DNA here is from genome assembly GCA_035572475.1 of Conexibacter sp. Classification (GTDB taxonomy): domain Bacteria; phylum Actinomycetota; class Thermoleophilia; order Solirubrobacterales; family Solirubrobacteraceae; genus Conexibacter. The sequence goes on along the minus strand of DATNAP010000025.1, from coordinate 24,943 downwards.
CTCCGCGCCGCCGACCTGCCGCGAGTCGCTGTACGCGAGCAGGCGCACGGATCAGGCGAGCGCGCGCGTCGCCCCGGCCGCCGCCATCTGCTCGTAGAGCGCGAGCACCGGGGCGCTCGCCGGCAGCGGCGCATGGTGCTCCATGAACGTCTCCTGCGCGGCCGCGCCGGCCGCCGCGCGCGCGCCAGGGTCGTCGAGCAGCGCGGCGGTCGCAGCGGCGAGCGCGTCGTCGTCGGTCTCCACGACGAGCCCGCCGCGGCCGCCGATCCCCTCCGCCCCGTCCGGCGTCGTGACGACCGGCACGCCGAGCGCGATCGCCTCCAGCACCTTGATCTTCGCGCCGCTGCCGCGCCCGAGCGGGTAGAGCAGCACGCCCAGCTCGCGCAGGAAGTCGGTCGCCGAGTCGACCCGGCCGCGCCACTCGACGCCGGGCAGGTCGGGCAGGTGCGCAAACGCCTCGCGCTCCATCCCGAAGCCGGCCAGCAGCAGCCGCGCGTCCGGGCGGCGCTCCAGCACGCGCGGCCACACGCCGCGCAGGAGCCGTTGCACCGCGTTGGCGGTGGGCGGCCACTCGGCGGTGCCGATCAGCCCGGCGACCGGCGCGCCGAGCGCGGCGCGCGGCGCGTACGTGGCGGGATCGAGCGGCAGCGGGGCCACGGCCACGTGCGCGCGTGGCGCGAGGCGCGCGAGCGGCTCGGCGACCTCGCGCGAGTTGACGAGCAGCCAGCTCGCCTGGCGGAAGACGCGCGCCTCCGCGCGCAGCAGCTCGTGCGCGACGCGCCCCTCGTTCGTCCACAGCGGACGGATGTCCCGGTCGCGGCGGGTCAGACAGTGGATCTGCGCGACCGCCGGCCGATCAACGAAGGGCATGAGCGACGCCCCGCCCAGCTCGACGAAGTGCACGACGTCCGCGTCGCGTGCGCGCTCGCGCACGAGCGGCGCGAACGCGGTCGTCGTCAGCACCGCGTGCGGCTGCGTGAAGCGCAGCCAGCGCGTGCGCCGGCGGCTCGGGTGCGGCGTGAGCACGAGCTCGACCGGCAGGTCGTCCGGCGGCATACCGTTGAACTCGTGCCGCAGGTCGGCCGCGAGCACGTGGAGGTCGACGCCGTGAGCCGTCAGGCCGCGCAGCATGCCGATCGCGCAACGCGAGGCGGCGCCCCCTTCGACAAGCGGTGGGAAGGGCAGGACGACGAGGACGCGCAAGGCTGCAAGAGTATCGGACACATGCCCGGCCGGATCCGAACGCTCCCGCGCCGCTTCCTGTCCGGCGGGCGCGCGGGCGACGCAGGCGGGGCGGGCGGTCGCACGATCGCCACGAACATCAGCACGCAGCTCGTGCTGCGGCTCGTCACGATGCCGATCGGCGCGCTCACCGTGCCGCTGACCGCACGCGCGCTCAGCCCCGACGGCTTCGGCGTCTGGACGGCCGCCAGCGCCTACACCGGAATCTTCGCGGTGCTGACCGACCTCGGCCTGACGACCGTCGCGATGCAGCGGATGGCGGCCGAGCCCGAGCGCGAGGCGCAGTGGCTCGGCGCGCTGGCAGGCATGCGGCTGCTGCTCTCGCTGATCGCGCTCGTCGTGTGCGCCGCGTGCGTGCCGATCTTCCTGCACACCGGCCACGCCACCGCGTGGATCCTCACGCTGACGATCCTCTCAACCGGCGGCAGCGCGCTGATGTCCGTCTTCAACTCGCGCCTGCGATCCGGGCTCGCGCTCTCGTTCAGCGTCGTGCAGAGCTTCCTGTGGCTCGGTGTGACGATCGCCTTCTTCGTCGTCGGCGCGTCGGTGAACGCGTTCGCAGCCGCGTACATCATCGTGCTCGCGATCGTCTGCACGCTTCAGGTGGCGGCGACCTACCGCTACGCGCACATCGACTGGCGTGGCGGGCGCGCGCTGTGGAAGCCGCTGATGAAGGTCGCCGTGCCGCTGGGGATCGCGAGCATCCTGATCACGATCTACTACCAGATCGACCAGGTGCTGCTGCTTCAGCTCTCAAGCACACACGAAGTCGGCATCTACGGCGCCGGCTACCGCTTCCTGTCGCCGCTGCTGCTGCTGCCGGCGGCGGTGATGTCGTCGTTCTTCCCGGTGCTGTCGGCCGTGCACAAGCACGACCCCGACCGCGTGCGACGGCTCGTGCAGCGCGCGGCGGAGCTGCTGATGATGATCTCCCTGCCGGTGCTCGCCACGACGATCGCGCTCGCGCACCCGATCGTGCACGTGATGTTCGGCAGAGGCTACGCGCGCACCGCCGACGTCCTCCCCGTCCTGATGATCGCGTTCGTCTCGATCTGCTTCGGCTCGCTCGCCGGCTTCCTCGCGCCGCTGCTGAACCTCAACTGGCGCCTGGCGATCTATTCGGCGATCGGCGCCGCGGCGAACATCGGGCTCAACGTGTGGCTGATCCCGAAGTACGGCGCGCTCGGCTCGGCGTGGGTGACCGTCGTCACCGAGGTGCTGACGATGTCGCTGATGCTCGGCACCGCGCTGTTCACGCTGCGGCTGCGCGTGATGCCGTGGCGCCTGCTCGCGACCGCGCTGGTCGCCGCCACGATGACGGGCGCGATGGCGCTCGCAGCCCCGCTCGGGCTCGTCCCCGCCGCGCTGATCGGCGGGATCGTCTACGTCGCCGGCCTGTTCGCGCTGCGCGTGATCGACGTCGACGAGCTGCGCTCGCTGCGCGCCCAGCGCGTTGCGGCCTGACTAGGACACCGCCACGGCGCTGCCGAGCCACTGCGCGCGCAGTTCGCGCGCGAGCAGCGCCGAGACCGGACCGGGGCCGCCGACGGCGACGCCGTCAAGCGAACGGATCGGCTCGACGCCGCGCACCGAGCCGGTCGCGAACAGCTCGCTCGCGACGAGCAGCCGCTTCACGCGCAGCCGCTCCTCGCGCAGCTCGATCCCCGCCGCACGCGTCAGCGCGATGACCCGCGCGCGGGCGACGCCGGGGAGGATCCGGCCGTCGGCCAGCGGCGTGCGCACGACGCCGTCGGGACCGACGGCGAAGACGTTCGCGCGCGTCGTCTCCAGCACGCTGCCGTCGCGGTCGACGAGCAGCGCGCCCTCCGGCGCCGCGTGCGCGTCGAGCCCCTCCAGCAGCCGCCGGTCGGCCCACTTGTGCGCGCCCGTCCAGTCCTCGACCGCGACGCTGCGCAGGTCGAGCGCCAGCTCCCAGCCGGGCAGCACGTTCGCCCGCGGCACGGGCTGGACGACGACGTCGAGCTGCGGCTCGCCCTCCGGCTGCGGCGTCGCCGTCAGGCGCAACCGGCCGAGCGGCGTGTCGGCCGCGTGCTCGACCGCCAGCTCGCGGGCCGCCGCGGGCAACGGCGCCTCGTAGAGCGCGGCCAGGCTTGCGGCGAGCCGCTCCAGGTGGGCGTCCAATTCCCGCGGGACGCCGCCGACGACGAGCAGCGTCTCGAAGACGCCGCGGTTCGCGTTCGGCGTGGGGAGGTCCGCGATTCGGCTTCCGTGCAAGCTCACGTGCGCATTATCGGGCTGCCCTGCCGATGCTATAAGCAAACGCCCAGCAAACGCTCAGGCCCATGTCCCCCTCCACGATCGTCCACTCAACGCTGCGCGAGCTGCGCCGCCGGCTCGCCGCCGGCGGCCTGCGCGGCACGCTCGCGTTCCTCGTGCGCGGCGTGCGCGCACAGCTCGTCAAGCACGAGCTGCTGATCGTGCTGGCCAAGCCGCTCGACGAGATCGCGGTGCCGGCGCGCCGCGGCACGGTGCGCCTGGAGCCGGTCGAGCGCCGCCACCTGCCGGCACTGCGCGAGCTCAACCGCGAGCGCGGCGACCTCGACGGCGATGCCCGCTTCGCCGCCGACCTCGACGCGGGCTACGGCGGCTTTGCCGGCTTTCATGACGACGAGCTGATCGCCTGCTACTGGTGGGCGGACCCGAGCATGCCGCCGCACCGCGACATGCGCAGACTCGGGCTCGGGATCGAGCTCGGGTCCGATGACGCCTACGGCTTCGACCTCTACGTCCACAAGCAGCATCGCGCCGGCGGAACCGCGAACGACGTCCTCTACCAGGTCGAGAATGCGCTGCACGAGCGCGGCTTCGCGCGCCTGTGGGGATGGGTCGTCGCAGAGAACACCGGCGCGCGTTGGACCTACGGTGCACGCGGCTATCTGCCGATGTGGGAGGTACGGCGCACGCGCGTGCTGCGTCGCTGGCGCAACCGCAGAGCCGCAGTCGCGCCGACAGCAGAGAGAACCCCAGCAGAGAGAAAGCAGGTGGCCGTATGGACGTCGCCGCCGACGTCGAGCAGTTCATCCTCCGAGAGCTCCTGACCGGCAGCGCGATCGACGCGATTCCCGTCGACGAGGACCTGCTCGCGAGCGGGATCGTCGACTCGCACGGGGTCATGCAGCTCGTGGGCTTCTTGCAGGACCGCTACGGCGTGACCGTGCGGGACGACGCGCTCACGCCCGAGAACTTCCAGACGATCGCCGCAATCGCGGCGTTCGTCGAGCGCGCGAAGGGGTAGGGCGATGCTGACGATGGAGCGGCTGTACGCCCAGTCGGGGGAGCGCCCCGATCACACCGCGCTCGTCTACGGCGAGGAACGGATCGCGTGGGCGGAGCTGGTCGAGCGCGTCGAGCGACTCGCCCACGGCCTCGCCGAGCGCGGGATCGGCCCCGGCGACGCGGTCGGCCTCGTGCTGCGCGACGACCCGTGGTTCGTGACGTGCTTCCACGCGGTGACCGCGCTCGGCGCGATCGTCGTGCCGGTCAACCCGGCGTTCAAGCAGACGGAGCTCGAGTTCTGCTTCCACAGCGCGAACGTGCGCGGGATCGTCAGCGACGAGCGCACGGCCGGCGTCTGCGAGCGGATCGCGGCCGGCTTCGACCATCCGGTCGAGGTGATCACCACGACGGCCGCGCACGGACAGGCGCTGACGCTCGAAGAGCTGGTCGAGCGCTCCAGCGCCGAGCGGCTCGCGCCGCGCGACCCCGACGAGGTGCTCGTCTACCAGTTCTCCTCCGGCTCGACCGGACGCCCGAAGCGCGTCCCGCGCACGCACGGGCAGATCGCCGCCGAGGCGGCGCTCTACGGCGAGCTCGACGTGAGCGCGGAGGATCGGATCTTCGGCGCGATCCCGCTGTTCCACACGTGGGGCATGGGCGCATGCCTCCTCGCCCCCACGGTGTGGGGCGCGACGCTCGTGATCCTGGAGGACCCGAACCCGTTCCTGCTCAAGCGCCACCGCGCGCTCGAACTGATCGAGCGCGAGCGCTGCACCGTCTTCCCCGGCGTGCCGTTCCACTACCAGCTGCTCGCCGAGGCGCCCGGCAGGGGCGACCTGTCGTCGCTGCGGCTGTGCTTCTCCGCCGGCACGGCGCTCGCGCGCGAATCGTTCGAGGCGTTCGGCGAGAAGTTCGGCGTGCTCGTGCGCCAGCTCTACGGCTCGACCGAGACCGGCTTCCTCGCGGCCAACCTCGAAGCCGATCCGGTCGCGACGTTCGCGTCGGTCGGCCGGCCGATCGGCGACGTCGCGTTCGCGATCGTGGACGAGGAGGGCGCGCCGCTGCCGGCGGGCGAGCCCGGCGAGGTGACCGTCGCGAGCCCGGCGATGACCGACGGCTACGCCGACCTGCCGGAGGTCAACGCGGAGGCGTTCGCCGACGACCGCTTCCACACCGGCGACCTGGGCGTGCTCGACGAGCAGGGCCGGCTCACGATCACCGGCCGCAAGAAGCTGTTGATCGAGGTCGGCGGCTACAAGGTCGACCCGATCGAAGTGCAGGACGTCGTCGAGGCACACCCGAGCGTCGCCGAAGCGATCGTCGTCGGCGTGCCGGGCGCTGCGCCCGGCGCGGAGGTGGTGAAGGCAGTCGTCGTGCCGGCGGAGGGGTTCGAGGAGCGCGCGCTGATCGACTTCTGCCGCGAACGGCTCGCCAACTACAAGGTCCCGCAGCAGGTCGAGCTGCGCGGTGAGATCCCCAAGAGCCCGTTGGGCAAGGTGCTGCGGAAGTACCTCGTATGAAGACGCTGCTGATCGACAACTACGACTCGTTCACCTACAACCTCTTCCAGCTGCTGGCGGAGGCGAACGGCGACGAGCCGATCGTCGTCAAGAACGACGAGGCGAGCTGGGAGGAGCTGCGTGAGCTGGCGTTCGACAACGTCGTCGTCTCGCCCGGTCCGGGACGACCGGACCGCGCGCAGGACTTCGGCGTCTGCGCCCGCGCGATCGCGGAGGCGGAGGCGCCGCTGCTCGGCGTCTGCCTCGGCCACCAGGGCCTCGGCTGGGTGAGCGGCGCGCGCGTCGTGCACGCGCCCGAGCCGATGCACGGCCGCGTTAGCGCCGTGCTGCACGAGGAATCGCCGCTGTTCGCGGGGATCCCGCGGGAGTTCCAGGCGGTCCGCTACCACTCGCTGTGCGTCGAGGAGCTGCCGGAAGAGCTGGAGCCGATCGCCTGGACGAGCGACGGCATCCTGATGGCGGTCGCGCACCGGATGCGCCCGCGCTGGGGCGTGCAGTTCCACCCGGAGTCGATCAGCACCGAGTACGGGCGCAAGCTGCTCGCGAACTTCGGCGCCCTGACCGCCCAGCACCAGGCGGCGAACGGCGGCGCTCGCGTGGGCGCCGGCCGCGCCGCCGCGACCGTCGCGCCGCGGCGTCCCGCCGAGCGCGCGCGCCTGACGCTGAGCGTCAAGCGGCTCGACACGCTCGTCGACACCGAGCGCGCGTTCGTGCATCTCTACGGCGAGGCGGAGAACGCCTTCTGGCTCGACAGCAGCAAGATCGACGAGCGCGCGCGCTTCTCGTTCATGGGCGCGCCCGGCGGCCCGATGTCTGCTGTCGTCACGTACGACGTCGGCGACGGCGTCGTGCGTGTGGAGCGTCCTGACGGGACGGTCGAAACGTCGCAGGAGTCGATCTTCGACTACCTGAGCCGCGAGACGCGACGGCTGCGCTCGGTCTCCGACGACCTGCCGTTCGACTTCAACTGCGGCTTCGTCGGCTATCTCGGCTACGAGCTGAAGGCCGACTGCGGCGGCGAGGCGGCGCACGCCTCCGCGATGCCGGACGCCGCGTTCGTGCTCGCCGACCGGCTGATCGCGTTCGACCACGTCGAGCGCACGACCTACGTGCTGGCGATCGCGGAGCCCGACGGCGTCGAGGACAGCGAGCGCTGGATCCGCGACACGAGCCTGCGGCTCGTCTCGCTGCCGCCGGTCGACGCGCCCGACTGGGAGCGACTGTCGGCAGAGCGCAGCGACCCGCCGGTCGCCTTCCGCCTCAGCCGCTCGCACCAGCGCTACCTCGACGACATCGCGGCCTGCAAGCAGGCACTGATCGATGGCGAGTCGTACGAGATCTGCCTCACGAACAAGGTCACCGCCGAGACGCGGCCCGACCCGCTGCCGCTCTACCGCACGCTGCGGCGCGTGAACCCGGCCCCGTTCTCCGCGTTCCTGCGCGTCGGCGAGAGCGCCGTGCTGAGCTCCTCGCCGGAGCGCTTCCTGTCGATCGGGCGCGACCGCTGGGCGGAGGCGAAGCCGATCAAGGGCACGTGCCGCCGCGGCGCGACCCCGGCCGAGGACGTGCGGCTCGCGGAGGAGCTGCGCGCGGACGAGAAGACGCGCGCGGAGAACCTGATGATCGCCGACCTGCTGCGCAACGACCTCGGCGTCGTGTGCGAGGTCGGGACCGTGCACGTGCCCTACCTGATGCACGTCGAGACGTACGAGACGGTCCACCAGCTCGTCTCGACCGTGCGCGGGCTGCTGCGCGAGGACGTCGAGCCGCCCGACTGCGTGCGCGCATGCTTCCCCGGCGGCTCGATGACGGGCGCGCCGAAGAAGCGCACGATGGAGCTCATCGACGAACTCGAGGGCGAGGCGCGCGGCGTGTACTCGGGCGCGATCGGCTGGTTCGGGCTGAGCGGCGCGGTCGACCTCAACATCGTCATCCGCACGATCGTGATCGACGGCGAGACGGCGACGCTCGGCGTCGGCGGCGCGATCGTGATGCAGTCCGACGCCGAGGACGAGTACCAGGAGATCGTGCTGAAGGGCCGCGCGCCGATGCAGGCGATCGACCCGCGCGTCGATCCGGCCGCGGCGCTCGAACAGGCGCCCGTCGCGGTCGACTTCGGCGGCGGCGCGGCGTAGGCGGACGCGGTGCTCGACGCCGAGCCGATCGCCGATCTCGACGGGCTCGCCGCGCTCGCCGACGAGTGGGACGCGCTCGCGGTCGCGGCCGCGCTGCCGCAGATGAGTCCCGCGTGGGTGCTCTCGTGGTGGCGGCACGTCGCGCCGGACGGCGCGGTCCCGCGGAGCGTCGCGGTGCGCGACGGCGAACGGCTCGTCGGCTTCGCGCCGTTCTACGCCGCCCCCGACGGCGGCGGGCGGCTCGACTACCGCCTGCCGGGGATCGAGATCGCCGCCCGGCTCGCGCCGCTCGCCGTTCCCGACCGCGAGTGGGAAGTGGCCGCGGCGATCGGCCGCGCGCTCGCGACGGCGACGCCGCGCCCCGACGCGCTGCTGTTCGAGGGGATCGCGGTCGACGGCCAGTGGCAGGCCGCGCTGCGCGACGGCTGGCGCGGCGCGCTGCGCCCGCCGCTGTGGCGCACGCACGTCGACGGCAGCCCGTTCGTCTCGCTGCGCGAGGGCTCGTTCGACGCCTGGATGGAGGCGCGCAGCTCGAACTTCCGCCAGCAGATGCGCCGCATGCGGCGCAGATTCGAGCAGGCCGGCGGCAGCTCGCGCGTCGCGACGCGCGCGACGCTCGCCGCCGACGCGGCCGCGTTCGTGCGGCTGCACGCTGGGCGCTGGGACGGCAGAGGCCACTCGAACCTCGTCGACCTCGGCGAGCGCTTCGCGGCGATGATCGTCGACGCCGGCGAGCGCCTGCTCGACGAGGGGCGGCTCACGCTGCGGATGCTCGACCTCGACGGCGAGCCGATCTGCGCCCAGCTCTTCATCGAGGCCGGCGGGACCGAGCTGTTCGTCAACGGCGGCTGGGACGAGCGCCACGCCGCGTTCAAGCCGTCGCTGCTGTGCCTGCTCGACGCCGTCGAGGGCGCGTTCGCGCGCGGCCGCAGACGGCTCGACCTCGGCGTCGGCGAGCAGGCCTACAAGCTGCGCTTCGCCGACGGCGACGCGCCGCTGGAGTGGGCGGTGCTGCTCGTGCCGGGTGCGCGCCTTCCGCTCAGCGCGGCGCGCTCCTCGCGCGCGCTGGTGCGCTCCCGCGCGCGCGCCGCGGCGCTGCGCGGCCTGCCGCAGGAGCGCGTCGCGCAGCTCCGCGGACTCCAGCGCCGGCTCCGCGGCAGCGCGGCATAGACTCCGCCCGCGATGGCCTCCCCGCTCGACGCAGAGCTCGTCGCCGATCCCGACCGTCTCGCCGAGCTGGCGCCCGCGTGGGACGCGCTCGCGGTCGCGTGCGGGCGGCCGCTGTGCGCGCCGGCCTGGATGCTCGCGTGGTGGCGCCACCTGCCGGCGCCGGGTGCGCGCCTGAGCGTCGTCGCCGTGCACGACGGCGACGAGCTGGTCGGGCTGGCACCGTTCGTCGCCGAGCCGAAGCGCTTCGGCCGCACCGACCTGCGGCTGCTCGGCGGCGCGATGCCGCGCACCGGGCCGCTCGCGCTGCCGGGCCGCGAGTGGGAAGCGGCGGAGGCGGTCGCCGGGGCGCTCTCTCGCGCGCGACCGCGCGCGGATGTGATCGCGCTGGAGTCGGGACCGGTCGCCTCGCACTGGCCGCGCGCGCTCGCCGAGCGCTGGCCGGGCGCGCTGCGCCCGCCGCTGCGCCGCTACTACGTGCAGGACTCGCACGTCGTCTCGCTGGCGGCCGGCTCGTTCGAGCAGTGGATGGCGGACAAGGGCTCGCACTTCCGCAAGCGCATGCGCAAGGTGCGCCGCGACGTGGAGGCCGCCGGGGGCAGCGCGCGCATCAGCACGGCGCAGACCGTGTCGGCCGACATCGCCGCGTTCATGCGGCTGCACGCCGCGCGCTGGGAGGGCCGCGGCGAGTCGGCGATCGTCGTGCGCGAGCGCCAGCTCACGGCCGTCTACGAGGAGGTCGCGGCCGCGCACCTCGCCGACGGCCGCTTCCGCTTGTATCTGGTGGAGTTGGACGGCGAGCCCGTCGCGGCCGAGCTGCTCGCCGCGGCCGGCGGCGAGGTCTCCTCGATCAACGGCGGCTGGGACGAGGCGCACGCGAGAATCGGCGTCTCGAACGCCTGCATGCTGCACGCGATCGAGGACGCGTTCGCGCGCGGCGACCGGCGGCTCGACTGGGGTCCGGGCGACCAGCTCTTCAAGCGCCGCTTCGCGGACGGCAACGACCCCGTCTGCTGGACGCTGCTGCTCGTGCCGCGCCCGCGCATGCCGCTGACGCTCGCGCGCGTCGCGCCGACGATCGTGCGCGTCGAGGGGCGCGAAGCGCTTAAGCGCGCGCTGCCGCCGGAGCGGCAGGAGCGCGTGCGCAAGCTGCGCGCGCGTCTCCTCGGGCGCGGCTGAGCGCGAGTCGGGCGTGTGCCGGCAGCGGACGCGCCTCCCGCGCGCACGCGCTTCGCGGCCACGCAGGGCCGACCGCTCGCCTACGCGCGCAGCCCCAGCGCGCGCTCGACCGTCTGCAGCGTGCGCTCGGGGTCGTGGTGCCCGAGCGTCGCCTCGCGCCCGGCCGCGCCCTCGCGGCGGCGCCGCTCGGGGTCGTCGCGGTAGGCGGCGAGCGCGGCGCCGAGCGCGCGCGGGTCGTGCGAAGGGGAGCAGATCGTGCCGGTCCCGGGTGAGACCAGCTCGGCCGCACCCTCGGGGTCGGTCGCGATCACCGGCACGCCGACGAGCTGCGCCATCACGATCACGCGCGGCGCGCCCTCTGTCGGGCTCGGCGCGAACACGAGCACGTCGCAGGCGGACAGGAACGCCTCGACGTGGCCGCGCACGTTCGGCGCGAAGCGCACGCGCTCGCCGTGCGGCGCGGCGCGCCCGCGCAACGCCTCCTCCTCCTCGCCCTCGCCCGCCAGCACCATCAGCACGTCGCCGTCGACGTGGCCCATCGCGTCGATCACGACGTCGTTGCGCTTGCGCCGCTGGAAGCGCGAGATGCAGCCGGCGACGAGCGTGTCCGGCCCGGCGCCCCACTCGGCGCGCAGCCGCTCGCGCGCCGCCGCGTCGAACGAGACGTCGTCGACGTCCACGAGGTTGGGCACGACGAGCACCTTCCCGGCGGACGCGCCGGCGTCCACGACGGTCCGCTTCGTCCCCTCCGAGACGGCCATGATCGCGGCCGCGCGGCGGGCGGCGAGCGCGTACAGCAGACGCGGCAGACCGCCGCGCAGGCTCGGCGGCACCGGCCCCCACTCGGCCCACACGATCCGGCCGGTGAGCCGCGGCGGCAGCAGCGCGCACAGCAGCTGCTCCTTCTTGAAGTGCAGGAACGTCACGCCGACCGGCCGCGCGGCGCGCAGCGCGCGCGCGAGCCGCCACAGCGTCCGCGGCGCCGCCAGCGCCGTTCGCGCGACGCTGCTTCTGTTGAGCTTCGGACCGAGATCGATCGCCTCGACGGGCACCCCGGTCTTCGCCGCGATGTCGGGCACGTTCGTGACGAGCAGCACCTCGTGCCCGCGCTGGCGCAGCGCGTCGAGCAGGTCGACGTTCGCGTACTCGGCCCCGCCGCGCTCGTTCGTGGTCTGGATGGAGACGATGCGGTCGCGACCCACGGGCGGCGCATACTATCCGCCGGTGCGCCCACGGCTTTCGCCCTCCACTCATCGCGAGCGACGAGCTGCGGGCGACGTCACCGCGTTGGCGCCGCTTGTCGTCGCACAAGCTGACGAGCTGGCGCCGTACCTCGACGCATGGGACGCGCTCGCGCAGGCTGCCGGGCGGCCGTTCTGCACCCCCGGGTGGATGCTCGCGTGGTGGCGGGAAGGGCGCAGCGGCGACGCGCGCCTGCGCGTCGTGCTCGCGCTCGACGCAGACGACCAGCTCGTCGGCGTCGGGCCGTTCTTCGCGCAGGTCGCCTACGGCCTCGCCGAGTACCGCCTGCTCGGCGCCGGCTTCACCCACCGGATCGGTCCGCTCGCGCGCAGCGGACGCGAGCGCGAGGTCGCGGCTGCGCTCGCGGCCGGGCTCGCCGCCGCCGACCCGCCGCCCGCGAGCGTCGTGTTCGAGGGGATCGACGCCGCCGACCCGTGGCCCGAGCTGGTCGCGAGCTGCTGGCCGGGCCGCCTGCGCCCGCGCGTGCGCACCGACGTGACGATGGACAGCCCGGCGATCGCGCTCGACGCCGACTACGAAGCGTGGATGGCGCGCCGCGAACGCAAGTTCCGCAAGGAGGCGCGCCGCGTCGCACGCCGGCTGGAGGAGGAGGGCGTGCGCGGCCGCCTGGCGACCGACGAGGCCGCCGTCGCAGCATTGCTGCACCTGCACCACGCGCGCTGGGACGACCGCGGCGGCTCGAACGTCGGCGACGCGGCGCAGCGCGTGATCGGCGCGGCGGCGCGCGCGTTCGACGACGACGAGCGCCTCGCAGTCGCCCTGCTCGAAGGCCCGGACGGCCCGGTCGCCGCCGACCTGGTGCTGCGCGCCGGCGACGCGCTCGGCTTCTGGGGCGGCGGCTTCGACCCCGCCTGGGCGAAGCACGCGCCCGGCACGCAGACGATGCTGCTCGCGCTCGAGGCGGGCGCCGCGCGCGGCGCGCGCAGCGCCGACCTCGGCGGCGGCGCGCACGACTACAAGTGGCGCCTGTCCGACGAGAACCGCCCGCTCGCCTGGCGCACGGTCTTCCCGCTCGGCCGCCGCTACCCGCCGATCCGGCTGCGGCTGGCGCCGAAGCACCTGCGCTTCGCCGCCCGCAGACTCGCCCGCCGCCTGCCGCAGCAGCGCCAGGCGCAGCTCCGGCGGCTGCTCGGACGCGGCGTATGATGCGCGGCTCGGTGAGCGCCTGGCCCCACGTCGTCGTGCTCGAGCCGCACAGCTCCGGCCTCGCCCTCTCCCGCGCGATGGTGCGCGCCGGCGCACGCGTGACGAACGTCGTCGCGCCGGGGCATGACTGGGAGACGCGCAGCCGCCGCGTCGAGCGGGTGATCGCGCCGTTCGAGGGCGACGGCGAGCCGTGGCTTGCCGCGATCGAGCGGCTCGCGGCGCCCGGCGAGGAGCTGGCCGTCTTCCCGATGACCGACCGCGGCAGCGAGCTGCTCGCGAGGCATCCCGACCGCGTCCCCGCCAACGTGCGCGCGTTCGAAGTCGCGAGCGCCAGCCACCTGGAGCTGATGGACAAGGAGACGGCGGACGGAGTCGCGCGCCGCGCGGGCGTCAACGTGCCGTGGACCGCCGTCGTGCACAGCGTCGCAGAGCTGGACGAGCTGGCCGCCGCGGCGCCATGGCCGTGCGTCGTCAAGCCGATCTTCTCGCACGACTGGCGCGGGCGCTACGGCGAGGAGCGCGTCTTCGTGGTGAACGACGCGACGGAGGCCGCGGCCCGGGTGGAGCGGCCGCTGCGCGACGGCGTCGGCATGCTGCTGTGCCAGTACGTCCCGGGCGGCGACGCCGACGTCGAGGAGGCGATCGTCGTGCGGCTCGCCGACGGCAGCTACCCCGTCTGCTTCGGCTGTCGCAAGCTGCGCCAGGCGCCGCGCGGCTTCGGCGCGACCGCCGTCGGCTTCTCCGATCCGCTGCCGGAGACGACCGCGCTCGCGAGAGCCGTGCTGGACGAGGCGGGCTTCGTCGGCGTCGCCGGCGTGGAGACCAAGCGCCATCCGGACACCGACGAGCGCTGGTTCATCGAGGTCAACGTGCGCGTGCCGGCGCAATGGGGCCTCGGCGACGCGTGCGGCGCGGACGCGAGCCGGCGCCTCGTCGCGGCGCTCGCCGGCCGTGAGCTGTCCCCCCCGCCGACGCCGCGCGCGGGCGTCGGGATCGTCGTGCCGCTGCTCGACGCGCTCGTGATCCGCGAGGAGCTCCAGGAGACGCCGGCCATCAGGCGACCGGCGCGGCTGCTGGCGCTGCTGCGGCCGTACCTGAAGGCGCGCGAGCTCGGCCTGCTCGACCCGCGCGATCCCGGCCCGCTGCTCGCGTGGGCGCGCACCGTCGCCGCGCGCAGACTGAAGCGGCTCGCGGCCGTCAGGATGCGGACTGGACGCTGAGCGCCGACCGGTGCGGAGCGGCCATTTGCGTCCAGTGCGTCCAGACCTTCTTGACAAGCCGTCCGGCGGTAAGACATCGTGCCCCGCCTCGCACATGCGTCCACGTTTGTTGACAACGCTCATGCTCGCGCTGCTGCTGCTCGCGAGCCCCGCCGCGGCGCATGCCGCGACGCCGCTGTACCCGAACCTCAAGACGCTGCCGCCGCGCCTGCTGCGCTTCGACCGCACCGACGTCAGCGCCAACGGCGCGGGCGACCTGCACAACGTCCTGCGCTTCTCTAACACGGTCTACAACGCCGGCGAGGGGCCGGTCGAGATCTGGGCGAGAATCGACCCGACGCTCAACCCGCCGGCGGGCCAGGCCTATCAGCGCATCTACGACGACCAGGGCGGCTTCGTCGACATCGCGATCCCGGGCAGCACGCTCTACTACCACGCGGTCCATCAGCATTACCACTTCGACCACTGGGGCGGGTACCAGCTGTGGACGAGAGCGGCGTACGACGCCTGGATCGCGAGCGGCCAGACGACGGGCCAGCCGGACGTCATCGGCGCCAAGACGACGAGCTGCGTCGAGGACGAGGAGTTCGTCACCTCCGTGCTCGCGGCGATCTGGCCGCCGAGATACCCGCCCGCGAACTGCCTGCCCGATGCGAGCAACATCATCCGCGAGGGCCTCTCGCCGGGGTGGGGCGACACGTACGACTACTACCGCTTCGAGCAGTGGATCGACCTCGGGCAGAGCACGCTCGCCGACGGGACGTACGTGCTGCGCTCCGTCGCCGACCCCGACAACCTCGTCTACGAGAGCGCGGGCAAGGCCGACGGCTCGCGCGAGAACGGGCCCGACAACTCGGCGATCACCGTCTTCACCGTCTCCGGCGGGCAGATCGCCGACGGCGACGCGCCGAGCGGCACGGTCGCGATCAACCACGTCGACAGAACGACGTCCACCGGCGCGGTCAGCCTCTCGATCCTCGGCCGCGACGACGTCAGCGGCGTGAGAGCGTTCAGAGTCTCGAACGACGGCAGCACGTGGAAGCAGTACGCGAACACGTCGTACGACTCGATCCCGCAGAGCCTCTCGTGGGACCTCACCGACCCGTCGACGGGCGGGTCGAACAGAACCGGGATCCGCACCGTCTCCGTCGTCTTCCAGGACAACACCGGGAAATGGGGCTCGACCGCGACGGACACGATCGACTACGAGCCGCCGGCGCCTCCGCCCCCGCCGACGAGCGCGTACGGCAGAGCGATCGCGGCGGACAGCCCGGTCGGCTGGTGGCGCCTCGGCGACGCGTCGGGGACGACCGCCGTCGATCAGGAGGGGCTCAACAACGGGACGTACAGAGCCGTCACGCTCGGTCAGACCTCGCTGCTGTCGCAGGACGCGAACACCGCCGCCGCGTTCAACGGCTCCACGGGCTTCGTCACGATCCCCCCGGCCGTCGCCTTCAACTTCACGAACAGCTTCTCGCTCGAGGCCTGGATCAAGCCGACGAGCCTGCCGGCGACCGGCAGCTTCCGCACGATCCTCACGAAGCCCGAGTCGTACTCGCTCCAGTTCAACGGCCCGCGGCTGGAGTTCACCGTCATCCAGAACAACACGCGCCGGCGCCTGCAGGCGCCGGCCGGAGCGATCGTCGCCGGCAGCACGTACCACGTCGTCGGCACCTACGACGGCACGACGCAGCGCCTCTACGTCAACGGCGCGCTCGTCGCCTCGGCCGCGCTCGCCGGGGGCGCGACGGTCACGACGAACGCGATCGTCGTCGGCTCGTGGGACGGCACGACGGAGTACTTCGCCGGCACGATCGACGAGCCGGCCGTCTACGGCACCGTGCTGAGCGGGGCGCAGGTCCTCAGCCATTACAACGCCGCGAGCGCCGCGACGCTCGCCGCGCCGAGCAACCTCAGCGCGGCGGCGCGGTCGACCACGCAGGTCGACCTCGGCTGGCTCGACAACTCGACCGGCGAGACCGGCCAGGTGGTCGAGCGCAGCACCAGCTCGTCGTTCTCGTCGCCGACGGACATCGCCGTCAGCGCCAATCAGCAGTCCTACTCGGACACCGGCCTGACGGCGGGGACGACGTACTGGTACCGCGTCAAGGCGGTCGCGGGCGGCAACGCGTCCGCGTGGTCGAGCCCGGTGCAGATCTCGACGCCGGCCACCGCCTCCTACGCGGCGACGGTGATCGCGGATCGGCCGGTCTCCTACTGGAAGCTCAACGAGACGAGCGGGACGATCGCCGGCGACGCGACCGTCGCCAACCCGGGCACGTACGAGGGCGCGCCGACGCTTGGGCTCGCCGGCCTCGTCGCGACCGACGCGACCGGCACCGCCGTCGGCTTCGGCGGCGCCGGCGCCGACGCGCGCATCGGGCAGTCGGGGTCGCTCGACCTCACGACCGGCATCACGCTCGAGGCGTTCATCCAGCCGTCGAGCCTGCCGCCGGCCGGCATGATCCGCACGATCGTCGCGAAGACGGGCTCCTACTCGCTGGAGCTGAACGGGCCGACGCTGGAGATGTCGGTCGTGCAGCTCGGCGTCTCGCGCCGCCTCCAGGCGCCCGCCGGGACGATCGTCGCCGGCCGTGTCTACGACGTCGCCGGCACCTACGACGGCGCAACCGAGCGGCTCTACGTCAACGGCGTCCAGGTCGCCTCCGCTGCGCTCACGGGCAGCACCGACCTCACGATGAGCGGCGTGCGAATCGGCTCGTGGGACGGCACGCAGCAGTTCTTCGCCGGCACGCTCGACGACATCTCGGTCTACGCGAGCGCGCTGAGCGCCGCGCAGGTCGCCGCCCACTACGCGGCCGCGCAGCAGCCGCTCGGCGCGCCGAGCAACCTCTCCGCGACCACCGTCTCCTCCTCGCGCATCGACCTCTCGTGGAGCGACAACGCGGGCGCCGAGGCCGGGCAGGTGCTCCAGCGCAGCACCGACGCGGCGTTCAGCGCGCCGACGTCGATCGCGCTCGGCGCGAACGTCACGTCCTGGTCCGACACGGGCCTCGCTGCCGGTACGCAGTACTGGTACCGCGTGAGAGCCGTCGACGCGAGCAGCAACGGCTCGGCCTGGTCGCCGGTCGCCTCCGCCACGACGCAGGCGGGGGCGCCGCCGGCCTCGTACGCGAGCGTCGTCGCGGCCGACGCGCCCGTCGGCTGGTGGCGGCTCGGCGAGACGTCGGGCACGAGCGCCGCGAACATGGCCGGCGGCAGCGCCGGCACCTACGCGGGCGGCGCGACGCTCAACCAGCCGTCGCTGCTCGCGACCGACATGGTCAACCGCGCCGTGGCGTTCAACGGCAGCTCGGGCCGCGTGTCGGTGCCGTCCTCCACGGCGCTCCAGTTCACCAACGCCTTCTCGCTGGAGGCGTGGATCAAGCCGACGAGCCTGCCCGCGTCCGGCGCCTTCCGCTCGGTGCTGACGAAGGCCGAGTCCTACTCGCTCCAGTTCAACGGGCCGCGGATGGAGTTCACCGTCATCCAGAGCGGCACGCGCCGCCGCCTGCAGGCCCCCTCGGGCGCGCTCGTCGCAGGCGGCACCTACCACGTCGTCGGCACGTTCGACGGCTCGACGCAGCGCCTCTACGTCAACGGCGTGCAGGTCGCCTCGGCGGCGCTGTCGGGCTCCGCCACGAGAACGGCGAACACGCTGTTCATCGGCTCGTGGGACGGCGGCAGCGAGTTCTTCGCCGGCACGATCGACGAGCCCGCCGTCTACAACGCCGTGCTCAGCGCGGCGCAGGTCGCGGCGCACTACAGAGCCGGCACGACCGGCTGACGCCGGGCGCATCGCCGACCGCGCGCAGCGGCCGACCGGCCGCGCGATAGCCTGCGCGCGCATGCGCGTCCTGCTGGTCGAGGAAGGCGGCGTCGGCGGCGTCGCGGACTACACCGCCGAGCTGGCGGCGGCGCTGGCGCGCACGGGCTGCACGGTCGACGTCGCGACGGCGCGCGACCACCGCTATCCGCCCGCGCCCGGCGTCGCGCTGCACGCGCTCTTCCCCTACGTGCGCGGGCGCACCGCGCTCGGGCGCGCGATCCGCCGCGCGCGCGCCTCGAAGGCCGTCAACGGCGTCACGCACCTCGCCGCGAACGCGCCGCTGCTGGCGCTCGCGCGCGCGGCCGACGTCGTGCACGTGCAGGGCGGCGAGTGGCCGCCGCTCGGCGCGGCGCAGGCGCTGGCGCTGCGCGCCGTCGGCCGGCCGTTCGTGTGGACGCCGCACAACACGTTCGAGCGCGGCGAGCGCGCGTACGCGCGCTCGCGCGCGCTGACCGACCGCTGCGCCGCGCGCCTCGTGATCCACGCCGAGCACGACCGCGCCGCGCTGCCGCCCGCGACGGCCGCGAAGGCCGTGGCGATCCCGCACGGCGAGTACGGCGGGCTCGCACGCCGCGGCGCGCCCGACGCCGACCCGGACGCCGCGCGCGCCGAGCTGGGGGCGGCGGACGACGAGCTGGTCGTACTGCTGTTCGGCCAGCTGCGCCCCGACAAGGGCGTGCGCGACCTGCTGCTCGCGGCGGCGGAGGTCCCCGCCGTGCGCGTCGTGCTGGCGGGCGAGGACAAGGGCGCGCTCGCCGAGGTCGCCGACCTGCGCGCCGACGCGCGGCTCGCCGGCCGGCTGGTCGTGCGCGAGCGGTTCGTCCCGGCGGACGAGGCCGGTCGGCTGTTCGCGGCCGCCGACGTCGCCGCGCTCCCCTACCGCCAGGCGAGCGCGAGCGGCGTGCTGCTGCTCGCCTACGGCTACAGCCGACCCGCCGTCGTCTACCCCGTCGGGGGGCTGCCGGAGTACGTCGTCGACGGCGAGACCGGCTGGGTCTGCGAGCGCGCCGACCCCGACGCGCTCGCGCAGAAGCTGCGCGCGGTCGTCGCCGCCGGCCGCGACGCCTGCCGCGCGCGCGGAGCCGCGGCGCGGGCGCTCGCCGACGAGCGCTACGCATGGGACGCGATCGCGCAACGCACCGTCGCGCTGTACGACGACGTGCTCCGCCAGCGCCGGCCCGCCTGACGGCGGGCGCGGGCGCTCAGAACGCCCAGCGGAACAGGGGACGGCGCTGCCCCTGGATGCCCTGCGCCAGCGCGGGCGCGTCGTAGGCGGTGCCGATCACGAAGCGCATCACCGGACCGAAGCTGCCGTAGGCGGGCGCGCCGAGGAAATGCAGGCCGGGCACCGAGGACTCGAGCCCGCGGCGCAGCACGGGATAGCCGCGAGCGACCTTCAGCTCGGCTGCCAGCTCCGGCGCGAGGAACGGGTAGCGGCGCGCGTCCATCGCGTAGCCGGTCCCCAGCACGACGTGGTCGACTACGCGCTCGCCGCGGTCGTCCAGGCGCAGGCGCACGCGTCCGTGCTGCTCGCGCGCCTCGACGACGCTGCGACCGAGGACGAGCGGGATCGCGCGCAGGCGGTCGCGCAGCCAGTAGGCTGCTGCGGCCTTCGCCGCATCGTCGGCGAGCCGGATTCGCAGGTCGCGCGGGAGCACGTGGCAGACGTCGGGCGCCGCCCCGATCCAGCCCGTGACGCGGCCGCCGACCTCCGTCGGCGACGCGCGCCAGTAGAGGCCGTAGCGTTCGCGCACGCCTGGGCGCGAACGCGACGCGCCGTTGGCCGCGGCCACGATGGGCAGGGGCGCAGTCGGGGGCACGACGGTGCCCCATCTGTGGCCCGCCGGGCCTCCCGGGCCAAGCCAGAAGATGCGCCCGGCGCGGGCGACGAGCTCGACCTGGGCGCCCGCTTCGTTCAGCAGCGCGGCGCCCTCGAGCGCGCTCTGGCCGCCGCCGATCACGACCACCGATCTGCCGGCGAAGCGCGACGGGTCGGGCGTCTCCGACGTGTGCGGGCGCAGCGCCTGCGGAAGGCCGCGAAACAGCTCTGGCACGCGCGCGAACGGCGCGAGCCCCGCCGCGACGACGACGCGCGCCGCCGCGAGCTGCTCGCCGTCCTCCAGCGTCACGGTCAGCTCGCGCCCGCGCCGCGAGACCGTCGCCACCATGCGCTCGTCGAGGTCGGGGACGACGCGCTGCTGGAACCACAGCCCGTAGTCGATGAAGTCGCCGATCGGGACCGGCTTGACGACCCGCCGGCCGGTCGCCGCGGCCCACGCCTTGAGCGTCAGCTCGCGCGCCGGGTCGTCGATGTTCGACGCGTCGTCCGAGGAGCGCAGCAGCATCCCGGCGGGCATCGTCTCGCGCCAGAAGCCGAGCGGCGCCCCGAACGCGCGCGTCGGAATGCCGGCCGCGCGCAGGTGCGCGACGGCCGCGAGGCCGTGCGGCCCGGCGCCGATCACCACGACCGGCGCCCCGGCGCTGGGGGAGACGGGACTCATGCAGGTGTGAAGCGCAGGATAAAGCGGTGTGACCGCCTTGCGCCAGATCGCTGGACGAGCGTCCAGCCGCATCGAGGCCGACGTCACGCGTGAGTAACATCCACGCGTGATGCTCGCCGAGGACTGCACGCTGCGATGGCCGGCGGCCTGAGCCCCGTCATCTCGGCTGAGGAGCCCGCCGAGCGCGAGTCGCTGTCGTCGTTCCTCGACGTCATGCGGCGCCGCTGGCTGCTCGTCGGCGGGATCGTGCTCGCATGCATCGCCGCGGCGGTCGCGCGCTACGAGACCTCGACGCGCAGCTACGACGCGACCGCGAGCGTCGCCTTCAACAACACCACGCTCACGCAGTCCGCGCTCCAGGTCCAGCAGGGCAGCGGCGACCCGGCGCGCGACGCGGCCACGAACGTGCTGATCGCCTCCTCGCGCAGCGTCGCGCAAGCGGTCAGACAAGAGCTGAGATCGCCGGCCTCGCCGGAGACACTCCAGAGCGCGGTGAGCGTCGAGACGGCCCCGAACGCGGACGTCATCAACATCACCGCCGGGACGGACAGCCCGATCTTCTCGGCACGCCTCGCGAACGCCTTCGCGGACCAGTACCTGGCGACCGAGGAACAGTCGCAGCTCGCCTCGATCGACGCCGCCCAGGCGGACCTGCAGAGACAGATCGACGCGACGCCGCCGAACTCGGCGAACCGCCTGGCGCTCGAACAGTCGAGCCAGCGGCTCGACGAGCTGCGCGCGATCGCGAGCGGCGGCCTGCAGATCATCTCGCGCGCGAGCCCGCCCGGCAGCCCCAGCGGCACGAGCCTCAAGACGACGGTCATCCTCGGCCTGCTCGTCGGGCTGGCGCTGTCCGCCGCGCTCGTGTTCCTGCTCGAGTCGCTCGACCGGCGCGTGAACGCGATCGACGGATTCGAGCGGGGCTACCGCCTGCCGGTGCTCGCGACGATCCCGCCGAGCGCGTTCAAGCGCGACCGCCCCGGCGAACGCGGCCACTCGCTCGAGCCGTATCGCATCCTGCGCAGCGCGCTCGACTTCATCGCGGTCACGCGCCAGCTCGACACGCTGCTGATGACGAGCGCCGTCGCGAGCGAGGGCAAGTCGACGGTGTCGATCGACCTCGGACAGGCGATCGCGCTCGCCGGCCGCCGCGTCGTCGTCGTCGAGCTCGACCTGCGCCAGCCGAGCTTCTCGCACCACTTCGCGCTCGACCCGCGGCGTGGCGTGACGACCGTGCTGACCGGCCAGGTCGACCTCGGCGACGCGCTCGTGCAGCCCATCGCGGCGCTGCCGAGCTTCTCGCTGCTGCCGGCCGGCGAGCTGCCGCCGAACCCCTCGGAGCTGCTCAGCTCGCCCGCCGTCTCCGCGCTGCTCGCGGATCTCGCGAACGACGAGGCGATGGTCATCATCGACGCGCCGCCGCTCAACCCGGTCGCCGACGCCCAGGTCCTGCTCAACAATCCGGCGATCCACGCCGCGCTGATCGTCGCGCGGCTCGCCCACACCACGCGCGACCAGGTCCAGAGAGCACGCTCGATCCTCGACCGTCACATGCTCCAGCCGGTTGGGCTGGTCGTGACGGGCATGCGTGGCGGCAGCCGCTACGGCTACGAGGCCTACGGCCCGACCGAGCCGACGTTCGCCGACGAGGCCGAAGCCCTGCCGCCGCTCACAGGCCGCCGGCGCGCCCAGCGCTAGCCGCGTGGCGGCGATGATCGCGCTTCGTCAGCGACTGCGCGGCTACTGGGCGGAGTCGCTGGTCGCGGCGCTGCTCGCCGCGGTCGCGACGCTCGCAATCGCCGTCTTCGCCGAGCGGCGACTCGGCGGCGTGGGCCTGTTCGTCCCGCTGATCCTCGTCGGGGTCGTCGTGCTGCTGCGGCGCCCGCTCGTGGCGGTCGCGATCGCCGTCGTCGCGCCGATCGTCTGCGAGGGGTCGACCTTCGGCATCCCGGTGATGACGCACCTCTACGACCGCGTCTACAAGCAGCTCACCGCGCTCGACGTGCTCGTCGTGCTCGCCGGCGTCGCGGTCGGCGCAGACCTCGTGCGCCGGCGGCGACAGCCGCACCTGCCGGGCGCGCTCGCGCTTCCGCTGCTGCTGGTGGCGCTCGCGATGGCGGCCGGGTTCGCCGTCACGCGCGCGGGCGGCGCCAACTTCAGAGACACGCTGTTCGCGATGCACGTGCTCTTCTACCTGCTCGTGATCCCGCCCGCGATCGTCAACCTCGACCTCGACCGCGACCGGCTCGCGCTGCTGCTGAAGGGCGCGATCGCGCTCGCCGTGCTGAAGGCGATCATGGGGCTGATCGTGCTGGCCGGCGGCGGCAGCGTCGAGCTGAACGGCGGCACGCACCTCACCTACTACGAGCCGACCGCGAACTGGCTGATCATGATGGCGCTGCTGGGGACGATCGCGGCGCTCGTCGGCGGCCTGGCGCGCGAACGCTGGATGGCGCTCGCCGTGCCGCTGCTGACCGCCTCGCTGGTGCTGTCCTACCGCCGCTCGTTCTGGATCGCAGCCGTGCTCGGGCTGCTGCTCGTCCTGCTGCTCGGCACCTCGCCGCGCGGCCGGCGCGCGCTGATTCCCGTGGTCGTGCTCGTGGCGGCCGCGATCTGGGTGCTCGGCTCCGTCGGCTTCCAGGCGCAGACGCCGCTCGCCAACCGCGTGCAGTCGCTCTCGCCCACCAACCTGGAGAGCAACGCCGAGGACCGCTACCGGCTCGACGAGCGGGCGAACGTGATCGCCGAGATCAAGCATCACCCGATCGCGGGGATCGGGCTGGAGAGAGGCTGGGTGGCGAGCGTGCGCTCGCTGCCCGTCGAGCACGTCGACGGGCGCCTGTACGTGCATTTCGCGCTGCTGTGGTGGTGGCTGAAGCTCGGGATCCTCGGCGCGGCCGCGTTCGCCGCGCTGCTGATCGGCGGCTTCGTGCTCGCGTGGCGCACGTGGAGACGCAGCCGCGAGCCGATCTTCCGCTCCTTCGGGCTCGCCTCGCTCGTCGGCTTCGCCGGGTTGATCGCGATCGAGACGACCGCCAGCTTCAGCGGCGTCGACGCGCGCTTCACCGTCGCGCTCGGCGCGCAGCTCGGGCTGCTGGCGGCGCTGAGCGCGGGCTCGCCGGCGCGCGCCGCGCCGGATCAGTTGGCCGACAGGTCCGCCTTGACCTCGGCGGTGTAGGCGCCCTTCGCCGCGCCGTTGCTCTGCAGCGAGCCGAAGTACGCCTCACGGCCGCTCTGCGTGCCGCTCGCGTACTGGTCGTGCGCCTGGTAGAGGAAGAACGCGCCCAGGCGGCTGCCGTAGCGGCTCTGCATCCCGGCGAGCGCGCTGTGCAGCGTCGTCGCGGCCTCGTCGTAGGACATGCACTTGTCGAAGCCGTAGTTGTCCGAGAGGCAGCGGCCGTTGTCGGTCGAGAGCCCCCACTCGGTGATCCAGATCGGCAGGTCGCGCGAGCCGGCAGCCCGCGTGGAGTTGACGGTCGAGTCGATCCGCGTCGCCCAGTTGGGGCCATAGGGGTGGATCGTCCAGCCGGCGGCGTAGTCGCCCAGGTTCGGGACCGCCCGGAACATGTTCACGACCCATGCGTCCTGGTTGACCGCGTTGTCGCCCTGGATCAGCAGGCCGACGTTCGGGTTGGCGGCGTGGATCGCGACCGCGGCCGTCTTCGCCATCTGCGCGTAGGACTGCGCGCGCGCGGCGTAGGTCGACAGCGAGTTGTCGGAGAACTGGTAGCTGTAGCTCGTCTCGTTGCCGAACTCGATGTCGGCCACGGCCGTGCCGGCCGGATAGCTCTTGCCCTGCCAGAACGTGCCGCCGGGCCCGTAGGCGGCCGCCCAGCCCGCGAGGCTCTGCGCCTCGGCCGTCGTCGGGACGCGGCCGTAGAACTCCGCCATCAGGACGGGGCGGATGCCCGCTCTCGCGTACAGGTCCATCGTCGACGCGAGCTGCGCGACGGTCGTGTCGATGCTCGTGTTGAGGCGAGCCGTGTGCGCGCCCATGCCGTGGATGAAGCTCTCCTCGTAGTTCAGCGCACTGCCGGCGACGAGGCCCATCTGGAAGCTGCCCGTGACGGGCGTCGGCGCGGGGGCCGGCGCCGGCGCGGGCGCAGGCGCCGACGGGTAGGAGATCGAGACCTCCGGCGACCAGGCGCTGCCGTCGACGGCGGTGCGCACGCTGTAGTGGACCGTCTGGCCCGCAACCGCCGGCGGCGTGGTCGACGTGCCGCTGACGGCCGAGTACACGTCGGCCGCACCCGCCACCTTGGTGTCGAGCACGTACGTGCCGATGCCGCCGACGGCGTTCCACGCGAGCGTCGTGCCGCTCACCGTCAGCGACGGCGCCGCGAGCTGCGCGGCGCTCGTGGACGGCGCGGGAGCCGGCGAGGACGGCGCCGGCGTGGAGCCCGGCTGGATCGCCGGGTAGCTGATCGAGACCTCGCGCGCCCACGCGCTGCCGGTCGCGTCCGCGCGCACGCTGTAGGCGACCGTCGCGCCGGGCACGGCCGGC
>DATNAP010000024.1:0-29200 GCA_035572475.1 Conexibacter sp. | reverse complement strand
TCGTCGTCGGCGACGACGGCGACTGGGCCGGCGACGCCGTCGTCGACCTCTACGCGCCGCTCGGCGCGCCGCTCGTGCGCACCGACATCGCGAGCGCCGAGATGGTCAAGCTCGCCTCCAACGCGTTCCTCGCGACGAAGATCTCGTTCATCAACGAGATCGCGAACGTCTGCGAGGAAACCGGCGCCGACGTGCAGGAGGTCGCCAAGGGGATGGGCCTCGACCGCCGCATCGGCGAGCACTTCCTGCGCCCGGGGATCGGCTACGGCGGGAGCTGCTTTCCAAAAGATGTGAGTGCTCTGAAGCAGCTCGCCGGCAACTCGGGCTACCACTTCCAGCTCCTGACCGCCGTGATCGAGGTCAACGAGCTGCAGAAGCGGCGCGTGATCTCGAAGCTGCAGAAGCACCTCGGCTCGCTCGTCGGCAAGACGGTGGCGCTGCTCGGCGTCGCGTTCAAGCCCGACACCGACGACATGCGCGAGGCCTCCTCGCTCGTGCTTGCTGCGCGCTTGCAGGCCGACGGCGCGACCGTGCGCGCCTACGACCCGATCGCCGAGCACGAGGCGAAGCGGCTGATGCCGGGCGTCCACTTCGCGCCGAGCGCGCTGGAGGCGCTCGACGGCGCCGACGCGGCCGTGCTCGTGACCGAGTGGCCCGAGTTCAAGGCGCTCGACTGGGACACGGCCGCGCGCCGCATGTCCGGCCGGCTCGTGATCGACGGACGCAACGCGCTCGACGCCGAAGCGGTGCGGGCGGCCGGCTTCGCCTTCGAAGGGGTCGGGCGCGTCCCCGAGCGCGGCGCCGCCGCGGCTGCGCCCGTCGCCGCGAGGACGGGCAACTGAGATGCAGGCGCTGATCCTCGCGGGGGGAGAGGGGACCCGCCTGCGCCCGCTCACCTCCACCGTCCCGAAGCCGGTCGTACCGCTCGTCGACCGGCCGTTCATCGCCTTCATGCTCGAATGGCTGCGCGGCCACGGCGTCGACGACGTCGTGCTGTCGTGCGGCTTCATGGCGTCGGGCGTGCGCAACGTGCTCGGCGACGGCTCGGCCTACGGCGTCCGGCTGCGCTACGTCGAGGAGCCGAGACCGCTCGGCACCGGCGGCGCGGTCAAGTTCGCCGAGGAGCTGCTCGACGAGCGCTTCCTGATGCTGAACGGCGACGTGCTGACCGACATCGACCTGACCGCGCAGCTCGCCCAGCACGAGCGCACCGGCGCGCGCGCGACGCTCGCGCTCGTGCCGGTCGAGGATCCCTCCGCCTACGGCCTCGTGCGCCGCAACGGCGATCTCAGCGTCAGCGAGTTCCTCGAGAAGCCGAGCCCCGACCAGATCGATACGAACCTGATCAACGCCGGGGCCTACGTGCTGCACCGCGACGTGCTCGCGAACGTGCCCGCGGATCAGCACGTCTCGATCGAGCGGGAGGTCTTTCCGACGCTCGTCGACGATGGCCTCTACGGCTACGAGGCGTCTGCCTACTGGCTCGACATCGGCACGCCGGACCGCTACCTGCAGGCGACGTACGACATCCTCGACGGCGCCGTCAGGACGAGCGTCACCGACGCCTACGACGCCGCGCACCTGTCGCTCGCCGACGGCGCCGAGCTGGCCGGGCGCGTCGTCGGGCCGGCGCTCGTCGGCGAGCGGGCGCGCGTCGCCGACGGCGCGCTCGTGACCGGCCGCAGCGTGCTCGGCCGCGGCGTCGAGGTCGGCGAGGGCGCGCACGTCGACGGCTCGGTCGTGCTCGACGGAGCGACGATCGGCCCGCACGCGCACCTGACGCACTGCATCGTCGGGCCGGGCGCGCGCGTCGGCGCGCACTGCCGCCTCGGCGAAGGCGTCGTGCTCGGCGAGTGCGTCACGCTCGGCGCCGACAACCAGCTCGCCGCCGGCGCCCGCCTGTCCCCGAACGTGTCCCTTCCCGACGGAGCGATCAAGTTCTGATGACCGAAGCCGCCCCCCTGACCCGCGAGGCGATCGACGCGGTCGACGCCAGCAAGCAGATCGACGACATCCTCGGGTTGCCCGAGCACCTGCGCGACGCGCTCTGGCGCGTCGAGTCCGCGCAGCTGGAGCAGCACGACGCGCCCGGCGGCCTGATCGTCGCCGGCATGGGCGGCTCGGCGATCGGCGGCGCGCTCGCGCGCGCGGCGCTCGGCGATCGCGCCTCGCGCCCGCTGATCGTGATGCGCGACTACGGCGTGCCGGCCTGGACGACCCCCGACACGACCGTCCTGTGCGCCTCCTACTCCGGCAACACGGAGGAGACGCTCGCGGCGTTCGAGGGCGCCGGCGCGCTCGGCGCGCGCCGCATCGTCGCGAGCACCGGCGGCAAACTCGCCGCCGCCGCGCGCGAGGAGGGCGTGCCGGTGATCCCGATTCCCGGCGGCTTCCAGCCGCGCGCCGCCGTCGGCTACGCGCTCGTGATCGCGCTCGAGGTCGCCGCCGCCTGCGGCGCCGCCGAGTCGCTGCACTCGGAGATCGACGTGGCCGCCGCGCACATCGAGGAGCTGCTCGCCGAGTGGGGCCCGGACGGGGCGGAGGACTGCCTGCCGAAGCAGCTCGCGCGCGGATTGCACGGCACGATCCCGCAGATTGCGGGCGCGGGCCTGACGGCGCCGATCGCCTACCGCTGGAAGACGCAGCTCAACGAGAACGCGAAGATCCCGGCGTTCTCCTCCGAGTTGCCCGAGCTCGACCACAACGAGGTCGCCGGCTGGGCGGGCGCCGCCGAGCTGGGCGCCTTCAGCACCGTGTTTCTCGACGACTCCGACCTGCACCCCCGCATCCGGCAGCGGATCGAGCTGACGCGTGGCCTGATCGGCGCGAGCGCGGCCGGCTCGTTCCGCGTCGAGACGCGCGGCGAGACGCGCGTCGAGCGGCTCGTCTCGCTCGTCGTGCTCGGCGACCTCGTCTCGTTCTACCTCGCGATCCTGCGCGGGGTCGATCCGACGCCCGTCGACGCGATCGAGCGACTCAAGACTGCGTTGATCGGGGGCTGATCCCCTCCGCGCGACAGCGCGCCGCGACCTTCAGCGAGGTCGGATCGTCGCGGCCGGCCACCTGGCGGCACCAGGCCGCGCGATCCTCGCCGCAGACGCGGTAGTTGACGGCGCCCATCGTGCTGCCGCCGGTCACCTGGATGCAGCCGTGCGGCACCGGCGGCGCGGACTGCGAGACGGCGAGCGCCACGCCCGCGACGGCGGCGACCAGCAGGACCGCGAGAAAGCCCTGCACCAGGCGCAGCTCACGGCGCGTCAAGTGGCGCAGCGGCGTCTGCTGCCGCTCCCACTGACCTTCGACGGGCATGGCGGCACTGTAGCCCGCTCGCGGGCGCGCGCGGGACTCCTGCTGTCCATCTGTACAAGCGCGTTTTTGGCCCAATGTCGATATTGGGAACACGCCCGCGCGCGCGAAGCTGTCGCCTCGATCCAGGAGGGCCGCCGAGGCGCGGCGACAGCAAAGGAGAAGGAACCACCATCATGTGGTCTGCGTATCCGACATGGCTGAATTCGGGCGACAACGCCTGGCAGCTCACCGCCGCGACGCTCGTCGGCCTGATGAGCGTGCCGGGCCTCGTCGTCCTCTACGGCGGCGTGATGCAGAAGCGCTGGTCCGTCAACGCGATGATGATGTCGTTCATCGCATTCGCCCTGGTGCTCATCACCTGGGTGCTGTTCGGCTTCAAAATGGGCTTCGGCCACCCGATGCACATCTTCGGGGCCAAGTCAGGCATCTTCGCGAACATGTGGGGCAAGCCGGGGAGCATCCTCTCCGCGCACGGGCTCCAGGATCAGGCGGCCGTCCCGCTGATCGCGAGCGGCCCGCCGTTCCACTTCCCGACCGCGACGCTCGCGTACTTCCAGTTCGTGTTCGCCGCGATCACGCCGTTGCTGCTGCTCGGCTCGGTGCTCGGGCGCTTCAACTTCAAGGCGTGGATCCCGTTCGTGCTGCTGTGGTCCTCGCTCATCTACACGGTCAACGCGTTCATGATCTGGGGCGGCGGCTGGTGGGCCCAACACGGCGCGCTCGACTACTCGGGCGGCTACGTCATCCACCTCGCGGCGGGCGTCTCCGGCTTCGTCGCGGCCGCCGTGATCGGGCCGCGCCTCCAGCGCGACCGCGAGATCGACGCGCCGAACAACCTCCTCATGGTGGCCACCGGCGCTGGCCTGCTGTGGCTCGGCTGGAACGGCTTCAACGGCGGCGACCCGTACTACGCGGGCGTCAACGCCGCGGTGGGCGTGATCAACACGAACCTCGCGACCGCGTGCGCGTTCCTCGGCTGGGTCGCGTGGGACTACATCACCGGCCGCAAGCCGTCGTTGATCGGCTCGGTCAACGGCATGATCGTCGGCCTCGTCGCGATCACGCCGGCGGCCGGCTTCGTGAACGGCTGGGGCGCGGCGGCGATCGGCCTGATCGGCACGACGATCGTCTACTTCGCCTACTACTACCTCTCGCGCGTGCGGCCGTTCCGCAGCGTGGACGACACGCTCGGCGTGATCTACACGCACGGCTTCGCCGGCCTCGCCGGCGGCCTGCTCGTCGGCTTCTTCGCCGACCCGCACATCATCGAGTACATCGGGCGCGGCAGAACCGCGAACCTGCCCGGGATCGCCGGTGTGTTCTTCGGCGGCGGCTCGGCGCAGCTCGGCCACCAGGCGATCACCGCGCTGTGGGTGATCGGCTTCTCGGCGATCGGCACGTTCGTGCTGCTGAAGCTGATCGGCCTGTTCGTCCCGCTGCGGATGGCCGACAAGGACCTCGAGGAAGGCGACCTCGCCGTCCACGGGCACGAGGTGTACCCGTCCGACGTGCCCTCGCTCGGGTTCCCCAACGGCATCCCGGCGCCCGCCTACGCGGCGGCCTCGCCGGCCGAGGGGGGCTGAGGACCGGGACGTTCAAGCGGCGGGGAGGTCGCGCCAAGGCACCTCCTGGGTCGATCTCCCCGCTTCCTTTCAGGCTGTCGCGACGCCGTCCTCGTAGCGGCGCGCGACGGCCGCGAGGATGTCGATCATCGCGACGGCGGCCGGAGCGGCTCCCGCTCCCGCCGCCGTCGCGGCGACGATGTGGCGCAACGGGGGATCGGGGGAGAGCGCGCGCACGGCCACGTCGTCGCGCACGCGCGCGAGCGCGAGGCGCGGGACGAGCGCGACGCCGACGCCGGCGGCGACGAGGCCCTGAACCGTCTCGTAGTCGTCGCTCTCGAACGACACCTGCGGCTCGAAGCCGGCCGCATGGCACATGCGCACGACGTGCCGCGCGCACGGGCTCGCGGCCGACGTCTGCACCCACGCGACGTCGTGCAGCTGCGCGAGCTGGAGCTGCGGCTCGCGCGCGAGCGGATGGCCGGCCGGCAGCACCGCGTGCAGCGGATCGTCGAGCAGCGCCCGCCGCTCGATCCCGCTGCCGAGCGCGAGCCCGTTGCCGGGGAACTCGAACAGCAGCGCGAGATCGAGCTCGCCGTCGCGCAGGCGCGGCGCGACGTGCTCGGGCTCGTCCTCGGCGAGGCTCAGCTCGACGCCCGGGTGCGCGGCGTGGAAGGCGGCGATCGCGTGCGGCATCAGCGTCGCGCCCGCCGTCGGGAACGACGCCATCCGCAGCCGGCCGGCGCGCACGCCCTGGATCGCCGCCAGCTCGTCCTCGGCGAGCCGCAAGCGCGCGAGGACCGCCTCGGCGTGCGCGACGAGCGCCGTGCCGGCGGCGGTTGGGCGCACGCCGCGGCGGTCGCGCACGAGCAGCGTCGCGCCGGTCTCCGCCTCCAGCGTCGCGATCGCCTGCGAGACGGCCGACTGCGTGTAGGAAAGCGCGTCGGCGGCGCCCGAGAACGAGCCGCGCGCGACGACCTCGACGAGGACCCGCAGCCGCGCCACGTTCAGCATCAGCGCAGCTTATCCCCGAAATCAAGAGCTTCGCTGGCGCGCGAGCTGGCGCGGTGGCAGGCTCCTCGGCGACCCGTCAGACACCCGCGAATCCTCGGGAGCCGACATGGCAGCGAAGATCATCATCTCCTACGACGACACCGACAACGACCGCGACGCGCTCGCGCTCGGGCGGCTGCTGGCGGCGGCGGGCGGCGAGGTCTCCCTCGCGTACGTGCGCCACACCCCGCAGGCCGAACGCGACCTCGAGGAGGACGCCGCGCGCGACCTGCTGCGCCGCGGGGCGGAGGCGATCGGGAAGCCGGACGCGCCGCTGCACGTCGTCGCCAGCGCCTCGACCGGCGGGGGCCTGTGGGCGTTCGCCGAGCAGGAGGGCGCCGACGTGATCGTGTTCGGATCGGAGTACCGCACCGCGCCGGGCACCGTCCATCCCGGCACCTCGGCGCAGCGTCTGCTGGAGGGCGGCCCGTGCGCGGTCGCGATCGCGCCTGCCAAGCTGCGCGAGCGCCCCGATGCGGCGATCCGGCGCATCGGCCTGCTCGCCGACGTCCCGACCGGCGGCGCGAACGGCACCGCGCAGGCGCTCGGCGCCGCGCTCGGCGCAGAGGTCGTGCGCGCCGGCGACGGCGCGATCGACCTGCTCGTCGTGGCCTCGCGCCCGGAGGCGCCGGCCGGGCGCGTCAACATCAGCGCGGCGGCCGCCTACGCGATCGAGACGGCGACGTGCCCGGTGCTCGTCGTCCCACACAGCGTGACCGTGCCGTTCGGCGGGTCGCAGGCGGCGACCTCGCCGATCGCTCCCGAGAACGAGCCGCTCGCGACGGCGTAGCAAAGACCGGTCCCCGCGACGAGCTCAGCGCAGGCGCTCACCCAGCGCCTGCGCTGACGCCTCCGCATCGTCGAGGCGCAGCGCCGGGGCGTCTGCGAGCGGCCCCGGCAGCGCCGCGCCGCCGTGCACGGCCAGCACGGCGCGCGCGCCGAGCGCGCCGAGCGCGCGGCCGACCTCCAGCCACCAGCGCGCGTCCGCGTCTCCGGCGGCGCCGTCGAACACGACGAGCGCCGCGGTCGCGCCGGCCGCCTGCTCCCACGCGAGCGCGGACACGCCGAGCCGCTCCAGCGCACCGCGTGCCGCCGCCGCGGCGGCGGGCGTCTGCGCGAGCAGCGCGACGGCCGCCGGTGCGGATCGCGTCGCCAGCAGCTCGCCGGTGACGTCGCGTCCCGAGCGCTCCGCGTTCTGCCAGCCCTGTCCCATCGCGAGATCGGCCGCCGTCAGCTGTGGCCCGGCCAGCACGCGCAGCGTGCAGTGCGCGGGCTCCCACTCGCGACCGCCGAGCACGACGAGCGCTCCCCGCGCCCACGGGGCCAGCACCCGCGCGCGCAGCGCCGGCTCGTCGAGGTTCAGCTCGCGCGCGACGCGGAAGCCGCGTCTGATCTCTGCGTGGTAGCGCACGCGGCGATGCTAGCGGCACACGCGGCCAAACCTTGACACAGCTCTGGTAACGTTGGCCGCCTGATGGCGGGCGACGACGCGCTGACGATCCACGAGGCCGCCGAGACGACCGGCTGGTCGCCGCGGATGCTGCGGTATGTCGAGCGCAGCGGGCTCGTCCTGCCCGAGCGCTCGGCCTCCGGCTACCGGCTCTACGGGCCGGCCGAGCTGCAGCGCCTGCGCACGCTGCGCGAGCTGCTCGAACGCTTCGAGGTCGGCCTCTCGGACGTTAGCTTCGCGCTGCGCATGCGGCGCGACGCCGACCTGCGCGAGGCCGTCCGGGAGTGGCTCGACGCGCAGCCGAGCCGCCCCGAGCACGTCGACGCCGCCGACTGGCTGCGCTGGGAGCAGGAGAAGCACCAGAGGCTGCTCAACACACAACTCATGGAGACCGCGCCACGATGACCGCCCTGTCCAGCAAGACCGACTTCAAGGTCGCCGACCTGTCGCTCGCCGACTTCGGCCGCAAGGAGATCCGCCTCGCCGAGCACGAGATGCCCGGCCTGATGTCGATCCGCGAGGAGTTCGCGGCCGCGCAGCCGCTCAAGGGCGCGCGCATCATGGGCTCGCTGCACATGACGATCCAGACGGCCGTGCTGATCGAGACGCTCACCGCGCTCGGCGCCGAGGTCCGCTGGGTCTCGTGCAACATCTTCTCGACGCAGGACCACGCGGCGGCCGCCGTCGCCGTCGGCCCGCACGGCACGCCGGAGGATCCGCAGGGCGTCCCCGTCTTCGCCTGGAAGGGCGAGACGCTCGAGGAGTACTGGTGGTGCACCGAGCAGGCGCTCAACTGGCCCGGTGAGGACGGTCCCAACATGATCCTCGACGACGGCGGCGACGCGACGCTGCTCGTCCACAAGGGGACCGAGTTCGAGGCCGCCGGCGCCGTGCCGGACGACGCGCCCGGCGACGCCGAGGAGTACGGCGTGATCCTTGCGCTGCTGCGCAAGACGCTCGCCGAGGACCCGCAGAAGTGGACGAAGATCGGCCAGGGCATCAAGGGCGTCACGGAGGAGACGACGACCGGCGTCCACCGCCTCTACGAGATGACGGAGGCCGGCACGCTGCTGTTCCCGGCGATCAACGTCAACGACTCCGTCACCAAGTCGAAGTTCGACAACCTCTACGGCTGCCGCCACTCGCTGGTGGACGGCATCAACCGCGCGACCGACGTGATGATCGGCGGCAAGGTCGCCGTGATCTGCGGCTTCGGCGACGTCGGCAAGGGCTGCGCCGAGTCGCTGCGCGGCCAGGGCGCGCGCGTGATCGTCACCGAGATCGACCCGATCTGCGCGCTGCAGGCGGCGATGCAGGGCTACGAGGTCAAGACGCTCGACGACGTGATCGGCGAGGGCGACATCTTCGTCACCTGCACCGGCAACAAGGACATCATCACCGCCGACCACATGGCGCGCATGAAGCACCAGGCGATCGTCGGCAACATCGGCCACTTCGACAACGAGATAGACATCGCCGGCCTCTCGAAGCTGCCGGGCGTCGAGAGGATCAACATCAAGCCGCAGGTCGACGAGTGGAAGTTCGCCGACGGCCACACGATCATCATGCTGAGCGAGGGGCGCCTCTTGAACCTGGGCAACGCGACCGGTCACCCGTCGTTCGTGATGTCCAACTCGTTCACGAACCAGACGATCGCCCAGATCGAGCTCTTCACGAAGAACGACGAGTACGAGAAGAAGGTCTACGTGCTGCCCAAGCACCTCGACGAGAAGGTCGCCCGGCTGCACCTCGACGCGCTCGGCGTCAAGCTCACGCAGCTCAGCCCCGAGCAGGCCGCGTACATCGGCGTGCCGGTCGCGGGCCCGTACAAGCCGGATCACTATCGCTACTAGAGCGACACGCGCCGCATCCGACGTCGCCGACCTCGCTCTGGCCGAGGCCGGCGACGCGCGGATCGCGTGGGCGGACGCGCAGATGCCGGTGCTGCGGTCGATCCGCGAGCGGTTCGCGCGCGAGCGGCCGTTCGACGGGCTGCGCGTCGGCGTGTGCCTGCACGTCACCGCCGAGACGGCGGCGCTGGCGCGGACGCTGATCGCCGGCGGCGCGCAGGTCGCGCTGTGCGCCGCCAACCCGCTCGACACGCAGGACGACGTCGCCGCGGCGCTGGTCGAGCGTGACGGCGCGCAGGTCCACGCGATCCACGGCGAGGACATGGCGACCTACTACCGCCACATCGAGACGGTCCTCGACACGCGCCCGCAGTTGACGATGGACGACGGGGCGGACCTGGTGTCCACGCTGCACGCGAGTCGGGCGGACGCGCTCGACGGCGTGCTCGGGGGCACCGAGGAGACGACGAGCGGCGTCGTGCGGCTGCGCGCGCTCAAGGCCGCCGGCCAGCTCGGCTTCCCGATCGTCGCGGTCAACGAGGCGCGCACGAAGCGCCTGTTCGACAACCGCTACGGCACCGGCCAGTCGGCGCTCGACGGGATCCTGCGCGCGACGAACATGCTGCTCGCCGGGCGCGTCGTCGCCGTCTTCGGCTACGGCTGGTGCGGGCAGGGGATCGCCCTGCGCGCGAAGGGCGCAGGCGCGCATGTGGTGGTCTGCGAGGTCGACCCGGTACGCGCGCTGGAGGCGAAGCTGGAGGGCTACGAGGTGCTGCCGGGCGTCGCCGCCGCGGCCAAGGCCGACGTGCTGATCACCGCGACCGGCGGGCGCGACGTGATCCGCGCCGAGCACTACGCGGCCATGCGCGACGGCGCCGTGCTGTGCAACGCCGGCCACTTCGACGTCGAGTGCGACCTCCCGGCATTGCGCGAGCTGGCCGTCGAGCGCCGCCAGGTGCGCCCGCACGTCGAGCAGCACGTGCTCGCCGACGGGCGGCGGATCAACCTGCTGGCGGAGGGGCGCGTCGTGAACCTCGCCGCGGCGGAGGGCAACCCGGCCGCGGTGATGGACATGTCGTTCGCCAACCAGGCACTCGCCGCCGAGCACCTCGTGAAGGCCGCCGGCACGCTGCCGGCGCAGGTCCACGCCGTCCCGCCGGAGATCGACGACGAGGTCGCGCGCCTGACGCTCGCGGCGCTGGGCGTCGAGATCGACGTGCTGACCGACGCGCAGGCGGCTTACCTGACGACGTGGGAGCAGGGCACGTAGCGCGTCCGCTAGCCTCCGGCGCCCGATGAAGGCGATGGTTCTCGCAGCCGGCCTCGGCACGCGCCTCCGGCCCCTCACGTTCGAGCTGCCCAAGCCGATGGTGCCGGTGCTCGACCGGCCCGTGATGGCGCACATCGTCGACCTGCTCGACCGCCACGGCTACGACGACGTGGTCGCCAACCTCCACTACTTCCCGGACACGATCCGCGACTACTTCGGCGACCGGCTCAGCTACCGCGAGGAGCCCGAGCTGCTCGGCACCGCCGGCGGCGTGCGCAACTGCGCGGACTTCCTCGACGGCGGCCCGTTCCTGATCATCTCCGGCGACGCGCTCACCGACATCGACCTGGGCGCGTTCGTCGCGCGCCACAAGCAGGCGGGCGGCATCGGCACGCTCGCGGTCAAGGGCGTCGAGGACACACGCGAGTTCGGCGTCGTGCTGCACGACGCCGACGGCCGCATCACCGGCTTCCAGGAGAAGCCCGAACCGGCGGAGGCGCTGTCGGACCTCGGCAACTGCGGCATCTACCTGTTCGAGCCGGAGATCTTCGACTACTTCCCGAGACGGCCGTTCGTCGACTGGGCCAACGACGTGTTCCCGGCGCTGCTGGAGCACGACGTGCCGTTCCACATCCACGAGATCGACGAGTACTGGAACGACGTCGGCTCGCTTGCCGAGCTGAAGCAGGGCACCTTCGACGCAATGCAGGGCGAGCTGCGCGTCGAACTGCGCGGCGAGGAGGTGGCCGAGGGGGTGCGCATCTGCGAAGGAACCGAGCTGACCGACGCGACGCTGATCGAGCCGCCGGTGTGGATTGGCCGCGGCGTGCGGATCGGCGCCGGCGTGCGCCTCCAGGGCCCGCTCGTGATCGGCGACGGCGCGGTCGTCGGCGACGGCGCCGCGCTCAAGGACGCCGTCGTGCTGCCCGGCACCGAGATCGCGCCCGAGACGATCCTGATCGGCGCGATCGCCGGTCACACGGGGATCGTGGAGCGGCTGAAGTAACGTCGCCCGCAGGCGGCCCGCTTGCGGCCGCCGGAGGGCGAAACGCCTCAGGCCAACTCGTAGCGTTCGCGCCGCTGCTCCTCGCGCTCCGACTGCGCCAGCATCCGCACGAACAGCACGGCGAGCGCGATCCCCATCACGATCGCCTGCTCGAGCGCCATCACGGCGCCGGCGAGCGCCTGCTCGCCGCGCGCGTCGATCCCCCACCAGTGCGGCTGGTGGGCGTAGTAGCCGAACAGCGCGGTCGGCGCGAACGTCAGCAGGATCCCGAGGAAGCCGACGGTCACCTTCGTGCTGAGCATGTAGACGATCGGGGTCGTGCCCTCGCGCCGCAGTCTCGTCGCGACGGGCGAGATCAGGTGCCACCAGTAGAGGAAGCCGGCGAGCGTGAAGCTCAGGTGCTCCAGCACGTGGATGCCGGTGTGCTTCGCCGCCGCGTCGTAGAGCGCCGGCACGTGCCAGGCCCACATCACGCCGCTGTAGAGCACCACGGCGAACAGCGGCGCCGCGAGCACGCCGGCGTGCTGCTCCAACCAGTGGACGCGGCGGGTCGCCGGCCGCATCAGCACCTTCGTGAGGCCGAGGATCAGCAGGATCGGGCCGACGTCGAGCAGCAGCACGTGCTGGACCATGTGCATCACGAGCAGCTGCTCGGCGAGCCGGTCGATCGGCGAGCAGAGCGCGGCGGCGAACACGAGGATCCCGCCGAGGAACACCAGCAGGCGCCCGACGCTCGGCGGATGCGGCTCGGTCGGCGTGCGCGCGCGCTTCCAGCGCACGAGATAGACGCCCGAGTACAGCGCCAAGGCCGTGACGACGCCCGGATCGAACGTCCACGATGCGACCGGAGACATGCGCGCGAATTGTCGCACTCGCGTGCTGCGCCGTGTCGGCGGGAGCGGGGAGGCTGTCCGGCATGGGACCTGCCGAGTTGCTCGACCGGCTGCGCGCCGAGCTGACGGCGGCGCTCGCGCCGCCCGCCTGCCTCGCCTGCCGTGCCCCGCTCGCCGACGCGCAGACGGAGCTGTGCGTCGGGTGCCGGCGCGCGCTGCCGTGGCTGCCCGCGCCGCGCTGCGTGCGCTGCGGGCTGCCGGCGCCCTGCGGCGGCGCGGCCGGGTGCCCGGCGCGCGCAGCCGCGTTCGAGCGCGCGTGGGCGCCGCTCGCCCATGACGGCCCGGCGCGTCAGCTCACGGCGGCGCTGAAGTTCCGCGGCGCGCTGCCGGTCGCGTGCCTGATGGCGGCGCAGATCGCCGCGACCGCACCGCGCGAGCTGCTCGCGGGGGCGACGCTCGTGCCGGTTCCGCTGCATCCTGCGCGCCGCCGCGCCCGCGGCTTCGACCAGGCGGCCCTGATCGCGCACGCGCTCGCCGTGCGCAGCGGCCTCGCGCTCGACGCCTGCCTGCGCCGTGCCGGCGCGCCGACGCGCCAGCTTGGCGCGTCCCGCACGACCCGCCGCGACGCCGCCGCGAGCCAGCTGCTGCGCGTTCGCGGTCCGGCTCCGGCGCGAGTCCTGCTGCTCGACGACGTGCACACGACGGGCGCCACGTTCGACGCCTGCGCCCGCGCGCTGCGCGCTGCCGGCGCCCGCCGGATCGGGGCGATCGCCTACTGCCGGACGCTGCCGCGGTAGAAAGGTCGGCCACTGCGGAAAAGCACGGTTGGAACTCGACCGTTGGCGCGTCTACGATCGCGGGTAAGGATTTTCTTCCAGACGAGATCCACCCCATCCGAAGCACAAAGGGGGCGCATATGCGCATCGCGGTCAAGGGACGGAACACCCCGGTCACCGACGGCTTGCGGGAGCACGTCGAGAAGCGCTTTCGCGCGGTCGAGCGCCAGATCTCCGAGCTGGCCCAGCTCGAGGTCGAGCTGAGCGAGGAGCGCAACCCGGCGATCGCCGATCGCGACGTCGCGGAGGCGACGCTCTACCTCAAGGGCGTCACGCTGCGCGCCCGCGCGGCCGCGCCGGACATGAAGCACGCGATCGTGCAGTGCGAGGAGCAGCTCGCGCGCCAGGTCAAGCGCCACCGCGAGCAGCGCCGCAAGCGCCGTGCCACGCGCGCTGCGCAGAACGCTGTGAACGGGCTCGCGGGGGGTGGCGCGGCGCCCGCCTGAGGGCGATCCCGAGCCGTCACACGAAGGTCGCATCCGGCCCCGCGGCCACTGCTACGCTAGGCCGCATGTCGCTGATCGATCGTGCGCTGCGCTTGGGGGAGGCCAAGAAGTTCAGGTCCTACGAGCAGCGTGTAGCGCGCATCAACGAGCTGGAGCCGGAGACCGAGAAGCTGACCGACGCGCAGCTGCGCGCGGCGGCCGATTCGCTGCGCGCGCGGGCCCGCGACGGGGAATCGCTCGACGACCTGCTGTACGAGTGCTTCGCGCTCGTGCGTGAGGCGGGCCGGCGCACGATGAGCATGCGCCACTTCGACGTCCAGCTGATCGGCGGGATGGTGTTGCACGACGGCGCGATCTCCGAGATGCGCACCGGCGAGGGCAAGACGCTCACCGCGACGCTGCCGGCCGTGCTCAACTCGCTCGCCGGCAAGGGCGTCCACGTCGTGACCGTCAACGACTACCTCGCGCGCCGCGACGCCGAGTGGATGGGCCCGATCTACGAGCTGCTCGGCGTGTCGGTCGGAGTCCTGCAGGCGCTCCAGCCGCTTGAAGAGAAGCACCATGCGTACACGTGCGACCTCACGTACGGCACGAACTCCGAGTTCGGCTTCGATTACCTGCGCGACAACATGGCGCCGACGCTGGAGGACAAGGTCCAGCACGGCGGCCGCGACCTCGGCGAGGTGCGCTCGGCGAAGGACCGCCTCGACCGCCGCTCGGCCGCGCACACCTACGCGATCGTGGACGAGGTCGACAACATCCTGATCGACGAGGCGCGCACGCCGCTGATCATCTCCGGGGCTCCCGAGGACTCGTCCGACATCTACGCGAGATTCGCCCGGCTCGCGCCGATGCTGAAGCCCGGCGAGATGCCGAGAGGCCTCGACCCGAAGGCGAAGAAGGAGTTCATCGCCGACTTCGACTACGAATTCGACGAGAAGCACAAGACCGTGTCCGTCACCGAGCGCGGCGTCGAGAAGGCCGAGCGGTTCCTCGGGATAGACCACCTCTACCGTGCCGAGAACGGCTACCTCGTCAACCACCTGATCCAGTCGCTGAAGGCAGAGTCGCTCTACAGACGCGACGTCGACTACGCGGTGATCGACGGCGAGGTGCAGATCATCGACGAGTTCACCGGCCGCATCCTCGAGGGCCGCCGCTGGTCGGAGGGGCTCCACCAGGCGATCGAGGCGAAGGAGGGCGTGCGCCTGACCGAGGAGAACCAGACGATGGCCTCGGTCACCTACCAGAACTACTTCCGCCTCTACGGGAAGCTCTCCGGCATGACCGGCACGGCGCTCACCGAGGCGACCGAGTTCATGAAGATCTACGACCTCGCCGTCGTGCAGGTCCCGACGAACCGGCCGATGGTCCGCGACGACCGCAACGACCAGGTCTACAAGACCAAGGAGGGCAAGTGGTCGGCGGTCGTCGAAGAGATCGCCGAGCGCAATGCGAGAGGCCAGCCGGTGCTCGTCGGCACGATCTCGGTCGAGGTCTCCGAGCTGCTGAGCGAACGCCTCAAGGGTCGCGGGATCAGACACACCGTGCTGAACGCGAAGCCCGAGCACGCCGAGCGAGAGGGCGAGACGGTAGCCGAGGCCGGGCGGCCCGGCGCGGTCACGATCGCGACCAACATGGCCGGCCGCGGCGTCGACATCAAGCTCGGCGGCAGCCCCGAGCACCTCGTCAGGCACGAGCTGGCGAAGCTCGGCCTGAACCCGGGCGATCCCGACTACGACGAGCACGAGGGGCGCGTGCTGCCGGAGCTCGAAACGCGCTGCGAAGCCGACCGCAAGCAGGTGATGGAGGCCGGCGGCCTGTGCATCATCGGCACCGAGCGCCACGAGTCGCGCCGCATCGACAACCAGCTGCGCGGGCGCTCCGGCCGCCAGGGCGACCCGGGCGAGTCACGCTTCTTCCTCTCGGCCGAGGACGACCTCGTGCGCCTGTTCGCGGGCGAGCGCATCTACCGCATCCTCGACCGCTTCGGCACGACCGACGACCAGGGCCGCGAGGAGCCGATCGAGGCCGGCCTGCTGACGAAGCAGATCGAGAAGGCGCAGAAGAAGGTCGAGGAGCAGAACTTCCTGATCCGCAAGCGCGTGCTCGACTACGACGACGTCATGAACGAGCAGCGTCGCATCATCTACGCCTACCGCGACGAGGTCCTCGAGGGGCGCGACATGGGTGAGCAGGCGCGCGAGGAGATCGCGAGCATGCTCATGCGCGTCGTCGACGAGTTCACGGCCGGCGACTACGCCGAAGACTGGGACCTCGAGGGCCTGTTCGCGCGCGTCGCCGAGATATTCCCGGCCAGCTTCGGGCTCGAAGACGTCGATCCCGCGAGAACGAACCGCGAGGAACTGACGGAGCGGCTGACCGAGGACGCGCTGCGCCTCTACGACGAGCGCGAGAGGGAGCTGGGCGACGAGCTGATGGGCGTGCTCGAGCGCTACCTGCTGCTCCAGACGATAGACCTGCGCTGGCGCGAGCACCTCTACGACATGGACTACCTGCGCGAGGGCATCGGCCTGCGCGGGCTCGCGCAGCTCGACCCGCTCGTCGCGTACAAGAACGAGGGCTTCGAGCTCTTCCAGGACCTGATGAACACGATCTGGTCCGACTTCGCGCGCATGGTCTTCAACGTCGAGGTCGCGATGGAAGTCGAGGGCGAGCCCGAGCAGACGCTGCCCGATCCCGCCGAGACGAGCTCGAGCTGGGTCGGCGGGAGCGGCTTCACCTACTCGAGCGGATCGTCGAGCGCGACCGCGCTCGGGGCGCTCGCCGGCAGCGACGCCGCGCCGTCCGCGCTCGGCGTCGCCGAAGCGCCCGAGCCGCGCGAGGAAGCCGGCGCGCACGTGACGCAGCGCAAGGTCGACGCGATCGACCAGATCGGGCGCAACGACCCGTGCTGGTGCGGGTCCGGCAAGAAATTCAAGAGGTGCCACGGCGTCTGACCGCGCTGCGGGGGTGCTTGCCGATAGCCTGCGGGGCGTGTCCACCGCCTCGACCGCATCCTCGGAGCCGACGCCGCAGCGCCTTGCGGCGATCCGCGACCAGCTGAAGCTGCTCGCGGACTATCTTTGACCCCGCTTCGCTGAAGGCGCGCGCCGACGAGCTCGAGCGCGAGATGGGCGCGCCCGGCTTCTGGGACGACCAGGAGCGGGCCGCGAAGACGAGCGCCGAGCACGCGCGCGCCGTGAAGAAGGTGGAGACCTACGCGAGCCTGGAGCGCGACGTCGAGGACCTCGAGCCGCTCGCGGAGATGGCCGACGAGGACCCGGAGCTGGCCGGCGAGCTGGAGGAGCAGATCGCTTCCGTCGAACGGCGGCTTGAGGCGCTGGAGCTGCAGCGGCTGTTCTCCGGGAAGTACGACGCCGGCGACGCGCTCGTGACGGTCAATGCAGGCGCCGGCGGCACCGACGCGCAGGACTGGGCCGAGATGGTCCTGCGGATGGAGATGCGCTGGGCGGAGGCGCGCGGCTTCGACGTCGAGCTGCTGGAGGCGAGCCCGGGGGAGGAGGCGGGCATCAAGTCGGCCACCTTCCGCGCCAGAGGCGAGAACGCCTACGGGCTCTACAGCGCCGAGAAGGGCGTGCACCGGCTCGTGCGCCTGTCGCCGTTCGACTCCGCCAACCGCCGCCAGACGAGCTTCGCCGGCGTCGAGGTCTCGCCCGTCGTCGACGACGTCGGCGAGATCGTGATCGACGACGACGACCTGCAGGTCGACACCTACCGCGCGAGCGGCGCCGGCGGCCAGCACGTCAACAAGACCGACTCGGCGGTGCGCATCACGCACAAGCCGACGGGGATCGTCGTGCAGTGCCAGAACGAGCGCTCGCAGTCCTCCAACCGCCTGACCGCGATGGGGATGCTGCGCTCGAAGCTGGCCGAGCTGGAGGAGCGCAGGCGCCAGGAGGAGATCGCGAAGGAGCGCGGCGAGGCGCAGGACGTCAACTTCGGCTCGCAGATCCGCTCCTACGTGCTGCACCCGTACACGATGGTCAAGGACCACCGCACGAGCTACGAGATGGGCGACGCGAACCGCGTGCTCGACGGCGACCTCGACGGGTTCGTGCGCGCGGAGCTGCTGCGGGCCGCCGGCAGATGAGCGCGGACGCTCTCGGGGGAGGCCCTCGCCAACCCACCGCGCCCTACCTCGACGCGCTCGTCGCCTACGGCTTCCGCGGCTCCACGCGCTTCCACGTCCCCGGCCACAAGGGCGGCGCCGGCGCCGACCCCGGCCTGATCTGGGCGCTCGGCGAGCGCGCGCTGCTGCTCGACGTGCCGCAGGACACCGAGGGGATCGACGTCGGCCCCGAGCCGACGCCCTACACGCAGGCGGAGGAGCTGGCCGCGGCCGCCTACGGCGCGGAGCGCTCGTGGTTCCTCACGAACGGCGCGACGCAGGGCAACCACGCGCTCTGCCTCGCGCTGGCCCCGCCGGGCGCGCGCGTCGTGCTTCAGCGCAACGCGCACGCGAGCCTGGTCGACGGGCTCGTGCTGAGCGGCGGGATGCCCGCGTTCGTCGCGCCGGAGACCGACGACGAGCTGGGGATGGCGCACGGCGTCACGCCGAGCGCGCTGCGCACCGCGCTGGAGCGCTGCGCGGACGCACGTGCGGTGTTCGTCGTATCGCCGACCTACTATGGAATGGCGGCCGACCTGGCCGGCCTGGCGGAGGTCGCGCATGCGGCCGGTGCGGCGCTCGTCGTCGACCAGGCGTGGGGGCCGCACTTCGGCTTCCATCCCGGCGTGCCTCAGTCTGCGCTCGCGCTCGGGGCGGACGCGGTCATCACCTCGACGCACAAGATCGTCGGCGCGCTCACGCAGTCGGCGCTGCTCCACGTCGCGTCGGGCGGCCGCGTGGATCCCGACCTCGTCGCCCGCATGGTGCGGCTCGTGCGCTCGACCAGTCCCAGCGCGCTGCTGCTCGCCTCGCTCGACGCGGCGCGGCGGCAGATGGCGATCCACGGCCAGTCGCTGCTCGCCGGCACGCTCGCTGCGGCCGCGCAGGCGCGCGCGGCCATCGACGCGCTGCCGGGCTGCGCGGTCGTCGGGGAGCGGCTCGTCGGCCGTCCCGGTGTGCATGGGTGGGATCCGCTGCGGCTCGTGATCGACGTGCGCGGCACGGGCTGCAGCGGCTACGAGGTGGCCGCCGCGCTGCGCGCCGGCTCGGACATCCACGTCGAGCTCGCGACGCACGCGACGCTTGTGCTCGTGCTCGGCGTGCACGAGCAGCCGGAGGCGCTCGAGCGCTTCGTCCACGACCTGCGCGCGACGATCGCCGACATCGCGCGGCCGATCGAGCCCGAGCGCGTGCCGCTCGTCAGGGCGCCCGCGCTCGACCAGGAGCTGGCGGTGCCGCCGCGCGAGGCGTTTCTGGGCGCGACCGAGGTCGTCCCCGTCGACGCGGCGCTCGGACGCATCTCGTGCGAGGCGATCGCCGGCTACCCGCCGGGGATCCCCGCGTTGCTGCCGGGCGAGCGGATCCGCCCCGAAGTAGTCGCCTACCTGCGCGAGCTGGCTGCGGCCGGCGCGCGGCTGCACGGCGCGAGCGATCCGGCGTTCGAGACGATCGCGGTGCTGCGCGATGCGTGAGCTGCCGCCCGAGGCCGACCGTCAGCGCGTCGTGCCCCCGTGCGACGCGTTCGAGGTCGTCCTGCGTGCGCTCGCCGAGGACATCGGGGACGGCGATGTGACTGCCGAGGCGACGATTCCAGCCGACGCGCGCGCGCTCGCGCAGATCCGCCAGAAGGCACCGGGCGTCGTGTTCGGGCTCGACTTCGCAGAGCGCGCGTTCCGGACGTTGGACGGGGACGCGACGTGCGAGCGGCTCGTCGAGGAGGGCGTGTGGCGCGAGGGCGGGCCGGTGCTGGAGGTGCGCGGCAACGCCCGCGCGCTGCTCGGCGCCGAGCGCACGGCGCTCAACTTCCTCGGCCGCCTGTCGGGGATCGCGACCCTCACGGCCCGCTGCGTCAGAGAGGTCGAGGGGACGGGCGCGCGCATCCTCGACACCCGCAAGACGACGCCCGGTTTGCGGATGGCGGAGAAGGCGGCGGTCTGGTGCGGCGGCGGCACGAACCACCGCATCGGGCTGTTCGACGAGATCCTCATCAAGGAGAACCACGCGGCGGCCGCCGGCGGGGTGGGGGCGGCGGTCCGCAGAGCGCGCGCCGCGCGGCCCGAGCTGCCGTTGGAGGTCGAGGTGCGGACGCTGGAGGAGCTGGAGGAGGCGCTCGCCGCAGGCGCCCCGCGCATCCTGCTCGACAACATGGACCTCGCGACGATGCGGGCGGCGGTGGAGCGCACCGCCGGCCGCGCCTCGCTGGAGGCGAGCGGCGGCGTGACGCTCGAGCGGCTCCGGGAGATCGCGGAAACGGGGATAGACTTCATCTCGATCGGGGCGTTGACGCACTCGGCCCCGGCACTGGACC
Source organism: Conexibacter sp. (assembly GCA_035572475.1). GTDB lineage: Bacteria > Actinomycetota > Thermoleophilia > Solirubrobacterales > Solirubrobacteraceae > Conexibacter. The sequence goes on along the minus strand of DATNAP010000024.1, from coordinate 9,145 downwards.
TATCTCTCATATTGGAGCCCCTCTCATGAGCCTCCCTTTGGTGCAAACACCAAGTGCGAATGACGCCCCTCTCATGCTCGAGAACATCCCCGCCCTGCAGGCGGAGGTGCGCGAGCTGGCCGCCGAGCGCGGCGCCGTCATCCTCGCGCACAACTACCAGCTGCCCGAGATCCAGGACGTGGCCGACTACGTCGGCGACTCGCTCGGGCTCTCGCAGCAGGCCGCCAGGGCCGACCAGGACCTGATCGTCTTCTGCGGCGTGCACTTCATGGCCGAGACCGCGTCGGTCCTCTGTCCCGAAAAGCGCGTGCTGATCCCCGACCTCGACGCCGGCTGCTCGCTCGCCGACTCGATCACGGCCGAGCAGCTGCGCGGCTGGAAGGCGAGACATCCCGGCGCGCTCGTCGTGATGTACGTCAACACGACCGCCGACGTGAAGGCGGAGACCGACTACTGCGTGACGTCCTCGAACGCGGTCGCGGTCGTCGAGCACATCTACCGCGAGCACGGCGAGGATGTGGAGATCCTGTTCGGGCCGGACATGTTCCTCGGCGCCTACGTCGAGAAGCGCACGGGCAGGAAGATGCACGTGTGGGACGGCGAGTGCCACGTGCACGCCGGCATCCGCCCGGACGACATCAACGCCGTGCGCGCCGCGCATCCGCAGGCGGACTTCCTCATCCACCCCGAGTGCGGCTGCTCGACGAGCGTGATGGAGTACGTCGCCGCCGGTGACGTGGCGGCGGAAGGCGTCCACATGCTCTCGACCGGCGGGATGCTGAGATTCGCGCAGGAGCGGCGCACACGCGACGGCGAGGTGATCGTCGCGACCGAGACCGGGATGCTCTACCCGCTGCGCGAGGCGGCGCCCGACGTCGAGTTCATCGCGGCGAACGAGCGCGCGAGCTGCAAGTACATGAAGATGATCACGCTGCCGAAGCTGCGCGACGCGCTCGCTCGCGATCAGTTCGAGGTCAAGGTCGATCCCGCGGTCGCCGAGCGCGCGCGGGTGCCGATCGAGCGGATGGTGGCGATCTCCTAAGGGGTCGCCAGCACGTCGATGCCGCGCTCGGCGGCGTCTCTGACGGCTCTGAGCTGGTCGCGGCGGCGCGAGAACTCGGGCTCGGTGTAGCAGTGGACGTCGGCGGGCGCGCCCATCTCAGAGCGGTCCCACAGCGAGCCGGCCTGGTAGACGCGCTCGAGCCACGGGACGCCGTCGAAGTAGTCCGAGACGAGCACGACGACCCACTCCGGCCCGCGCTCGCGCTGCGGCGGCGCGCCGTTGGCGTCGTCGACCCGCGCCCCGCCGACGAGCGCGCGCGAGATCGGCCAGCGATCGCTGACGCGCTCGACATAGCGGCGCAGCTCGCGCAGGTTCAGGTCGGAGAGGTCCGCGGACGACACGACGGCGGATTGTCGCCGCTCGGGCGGCGCGAGCGCAATCCGGCCGGCGGTTTCTCCCGCGCGTTAGGGGAGCGGCTGCCAATCGATGCCGTACGTCCAGCCGGAGTAGGCGCCGCCCGTTGGGAACGCCCAGGTAAGTCCGTGCGGTCTGCCACTCCGAAGGTCGGTCGTCCAGAGGTCCTGCTCGTCGAGGATCGCCACTTGGCGTCCGTTTGGCGACCATGCGATGTCGAGTGCCTTCCCGCCGTTCAAGCGGGCGAGCGCGCGCAAGCGCGAACCGGCGATGTCGACCGAGAACAGGCCGGCGTGCGTCACGATTCTGCCACGCCGGTCGATCTCGTCACGCGTGAACGCCAGCCGCGACCCGTGTGGCGACCACGCCGGTGTCTTCCCGTTGGCGACCACGCGCCGAAGCCCCGATCCATCAGGACGGATCCGGTAAATGCCGCTGCGCCGGCAGAAGGCGATCCATCCGCGCGAGGACCAGACGGGCGACGTCGCGTCGTCGACCAGGCGGCGCGCCCGGTCGCCCGTGCGCAGGCCCACGATCCACACGCCGCGGTGTCGTGAGCCGGCCGCCACGAAGGCGATCCGGGTGCCGTCCGGCGAGAACGCCGGATCTCCGACAGCCGGAACGGTCGTGGCCAGATCGCGCAAGCCGGTGCCGTCGGTGTGCGCGAGTGCCAGCGCGCCTCCCGTGTCGAAGACGACGAGTCTGCCGTCGGGCGACGCGGTCGGATCGGAGTAATCGATGTCCGCGCACGCGTTCTGGTCCTCGGACACGGGCCTGTCGATGCAGCCGATCGACTGCGCGTGTTGTGTCGTCGCCGAGATTCTCCAGATGCCGGCCGCAAAGTACATCTCGTCCCGCTCCTCGCCGCTGATGTATCTCCAGCCGTAGAGGATCGGGCCGTTGCGGCCGGGGAACGCAGCGTGGGCGGGGACCGGCAGTGCAGCTGCCGCCAACACACCGAGAACAAGAGCGATGCGCTTCATGCCGGCGAGAACGATGGCCTGCCGGCGAAGTTGCGGGCTTCAGCGCAGCGGCTGCCAGTCGACGCCGCCGGCGTCGAAGGAGGAGGTGGCGTTGACGCCGCCGGAGACGAGCTGGCGTGTATCGGTGCCGTCGGTCCGCAGCGTCCATACGCCGCTGTCGAAGACGTGGACGGCGAAGCGCCTCCCGTCCGGCGACCAGGCGACGTCCACCGCGCTCGCGCGGGGGACGCGACGCAGGTGACCGCCGTTCGCGTCCATGGTCCACACGCCGCCTCTGCGGATGAACGCGAGCTTGGTGCCGTGCGGCGACCACGCCGGCGAGGTCCCGCCGCGGCCGGTGAGGCGGCGCAGGCCGTTTCCGCCGGGCCGCACGCGCCAGACCTGCCCTCTGCGCACGAACGCGATCCAGCCGCGCGTCGACCACGCCGGCCCGCTGCCACCGGCGACGATGCGGCGGGCGCCGCTGCCGTCGCGGCTGCTCACCCACACGTCGCCGTCCGAGCCGAACGCCAGCCTTCCGCCAGGCGGCGAGAACGCCGGCTCGCCGTCGTCGGCTCCGTGGGTGGGGAGCAGGCGCAGCCCGCTCCCGTCCGGCCTGACGAGCGCCAGCCGAGGACCGGCGTCGAACGCGATCAGGCGCCCGTCCGGCGAGAAGGCCGGGTTCGCGTACACCGGGATCGAGCAGGTGCCGGCGACCGGCACGCCGTCGAGCTCCCGACAGCCGACGACCGTCTGCACCGCGCTCGTCGACGGGCTCACGGTGCGGATGGCGCGCTCAGACGCCGGCGGGCCGAGCTCGGGCTCCTGCAAGCTGAACCAGGAGAAGCCGACCACCCCGTTGCGCCCGGGGAAGGCGCCGGAGGCCGGCGCGGCCGCCGCTAGCAGGACCGCGACTGCTGTTGCTGCGATCAGGTGGGCGGCGGCGCGGCCCATGGTCCGACCATACTCCGCCGCGCGACGAAGTGCTGCGCAGGCGACGGCTACGCGAAGTCCTCGGCCGTATGCGGGCCGACGCAGGCGACAGCAAGCTCATCCGCGACGTCGCGGGCGACGGTGGCGACGTCGTCGTAGCTGACCGCGTCGAGCGCGGCGATGGCGAGGTCGGGGTCGATCTCGTCGCCGAACAGGATCGTCTGCTGCGCTGCGTGGCGGGCGACGGCGTTGGTGTTCTCGAACGCCAGCACGCGCGCGCCGGCGGCGTATGCGCGGGCGCGCTCGACCTCCTCCTCGCGCGGGCCCTCGTCGCGCAGCTCGCCGACGATCTCGCGCATGCGCCGGTAGGCCTCGACGCACTTGGCCGAGTCGAGGCCCGCCGAGAGCTGGAGGATCGGCACGTCCGAGCTGTTGTGCGAGAGCGCGTAGACGGAGTAGGCGAGCCCGCGCTGCTCGCGGATCTCGTCGAACAAGCGCGAGCCCATCGAGCCGCCGAGCAGCGTCGCGTAGATCGTCAGCGCGGCGCGCTGGGCGCGATCGGCCGGGTCGATCTTCGGCCGGTAGGACATGCGCAGGTGCGACTGGTTCGAGTCGCGCTGCTCCACGAGCGTGCGCGCGCGCAGCGGCGGCGCGGCCTCGTAGGGCTCGGGCTCGGGCAGCGACGGGAAGCGGCCGAACAGCTCGTCAAGCGCTCCGTTTGCGGGGAGATGCTCCAGGTTTCCCACTACGAACGCGCCGGCGCGCGCGCCCGCCCAGCGCCGCTCGCGAAACGCGACGATCGCCTCGCGCGTGAACGTGTCGCGCAGGTGCTCGACCGGGCCGAGCACGGTGCGGCCGAGCGGGTGCTCGCCGAAGGCGGCGTGGTCGATCAGGTGCTCGGCGACCGTCGAGGGCTGGTCGTTGGCGCGCGCGATCTCCTGGATCACGACGCCGCGCTCGCGGTCCAGCTCCTCGGCGTCGAGCCGCGGCCGGCCGACGAAGTCGGTCAGCAGGTCGATCGCCTCAAGCGCCTTCTCGGCGCGCACGGTGATGTGGAACGCGACGAGGTCGTGGCTCGTGTACGCGTTGAGCTGGCCGCCGATCCGCTCGGCCGTCTCGTTGACCGCTCTGTAGTCGGAGAACTTCTCGCCGCCCTTGAACACGAGGTGCTCGAGGAAGTGCGCCATCCCGTTCTCCTCCGGCCGCTCCGTGCGCGCGCCGGCGTCGAACGCCACGAGCGCGGTCACGGCGCGCGTGCCGGGCAGCGAGACGCGGTGGATCGGGAGCCCGTTCGGGGCGACGGAGGTGGAGATCGCGGTCATGCGAGCGACGATAGCGCTGTCGGGGAGCGCATCGACTCTCAAGCATGGGGCCGCGAAATGCGAAGGTAGGGAGCTTGAAATCTTCTTATGAAGGTCAGAGATTCCACAAAATGCTATAAAGGTCTGTGACTTGAAATCTTGATGTGAACCTGTGAGGCTTACGGCGTGGCAATCGCGGTCATCCTCGATCAGCGCCGGAGTCGCCATTCGACCGACCTCGTGGCGTCGACCGCCGACCAGCTCAACGGATCGCTCGGGGCCGCGCTGACGCTCCCGTTCGTGCGAACCGCCGGGGATGAGATGCAGGCCGTGCTCGCGACCGGCGGCGCGCTCGCGACGGTCGCGAGCCGCTGTCTGGAATCGGCCCACTGGTGGATCGGCGTGGGGCTTGGGCCGATCGACCCCTCCCTGGCGCCAACGGCGCGCGAGGCGCGCGGACCGGCGTTCTGGAATGCCCGGACCGCGCTGGCTCGGGCGCATCAACGCAAGGGCGGATCGACAGGGCCGATCGCCGTCGTCGCAGACGCGGACGACGCGCCGCTGGCCGAGGAGCTTGAGACCGCACTGAGCGCGATCGCCTTCATCGTCTCGCGGCGCACTGGCCGCCAACGCGAGGCGATCGCCGTGTCGCGCGAGACCGTCGGCGTCAGGCGGGTAGCCGAGCGGTTGAGCATCAGCCCCTCGGCGGCGAGCCAGCTCCTCCGGGCGGGGGGCCTGGAGGAGCAGCGCCGACTCGAAACGCTCGTCGCTCGGCGCGCCGCGGAGGTCTCGTGACGGCCGACATCCTGCTGCGCGCGCTCGCGTCGATCCCGGTGGCCCTGCTGCTGCCGCTCGGCGTGGCGGCGCCGCGGCGGGTGGGCAGCCGATGCCTCCTCGCCGGTGCGATCGTCCTCGCAGCGTTGGCGGGCGAGCTCGCACACTGGCAGGCGTGGGCGATCGTGGCGGCGACGATGGTCGCCGGCGTCGTCCCCATCGCCGACGCACGCCGACCGTGGGCTCTGATCGGCGCGACGCTCGCAGTCGCGGCTCTGGCGGTCGCGGTCACCGGTGTTGGGGCGGTGGTCGACGCGCTGCAAGCGCTTGCCCACGACCGGCGTCTCGTGGTCGTCGTCGCGGGTGGAGTGACCACGGTGTTCCTCGGCGGCGCCCTGATCGGGGCAATTCTCCATCCGTTTGCGCAACGCATCGGCACGACGAAGGCCGACCTCCAAGGGATGGAGAACGCCGGACGCGTCATCGGCTGGATCGAGCGCGCGCTGCTCTACAGCCTCGTGCTCGTGGGCGCTCCGGGCGCGGCGGCGCTCGTCATCGCGGGCAAGTCCGTGGCGCGCTTTCCCTCCTTCACGGAGGAACGGTTCGCCGAGTACTACCTGATCGGCAGTCTCATGAGCCTCGCCATCGCGCTGGGGATGGCGATTGCGGTGCGCGCGATCATCGGCGTGAACCCGGTGGCGCCGCTGTAGCGGGCGCACCGCACGCCGCCGAAATCCCTGCAAAACTGCTTGCAGCACCAGCTCGTCCCTGGTCCCTTCCGGCACGCGTCGCTACTGTGCTGGAGCTCGATGCCCGTGAAGACCGGCAAGTCCCGTCCTTCCCGCCGCACCGCGGCTGAACACGCGCCTCTCGCGGCCGCGCGGTCCGCGGTCCCCCACAGAGCGATGCCCGGCGGGGCCACCGTGATCGAGTTCCGCGGCGTCGAGAAGCGCTACGACGTCGGCGCCGTCGGCCTCGACCAGGCGACCTTCTCGATCGAGCGCGGCGAGTGGGTCTTCCTCGTCGGCTCGACGGGCTCGGGCAAGTCGACCGTCATGCGCCTGCTGATCAAGGAGCTGGAGCCGACCGGCGGCGCGATCCGCGTGGCCGGCAAGGACCTCGCCGAGATCGACCGCAAGCGCGTGCCGTATTACCGCCGCAACATCGGCGTCGTCTTCCAGGACTTCAAGCTGCTGCCGAACCGCACCGTGCACGACAACGTCGCCTACGCGCTGCAGGTCACGGGCGGCACGCGCAAGGACATCCGCGCGAAGGTGCCGGACATCCTGCGCCTCACCGGCCTCTCGACGAAGCTGCACAACTACCCCGACCAGCTCTCCGGCGGCGAGCAGCAGCGCGTCGCGATCGCGCGCGCGTTCGTCAACCACCCGCCGCTGCTGCTGGCGGACGAGCCGACCGGCAACCTCGACCCCGAGACCTCGATCGGGATCATGCAACTGCTCTACCGCATCAACCGCGCCGGCACGACCGTGCTGATCGCCACGCACGACAACGCGATGGTCGACAAGATGCGCCGGCGCGTGATCGAGCTCTCGCAGGGCCGCATCGTGCGCGACGAGGCGACCGGCCTCTACGTGCGCGACGAGTCGACGCGCGAGTTCGCGGTGCGGATGCGCGACGGCCTGCCGGAGTCCCCGCCGACGGTCGAGCAGCGATGAGGATCGGCTTCTTCCTGCGCGAGGCGGTCCGCGCGCTGCGGCGCAACGCCGCTCCCAGCTTCGCGGCGCTCGCGACGATCCTGCTCACGATGCTCGTCGTCGGCGTCTTCATCCCGATCGTGCAGGCGACGACCGGCGCCGCCAACGACGTGCGCAAGCGCGTGCTCGTCGACGTCTACCTCGTCAGAGGCGCGACGCAGGCGGACGTCACACGTGTGAGACAGACGCTCACGCAGATGTCGGACGTCAAGCGCGTCGCGTTCGTGTCCAAGCAGCAGGCCTACGAGCAGCAGCGGGCGAAGGACCCCGAGGCGTTCGCGCTGCTCGGCGCCAATCCGCTGCCGGACACGTTCCGCGTCACGCCGAAGAACCCCGACGACGTGTTGAAGATCGCCGCGCAGCTCCAGCCGGCGTCCTCAGGCGGCAGAGGGGCCCCGATCGACCGCGCGATCGACAGCGTCAACACCAAGCGCGACGACACGAAGAAGATCCTCGAGGTCACGCGCTTCGTGAAGCTGATGGCGGGCACGCTCGCGGCGCTGCTGATCGCCGCGTCGATCTTCCTGATCGCCAACACGATCCGCCTCTCGCTCTACGCGCGCCGCCGCGAGGTCGAGGTGATGAAGCTCGTCGGCGCGACCGACTGGTTCATCCGCTGGCCGTTCGTGATCGAGGGGGTCGTCGTCGGCGCCTTCGGCACGCTGCTCGCGATCCTCCTGCTCGCAATCGGCAAGATCGCGATCATCGATCCCCTCGCCAGCGACTTCACCCTCATCGCCGCGCCGAGCACGATGCCGTTCACGGCGCTGGTCGTCGTGATGCTCATAGCCGGCATCGCCATCAGCGCCATCGGCTCCGGCTTGTCCTTGCGCCGCTTTCTGCGGATCTAGGGTTCTACGTTCGCGGTACGCCGGGGCGCGCAATGCTCCCCCGCGAGAGGCCCGTCGTGAAGCCGCCCGTTGGCGCTCCTTGCCCCGGGATCCGCAGAAGCCTCTCGCGGAGGACATTGCGCGCCCGGCTGACCAGCAGCGTCCGGCCCTCAAACCCGCGGCGTGGGCGGAACACCTTCGCGTGGTAGCTCCAGCCCCGCCCGCGCCCAACCAGCAGCCAATGAGGGGGCGAGGACACAGAGGCCAAGGCCCTGCGCCGGGGCTCGGGCCGGTGCTGGTCAGCCGGGCGCGGCTTGTCCCTCGCGAGAGGCTTCCGCGGATCCCCCATACGAGGCGTAGCGTCAGCCACGCTGCACGACGGGCCTCTCGCGAGGGAGCAAGGCCGCGCCCCGGCGTACCACCAACGCCGGACCTTCAGCGCAGAAGCGCCTTCGCCTCCAAATACTCCTCCAACCCGAAGCGGCCGTTCTCGCGCCCGTTCCCCGACTGCTTGAAGCCGCCGAACGGCGCGTTCAGGTCGAAGGCGCCGCCGTTGATCTCGACCTGGCCGGCGCGCAGGCGGCGGGCGACGCGGTTGGCGCGCTCGGCGTCCGACGACCAGACGCCGGCGGCGAGCCCGTAGATCGTGTCGTTCGCGATCTGCACGGCGTCGTCCTCGCTGTCGTAGGGCAGGATCACGAGCACCGGGCCGAAGATCTCCTCGCGCGCGATCGTCATCTCGGGCGTCACGTCGGAGAAGACGGTCGGGCGGACGTAGAAGCCGTTGGGCAGGTCCTCGGGCGGCTCGGCGCCGCCGGTGACGAGCCGCCCGCCCTCCTCGACGCCCTTGCGGATGTAGCCGCGCACACGCTCGCGCTGGACGTCGGACACCAAGGGTCCGATCCCGCTGCGCTCTCCGGTCGGGTCGGTCGGCACGAACCGCTCGGCCGCCGCGGCGGCGATCTGCTCGACCTCCGCCAGCTGCTCGCGCGGCACGAGCATCCGCGTGAGCGCGCTGCACGTCTGCCCGCTGTTGAGGAACGCCTTCGCGACGCCGTTCGGCACCGCCTGCGCGAGGTCGGCGTCGTCGAGGATCACGTACGGCGACTTGCCGCCCAGCTCCAGCGCGACCCGCTTCACGCTCGCCGCCGCCAGCTCGCTCACGCGCTTGCCCGCGCGCGTGGAGCCGGTGAAGGACTCCATGTCGACG
>DATNAP010000023.1:0-10533 GCA_035572475.1 Conexibacter sp. | reverse complement strand
CCCGACGTCATCAAGACGGTGACCGGCGAGGAGCCGACGTTCGAGGAGCTCGGCGGCGCGATGACGCACAACACGAAGTCCGGCGTCGCGCACTTCGCCTCCGAGGACGAGGACGCCTGCCTCGACGACGCGCGCTACCTCTTCTCCTTCCTGCCGTCCAACAACCTGGAGATGCCGCCGCGGGTGCATCCGACGGACGAGCAGGACCGCATGGACCCGGAGCTGGACAGCGTCGTGCCGGACGCGCCGAACAAGCCGTACGACATGCGCGACGTGATCCGCCTCGTGGTCGACGACGGCGAGCTGCTGGAGGTCCATGAGCATTTCGCTACGAACATCGTCTGTGGCTTCGCCCGCCTCGACGGTTACGCGATCGGGATCGTCGGCAACCAGCCCGCCTCGCTCGCCGGCGTGCTCGACATCAACGCCTCCGAGAAGGGGGCTCGCTTCGTACGCACCTGCGACGCCTTCAACATCCCCCTCCTGACGCTCGTGGACGTCCCCGGCTTCCTGCCCGGCACCGCGCAGGAGTGGGGCGGGATCATCCGCCACGGCGCGAAGCTGCTGTACGCCTACGCGGAGGCGACGGTGCCGAAGATCACGCTGATCACGCGCAAGTCCTACGGCGGCGCGTACGACGTCATGGCCTCCAAGCACTTGGGCGCGGACTTCAACTTCGCCTGGCCGCAGGCGGAGATCGCGGTGATGGGACCCGAGGGCGCGGTCAACATCATCTACCGCCGCGACATCGCCTCCTCGCCGACGCCGGAAGAGCGGCGCGCGAAGCTGATGGAGGACTACAAGGCGCGCTTCGCCAACCCCTACTCCGCGGCCGAGCGCGGCTACATCGACGACGTGATCGTCCCGCACGAGACGCGCCCGAAGCTGATCGCCGCGCTCCACACCCTGCTCACGAAGCGCGAGCCGGGCCCGAAGCGCAAGCACGGCAACATCCCGCTGTAGCCTCCGCGCGGTGCCGCGCACGCTCGCGCACTCGCCGGTGATCGTCCGCTCGCGGGCCGCGCTCGACGGACGCCTCGTCGCCGGCGTGCTCGCGCTTGCGACCACGGTCGCCGCCGCGCTGCGGCTGCCGTTCCTCGGCACGCAGTCGATCTGGTTCGACGAGACGTACACGATCCACGTCGTGCGCGCGGGCTCGCTCGCCGGGATGTGGCATCGCGTCGGAGCGAGCGAATCAACGCCGCCGCTCTTCTACGCCGCGACCTGGATCTGGACGCACGCGCTCGGGAGCTGGAGCGCCGCCGGCGTGCGGACGGTCTCGGCGCTCGCGATCGTCGCCGCCGTGCCGGTCGCGTACGTCGCGCTGCGCCGGCTCGCCGGCGTGCCCGCCGCGCTCGCGACCGCGGCGCTGCTCGCCGTCTCGCCGCTGCTGACGTGGTACGCGCTCGACGCGCGCGCCTACGGCCTGCTCGTGCTCACCGGACTGCTGAGCGTGTGGGCGTTCGCCGCCGTGCTGTGCGACGGCGCGACGAGGCGCCGCTTCGCGCTGTGGGCACTCGCCGCGACGGCGGCCATCTGGACGCACTGGTTCGCCGGCTTCCTCGTGCTGGGGGAGGTCGTCGTGCTGCTCTGGCTGCGCCCGCGCGCGTGGCGGGCGACGGTCGCCGCGAGCGCCGCCGTGCTGCTCGCGCTCGCGCCGCTGATCGGACTGCTGCGCGAGCAGACCGGCGACGCGCGCGCCGCGTTCATCGCCGACTCGCGGCTGACCGACCGCGTCGAGCAGTTCGCCCGGCAGTTCGCCGCCGGCCAGAACGTGCCGCGCACGTGGCTGGAGGGCGCGACGCTCGCCCTGGCGCTCGCCGCGCTGGCCGTCGGCGTGCTGCTGACGGCTCGCCGCGCACTCGCCGCGCCGGGCGACCGCTCGCCGCGGCCGGGCCTCTCGCGCGCCGACGCGGCGCGCGCGCTGCTCGGACTGACCGGGGTCTCGCTGCTCGTCCCGCTGCTGCTCGGCGCGACCGAGCTGTACGACCGCTTCGACGTCCGCAACGTGCTGTTCGCGTGGCCGCTTGTGGCGGCGCTCGCCGCGCCCGCGCTGCTGCGCCTGCGCGCCGTCCCGCTCGGGGCGCTCCTGGCGCTCGGCCTCGCGACGTCGCTGTGGGGGAACCTCGCCTGGCCCTACGAGAACACCGACTGGCGCGGCGCGATCGCCCGCGTCGAGGCGCGCGCTCCGGCCCAGCCGGTGATCGCGGTCGGGCGGCTCGGCATCCCGGTCGCCGCGCTCTATCTGCACCGCGCCCCCGCGACCGAGCCCTTGGCGGCCCGCCGGGCGTGGCTCGTCGTCGAGCCCGCGCGCAGCCCCGGCCACCGCGAGCTGGGACCGCTCGACCCGCCGCTGGTCGCACAGCTCCTCGCGCGCTTTCCGCAGCACGCCGAGCAGCGCGTCCACGGCTTCCGCGTGATCAAGCTGAGCGCGGCGGCGCCGGTCGCGCTCGACCCTTCGGCGCTGCCGGACGCGGCCCTGTTCGCCGGCGGCGGGGCGCGCCGGCCGCGCGGCTGACCCCTGCTGTACGCTCGGGCGCCGGGTGATCTACCGCCTGCTCTACACGCTGCTCCTGGCGCGGATCGACGCGGAGCGCGTGCATCGCCTGACCGCGCGCGGACTCCGCGCCGTGAACCGGATCGCCCCGCTGCGCCGTCTGCTGCGGGCGCTGCTCGCGCCGCGCGATCCGGCGCTGCGCGTCCGGGCGCTCGGGCTCGATCTCCCCAGCCCGCTCGGCCTCGCTGCGGGCTTCGACAAGGACGCGACCGGCTTCGACGCCTACGCGACGCTCGGCTTCGGCTTCGTCGAGGTCGGGACGATCACCGCGCACGGCCAGCCCGGGAACGCGCGCCCGCGAATCTTCCGGCTCACGCGCGAGCGCGCGCTCGTGAACCGCATGGGCTTCCCGAACGCGGGCGCGGCGGCTGCCGAGGCCCGCCTGCGCGCGCGGAGCGCCGCCGGCCCGGTCGTCGGCGTCAACGTCGGCCGGACGAGAGCGGCGCAGGAGGTCGAGCCCGACTACCGCGAGAGCGTGCGCCGGCTCGCGCCCCATGCCGACTATCTCGTGCTGAACGTCTCCTCGCCGAACACGCCGGGACTGCGCGACATGCAGGCGGTCGACCGGCTCGCCGCGCTGATCGCCGCCGTCCGGGCAGCGCTCGCGGAGACCGGCTGCAGCCCGCCGCTCCTCGTCAAGATCGCGCCCGACCTCAGCGACGAGGACCTCGACGCGATCGCCGACCTCGCGCTGCGCGAGCAGCTCGACGGCCTGATCGCGACGAACACGACCGTCGACCGCGGGTGCCTGCACGACCCGTCTGCGCCTGACGTCCCGGCCGACGGCGGGATCTCGGGCGCGCCGCTGAAGCCGCGCGCGCTCGCGGTGCTGCAGCGCCTGCACGCCCGCACGGACGGTCGCGTGACGCTGATCGCGGTCGGCGGGATCGAGACCCCCGAGGACGCATGGGAGCGGATCCGCGCCGGCGCCACGCTCGTGCAGGCGTACACCGGCTTCGTCTACGGCGGGCTGCTGTGGCCGCAGCGGATCAACCGCGGCCTCGCCCGGCTCGCGCGCGAGGCCGGGCTGAGCGGCGTCCAGGCGGCGGTCGGGGCCGACGCAGGGTCGCGCGCCTCCGCCGCGACGGGCGCGTAGCCGGCCCGTCGCTACGCTCTGCGCATGACCGTCGACGTCTCCGACCTCACGCCGACCGAGGCGGCCGAGCGGCTGCGCGAGGGGGACTGGCAGATCGTCGACGTCCGCACGCCGGAGGAGCGGCCCGACGGCGTGATCGAGGGCGACGTGCTGATCCCGCTGGACGAGCTGAGCGTCCGCGCCGGCGAGATCGATCCGGCGCGTCCCGCGCTGATCTACTGCCGCAGCGGCTCGCGCTCGGCGATGGCGGTCGCCGCCCTGCGCACGGCCGGCTACGACGCGCACAACCTCGCGGGCGGGATGCTCGCTTGGCTCGACGCGGGCCTGCCGGTCGCCGGCGACTGACGCCGCCCCGCCGCTGCGGCGGCGACGATCCCTCTTGCGCGTGAATTGGAACAGACGCGTGTTGTGCCGTGACAGACATCTCGGCGAGGGTGCCGGCATGGCTTTCATCGACCCTGCCTTCATCTCAGCACACCTCCCGCGCGAGGAAGAAATCCGCGCTAATCTTCCTCGTGCGATGGCGCTCAACATCAAAGATCCGACCGCCGACCGGCTCGTCCGAGAGCTCGCCGCCACGACCGGCGAGAGCATCACGACGGCCGTGACGATCGCCGTACGGGAGCGTCTGGAGCGCATCGGCCGTATGGCGCCCGCCCAGATCCGCAAGCGGGAGATCCTGCGGATCGCGAAGCGGGCCGCCGCTGACGTCGTGATCGATCACCGCACCGACGACGAGATCCTCGGCTACGACGAACACGGGCTGCCGACCTGATGGTGCTCGACACGTCGGCGCTCGTCGCGATCCTGCGCGACGAGCCCGAACGCGACGCTTTCGCGGAGCTGCTGGCGCGTGCGGACGACCCCGTCATCTCCGCCGCGACGCTGCTCGAGTGCACGATGGTCCAGGCGAAGTTCAGGCGCGGACTCGCGAACCTCGACGACCTCCTTCAGGCTGCGGGGATCCGCGTCGCGGCCGTCGACGTGGCGCAGGCGCACGCGGCACGCGAGGCCTGGCTGCGCTACGGCAAGGGCCGCTCGCCGGCTGGGCTGAACTTCGGCGACTGCTTCAGCTACGCGCTTGCGATCACGACCGGGCGGCCGCTGCTCTACAAGGGCGACGACTTCGCGCAGACGGACGTCGTTTCGGCAGCCTGACGCCTCCCCGCTAAACCCCCGAAACTGAACAGGGTTTGCTACCTTTGCGGTCGCGTGGCGACGCCGCGCGTCGTTCCATCCCGCGAAGGAGGCACGCAGCGCCATGGAGCCGACCTCGGTTCACGAGCAGAGCAAGCACCCCGGTAAGCTCGGGTCGCTTGACAATCCCGAGGTCGTCCAGGACGTCCCGGGGCATGTCATCCCGATCCTCGAGCGCGAGTTCGACGACTTCGACACGGAGTCCACGCGCTTCCTGAAGGGCGAGTTCGACGAGACGGAGTTCATCAAGTTCCGCCTCAGACAGGGCGTCTACGGCCAGCGCCAGCCCGACGTCCAGATGATCCGCGTGAAGCTGCCGTGGGGCGGCGTCAGCCCCGAGCAGCTGGAGATGTTCGCCGACGGGATCGAGCAGTACGTGCCGCTCAGAAAGGCCCACGTCACCACGCGGCAGAACATCCAGGTCCACCACGTCCCGCTGCCCGACGCCGCCGCCTTCATCCGCATGATCAGCGACGCCGGCCTCTCCTCGCGCGAGGGCTGCGGCAACACGATGCGCAACGTCACCGGCGACCCGTGGGCCGGCGTCCACCCGGACGAGGTGTTCGACCCGACGCCCTACGCCGGCGCGTACGTGCGCTACTTCGTGCGCCACCCCACGACGCAGGGGATGCCGCGCAAGGTCAAGACGTCGTTCACCAGCTCCGACGCCGACCGCGCGATCAGCGGCATCCACGACGTGGCGTTCATCGCGAAGGAGCGCGACGGCGTCCGCGGCTTCCAGATGCTCGTCGGCGGCGGCACCTCGATCATGGCCCGCGTCGCTCCGGTCCTCTACGACTTCGTCGAGGCCGACAACGGCGAGTACATCAAGATCACCGAGGCCGTCCTGCGGATCTTCGACCGCCAGGAGTGGCTGCGCGTCAACCGCGCCCGCGCGCGCATCAAGGTCTTCGTCGACAAGTACGGGATCGACGAGCTGCGCGCCCAGGTCGAGGAGGAGCTGAAGGGCGACTGGGTCAACGAGCGCGACTTCGACCCCACGCCCAAGCTGTTCGTCCACGACGAGGAGTCCAACGCGCCCGCCGTCCCGGCCAGCTACGGCTCCCCGAACGGCGACCTGTCCGAGTTCGAGCGCTTCCGCGCCGCGAACGTGGAGGCGCAGCGCCAGGAGGGCTTCTCGACCGTCCAGATCAAGATCACGCGCGGCGACCTCACGCCCGAGCAGTTCCGCGGGCTGGCGGCGATCATGCGCGAGTTCACCGGCGGGTACGCACGCACGACAGTGCACCAGAACCTGCTGCTGCGCTGGGTCCGCGACGAGGCCGTCTACGACGTGTGGACGCGGCTGAAGGCGCTCGACCTCGGCGATGCCGGCGCCGACGAGGTGTCCGACGTGATCTCGTGCCCGGGCACCGACTCGTGCAAGCTCGGGATCACCAGCTCGATGGGCCTCAACGCCGCCGTCAAGGAGCGCATCGACGCGATGGGCATCGAGGATCCGCTCACGAAGCGCATCCACATCAAGATGTCCGGCTGCCCCAACGGCTGCTCGCAGCACCACATCGCGAACATCGGCTTCTACGGCGCGTCGATCAGAGTCGGCGACAAGACGATCCCCGCCTCGATCGCGCACATCGGCGGCAGATACGAGGGCGGCAGCGTCACCTACGGCGCGCGCCTGAAGGCACGCATACCGTCGAAGCGCGTCCCGGAGGCGGTCGAGCGCTGGATCCGCTTCTACGAGAGCGATCGCACCGACGGCGAGGAGTTCAACGCGTTCGTCGCGCGCGTCGGCACCGGCGCGTTCGAAGCGCTCGTCAGAGACCTCGCCCTGCCCGCCGAGTTCAACCTCGAGAACATGAACCTGTTCATGGACTGGACGAAGTCGGTGCCGTTCGAGGTCATCCGGGGAGAGGGCGAGTGCGCGGTCTGAGCCGATAGGCTCAGACGCGTGAATCGCCGCCCGCAGCTGACGATCGTCGCGCCGTCGGCCTCACCCGAGGAGGCCGCGGCGGTCGTGGCGGCGCTGGAGCGCTTCATGCGCGAGACCGCGCCGGTGGTCGTGGCGGCGCCAAGGCGGATCGATCGCTGGACGCGGACCGCGCTGCTGGAAGGCGTCGCGCGCGAGCAGGACGCGCCGGCGGCGTGGGGCGACCCGCATCCGTGGGGCCGCTGACCGTAGCGGCGCGCGCTCGCCGCGAGCCATGACCGGCGCGCGGCATGCGACCCGCGCGGTGATCTTCGACTGCGACGGCGTGCTCATCGACAGCGAGCGGCTCGCAGGGCCGATCCTCGCCGGGCTGCTGACCGACCTCGGGCTGCCGACGACCCAGATCGACGTCGACCGCGACTTCAAGGGCCGTTCTTGGGAGCACGGCCTCACGCGCATCGAGGAGCGGCTCGGCCGCACGCCGTGGCCCGACCTGCACGAGCGCTACCGGGCGCGGCTGTTCGCGGCGTTCGAGGATCGCCTGCGACCGATCCCCGGGATCCATGCGGCGCTCGACGCGCTCGACGCGGACGGGATTCCCTACTGCGTCGCCTCCGGCAGCGACCATGAGCGGATCCGCCGCGGCCTGCACGCCGCCGGCCTGCTCGAACGCTTCCCACCTGAGGTCATCTTCAGCGCAGACGACGTCGCGCGCGGCAAGCCGGCACCTGACGTGTTCCTGCACGCCGCCGAGCGCATGGGCTTCGATCCGCGAGCAAGCATCGTGGTCGAGGACAGCCCGGCGGGCGTGCAGGCCGGCGTCGCAGCGGGAATGCGGGTGCTCGGCTACGCCGACGGGGCCGACACGGCCGCACTGCGCGCCGCGGGAGCTGAGCCGTTCGCGGACATGGCCGCGCTGCCGATGCTGCTCGGCGCCGGCGGGTCGCGAGAAAAAGCATAAACCCGCTCGGGTTTTGCTATTTTCAGTCGGCCATGAGCACGAGCGCGCCCATCGACGAGCAGCTCACCGACGGCGCCGAGGCGCTGTCCGCCGAGGAGGTCATCGCCCGGATGGTCGAGCGCTTCCACCCGCGGCTCGTGCTCGCGTCCTCCTTCCAGCAGGAGGAGTCGGTGCTGATCGACCTGCTGCTGAAGGTCGAGCCAGGCGCGCGCATATTCACGCTCGACACCGGCGTGCTCTTCCCCGAGACATACGCGACGTGGAGAGCGATGGAGGAGCGCTGGGGGATCGAGATCGAGGCCGCCTCCGGCATCTCGCTCGAACAGCAGGCCGCCGAATTCGGCGACGAGCTGTGGAAGCGCGAGCCCGATCGCTGCTGCGCGCTCCGCAAGGTCACACCGCTGAAGGAGACCCTCTCCGGCGTCGACGCATGGATCGTCGGCGTGCGCCGCGACCAGGCGCCCACGCGCGCCGGCACGCCGAAGATCGGCTGGGACGAGAAGCACGGCATCTGGAAGGCCGCGCCGCTCGCCGACTGGAGCGAGAGAGACGTCTGGCGCCACATCCACGCGAACGACCTTCCGTACAACCCCCTCCACGACCGCGGCTACGCGTCGATCGGCTGCACGCATTGCACCGTCCCGGCGACCGATCGCAGCGGGCGCTGGGCCGGGTCCGACAAGCTCGAGTGCGGGTTGCACGGCTGACCCTCGGGTCGGCAGACTGAAACGGGGACCTCGGGGAATGGACTGGCCACTCGTCATCGCGTTCGGCTTCGGAGTCGGCGTGCTCGTCGGCACGACGGGCGTCGGCGGCGGCTCGCTGATGACCCCTGCGCTGATCCTCGTGTTCGGCACGGCGCCGACGACCGCGATCGGCACCGACCTCGCGTACGCGGCCGTCACGAAGACCGTCGGCGGCTGGCGCCACTTCCGCAAGGGCACGGTCGACATGCCGATCGCGCTGTGGCTCGCGACCGGCTCGATCCCCGGCGCGCTCGGCGGCGTCTATGTCCTGCACGTGCTGGAGAAGGCGCTCGGCAGAGGGACGTTCGACGACACGCTGCTGACGATGGTCGGCGCCGCGCTGCTGCTGACGAGCGTGGCCGTGCTCGCCCGAGCCCTGCTCAAGCACGTCAGAGGCGAGCGCGACACGGTCGAGCCGTTCGAGCGCAAGCACAAGGTCGGAGCCGTGCTGATCGGCGTCAGCGTCGGCTTCGTGCTCGGCCTCACCTCCGCCGGAAGCGGTGCGCTGATCGCGGTCGGGCTGATCATGGTCTACCGCCTCACGCCGCGGCGCGTGGTCGGCACCGACGTCTTCCACGCCGCGCTGCTGCTGTGGGTCGCCTCGATCGCCCACCTGATCAGCGGCAACGTCGACCTCAAGCTCGCCGGGACGATCCTGATCGGCTCGATCCCCGGCGTGTGGATCGGCTCGGGTCTCGCGACGCGCCTGCCCGACGGGGCGCTGCGCCCCGCGCTGGGGATCGTGCTGCTCGCCGCCGGGCTTGCGCTCTTCAACAAGGCCGGCGCCCATTACCCGATCTCTGTCATCTTCCTGGGGCCCGCCGCCGTCGCGCTCGCGTTCGTCGCGCAGCACTACGGCCGGCGGCGCCTCGCAGGTCGCTCGCGCACGGAGTCGCCCGTCGTCGAGAGACCGACGCCGCCCGCACCGACAACCGCCCCGACGCCCGAACACGCATGACGCCCGAGCTCTCGCACATCGACGCCCTCGAGGCCGAGGCGATCCACATCATGCGCGAGGTCGCCGCCGAGCTGGAGCGGCCCGTGCTGCTGTTCTCCGGCGGCAAGGACTCGATCGTGCTGCTGCGCCTCGCCGAGAAGGCGTTCCGCCCGGCGCGCCTGCCGTTCCCGGTGATGCACGTCGACACGGGCCACAACTTCCCCGAGGTGATCGAGTTCCGCGACCGGCTCGTCGAGCAGATCGGCGAGCGGCTCGTCGTCGCCTCCGTGCAGGAGTCGATCGACAAGGGCCGCGCGGTCGAGGAGAGAGGCCCGCGCGCCTCGCGCAACCGGCTGCAGACCGTCACGCTGCTCGACGCGATCGCTGAGCACGGCTTCGACGCCGCCTTCGGCGGCGCGCGCCGCGACGAGGAGCGCGCGCGCGCGAAGGAGCGCATCTTCTCCTTCCGCGACGACTTCGGCCAGTGGGACCCGAAGGCGCAGCGACCGGAGCTGTGGCAGCTCTACAACGGCCGCGTGCGCAAGGGCGAGCACGTGCGCGTGTTCCCGATATCGAACTGGACCGAGCTCGACGTGTGGCAGTACATCGAGCGCGAGCGGCTGGAGCTGCCGCCGATCTACTTCGCGCACGAGCGCGAGGTGTTCGCGCGCGACGGGATGCTCTACGCCGCCAGCGAGTTCGTCGAGCTGATCGACGGCGAGGAAGTGTTCACCGAGTCGGTCCGCTACCGCACCGTCGGCGACATGACGTGCACCGGCGCGGTCGCCTCGACCGCCGCCACGCTGGAGGAGGTCGTCGCCGAGATCGCCGCGACCGACCTGACCGAGCGCGGCCAGACGCGCGCCGACGACCGCGTCACCGAGGCGGCGATGGAGGATCGCAAGCGGGAGGGCTACTTCTAGATGTCCGCGATCTACGAGTCGAATGGCGGCAGCCGTCACGCCGACCAGCGGATCGCCGACACCGAGCTGCTGCGCTTCGCGACCGCCGGCTCGGTCGACGACGGCAAGTCGACGCTGATCGGGCGCCTGCTGCACGACGCGAAGTCGATCCTCGCCGACCAGCTCGCGCACGTGAAGGAGACGAGCGAACGGCGCGGCGACGGCGAGCTGAACCTCGCGCTGCTG
>DATNAP010000022.1:0-8104 GCA_035572475.1 Conexibacter sp. | reverse complement strand
CGGCGGCCGGCTCGGCGACGTGCGGATCCACCGTGCGCACCTGGAGGAGGACGCGGCCAAGCTCGTGCACGTCGGCGCGAGCGGGCGCATCCACGGCGCGGACGAGTCGGTCGTCGACTTCAACCGCGGCGGCACGCCGCTTGTCGAGATCGTCACGGAGCCTGACGTGCGCTCCGCCGCGCAGGCGCGCGAGTGGCTGACGCTGCTGCGCGAGACGCTGCGCCAGCTCGGCGTCTCCGACGTGAACATGGAGGAGGGCTCGCTGCGCTGCGACGCGAACGTCTCGATCCGCCCTGCCGGCAGCGATGTGCTCGGCACGAAGACCGAGCTGAAGAACATGAACTCGTTCCGCTACCTGGAGCGCGGGGTGGAGGCGGAGATCGCGCGACAGATCGCGATCGTCGAGGGCGGCGGGCAGGTCGAGCAGGAGACGCTGCATTACGACGTCGTGAGCGGCGCGATCAGCTCGCTGCGCTCGAAGGAGGAGGCGCACGACTACCGCTACTTCCCCGAGCCGGATCTCGTGCCGATCGTCGTCGACGAGGCGATGATCGCCGCCGCGCGGGCCGAGTTGCCCGAGCTGCCGGCGCAGCGCGCGGAGCGCTACGAGCGCGAGCTGGGGCTCTCGGCCGACAGCGCGCGCCAGCTCGCCTTCCGCGTCGACCTCGCGGCCTACTTCGAGCAGGCGCTCGCGAGCGACGGCAAGCACCCGCAGGCGCTCGCGAACTGGATCGGTGGCGAGTTGGTCGCGCGCGTCGGCGACGGCGATCCGGCCGCCTCGAAGGTCACCCCGGCCGCGCTCGCGCAGCTCGTCGCGCTGCTGCGCGCGAGAGTGATCACCTCCGGCGCCGCCAAGCAGGTGCTCGACGCGCTCGTGGCGCAGGGTGGCGACCCGCAGACGATCGTCGAGGCGGAGGGGCTGAGCGCGCTCGGCGGCGGCGACGAGCTGGCGGAGATCGTGCAGCGCGCGCTCGCGTCCGACCCGGACGCGGTCGAGAAGCTCAAAGCCGGCAACATGAAGGCGATCGGCCCGATCGTCGGCTTCGTGATGCGCGAGACGAAGGGCCGCGCCGACGGCGGCGAGGTCACGCGGCTCGTGCGCGAGCAGATCGGTTTGTAGCGGCGCTCCGGCCGCAAAAGCCAGTTCCCGCTTGCGCCGACCCGCGCCACCCGTCTAGTTTGTGGCGTCACGACCTAGGGGGAAGCCGTGGGGAACAAGGTCGCGCTGGCACTGTTGCTGCTGGCGGCAATCATCATCATGAGCGCGTGCGGGGGAACCCAGGGCACCGGGCTCGGCGCCGCGACGACGGCCACGACCGCGTCGCACAGACCGCTGCCGCGGAACGGGCACACCAACCCGAACAAGAGCTGCGAATCACAGGGGATCAACTCGACGCAGCTCGGCACCGGCGCGTGCACCGAAGGCGGCGTTCAGTACGTCGTCGCGAACTATGGCGGCGTCGTCAGGCTGAGGACGCTTGCGGCGGCGATCGTACGCGTCACGGTCGGGGCCGCCGACAAGGGGCATGGAAGGGTGGTGACGCCGCGTCGCGACGCGTTCCTGCGGGTCACGTTGCAGGTGCAGAATCTCGGCAGGACACCGCAGCGCTTCAACTTCGGCCAGACGATGCTCGGCATCGGCGGCGACGACTATGGCGAGGCGACCGGAATCGAGAGGACGGTGCATCTCGAATCGATCGCGACCGCCAACGGCGGCGTCGTCGGCCCGGGCGAAACGCTGCGCGGGGACGTGCTGTTCGACATAACGCGCGCCGACTACGAACAGCTCAACAGAACCGGCCGCTTCTTCATCTGGAACTTCGGCGGCCACGCGACGCCGCAGCTCGTCAGAGGCGCGGGCCAGGTGGGCCAGATCCGGCTCTACGCCGGCGAAACGGGCTGATCGACTGGACCAGTCCGGGTACGCTGAGAGCACAGCACCCGCGCTACAGGAGGCCCGAGATGTCGCGACTCATCCGGATGGACAGCAGCGGCCACACGACGCTCGCCGAGTGGACCGCGGAGGATCCCGCCGCGGTCGAGGCGGCGCTCGCCGCCTTCCGCGCGGAGCTGGAGCAGGGCTCGATCGCCATGGTCTCCCGCGGCGCCGGTCATGCCGAGCACGTGCGCGAGCTGCCGCTCGACGAGCAGCTCGTGATCATGCGCCGGCCGATCGCCGGCGGGTAGGCCATGTCGGCGGCCGGCGCGCTGCCGGAGCTCGCCGACGTCTACTGGCGCCCGCGCATGACGCCCGAGCGCCTGCGCCGGCGCGACCGCCTGTGGACGCTCACGACGGCGGCGCACGTCGTCCCGTTCGTCGCCATCGCGATCGGCATGGTGCTGCTGTCGCCCGTCGCGCTGCCCGTCTCGCTCGCGGCGCTCGCGCACGCCTGGCTGATCCCGGAGCTGTACGCGCGCCGCGGCGCGACTGTCACGCGCTCGCTCGCGCCGTCGGGCGAGCGGCCCGAGCGCGTCTCGCTCGGGCTGCTCGGGGACCTCGTCGATCACGACGCGCGCGAGTTGCACGCGCGCACGGGGCTCGTCCCGGAGCCGGGGCGCCTGGGCACGTGGCTTGTGGGGGAGGCCGGCGCGCTGCTGGTGGCGGGCTGCCGCGTCTCCTGCTGGTGCGTCAGAGCGACCGATCCGGACGGCGCCCGCCTGCCGTCCGGCGACCGCGTCGCGCACCTGCTGCTGGCGCTGCGCAGCGACGAGGAGGGCTTCGCGACGGTCGCCAACCTCGCGTTCAGCGGTGCGCGCTGGCGCGTGCGCCGCCGGCTGCCCAAGCGCCAGCGGGCCGCGCTCGACGCCGTCGCTGAGTCGGCGTCCGGGCGCGCTACGCTTCGCGCATGAGCTTTTCCGAGCAAGCCGAGAAGCCAGAGAAGCCGTCGCTGCTCAAGCGCGCGCTCGCGCTGGTGATCCTCGCCGTCGTCGTCGTGCTGGTCGCGAAGATAGTCATCGGCTTCGTGATGGCGATCTTCTGGATCGTCGTCGCGGTCGCGGCTGCGATCGCGGTGCTGTGGGCGCTCAAGACGCTGCTGTGAGGCGCTCATGGGGCTGGCCTACCTCGCCATCGCGCTCTGGTTCGGCGTCTGCGGCGGGATCGTCGGCCGCATCAAGGGCGGCTCGTTCTTCATCTGGTTCCTGATCTCGGCCGTCGTGCCGGGGCTCGGCCTGATCACCGCGCTGCTGTACCGCTGGGACAGCAAGGAGCTGCGGCGCGAGTGCCCCGGTTGCGGGCGGATCGCCAAGCTGCACGACGCGATCTGCACGAGCTGCGGGACCGAGCTCGACTTTCCGGCGGTCGCGATCGCCTCCGAGGCGGACGTCGCCGCGCAGCGGGGTGCAGCGCAGGTCGCGAATTCCCCGCAATAACAGGCGGAATCCCGCCGGGGACGGCGAACTCCATTGGTAGACTGCGGCACAGGCGTGGCACGCGGCCGCGCCGTTTTCACATTCATCCCGAGCTTCCGGAAAGGAGGCGAGCGCAGATGCGAGCAGTCGACGCGTTGATGGAGTGCCTGAAGGCGGAGGGTGTCGAGGTCGTATTCGGACTGCCCGGCGGCGCAAACCTCCCGACCTACGACGCCTTCTACGACGCCGGCATCCGCCACATCCTCGTGCGCCACGAGGCTGGCGGCGGCCACGCCGCGGAGGGCTACGCGAAGGCGACCGGCAAGGTCGGCGTCGCGTTCGGCACCTCCGGTCCCGGCGCCACGAATCTGATCACGGCGATCTGCGACGCGATGATGGACTCGGTGCCCGTGGTGTTCATCACCGGCCAGGTGCGTACCGAGCTGATCGGGACCGACGGCTTTCAGGAGGCGGACATCCTCGGGATGACGCTCCCGGTCGTGAAGCACAGCTTCATGATCCAGCACCCGTTGGAGATCCCGCGCACGATCCACGAGGCGTTCCACATCGCCCGCACCGGCCGCCCCGGTCCCGTGCTCGTCGACATCCCGCAGGACCTCAGCCGTGCGGACATCCCCTACGAGCCGGTCAACGACGTCCATCTGCCCGGCTACCAGCCGACGACCGAGGGCAACCAGAAGCAGATCCGTCTCGCCGCGAAGGCGCTCGCGAACGCGCGCCGGCCGGTCCTCTACGCCGGCGGCGGCGTCGTCAACGCGAACGCCGCGCCGGAGCTGCGCGAGCTCGTGCTGAGCGACCGCTTCCCGATCACCTGCACGCTGATGGGTCTCGGCGCATTCCCGGCGCCGCACGAGCAGTGGCTCGGGATGCTGGGAATGCACGGCACTCGGGCAGCCAACTACGCGATGGACGAGGCGGACCTGATCTGCGCGATCGGCGCCCGCTTCGACGACCGCATCACCGGCAAGCTGTCGGAGTTCGCGCCGCGCGCGAAGTTCATCCACATCGACGTCGACCCGGCCGAGATCTCGAAGAACGTGCCCGCGCACATCCCGATCGTCGGAGATGCGAAGAACGTGCTCGGACGGCTCGTGACGGAGTACCGCGCGCTGTCGGCCGACCGCTCCCGCCTGGAGGACTGGTGGCAGCGGATCGAGGGCTGGCACCAGCAGTACCCGCTCAGATACGAGGACACGACCGACACCGAGATCCGCCCGCAGCGGGCGATCCAGGCCGTCTTCGAGGCGACCGGCGGCGACGCCATCGTGACCTCCGACGTCGGCCAGCACCAGATGTGGACCGCGCAGTACTACGACTTCCCGGAGCCGCGCCGCTGGATCAACTCCGGCGGCCTCGGCACGATGGGCTTCGGCCTGCCGGCGGCGATGGGGGCGGCGGTCGGCTGCCCGGACCGGACGGTCGTCTGCATCGCCGGCGACGGCTCGGTCCAGATGAACGCGCAGGAGCTCGCGACCTGCGCCCAGAACGGGATCCCCGTCAAGGTCGTGATCATCAACAACGGCTACCTCGGCATGGTGCGCCAGTGGCAGGAGCTGTTCTGGGACAAGCGCTACTCGCACGTCGACATGGGCCAGTACCCCGACTTCGTGAAGCTGGCCGAGGCGCACGGCGCGACCGGCATCCGCCTCACCGACAAGACGACGCTCCTCGACGACCTCAAGAGCGCGCTCGCGACCGAGGGGCCGGTCGTGGTGGACGTGCGCGTCACCGCCGAGGAGAACGTGTACCCGATGATCCCCGCCGGCCAGGCCGCGCGGGACATGGTGGGGTGATCGTCATGGGAGAGCCGGGAACCCAGGAGCTGATCAGCCTCGACGAGCTCGAGGCGGCCGGCAACCTGCGCACGGGGCGCAAGCACATCCTCTCGATCCTCGTCGAGAACAAGCCGGGCGTGCTGACGCGCGTCGCCGGGCTGTTCGCGCGGCGCGCGTTCAACATCGACACGCTCGCGGTCGGCCCGACCGACGATCCGTCGATCTCGCGCATCACGCTCACGCTCGACGGGGCGGTCCACCCGATCGACCAGGTCACCAAGCAGTTGCACAAGCTCGTCAACGTGCTGAAGATCCGCGACCTCGAGCCGGACGCGACGCTCGCGCGCGAGCTGGCGCTGTTCAAGCTCGCGGTCGACGGCCCGCAGCGCACCGAGGTTCTCCAGCTGTGCGAGATCTTCGGCGGCCGCGTCGTCGACGTCGCCAAGCGCTCGGTCGTGATCGAGCTGACCGGCTCCGACGACAAGATCGAGGCGTTCGAGTCGCTCGTGCGCCCGTTCGGCCTGATCGAGATGACGCGCACGGGCGAGATCGCGATCGCGCGCGGGCGCGGCGAGACCTAGGGACCGCAGGCGGGTAGACCGCTCGTATGTCGTTCACGCGCACGCGGCCGGGGGAGCGTCAATGGCTCGGCCCGGCCGCGCGCGAGCTGCTCGTCGCGCGCCTGGAGACGGCGGTGCGGCGCGCGCGCTCGGCCGGCGAGGCGCTCGCGGCGCTGACGGTCGCGACCCCGTCCCCGCCCACCGACCCCCGGGCCACCGTCGACCCGAGCGCGCTCGTCGTCGCCTCGCGCCGCGCCGGAGAGCCGTGGTTCTGCTTCGAGCAGCCCGACCGCGACGGGGCGGCGCTCGCCGCGCTCGGCTGCGTGCGCACCATCGACGCCTCGGGCCCAGAGCGCTTCCGCGACATCGCGCAGCAGTGGCGCGCGCTCGCCGCGGCGGCGATCGCGGACCCGCCCGACGGCCCGCCGGGGAGCGGGCTGGTCGCGGTCGGTGGCTTCGCGTTCGCGCCGCACGGCGCCGGCGCGCCGCAGTGGGAAGGCTTCGCGCCGGCATCGCTGCACGTTCCCGAGGTCGCCGTCGCACGCCGCGGCGACGACGTGCGCCTGACGGTCGCGGCGCTCGCGACGCCCGACGACACGCCGGACGATCTGCTCGCGCGGATCGAGGCGCGCCTCGCGGAGCTGCGCCCCGGCGTGTCGCTCCCGCTGCTCGATCCGGCGCCCACGGGCCGCTATCGCGTGGTGAGCGCCATGCCGCCCGAGCACTACGAGGGCGCGGTCGCCCGCGCGGTCGAGCGGATCCGCGCCGGCGCGCTGGAGAAGGTCGTGCTCGCGCGCGAGGTGCAGGTGCACGCGCCGCGCGCCCATGACGCCGGCGCCGTGCTCGGCGCGCTGCGCGACGGCTTCCGCGAGTGCTACGTGTACGCCGTCGGCCGCGGGGAGGCGGCGTTCATCGGCGCGACGCCGGAGTTGCTCGTGCGCCGCGACGGCGAGCGCGCCTCGACCGTCGCGCTCGCCGGCTCGACGCGCCGCAGCGCCGACCCGGCCGTCGATGACCATCTCGGCGAGGCGCTCCTGCGCAGCGACAAGGACCGCGAGGAGCAGGGCATCGTCACGCGCCGGATCGCGCAGGCGCTGCGCCCGCACGCCGTTTGGATCACGCACGCGCCCGAGCCGGTCGTCGTGAGAATCGCCAACATCCAGCACCTCGCGACGCCGATTCGCGCCCAGCTCTCGCGGCCGCTCGGGGCGATGGCGCTCGCGGCGCTGTTGCATCCGACGCCGGCGGTGGGCGGCGAGCCGTTCGCCGTCGCCGCGCCGCTGATCCCTCAGCTGGAGGGCTTCGACCGCGGCTGGTACGCGGGTCCGGTCGGCTGGACCGACGCGAACGGCGACGGCGAGCTATGCGTGGCGCTGCGTTGCGCGCTGCTGCGCGGAACGGTCGCGCACTGCTACGCGGGCGTCGGCGTCGTGCGCGAGTCCGTCCCCGCCGCCGAGCTGGCGGAGACCGAGGTCAAGCTGCAGGCGCTGCTGCCAGTGCTTGCGGCCTGAGGTTGGGCGCGGGCGCCCATCGCGCCGGCGTCACCCACCCAAGTGTCCGGTCGCGTTCGCATTCCGGCGTCTTGCCGGTACGCTGGCGTTCGACCGACGATGCCCAACCTTCGCGTCCTCGAGCCTCCGCCACCGCCGCCGCCGCCGCGCCGCAGGGACACGCGCTCGCGTCTGCTGCGGGCGGGCATCGAGACGGTCGAGGCCGGCGGCTACGCGGCCGCGTCGGTCGCCGCGATCGCCGAGCGGGCCGGCCTCGCGACCGGCACGCTCTACCGCCACTTTCCCTCGAAGGCGGCACTGTTCGTCGAACTGTTCCGCACGATCGCCGACGCCGAGCTCACGGCGGCGGCCCAGGCGGCGGCTCCGCTGCGCGCCGCCGCGGAGGAGCTCGACGCGGTGATCGCAACGTTCGCGGGGCGCGCGCTGGCGCGGCCGCGGCTGGCGTGGGCGCTGGTCTACGAGCCGCTCGACGTGCAGGTCGACGCGGAGCGGATGCGCTACCGGCGCATGTACGCCGCGCGGCTGGCGAGCTTCATCCGCGAGCGGGTCGAAAGCGGCGAGCTGCCCGACCAGGATCCCGACACGACCGCCGCCGCGCTGATCGGCGGGATCGCCGAGGCGCTCGTCAGCCCGCTCTCGCCCGTCGCCGGCGGCAACGCCGACCCGGATGCGGTGATCGTGGCGTTGACGGCGTTCTGCCGCCGCGCGATCGGAGCGGACGCGCCGTCCGCGCTGCGCGCCGCGCGCGGTTAGGGTGAACTGACTCCATGTTCTCCCGACAGGGAGAGCAGCGATAGGGCTTTCTTTCGGACGGCCCCGCCCAGCTGGGCGG
Source organism: Conexibacter sp. (assembly GCA_035572475.1). Taxonomy (GTDB): domain Bacteria; phylum Actinomycetota; class Thermoleophilia; order Solirubrobacterales; family Solirubrobacteraceae; genus Conexibacter. Next base: position 54 of record DATNAP010000022.1, on the reverse strand, counting down.
GGCCGTCCGTGCGCGTTCTCAGGCTCCCCGGTGCCAACCGAAGGGAGGAGTCCG
>DATNAP010000021.1:0-13913 GCA_035572475.1 Conexibacter sp. | reverse complement strand
CGCGACCGCGACGACGGCGGCGCCCTCGCGCGCGGCGAGCGCCGCGAGCATCGGGCCGTTCGAGTTGTGGATCTCGCCCGGGCCGAGCGGGCTTCCCGGCGGGCGCAGCTCGTCGCCGGTGCAGATGACCGCGACGCGCGGGCGGCGCGCGCAGGCCAGCTCGGCGGCACCCGCGCTCGCCGCGACGGCGAGGGCCGCGGCGTCGAGCCGCGCGCCGGCTCGCAGCACGACGGCGCCGGCGCGCAGGTCCTCGCCCGCGCGGCGCACGTGCCGGCCGGGCGCCGGCGGCTGCGCGAGCGTCACACGACCGTCCTGCTCGTCGGCCTGCTCGAGCGGCACGACGGCATCGGACCCGTCGGGGAGCGCCGCGCCCGTCGAGATGCGGATCGCCTCGCCGGGCGCGAGCGACCTGGACGCCGGCGCGCCCGCGCGCGACTCGTCCACGACCAGGAGGGGGCCGCTGGACGCGTCGCTGCGCACGGCGAAGCCGTCCATAGCCGAATTGTCGAAGTGCGGGACGTCGGCGGCTGCGCGCAGCTCGGCCGCCAGCACGCGACCGGCCGCATCCGCAAGCGCCACGGGCTCCGCCGGCAGCGGGGCGCAGCTGGACAGCACGGCCGCGCGGGCGGCCTCGATCGACAGCAGCTCGGTCGGCACGCGTCCATTCTGTCCATCCGCACGTGCAGGTGTCGGGGTGCGCTGGTATAGACAGCCGGATGACGGACGAGGCGACACCACGCCCGAGCAGGCCCGTGCCCGTGGAGCGGGCCGAGGCCGAGCTGCTCGCCGGCCGCGCGCAGGCGGTCGCGAAGGGCTGGCTGCTGACGCTGCTCGAACGCGCGCCGCTCGACGACGTCGCCGCGATCCCCGCCGCCGACCTCGCCTCCGAGGGACCCGCGGTCTGCGCCGCGCTCGCCCGCGCGCTCGGCTCCGACGCGGAGCTCGACCGCCTGCGCCCGGACGGCGACCTCGCCCCGCTCGCCCACCGCATCGCCGCGCTCGCCGGCGCGCCCGACGCCGCCGCCACGCTCGCCGCCGTCGACGCGCTGCGCGCCTGCCTGTGGACCGCCGCGCTCGACGCCCGCGGCACCCGCACCGACTCGCCCGCCCCGCTCGCCGAGCGGCTCGCGGAGGTCGCGCTGGTGGCGGGGGGGACGGCGCTCGCCGGCGAGCCCGCCGCGCGGCCGGAGGCCGAGCGCTCGCCCACGACGGTGGGCGCGCACCCCGAGCCGACGGGACCCGCCCGCAGCAGCGCCGGGCCCGAGCACGCCGGAGCCACAGGCGGATCCGTGACCGCGCTGCCGCAGCGCGCCGCCGTCGAGCTGGGCACCCCGATGGACGACGGCGACCTGTGGATCGCGACGCTCGAGCGGCACGTCGACCGCGCGCAGCGCGAGGGCGGCGGGCTGGCGCTGCTGCGCGTCGAGCTGGTCGACGGCGAGCGGATCGCCGCCGCCGCGGCGGCCGAGCCGCAGGCGGAGGACCGCGGCGTCCCTTACGGTCGCCTCGCGCAGGCGATCCGCCGCGCGATCCGCCGCCAGGACCTCGTCGCCTCCGACCGCCAGGGGCGCGCGTGGGTGATCGCGCCGGCCGTAGCCCGCGCCGGCGCGATCGCGCTCGCCGAGCGGATCGGCGCGGGCGTCGAGCACGGCGAGCACTGGCGCGGCGCGCCGCTCGCCGCGACGATCGGCTTCGCCGTCTACGGCGAGGACGGGCGCGACGCCGCCACGCTGATCGACCGCGCCGAGGAGGCGATGCTCGCCGCCTCCGCCGCCGGCATGCGGATCGGCGAGGCGGTCCCGGCGCCTGTCGACGGCGGCGGCGAGGGCGGTACGTCCGGTCCGCGGCTCGTGCGCTGAGCGGCCGTCAGCCGCCGGCGCCGCCGCTCGGCGCGGCGGGCGCAGGCGAGGGCGAGGGGGCCGGGGCGGGCGTGGGGGTCAGCGGCAGCGCGCCGACGCTGATGAGGCCGTCCGTCGCGCCGAGCGCGTCATGCGTCGCGCGTGTGAGATCCCACGTACGGCCGGTCATGTACGGGCCGCGGTCGATCACCGGCACGACGACGGTGTGGCCCTTGTAGTAGAGCGCGACCGGCGTCCCGCACGGCAAGGTGCGATGCGCGACCCCGAGCGTCCAGCGTGTGAGCGGGATCCCGCAGGCGGTCGTCTCGTTCTTCGCGGTCGGCCCATACCACGACGCGATTCCCGCCTTGTAGACGGTCAGCGAGACTTGCGGCGCGCTCGGGTCGGCGGCGGGATCGGCGGTCACCGCACCGGCGGGCGGCGCGACGGCCACCGCGCGCAGCGCGAGCGGTCCGACGCGATCGGGGCGCCACAGCGCGACGAAGCCGCCGTCGGCGGCGACCGCGGCGCTGGCGACCGCTATCCAGCCGGCGAGCGGATCTCTGCGCTCGATCCACACCCGTTTGTCGCGCCGCAGCGCTCTGCCGGCGATGCGCATCCGCCCGTGCAGCAGCGCCGTCGCGCGTACGGCTAGTGCGAGCCGGTTCCCGCGCGCGCGGACGACCGGGTTGCCGATTCTGATGACGAGCGTCGAGCCGTCCGGCAGCGTCAGCACACCCGGCGCGGCGCCGCCCGGGGTGCCGCCGGCGAGCGCGGGGGCGACGAACGCGCCCAGCGCGAGCAGGGCGACGAACGTCACGGCGATCTTCCGCTTGCCGGTCATGTGGAGGGGGTGTGCGCCGGGCCTACGAGGTGAGCTGACGGGCTCGCGGCGCTCTCCTGAGCGGCGCTACGGCCGACGATCGGCCGATTCGCCCCCGCGAGCGATATGGGGCTCGCATCGGGTCCCCCGCCGACCGCGCGCTTGGCGCGCAGCCGTTCGGCAAGGCGGCCAGCAGTATACGGAACACCGCACGTTGCGACGTGAAATCCGGCGCAACTTGAAACCGTCTCGTCCGTTGTGCGTAGTACACATGCAAAGCACGTCACGCGCGCGCGACGGCCCTCCCCTGAGACGGCGCGAACGGCGAGCACGGGCGGCCGGTTCGGCGCCTTTGACTTCAAAAAGTGAAGTAGCTAGGCTGAGGCCTATGCTTGGATGGCAGTGGTGCGCGCCCACGCGCACGCGCACTCCCTCCTCCACATGAACGCGCCGACGGCCGGATCCCCGGCGGCGCACGCGAGAAACGGAATCACATGTCAGTAGCGGAACTTCAGGAGCTCGAGGAGATCAAGGGCCTCGTCAACCGCGGCCAGCAGCTCGGCGTGCTCACCTATGCGGAGATCTCGACCGCCGTCAGCGAGCTCGACCTCGACGAGAGCGACGTCGAGGAGCTGCACGGCTTCCTCGAGAGAGCCGAGATCGAGCTGGTCGAGGAGATCGACCCCGCGACCGCCGCGGCCAACGTCGAGCGCGCGCCCGACAGACGCGGCAGGCGCAGAGCGAGAACCGCGCTCGACCTCAAGCCCGACATGACGACCGACTCCCTTCAGCTGTTCCTGAAGGACATCGGCAAGGTGCGCCTGCTCACGGCGCAGGAGGAGGTCGACCTCGCCAAGCGCATCGAGCGCGGCGACCTCGACGCCAAGCAGAAGATGGTCGAGTCGAACCTGCGCCTCGTCGTCTCGATCGCGAAGAACTACCGCAACCAGGGGCTTCCGTTCCTCGACCTGATCCAGGAGGGGACGCTGGGCCTCGTGCGCGCGGCGGAGAAGTTCGACTACCGCAAGGGCTTCAAGTTCTCGACCTACGCGACCTGGTGGATCCGCCAGGCGATCGCCCGCGCGCTCGCGGACAAGGCGCGCACGATCCGCATCCCGGTGCACGTCGTCGAGAAGCTCAACAAGATCGGCCGCGCCGAGCGCAAGCTCGTCACCGAGCTGGGCCGCGAGCCGACCGCCGACGAGATCGCCGAGGTGACGGGGATCGATCCGGACGAGGTCGACTCGATCAAGCGGAGCGCCCAGGCGCCGGTCTCGCTCGAGAAGCCGGTCGGCGACGAAGAGGAGTCGGAGTTCGGCCAGTTCATCGCCGACGAGCGCGCCGAGTCGCCCTACGAGCGCGCGGCCGAGATCCTCACGAAGGAGGCGCTGCGCGAGGCGCTGGAGAACCTCTCCTACCGCGAGCGCCGCGTGCTCGAGCTGCGCTACGGGCTCGGCGGCGAGCACCCCCGCACGCTCGACGAGGTCGGCCGCACGTTCAACGTCACGCGCGAGCGCATCCGCCAGATCGAGAACCAGTCGCTGAAGAAGCTGCAGCAGCTGGCGGAGGCGCAGAAGCTGCGCGACGTGGCCTAGCCGGACGCGGCTGGCGGCGCCTCGGCGCCGCTGGCGGCGTCCTCGCCGGTTCGCGTACGTGAGTACGCCACACCGGCTGCGTCCTTGCCAGCGGCGCCGATCACTCGCCAGCCGCGTCCGGCGCGTGGCTGGCGGTTCGATTATCCGAGCGCTGAGCGAAGCTCGGGGGGCAGATCCATTCTGCCCTCCGGGAAGCTCGGCATCAGCCGTCTCGCGTGGGCGTCGCAGGGGCGGCCGGCGAGCAGCGGCAGCAGGTCGGTGACGCCGGCGAGCGCGCGGATCGAGGGGGCGATCTGGAAGTCGGCGGCGTTCGGCGTGCCGGGATCCCCGATCGTGCCGTCGGCGATCAGCTCGTCGACGTGGTCGAGCGTCGCGGGCAGCTCACGCAGGATCGCCTGGGCGTGCGCCAGGTCGGCGTCCACGCGCGAGGCCATCGAGCGCGCGATCGGCGCGTTCAGGCGGCCGACGAGCCCGGGCAGCGGGAAGCCGAGATCGCGCGCCAGCCGTGCACGGGCGCCGTTGTCGTGCGCGAACGTCCAGCGGTAGACGCGCCGCGGGACCATCTGCAGCACCGCCTCGCCCCAGCGCTCGGCCTCCTCGACGGCGCGGCGGCGCTCCGGGTCGGCCGGGTAGAGTGGCGGCTGCGGGATCAGCGTCTCCAACGCCTGCGAGAGCTCGACGGAGTCCTGGATCTTGCGGCCGTCGAGCTTCACCGCCGGCACCGTCCCGCGGCGGTAGCCGAGCAGCTTCAGGATCATCGGATGGATCCCCGGCGGCAGCTCGACCCACTTGGTCTCCACGCCCTTGTACGCGAGCGCCATTCTCGCCGTGTTGGCGGGATTCGAGATCGCGAAGCCGTAGAGACGCGCCTGCACGACGGCCACGCTACTCAAGCCGCGGCGCGCACGCGCCGATGGATGCACCGTGTTCGAGATCGACGCTGCGCTGCACCGGCTGGTCGAGAGCGGCGGCTCCGACCTGCACCTGAAGGCGGGTTCGTCACCGCTGATGCGCGTCAACGGCGAGCTCGGGCCGATCCCCGACGAGCCCCCGCTGACGCCGCAGGACACCCAGCGCGTGCTCGACGGGATCCTGCGAAGCGACGAGCAGCGCGCCGAGTTCGCCAGCGACGGCGAGGTCGACTTCGCGCACGCGATCCCCGGGTTCGCGCGCTTTCGCGTCAACGCCTTCCGCCAGCGCGGCAGCGTCTCGCTCGTGATGCGCTCGATCCCGTCGAAGATCAAGACGGTCGAGCAGCTCGGCCTGCCGCCGGTCGTCTCCGAGCTGGCCGAGGAGAAGCGCGGGATCATCCTGCTGACCGGAACGACCGGCTCGGGCAAGTCGACGACGCTCGCGGCGATCATCGACCACATCAACAGAAACCGCGCCGAGCACATCGTCACGATCGAGGACCCGATCGAGTTCCTGCACAAGGACAAGCGCTCGATCCTCAACCAGCGCGAGGTCGGGTCCGACACCGCCTCGTTCAAGCGCGCGCTGCGGCGCGTGCTGCGGCAGGACCCCGACGTGATCCTGATCGGCGAGATGCGCGACGAGGAGACGGTCCACACCGCGCTCTCGGCGGCCGAGACGGGCCATCTCGTGCTCTCGACGCTGCACACGATCGACGCGCCCGAGACGGTCAACCGCATCGTCGACTTCTTCCCGCCGCACCAGCAGCAGCAGGCGCGCGCGATGCTCGCCGGCACGCTCAAGGGGATCATCTCCCAGCGGCTCGTGCCGACGCCGGATCGCAGCGGCCGCGTCGCCGTCTGCGAGATCCTGCGGATGACGGGCCGCGCAAGGGACATGATCCTCGACCCCGAGCAGACCGGGCGCCTGCGCGAGGTGATCGCCGAGGGCGAGTTCTACGGGATGCAGACGTTCGACCAGGCGATGCTGCACCACGTGCAGGCCGGCCGCGTCTCGATGGAGGAAGCGCTGAAGGTCGCGACGAGCCCGCACGACTTCAAACTGTTGGTGGCGGCCGAGGGGCGCATGGCGACCTCGATGGACGACGTCGTCGGCGGCGACGGGGAGCCGGCTCCCGCGCCGCGAGCGCCGCGCGAGCCGGTCCTCGCGACTGCGCCGGCGTCTCCGCGCTCGCCTGAGCCGGTCGCGGCCGCCGCGCCTGGCGACCCCCCGCCCGCGAGCGGACCGCCGCCGTCGGTCGCGCCGCCCGGCATCGGCTGATCGCGCTCGCACGGGTCCTTACTTCAGTTTGGAAAGTCTTGCGCTACCATAAGGGGTGCATGGCTACGCCGAACGACACCTGCCCCGTCTGCGCCACGGCCGAGATCGTCTGCGGCAAGTGGACGCTGCTGATCATCCGCGACCTCGCCGACGGCCGCTCGCGCTTCTGCGAGCTCGAGCGCTCGCTGGCCGGGATCAGCCCGCGGACGCTCTCGCTGCGCCTGCGCGCGCTCGAGGAGGAGGGGATCGTCGAACGGCGCACGTACCCCGAGGTGCCGCCGCGCGTCGAGTACGCGCTGACCGAGAAGGGGCGCGCGCTCGTGCCGATCATCGAAGACATGCGCTCCTACGGCCGTCGGTGGCTGGGCGCGGACGGCAGTTGCGCTCCGGCGAAGGCGCCGACCGTCGCCGCCGTCGCCTGACGCGCTGCAACGCGCGCTGCGCGCAGCAGGATCGCGCCCGCGCGCCGCGAAACCGCCCGCCATGCGCAACCGCATGCTGCACGGCCTGCTCGAGGCGTTCGCCGAGGACGCCGGCCTGCAGCTGGCGCACGACACCGCCAACGGCGCCGAGGTCCCGTTCGAGGTGGTGGAGGAGCCCGGACGCGCCGGCCCGGTGCTCTACTGCTATCGCCCGCTGACGGCCGGCTTCATCCGCTCGCGCATGGGCGTGCTCGACCGCCTGCCGAGCTACCTGCCGGCGGCGCGCGCGCTCGCGGCGATCGACGGGATCGACGCCTACCTGCGCCGCCGCGGAGAGCCGCGCATCCCGCCCGACGCGCGCGAGCGCGCCGACGCGGCGCTGCGCTCGTTCCTGTCGGCCGTCTTCTCCGAGACCAGCACGTTCGGCTACCAGCCGGAGGCGTTCGCGGCCGCCTACGCCGAGCTGGAGGCGACGCTCTACGAGGGCCGCCAGGTCGCGACCGTGATCGCGCCGCTGCTCGGGCTCGCGCTCGAGTCCGACGAGGTCGCGCTCGGCGAGGGGCTCTCGCTCGCGCGCGGCGAGGCGCTGCCGGACGTGCCGCCGGAGGCCGTCTGGTCGACACCCGGGGAGGTCGAGCACGGGGCTGTGCTCGCGGTGCTGACGGTCGAGGGCGAGCGGATCGCCGGGCCGCCGGTGACGACCGCGCGCACCCGCTTCCGCCGCCTGCTGAGCGCGCTGCGGCTGTTCGAGACCGGGCCGTTCGCGCTCGGGCCGCTTGCGTGGGCGCGCGTCGACGGCGGCTCGTGGCACGTCGCGCCGCTGGGCGCCGGCGTGGCGCGGCCGCGTGGACGGACGTCGCTGGACGTCACGCAGGAGGACGAGCTGCGCGCCTTCTGCAACCTCGTCGCGCGCCGCACGCCGCGCGCCGGCGAGGTCGCGTGGGCGCTCGGCCGCTACGAGCTGGCGCGCGAGCGCGCGACGCCGTTCGACGCGCTCACCGACGACCTGCTCGCGCTGCGGGCGCTGCTCGAGCCGGAGGGGCCGGAGAGCGGCCGCCTCGCGCAGCGGCTCGCGGCGCTGTGCGCGCTTCCGGCCGAGCGCGCCCGCCTCGCCGAGCGGGCCGCGCGCGCGGTCACGCTCGAGCGCGCGATCGTCGCCGGCCTCGCCCAGCACGAGCCGGGCGCGGACCAGCTCGTCGACGAGCTCGCCGGCTACCTGCGCGCGCTGCTGCGCGACGTGCTCTGCGGCCACCTCGACTCCGACCTGCGCACGCTCGCCGACGAGCTGCTCGCCGAGTCGGCGGCCGAAGCGCTCACGGTCGGCTGACGCCGTCCGGCTCGACCTCGGCCGGGCGCACGCGGAAGAGCGCCACGGTTCCGTCGACGCCCTTGAGGCGGCGCGGCGACAGCGATGAGAAGCGCCAGCGGCCGTCGCCGTTCGCGGACGCGCTCGCCGCCGCGCGCGTCGCCTCGGTCGCGACGACGCTGCCGGCCCGCGCGATCGTCGTGACGCGGCTTGCGACGTTGACCGGGCTGCCGTACCAGTCGCCGGCGCGCTGAAGCGCCTCGCCCGTCGCCAGCCCGGCGTGCAGCCGCGGGAACTCGTCGCCCTCGGCGTCGGCGAGGCGGACGAGCTCGATCGCCACGTCGAGCAGCGCGCCCGCGTCGGGCGAGACGAGCATCGCCGCGTCGCCGATCGTCTTGACGAGCCGCACCGGCGGGCGCACCGCCTCGGCCGCCAGCTCGAGCAGGCGCCCGGCGATCGCACCGAGCTCCTCGGCAGGGATCTGCTCGCCGAGCTTCGTGAAGCCGACGAGGTCGGCGAACGCGATCGTCACCTCGGTCGCGCCGGGGATCCGCCCGTGCGCGATCTCGGCGCGGCCGATCGCGTCGTTGCGCAGCTGATCCTGCAGGTGCAGTTCGAAGATTCGCTGCATCGTCGCGACGAGCTGCGGGCCGAGATGCTCGTTCACGGCCGCGTAGCGGTCGCTCAGCTCGTGCTCGCCGACGTCGGGCGAGAGCAGCACGTCGCGCAGGAACAGCCGCACGGTCGCGGCGAGGCGCGACAGGCTCTCGCCGAGCACGCGCGTGACCTCCATCAGCCCCTCCTCCGGCAGGCCCGCCGCTCTGAAGCCCTGCAGCAGCCGCAGCGCCTCGACGTCGCGGTCGGTCAGGACCGGGTCGTCGAGCCCGGGGCGCGGCAGGCCGAGCGCCTGGCGGTAGCGCAGGCCCTCCTCCGGATCGATGCCGGTCATCTCCGCGACCTCGCGCGGCGTGTAGCGCGCCGTCCCGAGCGTCCGCTCGACGCGCAGGAACACGAGCCGGTCCTCCGCGACGGCCGCCTTCAGCTCCTCGAGCTCGACGCCGTCGGCGAGCAGCTCCTCCAGCAGCGCGATCCGCTCCGCGCGCGCGCGCCCGTCCCCGATCCCGTCCAGCAGTCCCTCTGCCGCGAAGTCCATCGCCGCTGGAGCCTATGCCCTCGCGGGGACCGCGCACGCCACCCCGGGTGTCGGCGTCAGCGTCGGAACTGCGCGGCGTTGACCTGCGTGCCGCGCTCGCCTACGGTCGAGCGTGCGGGCGCCAACGAGGCGCCGGGGGACGACAGGGGGACCGATGCGCCACACCGTGCGCGCCGCCGGGCAGTGGCGGCGCCTTGCTCTGCTGCTTGCCGCCGCCGTGCTGGCGTGGTGCACGCTTCCGGCGCCGGCGCGCGCCGAAGGCATGACCGCGGTCGAGCAGGAACACCTCGCCGAATTGACCGAGTGGGCGTATCGCAACGGCGCGACCGTGAGAGCGCCCGACTGCGGCGACGTCTGCTCCGAGCTGTGGCTCTCCGAGCACCGGCCGATGCCGAACCAGGCCACGAGCGACGAGCTGTGGGGCGAGCTGAACGCGCTCGAGGACACGAGCGCGACGGAGGGCGGCATCGGGCTGCTGCCGGACCTCGGGACGTTCGCCAGGACGATCAGCCCCTACGCCGCGGAGATAGCGCTCGCGCCGGCGGCGTTCGAGCTCGGCTGGCACATCGGCGGGCAGATCGACAAGTGGCTCGGCATCACGGTCCCGGCGCAGCCGACCGAAGTGGCGACCGAACAGCTGTGGCTGCAGTGGTATCCGCAGGGCAGCACGGAACCGTTTCTGACAAACCACACGACAGTCGCGATGCCGTTCAGCGGGTTCGCCGTGGTGTCGTCGAGTCTGGCCGGCATCGTCGGCCAGCAGAGCAGCGGGTCGCCGGAATGGTGCGAAAGGCCGGGGCCGCAGACGTTCCCCGCAGGCTTCCTCGTGCTCAGATGGTGGTGGAACGACTGCTGGACCGGCTACTTCAGGCCGACGGTCCCCATCACGGCGATCGGGCTCGTCGCGAATCCCGAGACGCTCGTTCCCGGACCGATCCAGGACTACGACGGGCAGGCGTCGGAAGCGACCACCGAAGGGCTGGCCGATCCGGGCAGGGGAACGGTCGAAGGACGGCTGAGAACGGCGCTCGAATCGGGCAGGTACCCCAAGCTGAACCAGTTGATAGACCACATATTGGGCGGAGGATCGTCCGATCCGCGCTGCGAACCGGTCGCAGGCGCGAGAACGATCAGAGTGCCGTCGATCATGCCGGGGCAGACGGCCGCCGACTACGAGAGCTGTCTCGAAAGTCTCGGGCTCAGAAACCAGGCGCAGGTGACTGTCCCGACCGAACAGGCGGTGCTCGCGCAGCCGGCGAGGGGCGCGGTGGGCGTCGAACCGGCGGAGGGGACGTCGGTCAACCTCGAATCCGAACCGCAGATCACGGTCAAACAGAACCCCGACCCGCTGCCCGACCCGTCCGAACTCGGCGAACCCGAAAGCGAATGCGAGCCGTCGAGCGGCGAATACCCCGTCGCCGCCCCGCCGAACGACCCGAGCCCGGAACCGTTCGACGTGATCACCGACCCGTCGCTCGTCGAAAGACCGACGTTCCTCAGCCTGAAGGGGAACACCGTGCTCCGGTGGGGCGAAGTCAACCCGCTCTTCCAATACCGAGGCTGGGGCTACGAGCACATCAAGGCCAAGCACGGATGGACGAGCGTCGACGAGGACGCGACGCGGTCGGCGTTGCTGACGAGTCCATTTCCCAATCGAAAGGAATCGGACGCATACGACTACATCGGTCCGGAGTACGTCCAGAGCGGAGTCGACTGCGTTCGCGAGGTGGTGGTCAACTACGGCGTGAAGGGGGAAGAGCCCCTTGCACGAGGAATCGTCACCTCATATGGGCGTCGGGTGGATCCTCTCCCGGGCTTCATGAAGCCGAGATGAGCCGCGCCTCACGCCAGCGGCTGCGCGCGGCCGATCGCCTGGAAGATGTCCTCTCGGAGATGGACGGTGAACAGGTCGTCGTATGCCGGCTCGTCTTGGGAGCTGGGATCGCCCCATACGCGCCAGCGCAACGCAAAGCGGTGGCCCGGGCGCAGCTGGTGGCGGTACACGAGCACGAACCGGGTGTCCGGGAAGGAGCCTTCGAGTAGGAGCTCCTCGGCGAATGCACCGCTCATGCTCTCGAACAGCTGAGCACGGCCCGGTCTCACGGGCCACAGCGTCCGGTCGTCCGCTGTCAGCTCGATCGTCCTCAACACCTCAGACTCGTAGCGCGCCCGCAGCTGCTCCTCAGCGGCGCGGCGCTGCTGTGGAGTGAGGCCGAGCGGGTCGTTCATCGCGCTCGAACGTAGCGCGCGCTGGTCGCGCGCGGCGCCCCGGTGGACGAATCCCGGACGTGGCGCGTTCGCGCTCAGACGCCGATCTGTGCCTCGACGCGGCCCGTGCCGATCGCGGTGAGCAGGGCGGCGTGGTCGCGCTCGGTCTGGTCGGCGTAGGCCTCGGCGAAGGCGGCGAGCGCGCGGTCGAGCGTCTCCCCGCGGCCGGCGTAGCCGGCGATCGCGGCCGGGTCGCCGGAGCGCGCGTGGGCGCGTGCGAGCGTCCACGCGCAGAGCCGTCCGTACGCCGCGAGCGTCGCGGGCTCCATCGCGGCGAGATCGGCCGACGCCTTCCAGTCCCACAGCTGGCGCACGTAGAAGTCGCGTCTGACGCCGTCGATGCCGGGCGTGCGCAGCCAGCCGAGGAAGATGTCGCTGGCCGCCTGCATCAGTCGCTGGCCCTGCACGACGCGCTCGCCGCAGTTGTCGTACTCGCGCGCGCCGGCGTAGGGCTCCAGCACCGACGCCTGCGCCTCCTTGCATTGCAGGAAGAGCGGGTCGCCCGTGGGGCCGAGCATCAGCACCACCCACGCGCGCGTGCCGACGCTGCCGACCCCGACGACCTTGCGCGCAAGGTCGGCGTAGCGGTAGCGGTCGAGCAGCGCGCGGCGCTCCTCGGGCAGCGACGCGCGGTAGGCGTCGATCAGCGCGCGCATGCCCGCATGCAGCTCCTCTGCCTCGGCTGCCGGCAGCAGCTCCTCGATCGGCACGAGCAGCGGCGGGTCGCTTGCGAAGCGCGGCTCGCCGTCGACCTCGCGCACGAGCTTCGCGAACGCGCGCAGGTGATCCTTGCGACGCGCCTTCTCGACGACGCGCTCGAAGCGCGCGCGGGCCGCCTTCGGCAGGCTCGTCCCGCGCTGCTCCTCCAGCTCGGCCTCGTCGACGTGCGCGTTCCAGACCTCGAGCGCGGGCATCGCGGCGAACGCGCGCATCGCCTCGCGGTAGCGCTGCGCGGTCGCGCGCACCGCCGTCTTGCGCTGCGCGCCGTCGAAGCCGCGCTCGCCCGCCGCCAGCGCGACGCTCGCGACGAGCCGCTTGAGGTCCCACTCCCACGGACCGGGCAGCGCCTCGTCGAAGTCGTTGAGATCGAACACGAGGTCGCGCTCGGGCGAGGCGAAGCCGCCGAAGTTCGCGAGGTGGGCGTCGCCGCAGAGCTGCGCGCGCAGCCCGCTGGTCGGCGTCGCCGCGAGGTCCGCCGCCATCACCGCCGCGGCGCCGCGGAAGAACGCGAACGGCGAGGCGGCCATCCGGCCGTAGCGGATCGGCACCAGCTCGGGCACGCGGCTAACCGCCTGCGCCTCCAGCAGCGCGATCGGGTCGGGCCGGTCGGCCGCGGGCGCCCACTTGCCGTGCGCGGAGCGCGGCGCGGCGGTGCGTGCCTGCTTGCCGGCTCCGACGCGGTCCGCGACGGACATGCGCTCCAGGCTACGCCTGGTCGGTGAACAGTTGCGCGCCCAATCGCGCGAGCCCGTCGAGGTCGTGCACGTCGTCGTCGAGCAGCGGGACCCTCAGCAGCGGCACGTCGCCGCCGAGCCGCGCGGCGAGCTGCGCGACGTTGGCGGCATCGCGTCGCGCGAGCGCGTGCTCGTCGGCGAACGCGGCGGCGACCGTCTTCGCGAGCGCGGGGGAGAGGTCGGCGTCGCGCTCGAGCAGCGCCGGCAGCTCTGCGAGCGACCGGTCGCCTCCGGCGCCGGTCGCGAGCGCGTCGGCGTGGACGCGGTTGACGATCGCGCCGCCGAGCGTCATGCCGGCCGAGCGCAGCCGCCGCTGGAAGAAGATCGCCTCCTCGATCGGCTCGCGCTCGGGCGAGGTGACGAGCAGGAACGTCGTCCCCGGCGCGCGCAGCAGCGCCTCGACCTCGGCTGCGCGTCTGCGGAAGCCGCCGAGCAGTCCGCCGAGCAGGACGAAGAAGTCGGACAGGTCGCTGAGCAGCTCGGCGCCGGTGACGCGCCGCAACAGCCCGAGCGCAAGCCCGGCTCCGCGGCCGATCAGCCGCAGCCCGGCGCCGCCGCCGCGCAGCAGCGCCTGCAGCGCGCGACCCTCGAAGAAGGCCGCGAGGCGATCGGGTGCGTCGAGGAAGTCGAGCGCGTTGCGGCTCGGCGGCGTGTCGAGCACGAGCAGGTCCCACTCGCCGTCCTGCGCCAGGTCGTAGAGCTTGGCGACGGCGGTGAACTCCTGCGAGCCCGCGACGGCGCTCGGGCTCGGCGAGCTGGGCAACGCGCCGCATCGCATCGAGCCGGAGCGCTTCGCGGCGGCCGGCCTGCCGCTCGGCGACGGCGAGCTGTGGGCGATGACGCTCGACCCGAAGCGCACGT
>DATNAP010000020.1:0-4600 GCA_035572475.1 Conexibacter sp. | reverse complement strand
GATTCCGCTGCTCTAACCGACTGAGCTACTCCGGCGGGGAGGGAGAGTGTATCGGGGGATCGGCGGGCTCGGGTGCTCGGCGGCGCTGCCCACGCGCGAACCGGTAGCGTCCCGCGCGTGACCGCCGCCACCCCGCCGCAGGAGCAGCTGGACCGCGCGCTCGAGACCGTCATCGGGCGCTGCCTCGACGTCCGCACGGGCGAGCGCGTGCTCGTGATCGGGGACTTCGGTGCGGACGACGAAGGCGGCGATTCGCACGCGGTGGCGGCCGCGCTGCGCGACACGGCGGCCCGCTACGGAGCCGACGCCGTCCTGATGCTGATGGACGCGCGCGCGAACGACGGCGCCGAGCCGCCGGCGCCGGTCGCCGCGGCGCTCGCCGCCTGCGACGTCTACATCGTCCCCACGAGCCGCTCGCTCTCGCACACCGAGGCCCGCCGCGCCGCGACGGAGGCCGGCGCCCGCGGCGCGACGCTCCCCGGCGTCACCGCCGCCATGCTCGCGCGCATGATGGCGATCGACTTCGACGCCCTCAAAGCGCGCACGCTGCGGATCACCGAGATGCTCGACGCGGCCGACTCCGCCCACATCGCCTGCGCGAACGGCTCGGACCTCACGCTCGACCTCAGCGGCCGCAGCGGGCTCGCCGACTACGGCGAGATCGCCGCCGGCAACGCGTTCGGGAACCTCCCCGCCGGCGAGGGCTTCATCGCCCCGCTGTCCGCGAGCGGCACGCTCGCCGCGACGTCGCTCGCATCGCTCGGGATCTCGCCCGAGCCGGTCCTGCTGACCGTCGCGGACGGCCACCTGACCGCCGCGAACGGCCCGCTCGGCCCCGAGTTCCTCCAGCGCCTCCAAGCGCACGGCCGCCTTGGCACGAACGTCGCCGAGCTCGGCGTCGGCACGAACGACGCGGCGATCCTCACCGGCGACGTGCTGGAGGACGAGAAGATCCTCGGCACGGTCCACGTCGCGTTCGGCGCGAGCGCCGGCATCGGAGGGACCGTCTCGGTCCCCGTCCATCTCGACGTCGTGGTCGTCGAGCCGACGCTCGACGTCGGCGGCACGCGCGTGCTGGACGCGGGCCGCTGGGTGCTGTGACCGCCGCCGCGGGCGGCCGGCGCGTGCTGCTCGCGGTCCCCAACTTCTCCGAGGGGCGCGACGAGGAGACGATCGACGCGCTCGGGCGCGCGCTGGCGAGCGCCGGCGCGGGCGACGTCCGCCTGCTCGCAACCCACCGCGATCCCGACCACAACCGCTGCGTCTTCACGCTCGCGGGGGTGGGCGGGTCCGGGTCCCTCGCGCCCGCGCTGCTCGCCGCCGCGCGCGTCGCGGTCGAGCGGATCGACCTGCGCCGCCACGACGGCGTCCACCCGCACGTCGGCGCGCTCGACGTCGCACCGATCGTTCACCTGAGCGACGCCGATCGCGGCGCCGCCTGCGCGGAGGCGCTCGTCACCGGCGACCTGCTCGCGCGCCACCTGAGCCTGCCGGTCCTGCTCTACGGCGCGCTCGCGCAGGGGCGCACGCGCGCGAAGCTGCGCCGCGGCGGTCCGGCCGAGCTTGCACGGCGGCTCGCGGACGGCGAGCTCCAGCCCGACTTCGGGCCCCCGCACGCGCACGCGTCCGCCGGGACGACCCTGTGCGCCGCCCGCCCGCCGCTCGTCGCGTTCAACGTGACGCTGCGCCCGCCCGCGATGCTCGACACCGCGCGCGCGATCGCCGCCCGCATCCGCGAGGGCGGCCCCGAGGGCCTGCCGGGCGTGCGCGCGATCGGGCTGCGCCTCGAACGCCAGCAGGAGGTCCAGATCTCGATGAACGTCGAGCGACCCGACCTGACGCCGCTGCGCGACGTGGTCGCCGCGATCGCGCGCCACGCTGAGCCCGCGGCCGCAGAGCTGGTCGGGCTCGCGCCCGAGCATGCCTTCGACGGCTTCCCAACCGACCTCCCGATCCCCGGCTTCGACCCCGACGCGCACCTGATCGAACGCGCGCTCGCGACCATCTAATCTCCAACGCGATGGCGCAGACGAAGAAGAAGCGGCAGACGAAGCACCGCGGCAACGCCGCCGGCCAGATCGAGGCGCGCGGGCGCACCGGCCGCAGACCGACGGCGGGCGAGCGCAAGCCGACCGCGAAGGAGGTGCGCGCGGCGCGGCTCGACTCGCCGCCGACGTGGCGCGCGGCGATCAACCGCGCGGCGATCGCGGCCGGGATCTTCTTCGTGCTGCTGCTGTTCTTCTTCCGCAGCCAGCAGCTCGGCCCGAAGCTCGGGATCGCCGCCTTCATGCTGCTGGTCTACGTCCCGATGGGCTACTACACCGACCTGTTCGTCTATCGCCGCCGCCAGGCGAGAAGACTGCGCGAGCAGGCGGCCAGACGCGACGCGGACCGAGCCGGCGCCAGATGATCGAGGTCGGCATGCTCACCGTCGGGGCGATCCAGGAGAACTGCTTCCTGGTCCGGCGCGAGGGCGGCGACCGCGCGGTGATCGTCGACCCGGGCGACGAGGCGCCGCGGCTGCTCGCGGCGATCGAGCAGTGGAAGGTCGAGCTCGACGCGATCCTGCTCACGCACACGCACTTCGACCACGTCGGCGCCGTCGCGCCCGTCGCGAAGGCGACCGGCGCGCCCGTCTACTGCCCGCGGATCGAGCGCGGCGTGCTCGCCGACATCATGAGATACGTCCCGTGGCCCGGCTTCGGGCCGTACGAGTCCTACGAGGCCGACCACCTCGTCGACGGCGGGGAGCGCCTGACGCTCGCGGGCATCGACTTCGACGTCCGCTTCACGCCCGGCCACAGCCCCGGCCATGTCACCTACGCGGCTGCAGACGACGACGGCACCGCCCTGTTCTCCGGCGACGTGCTGTTCCAGCAGTCGATCGGGCGCACCGACCTGCCGGGCGGCGACCACGCGCGCCTGCTGCAGTCGATCGGCGAGCTGCTCGACGCCTACCCGGACGACGCGACCGTCTACCCGGGCCACATGGGGATCACGACGCTCGGCGTCGAGCGCGCGTCGAATCCCTTCCTCCAGCCGCTCGCCCGATAGCCTGCGGCTCGCGATGAGCGCGAAGCTGAACGCCCCGCGGGGGACCCACGACGTGCTGCCCGACGACGCCGCGCGCCGCCAGGCGGTCGAGGACGCCGCGGGCAGGATCCTCGGCGCGGCCGGCTACCGGCGGATCGAGACGCCGGCGTTCGAGGCGACCGAGCTGTTCGCGCGCGGCGTCGGCGCCTCGACCGACATCGTGCAGAAGGAGATGTACAGCTTCGAGGACGGCTCCGGCCGCTCGCTGACGCTGCGTCCGGAGGGGACGGCGCCCGTCTGCCGCGCGTACATCGAGCACGGCATGCAGAAGCTGCCGCAGCCGGTGAAGCTGTGGTACCTGTCGAGCTTCTTCCGCTACGAGCGCGCGCAGGCGGGGCGCCAGCGCCAGTTCTGGCAGGTCGGGACCGAGGCGATCGGGTCGGACGACCCCGCCCTCGACGCGGAGTCGATCGTGCTGCTCGCCGAGCTGCTCGACGCGCTCGGGGTGAGAGAGGTCCGGCTGCGGCTCTCCTCGCTCGGCACGCCTGAGACCCGCGCGAGCTACCGCGAGGAGCTGCAGGCCTACCTGCGCGCGCACGCGGATCAGCTGTCGGAGGAGGTCCGCGGCCGCCTCGACTCCAACCCGCTGCGCGCGTTCGACGCGGACCACCCCGGCACGCGCGAGGTCATGCAGGGCGCGCCGTTGCTGCTCGACCGCCTGAGCGGCGAGGACGCCGAGCACTTCGCGACGGTGCGCGCGCTGCTCGACGGCGCCGGCCTGACGTACGAGGTCGACCCGACGCTCGTGCGCGGGCTCGACTACTACGCGCGCACCGTCTTCGAGTTCACGAGCGACGCGCTCGGCGCGCAGTCGGGCGTGGGCGGCGGCGGCCGCTACGACGGGCTGATCGAGCAGCTTGGGGGCGCGCCGACGCCGGGCGTGGGCTGGGCGGCCGGGATCGAGCGGATGCTGCTCGCGGCCGGCGAGCAGACGGTCGGCGAGCCGCTGGTGGACCTGTTCGTCGCCTATGCCGGCGCCGAGCACCGCGCGGCGGGCTTCCAGATCGCGCACGAGGCGCGGCGCGCCGGGCTGGGCGCGCAGGTGGAGCTGGCGGGGCGCTCGTTGAAGGGGCAGCTCAAGCAGGCGGATCGGATCGGGGCGCGCTACGTCGCGATTCTCGGCGAGGAGGGCGCGACGGTGAAGGAGATGGAGAGCGGCGAGCAGGTCGTCGTCGAGCCGGGCGGCGTGATCCACCACGTGCTGCGCGGGAGGAGCCTGTGAAGACCCCTCCGCGCGCGAACGCCTACCGCGACGCGTGGGCCGGTTCGCTGACCGGCGAGCGGGCGGACACGCCGGCGCGCGTCGCCGGCTGGGTCCATCGCCGCCGCGACCACGGCGGCCTCATCTTCATCGACCTGCGCGACCGCTCCGGGATCGTCCAGCTCGTCTTCCATCCCGACCAGCCCGAGGCGTTCGCGGCCGCCGAGCGGCTGCGGCCCGAGCACGTCCTGTCCGCGCAGGGCGAGGTCGTGCGCCGCGCGCCGGAGAACGTCAACCCGAACATCC
>DATNAP010000019.1:0-11490 GCA_035572475.1 Conexibacter sp. | reverse complement strand
CCGCGCGACCGCGATCGAGCCCGACGTGCTGCTGCTCGACGAGCCCGCCTCGGCGCTCGACCCGATCGCGACCGCGGCGATCGAGGAGCTGATGCACACGCTCAAGCGCCGCTACACGATCGTCATCGTGACGCACAACATGCAGCAGGCCGCGCGCGTCGCCGACCGCACCGCCTTCTTCAGCCTCGACGAGCACGGCGGCGAACGCGTCGGCGCGCTGATCGAGGAGGACGCGACACAGACGATCTTCGGCCGCCCGCGCGACTCGCGCACGCGCGACTACGTCAGCGGCCGCTTCGGCTGAGGCGGGGGCGGGGCGCGTGTCTCAACGCGCACCGCGGATCGGGCACGGGCGCGCGGGCGCCGCTACGAGCCGATCGCTTCGCTCGCGACGTGCGCGAGCAGCGGCTGGCCGCACTGCCAGCAGAACACGGCGCCGCTGCTGTGCGGCGCACCGCAGGTGGCGCAGGCGCCGGCGGTGCCGGTCTGCTCGGTGTGGAGTATGCGCTCCACCTCGCTCAGCTCGGCGTCCGCCACCTGCAGCGCGGCCGCGCGCTGCACGAGCACGTCGACGGCGATGCGGTCGCGGACGGCCATCTCGTAGACGAGGCCGCCGAGGTCCCACTGCAGCTCGGCGACGCGGGTGGCGAGCTGGTCGCGGCGGCGCTCGAGGTCGACGATGCGCGTGTCGTGCGCCGGAGCGTCGGCCGCCCATGGCGGCAACGCGGTCGGCGTCGCCGGCGCGCCGTCGCGGCGGCCGCGCACGACGTCGAGCAGCTTGGTGGGCATCGCCCTCATCGCACAGCCTCCGTCTACTAGGGACCGAAGAAGTCGCCGGTGAATCTGCCTCTTCTGAAGCCCGGCCCGGAGCCTCTCTGGCCGAGTCTCACGGTCGGCGGCGGCAGCTTGGATCTCGGCAGCGCCTTGACCTTCGCCCTGCCTCTCGACGACGTCGAGTCGGTGGAGGTCGTCGCCGTCGTGTCCGTGGCTCCGCTCCCACCGCCGGCCACCGTCACGACCTGGACCGGCGGCGCGGCCGCGCGACCGCCGCTGTCGCTCCCCCCCGAGCGGCCGATCAGCACGCCGACGCCCATCGCCAGTACGAGCGTTCCGACGCCGGCCACGAGCGTCGCCCCGGCCGACGCACCCGCGCGCCGCTCGCGCGCCGGGCCCCCCGGAGCGGTCGGCGCGGGCGCCGGCGCATGGCGCGGGCGCCCGTCCATGAACGGCAGCCGCGGCTTGCCGCGGCGCTCGCCGCACGCGACGCAGTAGCGCTGGTCGCGGGCGAGCGGGGCGCCGCAGGCGGCGCACTGCTCGCCCGTCGGAAGCGCGAGCGTCGGCTGGTCGTCGCCCGCCGCTGGCGTCGATAGATCCATCTGAGCGCAGTCTGCGGCATCGACCGCGCCGAGTTGTGAAGCATCTGTTTACGGGACGTTGTAAAGCCCCTGTTAGGGCGCGGTCAACGCGGCGGCGCGCTCGCGATCTCCAAATCTTCACGTCTCCCGCGGTTGCGGCGGACAGACTGTCGAGGCCTCGTGACAGACCCCGCCGAAGACCGTGCCGGCGTGCCGGCGAGCACGCGCTGCGAGCAGTGCGCGACGCCGCTCGCCCACGACCAGCGCTACTGCATGGCCTGCGGCGCGCGGCGCGGGGCGCTGCCCGCGCAGATCGCGCGGCTGATCGCGATGGGGCTGCGCGCCAGCGGCGCCTTCCCGCAGGACGGGGCGCTGGCCGCCGCCGCGCGGGAGGACGCCGAGCATCCGCTCGCGCGCTGGATGCCGCAGCCGCGGGCAGCGGCGCTGGCGGTGATGGCGCTGCTTGGGTTCGGCGTCGTCGTCGGCTCGGTCGTCAGCCCGCCGGCCGAGAGCGCTGGAACCTCGCCGGTGCTCGTCGCGCTGCAGCAGCCGGCGGCAGCGGCGGCGCCCACGCCGACCGACGACGCGAGCGGCGACGACGAAGCGCCCGCCGAACCGGCCGACCTGGAAGCGGCCGCCGAACCGGCCGCCGCCGCGCCCGCGACGCCGGCCAGCGACGAGGCGCCCGCGCCGCCGGACACGCCGCCGCTGCCCGACGTCCGGCACCTGTTCCTGATCGTCCTCACCGGGCACGGCTACGACGACACGTTCGGGCCGAGATCGCCGGCCCCGTATCTGGCGCAGGCGCTGCCGAGACAGGGCGAGCTGCTGGCCAACTACTACGGCGTCGCGCAGAGCGAGCTGGCGAATGAGATCGCGCTGGTCAGCGGGCAGGGCCCGACGCCGCAGACGGCGGCGAACTGCCCGACGTACGGCGACGTCGCGCCCGGCACGCTCGACAGCGACGGCGAGGTCGCCGGCGACGGCTGCGTCTACCCGGCGAGAGCGCAGACGCTCGCCGACCAGTTCACAGCCGCCGGGCTGAGCTGGAAGGCGTACGTGGAGGACGTCGGCAGCGGCCCGGCCGGCAGCCCGGCGACATGCCGGCATCCGGCGCTCGGCGCCGCCGACGACGAGCTCGCGCCGCGCCCCGGCGACGCGTACGTGACGTGGCGCAACCCGTTCGTCTACTTCCATTCGGTGATCGACACGCCGACGTGCACGACCGGCGACGTCGACCTCGGGCAGCTCGCGCTGGACCTCAGAAGCGCAGCGACGACGCCGACGTTCTCCTACATCGTCCCCGACCGATGCCACGACGGCTCCGAAGCGCCGTGCGCTCCCGGCCAGCCTGCGGGCCTGGCGGCGACGGACGCGTGGTTGAGAACGGTCGTGCCGGAGATCGAGGCCTCGCCCGGATGCAGAGACGACGGCGCGATCGCGATCACGTTCGACCAGGCGCCGCAGAGCGGCCCGCTCGCCGATCCCAGCTCGTGCTGCGACCAGCCGACCTTCCCGAACCTGACGGCGGGCGCCGGCGGGCCCGCCGGCGGCACGGGCACGACGCCCACCACGACGGCCACCACGCCGACGACCGTCACGACGACCACCGCCACGGTGCCGACCACGACCACGACGGCGACCACCCCGACGACGCCGACCGACACCACGACGACGACCGTCCCCACGACGACCGTCCCGACACCGGTCGCACCCGGCACGCCGCCCGGCGGCGGCAGAGTCGGCCTGCTGCTGATCTCGCAGTTCGTCCAGGCGGGCTCGGTGAACCTGACGGAGCAGTACAACCACTACTCGCTGCTGCGCAGCATCGAGGACCTCTTCGACCTCCAGCACCTCGGCTACGCCGCCGACCCCGCGCTGCCGGCGTTCGACCGCGTCGTCTGGAACGCCAAGCCGTAGGACGCGCTCAGCCGCTGCGCTGAGAAGACCGTCGATTTGGTCAATTGCACGCTATCGTCGTTGCGGCGATGAAGTCGACTCAGGATCGCCAGCGCGACGAGCGTGAGCGCAAGCTCGCCGACATCAGACGCCAGCTCGAGCAGGGGACGCTGACGATCCGCCAGATGACGCCGGAGGAGCGCAAGGCCAACCCGCCGCGCCCCCGCGATCCCCGCTCCGAGCCGAGACGCCGCCGCCGCGCCTGAGCGTAGACACCGGCGGTGGACATGTCTGCTGCCATCGCGACTGTCATAAGCTGAAAATTTCCCTTCATATATGGCATTCCTTGCCGATTGGGATTGGACATGCTAGAAGCCATCTCGTATGTCATATCAGCGCTCCCATCCGTGGCTGACCCTCCGCCTCGACCTTCGCGACCTGACCTACAAGACATGGCTGCTGCTCGGGGAGGCGGCCTCGAAATGCGACCACGTGCACTGGGCGCTGCTGCGGCCCGAAGCAGCGAGCGATCTGCTGCACGTCTACCTCGTGCGCGGAGCGCTCGCGACCACCGCGATCGAGGGCAACACACTCTCCGAGCAGCAGGCGCTCGGCATCGCGGAGGGCACGCTGAGACTGCCGCCCTCCCAGGAGTACCTCGGGCGTGAGATCGAGAACATCCTCGGCGCGTTCGAGGAGATCGTCGCGGAGGTCTTCGACCACGACGGAGCGCCGTTCGCCGACATCCCGCTGACGGTCGAGAAGATCAAGCGCTACAACCGCCTGATCCTCGACGGGCTCGCGCTCAGCGAGGACGTCGAGCCGGGCGAGCTGCGGACGCACTCGGTCGTTGTCGGCACGTACCGCGGCGCGCCGGCCGCCAACTGCGAGGAGCTGCTCTCGCGCCTGTGCGACTGGCTCAACTCTGACGCCTTCCGCACGGAGGATCCGCGGATGCGCGTCCCGCTCGCGATCGTCAAGGCTACGGTCGCCCACCTGTACCTCGCCTGGATCCATCCGTTCGGCGACGGCAACGGCCGCACCGCGCGCCTGCTGGAGCTGCAGATCCTGCTGTCCGCGCGGCTGGCGGCGCCCACGACGCAGCTCCTGAGCAACCACTACAACCGCACCCGCAGCGAGTACTACCGCCAGCTCGAGGCCGCCAGCGGCACGCAGAGCCCGCTCGCCTTCATCCACTACGCCGTGGAGGGCTTCGTCGACGAGCTGCGCGCGCAGCTCGACCGCATCTGGAGCATGCAGTACGCCGATCGCTGGGAGCAGTTCGTCTACGAGACGTTCGGCGAGATCCGCGCCGCCTCGGAGCGACGCCGCCTGCGTCTCGTCAAGGACATCTCACGTGCCAGCATCGTCCCCGCCGCCGGCGTCGGGCTGCCTGGGCTCACGCCGGTCCCGCGCGGCGAGCTGCGCCACCTCAGTCCGCAGCTCGCCGAGCTGTACGCCGGCAGGACCGAGCGCACGCTGACCCGCGACCTCGACGACCTCGTCGGCCGCGACCTGATCCGCCGAGCCAGAAGCGGCTACTACCCGGCCTCGGACCGCGTGCTGGCGTTCATGCCGTCAGCACGCGCCCGCGCGTGAGCCGCGCTACGCCGCCGTCGCCGCCTCCTGGAGCTGGCCGGGGCGCACGTGCGGGACGGCGACGAGCGCGAGCAGCACGCCGAGCGCGGCGAAGCCGGCGCCGACGGTGAACGCCGCCTGGAAGCCGCTCGTCAGCGCATCCGCCCCCTGGCCGCCGGAGGAGGCGATCTTCGAGGCGGAGACGGAGGAGAGCACCGCGAGGCCGAGCGCGCCGCCGACCTGCTGCGCCGTGTTCAGCAGCCCCGACGCCAGGCCCGCCTCGTCGTGCGTGACGCCCGAGACGGCCGTGATCGTCAGCGAGACGAACGACAGCCCGAGCCCGATCGCGACGAGCACCGACGGGATCAGCACGTCGCCGAGATAGGAGCCGCCGGCTGAGATCTGCGTGAACAGCAGGAGCCCGGCCGTCGTGAACCCGAGCCCCGTCGCGAGCACCGGCTTGGGCCCGACGCGCGTCACCAGCTGCGAGGCGGCGCCGGCCGAGAAGATGATCGCCGACGCGAGCGGCAGGTACGACAGCCCGGCCTTCAGCGCGTCGTAGTGCAGCACCTGCTGCAGATACAACGAGATGAAGAAGAACATGGAGAAGAGGGATGCGCCGACCAGCAGCGCGACGGCGTCCGCGCTCGCGACGTTGCGGTTGCGGAAGATCGTCAGCGGCATCAGCGGCCAGCGCGTGCGCAGCTCGGTGACGACGAACGACGCCAGCAGCACGGCGCTCAGCACGAGCAGCCCGAGCGTCTGGAACGAGGTCCAGCCGGCGCTGTGCGCATCGACCAGCGCGTAGACGAGCGCGACGAGCCCGGCGGTCACGGTCACAGCGCCCAGGATGTCGAGCGACGTGCGCTCGTGCGAGCGGCTCTCGCGCACGAAGCGCGGCGCGGCGATCGCCGCAGCCAGCCCGATCGGCACGTTCACGAACAGGACCCACTCCCAGCCGGCCCACTGCGTCAGCATGCCGCCCATCAGCACGCCGACGGCGCCGCCGGCGCCGGCCAGCGCGCCCCAGATCCCGAGCGCCTTGTTGCGCTCCGCGCCCTCGGTGAACGTCGTCGTGACGATCGACAGCGCGGCCGGCGAGACGATCGCGGCGCCGAGCCCCTGCAGGCCGCGCGCGGCGATCAGCCAGCCGGCGCTCGACGCGAGGCCGCCGAGCAACGACGCGGCGGAGAAGAGGCCGAGGCCGACGATGAACATGCGCCGGCGGCCGAACAGGTCGGCGGCGCGCCCACCGAGCATCAGGAATCCACCGAACGCCAGCGTGTAGGCGTTCACCACCCACGGCAGGCTGCTCTCCGAGAAGCCGAGCGCTGTCTGGATCGACGGCAGCGCGACGTTCACGATCGACGCGTCGAGCACGACCATGAACTGCGCGACCGCGAGCACCGCGAGCGCCGCCCAGCGGCGCGGGTCCAGCGGCTCGCTCGACGGCGAGGAATGCGATGCGACGGCGGTGGCTGACATGGCGACTCGCTTCCCGGGTGGAGTACAATACGGAACCGGAACTCCGGTTCAGGTTCCAAAGATACGGAAGCGAGATTCCGTTTGTCAACCGCCTCGACCAAGACCCTCGCCACCAGACGTCTCCGCGCTGACGCCGTGCGCAATCGCGCAAAGGTGATGGAAGCCGCCCGCGGCGCCTTCGCCGAGCACGGCAGCGAGGCGCAGATGGAGGACGTCGCACGCCGCGCCGGCGTCGGCGTCGGCACCGTCTACCGCCACTTCCCGACCAAGCAGGCGCTCGCGGAGGCGCTGATCGGGGAGCGCTTCGACCACACGATCGCGTACGTGCGCGGGCTCGTCGACGACGAGCCCGACGCGTGGCGCGCGCTCGAGCGCTGCTTCGAGCACTGCGCGGCCAGACAGGCGAAGGACCGCGCCTGGGCCGGCGCGCTCGTAGAGATGGCCGGCGGGATGATGGGCCCGCGCGAGGACCAGAAGCACGAGCTGCTCGCGCTGCTCGACACGCTGCTCGTGAGAGCGCGCGCCGCCGGCGTCGTGCGCGAGGACCTCGTCGCGACCGACATGCCGGCGCTCTTCTGCGCGCTCGCGAGCGTCGTGCAGGCCGGCGGCGACGGCTGGCGCCGCTACCTCGAGCTGCTGCTCGACGGGCTGCGCCCGCCGGCGCGATCGTAGCTGGCGCAACCGACTCGGCGGTCGCGAATTGACATCGTGTGCGCGATGAGCAGACGCGCGCGCACCGTCGGCCGCGCCGCGCTGGCGGGCGCGCTGGCGACCGCCGCGGCCGTCGGCCTGCTCGGCTGCGGCGGCGGCGCGCACGATCGCGGCGACATGCTGCGCTTCCACTCGCGCCCCGACCTCGCGCCCGACCGGGTGCGCGTGGCCGTGCCGTCGCGCGGGCGGGCCGCGCCCGGCGACGTGTTCCTCGCGGTCAAGCGGGGGCCGGGACAGGACGGGCCGATGATCGTCGACGACGCCGGCCACGTCGTCTGGTTCCACCCCGTGCCGCGCGGGCTGGCGGCGACGCTCTTCCGGGTGCAGCGCTACCGCGGCAAGCCGGTGCTGACGTGGTGGCAGGGCCATACGAGATACGGCCACGGCCGCGGGATCTACGTGATCCTCGACCGCCACTACCGTCCGGTGGCGCACGTGCGCGCCGGCGACGGGCTGATGGGCGACCACCACGTGTTCGACCTGACGCCGCGCGGCACCGCCTTCCTGAGCGCCTACGTGCGCCGCCGCATGGACCTGCGCGCGGTCGGCGGCCCACGCGACGGGACGATCTTCGACTCGGTCGTGCAGGAGGTGGACGTCGCGAGCGGGCGCGTCGTGTGGCGGTGGCGCGCGTCCGACCACGTGCCGGTGACCGACGGCGTCACGCCGCCGAAGGCCGGCGTCCCGCACGACTTCTTCCATGTCAACGCGGTCTCCCCGGGTCCGCACGGCACGCTGCTGATCAGCGGGCGCAACACGCACGCGATCTACGACGTCGAGGGGCGCAGCGGGCGCGTGCTGTGGCGGCTCGGCGGCAGGCGCAGCGACTTCCGCTTCGGCCCGGGGGCGCGCTTCGCCTTCCAGCACGACGTCACCTGGCTCGGGCACGACACGCTCTCGCTGTTCGACAACGAGGCGACGCCGCCGCAGGCCGAACAGTCGCGCGGCCTCGTGCTGCGGCTCGACCTCCATGCGCACACGGCGCGCGTCGTGCGGCGGTACCGCCACCCGGACAGGCTGCTGATCCCGGCCGAGGGGAACCTGCAGACGCTGCCCGACGGCCACGTCTTCACGAGCTGGGGCATGGCGCGCCACGTCTCCGAGCTCAGCCGCGACGGCCGCCTGCTGTTCGACCTCGTCGTGCCGCCGGGCGCCGACACCTATCAGGCGTTCCGCTTCCCCTGGAACGGCGCGCCGCTCGACCGCCCGGCGCTCGCCGCGCAGCGCACGGCCGACGGCGCGCTGACCGCGTGGGCGAGCTGGAACGGCGCGACCGCGGTGCGCGCCTGGCAGCTCCTCGCCGGGCCCTCGCCCGCCGCGCTGCGCCCGCTCGGCGCCCCGGTGCCGCGCAGCGACTTCGAGACCGCCCTGCACGCCCGCACCCACGCGCGCTTCGTCGCCGTGCGTGCGCTCGGCGCGCACGACCGGCCGCTCGACCGACGCGCGACCTCGCGCGCGGTCGAGCCGGCGGGCGGCTGAGCGGCCGCCTACGTCCCGACGCGCACGACGTGGAAGATGCGCTCGCCGGCCGGCGTCCTGACGGTCACCGCGTCGCCCGCGCGCGCGCCGACGAGCGCCTCCGCGACCGGCGACTCGATCGACAGGCGGCCGTCTCTGGCGCTCGCCTCGGCGGCGCCGACGAGCGTGTAGGTCGCGACGCGGCCGGAGGACTCGTCGCGCACCTCGACCGTCGAGCCGAAGCCGACGACGCCGTTCGGCGTCGCGGCGGCGTCGGTCACTCTCGCGCCGCGCAACCGCTCCTGCAGCCGCTTGATGCGGGTCTCCAGGTGCGCCTGATCCTCCTTGGCCGAGTGGTACTCGGCGTTCTCCTTGAGGTCGCCCCACTCGCGTGCGGTCCTGATGCGCGCGGCGATCTCCGCGCGCGCCCGCCCCTCGAGATCCTCGAGCTCCGCGCGCAGCGCGTCGAGCCCCTCCTGCGTGATCGCGTAGCCGTCTGTCATCGCGACAGTGTGCCATGGTCACCGGGTGCGCCTCGCCCCCTCGCCGCCGAACGTCGAGCTGCGCAGCGACCCGGAGCGCGGGCGCATCGTCGTGCTGTCCTTCCCCTACGACCCGCACCTCGTCGAGGCGGTGCGCAAGATCCCGCACCGCCGCTTCGACTGGGATGCGCGCGAGTGGTGGGCGCCCGTCGAGGACTGGGTCGCGCACCACGTCGCCGACGTGCTGCGGCGCTTCCCGGAGCTGACGCCGAGCGAGGCGGTCGGCGAATGGCTCGGCGAGGTCGAGCGCCGCTGGCTCGGGCGCATCTCCACCACGCGCTACGACGGCCGCGGCTGGTTCGTGCTGGAGACGGCAGCGGGCGAGGTGCCGGCGGAGCTGCGCGCGGGCGCGATCGAGCGGCCGGGCCGACCGGCGGCCGACGGCGTGCCGGCGGCGGCGCCGACGCTGCTCGTGCCGCTGACCGAGCCCGCGGCGCACGCGCTGCGCGCGCAGGAGTCGGCGCGCCTCGACGTCGCCGCCGAGCGCTGCGTCGCCGCGCTGGAGCTGGGCGACGCGCCGCCGCCGGCGCGGCTCGTCGCGACGCACGGCGTCGACGGCGCGCGCCTGCGGCTGGAGGTCATGTGGGATCCCGACAGCGGCCTCGCGTTCGGCGAGCTGCCGGGCGCGGAAGGCGAGCGCAGCGTGCCCGTCGACCCGTGGCTGTGCGAGCCGCTCGACGCGTTCCTCGCGCTGCACGGCGTCGAGGTCGCGCCGCTGGCGGCACCAGTGCTGGAGCGGCTGCGTGCGGACGCGGCCGACGCGGCGGCCGCGGTGCGCGCCTCGCGCGCGACCGAGGGGACGCCGATCGAGCCGGTGGCCGCGAGACTCGGCGGGACGTTGGAGCCGTTCCAGTGGGCGGGCGTGCGCTACGTGCTCGACAGACGCCGCGCATTCCTCGCCGACGAGCAGGGCTTGGGGAAGACGGTCGAGGCGCTCGCCGCGTTGGAGGCCGACGAGGCGTTCCCGGCCGTGGTCGTCTGCCCAGCCTCGCTGAAGCTCAACTGGGAGCGCGAGACGGCGCGCTGGCTGCCGCACCGCTCGGTCGCGCTCGTGGAGGGCCGCGTGGCGGTCCCGCCGCGCGCCGAGATCCTGATCCTCAACTACGAGCTGGTGCCGACGCAGCGCGAGGCTTTGGCGTTGCGGCGCCCGCGCGCGCTCGTGCTCGACGAGTCGCACTACGTCAAGAACCCGCAGGCGAAGCGCACGCGCGCGGTTCGCCGGCTCGCCGAGGGCCTGCCGCGCGACGCGCTGCGGCTCGCGCTCACGGGGACGCCGGTGCTCAACCACGCCGACGAGCTGATCTCGCAGCTGCGCGTGCTCGGCCGGCTGGAGGACTTCGGCTCCGGCGCACGCTTCAAGCAGCAGTTCCGCGGCCCGCTGACGGAGGAGCGGCTGCACTGGCACCTGCGCCGGAGCTGCTTCGTGCGCCGGCGCAAGGCCGAGGTGCTGCCACAGCTCCCCGACAAGCGCCAGGTCGTCGTGCCGGTCGCGCTCGACAACGCGCGCGAGTACAAGCTGGCCGAGGACGACGTGATCGCGTGGCTGCGCGAGCAGCCGCTCGACCTCTCGGAGCTGAGCGCGAAGATCGCCGCGACGCTGCGCGCCCAGCGGCTCGCACAGCTCGGCACGTTGCAGCGGCTGGCGGCGGGCGGGAAGCTGCACGCCGCGCTCGCGTGGATCCACGACTTCCTCGCATCCGGCGAGCCGCTGGTGGTGTTCGCGCGGCATGTCGAGGTGCAGGAGGCGGTGCGGGAGCGCTTCCCGGACGCGCTCCATCTGCTGGGAAGAGACTCCGCCGCCGCGCGCGAGGCGACGGTGCGCGCGTTCCAGGAGGACGAGCAGGCGCCGAAGCTGATCGTCTGCGCGACGCGCGTCGCCGCCCAGGGCATCACGCTCACGCGCGCGTCCAACGTCGCGTTCCTGGAGCTGGAGTGGACGCCGGCGATGCACGACCAGGCCGAGGACCGCTGCCACCGCATCGGCCAGCACGACAACGTGACCGCCTGGTACCTGCTCGCAGCCGACACGATCGACGAGACGATGGCGCGCCTGATCGCGCGCAAGCGCGGCCTCGTCGCCGCCGTCACCGACGGCCGCCGCCTCGACGGCGACGGGCTCGTCGAGGCCGTCGTGCGCGAGCTGCGCGACGGTCGCCCCTTCCGCCATCTCAAGCCGGTGACCGAGCCGGCCGCGGCGAGCTGACGCTCCGGATTGAGGTAGAATTGGCACGCGGCGCCGTAGGGGACGGCGCCGGCGTGTGAGAGGGGAACGGGGATGGAGCTGGCGGCCTCGGCGCGGCGGCGTCCGGCGGCGTCCGACGTGTCGTCGTCGCGCAGGACGCTCGAAGCGGACGCGTTCGCATGGATCGCCGCGGTGCCCTGCACGCTGCTGACGATCGCCGCGCTGATCGTGCTCGGGCCTGCGCTCGGCCGGCTGCTGTTCGCGCCCACCGGCGGCGTGG
>DATNAP010000018.1:0-54692 GCA_035572475.1 Conexibacter sp. | reverse complement strand
GCTTGTGCATGCCGTGCTCGACGTAGGCGCGGCAGACGGGCGCGGTCCCCTCCGGGCGCAGCGTCATCGAGCGACCGCCGCCGTCGTCGAACGTGTACATCTCCTTCTGCACGACGTCGGTGGAGGCGCCGACGCCGCGCGCGAACAGCTCGGTCGCCTCGAACGCCGGCGTCTCGATCCGCCGGTATCCGGCCGCGCCGAGGATCCGTCTGGCGGTGACCTCGACGGCCTCGCGCCGCTCGGCCTCGTCGGGCAGCACGTCGTATGTCCCTCGCGGGGCTTGCAGCTTGGCGCTCATCGGCGGTGCCGGAGGCTATCGCGCCAGCGTCTGCAGGAAGGGGTTCGTCGCGCGCTCCGCGCCGAGCGTCGTGATGCCCATGTGGCCCGGGTAGACGGTCGCGTCGTCCGGGTAGGCGTCGAGCAGCTCGCCGATCGACTGCTGGAACAGCACGTCGCCGGAGAACAGTGCGGTCCCGTCCTCGTCCGCCGTCACGTACGTCACGTGACCGGGGCTGTGGCCCGGCGTGAAGCGCACGTCGAAGTCGATCCCCGCGAGCGTGAGGCGCTCGCCGCCGGCGACGAGGTGGTCGGCCTCGTAGGACTCGAACGGACCGAAGCCGGGCCACGGGACGAATCTCATGATGTCAGCCAACACCCCACGCTCCAGCTCGGGGCAGTAGACGGGCGCACCGGTGGCTCTGGCTACCGGCGCGACGGCGCCGACGTGGTCGAAGTGCGTGTGTGTCAGCAGGATCGCGTCGAGCGTCACGCCCCACTGCTCGATCGCCGCCAGCAGGCGCGGCGCCTCCTCGCCCGGGTCGACGATCACAGCGCGGTCGGCGCCCTCGCGCCGGACCAGGAAGCAGTTCTCCTGCACCGGCCCGACGGTGAGCATCACGACCTCGATCATCTTGCGGCGCCGTCGCGCTTGGCGGCCTGCTCGCGCAGTCTTCTCGCCTGCCGGCGGCGGTAGACCCAAAGGTCGGTGTAATAGCCCATCGGGACGTAGACCGCGAGCATGAAGACGGCGATCCCGAGCTTCGGGCCGAGCTGCTGGTGGCGGAAGAAGAACAGCAGCAGCACGAGGAAGATGCCCGCCGCGATCAGTGCGCGGTTGAACGCGCCGCGCCACGTCGGCGGCGCGTCGAGCCGCGCCTGGCGCAGCTCCTTGCCGGTCGGCTTGCGCTCGCCGGCGGTCGGTCTGCGGCCGGTGCGCCCGCGCGCCTCGACCTGCCCGGCGGCGTTGCCGCGGTGCTTGGTGCTGCGCTTCTTCTTCGTCTGCGCCATCTCGTAGGAGATTAGATGGTCGCGAGCGCGCGTTCGATCAGGTGCGCGTCGGGATCGAAGCCCGGGATCGGGAGGTCGTCCGGGAAGCCCTCAAAGGCGGCCTCGGGCGCGAGGCCGACCAGCTCGGCGCCCGCCGGCTCGGCGTGCCGGGCGATCGCCGCGACGACCTCGCGCAGCGGCGTCAGGTCGGGTCGCTCGACGTTCATCGAGATCTGGATCTCCTGCTGCTTGTCGAGCCGCAGGCCGATCGCCCGCAGGCCGGGCAGTCCCTCGGCGCCACCCTCACGGATCCGCGCGGCGATCGCACGCGCCGCCTCGAGCGTCGCGGGCGGGCGCAGCGTGACGTTGAACGCGACGAGCGGCGGGCGGGCGGCGCACAGCGTCGCGCCGGCGGAGGGGTGCGCGCGCGGCGGGCCGAAGTCGGCCTGCAGCTCGCCGTCCGCGAGGCGGCGCGCCAGCTCGACCGGACCGCCGCGGCGCAGCTGCGCCCGCGTGCGCCCGTGCGCGAGCGAGCCGTACATCAGGACCGGCAGGCTCAGGTGGCGCGCGAGCAGGTCGGCGGTCACGAGCGCCTCGGCGTACGCGGCGCCGCGGTCGGCGTCGCTCAGGTGGACGATCGGCGCGACGTCGAGCGCCCCGACGTGCGGATGGACGCCGTCGTGGCGTCGCAGGTCGATGCGCGCGACCGCGACGCGGGCGGCGGCGAGCAGCGCGGGCGCGAGCGTCGAGGGCGCGCCCGCGAGCGTGAAGACGCAGCGGTTGTGGTCGGGGTCGCGATGGGTGGCGAGCAGGTGAACCTCGCCGGCGCTCGTGAGCGCGTGCCCGACGGCGTCGATCGTCGCCTCGTCGCGTCCCTCGGAGAAGTTGGGGACGGCGAGCAGCACGCGTCGCCCGCCCGCGTCCGCGGTCACAGCACCCAGGAGCCGGCGTCCAGCACGCGCGTCCCGCCGACGTCGAGCGTCGGCTCCACCACGACCACGTCGAGGTGGATCGGGACGGACACGGTCCCCCCTATCCCGGCGCTCGCGCCGAACGCGACGTGGACGGTGCCGAGGATCTTCTCGTCCTCCAGCACGTTGCCGGTGAGGATCGCGGCGTCGTTCGTACCGACGCCGAGCTCGGCGACGTTCGTGCCGAGCGGACCGTGCGCTTCGAGCCGCTGCAGGAACTCGGGGCCGAGCGGGCCGTTGGCGGCGGTCAGGTGACCGTCCTCGACGGTCAGCAGGACCGGCTCGGGCGAGATCCCGAGCGGGGCGAGCGATGTCGCGGCGAGCGTGCCGCTCGCGGACAGGGGGGCGATGAAGCCCTCGCCCGCGGGCAGGTTGCCGAACTTGTTGCCGCTGGAGATCTCGCCGTAGTCGGCGAGGCCTCTGCGGCCGGTCAGGTCGAGCGTGAGGTCGGAGCCGTGCGGGCACGCGATGTGCGCGGAGTCGGCCTGTTCGAGCAGCTCGGTGATCTGGAGCGTGCGCGCCTTCAGCGCATCGAAGTCGATCGCCATCATGCGCGCGAGCATGCCGGCGGTGACGCCGGGCAGCGTCGCGCCGCGCGCGCCGGCCTGCGTGGCGGCGCGCCGCGCCTCGGTGTGCGAGAGCGAGCGGCTCGTCGGAATCACGTAGACGTCGCAGGCGGCGAGCGCCGCGGCGACCGGCGGCGGCGGCTCGGTGCCGTCGTTCGCGCGCGCGTCCATCAGCATGAGCGTCGCATCCGCGCCGTAGCGGCCGGCGGTGTCGCGCAGGGCGGCGGCGAGCGCGTGCGAGTCCGGCGTGCCGAAGTCCCCGATCACGAGCACCTGCTCGCCGCCGCGCACGTCGAGGCAGCGCCCGATCACAGTCTCGAGCGCGCGCTCCAGCTGCTCCTGCGGCGGCGAGGCGGCGGTCATGCGGAGGGACCGTACCGCTTCCCGCGCAGACGCCGCGGGGGTGCCCTCACCGCTACACTTCCGGCCTCCCCGCCGGAGTAGCTCAGTCGGTTAGAGCAGTGGAATCATAATCCATGTGTCGGGGGTTCGAGTCCCTCCTCCGGCATCGCATTCTCCCTGCGTCTTGTGCTTTTCCATGTCGTCGTCCGGCGACTGGAAGTGTGTACACTGTCCGGACATGGCTGCGACCGCCCGCCCCCACCGCATCGACGTGCGCGTCAGCGCCGAGCAGGACGCGATGATCCGTGAGGCCGCCGCCCTGGCAGGACAAACCGTCACCGGCTTCCTGCTCGACGCAGCCGAGGGTCGCGCCCGCGAGGTGATCGACGAACGCCGCGACCTCGTCATGAGCAAGGCCACGTTCGCGCGCTTCGCCGAGGCGCTCGACGCACCAGGCGAGCCGGTCCCCGAGCTGGTCGAGCTGTTCCGCCTGCCGCGCATCCCCGCGACGTGAGCAGCCCGCACCTCGTTCTGCTCACCGCAGAGCACGACGTCTCCTCATTCGACTGCGGCAACGACCAACTCACGAGCTGGCTCATCCGCCACGCGCTCGCGAGCCAGCGCGCCGATCTTGCACGGACCTATCTCACCCTCGAAGACGAGCAGGTCATCGGCTACGTGAGCCTTACGACGGGCTCCGTCCGACGCGACGAGGCGCCCAAGCGCTACGCGCGAGGCATGCCCGCCCACCCCATCCCGACGATCCTCGTCGCACGCCTCGCCATCGACCATCGCCATCAGGGCCGGCAGCTCGGAAGCCGCCTGCTCGCCGAGGCGCTGCGCCTCGCGGTCACCGCGAGCGACGCAGCAGCCGCGCGCCTCGTGGTCGTCGACGCCATCGACGAGCGCGCTGCCGCCTTCTACCGCAAGTGGGGCTTCATCGACGCACCCGAGAACCCGCTCCGGCTCTACCGGAAGATCTCCGACATCCGGCGCTCGCTCGGCGGAACGTAGCGACCAAGCCCACCTGCTACATTCATGTACATGACCACGGTCGGCGTTGCGGAGCTGCGGCAGAACCTCAGCAAGTATCTCCAGCTCGTCGGTCGCGGCGAGCGTCTCGTCGTCACCGACCGCAACCGCCCGGTCGCCGAGCTCGGTCCGCCACCGAGCACCGGGGAGGCGCTTGATCGGTTGATCGCCGAAGGACGTGTATCGCGTCCCTCCCGCCGCGGCCTGCCCGAGCCGCTGCAGCTGACCGGCGACCCGCACGCCCTCAGCCGCGCGCTCGACGAGATCCGCAGCGACCGCTGACAGTGGCGCTGTTCTACCTCGACGCCTCCGCGCTGGTGAAGCTGGTCCGCGAAGAACCGGAGAGCGCCGCGCTGCGCGCCTACCTCGACGAGGTCGATCTCGTCTCAAGCGAGCTCGTGCTGACCGAAGTCCCGCGCGCAATCCGTCGCGCCGCCGCACACGAGCCCGCGCTTCCAACCGACCTACTCATCGAACGGACCGCCGAGCTGCTCGAAGCCGTCGCACTGCTCCCGCTCGACCGCCCTCTCCTTGCCGCCGCCGGCGCCCTCGCAGAGCCGGCGCTGCGCGCTCTGGATGCGATCCACGTCGCCGCCGCGATCGACCTCGTTCCGATCGACGCCTTCGTCAGCTACGACGAGCGCCAAAGCGCAGCAGCACGACTCGCCGGCCTACGCACCGCGGCGCCCGGGCGCTGAAAGCTGTCGGGCCTCGCCTCATCCTCGCTCCATGTCGTTCGCCTACTACGACGCAGACGCGGACATCGCCTGGTTCCCCACGGGCGACTCGGACGACGTCGTCAGCGAGCGCGTGCCCGGTGGCCTGCGCGACTATGACCGTGCCACGCGCCAGCTCGTCGCGATCGAGGTGTGGGACGCCAGCACCCGCCTCCCGGCGAACCTGCTCGAAGCCCTCCCCGCCCCCGAGCAGCCGCACAGCGTCGCAGCCTGAGCGTCCGAGCACTCTGCACGCGCACAGCGAGCCGCTGGGGCGTGCCTGATCGCTGAAGCGTCGCCCGCCCGCCGGGAGGGTCACCCGCCCCGCCTTGCCCCGTTCGCACCCGCCCGCCGGCGCACGTCGGCCGGATCGCTCGGCGGCGAGTGCCCCGGTGGCGACCCGGGCGTGTGGAGCAGGTTCTCGACGCGCCGGACGCCCTCGACGCGCGCGGCGGCGTGCCCGAGTCGCGCGATCAGCGCGCGGTCCGCGAGCTGGCCGCGGAGCTCCACGACGCCGTCGTTGACGTTGACGCTCACCGCGCCCTTCGGCGACCCGGCCGGCCGGAACAGCTCGCTCTCGACCTTGTGCGCGAGCGTCACGTCGTCGTACTCGCGCTCGTGCGGCATCCGCCGCCGCGCGACGGCGCCCTTGCCGACGCCGACCGCCGTGCTCCCGGCGTAGCGGACGTGTCTCGCCGTGCGCCGCGCTCCACGGCGGCCGAGCGCGACCGCACGGTCGCGCAGCACGTGCCGGCGGCGACGCCCGCGATCGGGGTCGAGCAGATAGGCGAGCGCGGCGCCGGCGACGCCCGCCCCGGCCAGCTCGGCGCCGTGGCGCGTCCTCGCGCGCCGGCGGCGACGTGTCGATGCAACGCCCATCGAGATACCGGCTACCGCCGCAGGGCACGCGCCAAACCCCGCCCGCCGCGCAGCCGTGAATCGATCCCGGCATTCGCCATAGTTCCGTCCATGGCAGACCGGGCGGACATCGAGACGCGCGCCGACGTCGAGCGGCTCGTGCGCGCGTTCTACGGGAAGGCGATGAGCGACCCGGTGATCGGCTGGCTGTTCACCGACGTCGCGAGACTCGACCTCGAGGCGCACGTCCCGCAGATCGCGTCCTTCTGGGAGACGGTCCTGCTCGGCGTGAAGACCTACGCCGGCACGCCGTTCGAGCCGCACGCCCGCCTGCACGCCAAGGCGAACCTGCGCGCCGGGCACTTCGGCCGCTGGCTCGCGCTGTGGATCGAGACGGTCGACGAGCTGTTCGCCGGCGAGCGCGCCGAGCTCGCGAAGGCCCACGCACTGCGCGTCGCGCAGGCGTTCCACCGCCGGTTGCAGTCCCATCCCGCCCCGTCGCTCGGCGGGGACGAGGCGCCCGCCGACCCGCGCCTCGTCGTCACCCGGCACGGGCCGGGGACGCCGACTCACGGCGCGTGAACCCCAGGATCAGCTGCGCGGCCTCCAGCGGCACGTCGAGCTGCGGGCAGTGGCCGACGCCCTCCAGCTCGACCCAGTCCGCGTGGGGAAGCCACTCCTCGCGGAAGCGCGCTGTCGCGCCCGGCCATCGCAACAGCCTGTCCTCCGTCCCCCACACGATCCGCACCGGACAGCCGATCCGCTCCGCGTCGAGCGTCCAGCCGCGCCGCGTCGCGTGCTCGACGAGCGGCGCCACGGCCGGGCACGCGGCCGCGCCGCGGATCTGGTGCGCGAGCAGCTCGGCCGGGATGTGCTCGAAGCGCTCGGCCGTCATCAGCGTCGCGCGGCGGCGGCCCTCCTCCGTCGAGACGATCTCGTCCGCATACGGCGCGGCGTTCCGCAGCAGCTCCTGCATCGTCGTGAAGTAGCGGAGCGTCTCTCTCCACGAGTCGTCGTCCGTCGCCCAGCCGCCGGCCGGCGCGAGGGCGACGACCGTGCGGGCGCGTCCGCGCGCCGCCAGGTGCAGCGCCACGTAGCCGCCGAGCGAGTTGCCGACGACGTGCGCCGTCTCGAAGCCGGCCGCGTCCATCGCCTCCTCGAGCGCGTCCGCGAGCGCCGCCTCGTCGGCGCCGGGCGGCAGCGGCGGCCCGCCCGCGTGCCCGGCCAGCGTCGGCGCCAGCACGTCGTGCTCGCGCTCGAGCGCTCCGAGCACGAGCTCCCACGTGCGCCACGTGTCGGTGAAGCCGTGCAGGCACACCAGCGGCTCACCGGACCCGCCGCGATGGAAGGGCGTGAACGTCTCAGGCATGACGTCGCACGCTAGCGGCGCGCGTCGGTCGCCGCGCCGGCGGGAACGGCACCGGCAGGAAGGAGGACCACCCCCATGCCCAAGACCACCGCCCACGGCGCCGCCAAGCAGAGCGAGCTGCCGGACACGCTGAAGCGCTCGCCGGCGAAGGCGCAGCGCACGTTCGCGAAGGCGCACGACTCCGCCGTGCAGGAGTACGGCGAGGGCGAGCGCGCGCATCGCGTCGCCTACGCGGCGCTCAAGCACAACTTCGAGAAGGTCGGCGACCGCTGGGTGCCGAAGGCGAGCAGAGCGCGCAAGCAGTAGCGGGCCGCGCGCCGCTGCTCTGCGCCGCGCCGCGGCGGGCTCCGGTACGGTCGGCGCACCATGTCCGCTGCGCGGGACGACGCCGATGCGCTGCGCGGCCTCGAGGCCGTTCCGCTCGTGCTGCCGCGCGGGCTGGAGCTGGAATGGCTCGGGGTCTCCGGCTACCGCATGACGTACGAAGGCGTCTCGCTGTTCATCGACCCCTACGTCTCGCGCGTACCGCTGCGCAGCCTGCTGCTGCGCCGCACCGCGCTGCCCGATCCGGCGCTGCTCGATCGCTGGATCCGACCGTCCGGGGACGTCGCCGGCGTGCTCGTCGGCCACACGCACTTCGACCACGCGGTCGACGCGCCGGCGATCGCGCGCCGCCACCGCGCGCCGGCGTACGGCTCGGAGTCGCTCGTGAGACTGATGCGCCTGCA
Source organism: Conexibacter sp. (assembly GCA_035572475.1). Lineage (GTDB taxonomy): Bacteria > Actinomycetota > Thermoleophilia > Solirubrobacterales > Solirubrobacteraceae > Conexibacter. The sequence continues at coordinate 46,844 of DATNAP010000018.1, read as the reverse complement.
CGGGCTCGGCGACCTCGCGGTCGAGGTCGAGCCCTACCGCCGCTACGAGCTGGGGCCGTTCGTCGTCTCCTTCACGCCGAGCGCGCACTCGAAGCTGCTGCTCGGCCGCCGCGTCCCGTTCGACGGCGAGCTGTGCTGCGACCACCTCGACGGCCTCACGCCCGGCGCCTACCGCTGCGGGCAGGTGTGGGGGATCCGCATCGAGGTCGCCGGCACGAGCTTCTACCACCAGGGCAGCGCGAACCTGATCGACGCGGCGCTGCGCGAGGAGCCCGTCGACGTGTTCCTCGCGGGCGTCGCCGGGCGCGCGGTCACACCCCGCTACTGGGCGCGCGTGCTGCCGCGGCTCGACCCGCGCGTCGTCGTGCCGACCCACTACGACGACTTCTTCAAGCCGCTCGGCGGCGAGCTCGACTTCGTGCGGCGCGTGCGGCTGGAGACGATCCCGGACGAGATCCGCGCGGTCAGCCGCGACGCGACGCTCGCGGCGCTGCCGCGGATGGACGCGTGAGCGCGCTCGCGGGGCGCTTCCAGCGCGCCCGCGGCGACGAGCGGCTCGCGGTCCTGGAGGGCTTCCACGCGCTCAAGCACGCGCTGCGCTTCGGCGCGGAGGTCGAGCTCGTCGCGGCGGTCGACCCGGAGGCGCTGGAGGCGATGGCGGCGGAGCTGGCGCCTGACCTCGCCGGGCGCTTCCGCGCGCTCGCCGGCGAGCCGGTGACGCCGGAGCTGCTGGGCACGCTCGCGCCGCACGTGCCGCGCACGCAGGTGCTCGCGCTCGCGCGCCGCCCGCGGTTCGACGCGGCGGCGCTGCGGGCGCCGAGCGGGCGGCCGGTCGTGCTGCTGGAGGATCCGCGCGACCGCGGCAACGTCGGCGCGGTCGTGCGCGTGGCGGCCGCCGCGGATGCCGCCGGCGTGGTGACGACCGGCATGCACGACCCGTGGGATCCGACCGCGCTGCGCAGCTCGGCCGGGCTGCACTTCGCGCTGCCGGTCGGGCGCGACGACGGGTTCGTCGCAGCGCTGCCGGCCGCCGGCCGCCCGCTGCTCGCGCTCGACCCCGACGGCGAGCCGCTCGACCCGGCCGCGCTGGCGCCCGACGCGGTGCTCGCGTTCGGGACCGAGCGCCACGGCCTCTCCGACGCGCTGCTCGCGCGCGCCGACGCGCGCCTGCGCCTGCCGATGCGCACCGGCGTCTCCAGCATCAACCTCGCGACGGCCGTCGCAGCCGTGCTCTACGCGTGGCGGCTCAGCGGCGCCGGCGTCTCGGCTTCGGCGCGCTGAGCTTCAGCGTGAAGCGGAACGTTCTGCCGCTCAGCACGATCGTCACGGCGACCTTCGCGCTGTGCAGCTTGCGGAGCTGCGCGAGCGCTCTGCCGCCGACCTTGATCGTCAGCTTCACGCGCCCGTTGCTCGCCACGACGAACGAGTGCGCGCCGAACGCGATCGCCTTCGTGCGGCCGTGCTTGGGGAGCGTGAAGCGGACGCTGCCGCGCAGGTGCGGCGTGTCGCGGAACGCGTACGCGAACGCGTTGCGCGCATTGAGCGTCGCGCGCGCGGTGACGTGCGTCGGCTTGGGGACTCTCGGCGACGGTCTGCCGATGGAACTGGACGTGGCCGTCGTCGCGAACGTCTGATCCGCGCCGAGGCTCACGGCGATCCCGCCGCGCAGCGCGACGACGCGGTAGTGGTAGGTCGTCGACGGCGAGAGTCCGCTGACGGCGGCGCTCTGCGCGACCGCGCCGCTGCCGGCGCCCGCCGACGCCTCCCCGGTCGACTGCCCGTAGGCGCTCGTCGTTCCGTAGTCGAAGCGGTACGTCGTCGCGGCGCCGCCCGCATCGACCGTGGCGCCCAGCGTCGCGCCCGTCGCGCTGACGCCGCTCGCAGCGCCGGTCGTGGCGCTCGGCAGCGCCAGCCCGGCCGAGCACGCCGGCTGGTCGGTGTCGATGCTCCAGCTCACGAGCGTCCCCTGGTCCCCCGGGAACGCGTCGACGACGTGCAGTCTCCACGTGCCGGCCCGATCCTCTCCGGCGAAGACGCGCAGCGGCTCGTCAGGCCGGTAGGTACCGCTGATCGCGGGGCCGTAGTTCTCGAACGGGGCCTCCTGGATCGACTGTGTCGCCGAGTCGTCGAACGTGACAGGCGCCATGCCGCCGAAGCCCGAGCCGCCGTCGCCGACGCCGGGCCGCTCGAACAGCGTCTCGGTCGTCCCGCTCGGGGAGGTAAGCCACGCTTGGAGGTCCCCGGTCCAAGGGTGGGTGAGATCAACGGTGACGCGCAGGTTGTCGATGCGACCGGACGCGGGAACCGTGAGCTGGGTCGTGAGGCCGGCGCCTGGAACGCCTGTCCCGATCGCGTCGGGGATCGTGACGTTCGGGCTCGCGCCGAACGTCGTCTCGCCGCTCCCGAGCGACAGCAGCACGGGGACGTCGAGCGCCCCGTGGTCGCTCGTCACGTGCAGCGTGAGCGGGACCTGGCTCCCGCACGCGACCGAGGACGCGATCGCGATCGCGAACGGCGTCGCGTTGGCCGCGCCGGTGTCGGCGGCGAGGACGCCGTAGTCGGCGTCCGGCACGACGACCGAGACGCCGGGCGTCGAGCTGCTGAGCGTCCCGTGGACGTTCGTGAGCCCGTTGATGCCCGGGTTCTCGAGCGCGATCGCGAGCCGCAGCACCTCGCCGGGCTCGGCGACGCCGTCGCCGTCGCCGAGCGGCGCGGCGTCGTCGAGCGTCGTGCCGGCGCGCTCCACCAGGTGCGGCGTCCCGAAGGACGGGATCGCGCGCGTCGCGTTGGGGCTCGAGGTGCGCGCGCCGAAGCCCATCCCGCGCGCCGCGAACACCTGCCAGATCGCGTCGTGGTTGAAGCCGCCGGAGACCCGGTCGGCGAGCAGGATCGCGTCGCGCTCGTCGAGGAAGCTCGGGTCGGCGGGCGAGACGCGCATCGCGTTCGTGATCAGCCGCCGGGCGGTCGAGGCGCCGAGCGCCTTGCGCAGGTCCCACAGCGTCTCCGACCAGATCTCGCCGTCGTCGTGGACCTCGAAGCGCGGCGTGTTCGCGTCATAGGACCCGACGCGGCCGAGGTCGGCGTACGTGAAGCCGCCGGGGCCGTGCGCGGTGGCGCTGCCGGGGCAGGCCGACGCGGCCGAGCCGACGGAGCAGTCGAGCGGCTGGTTGCGGATGCCGCGCACGCTGTCGTCCGTCACGTACTCGCCGACGCGGACCTCGCCGTCGGCGGCGGTGTCGGGGACCAGGCTGTTGGCGACGAGGTAGTCCATCGCGTACCAGTCGCTCCAGCCCTCGCCCATCGCCTGGCCCTGGGCCTCGCTGAGGCCGTTCGCATCGTCGATCAGGCGGTTCGAGAGCCCGTGCGTGTACTCGTGGTAGACGACGCTGGCGTCGTCCCCGCCGTTGACGGCCGGCCACGGCAGGCCGGGGAAGGCCTTGAAGAGGTACATCTGCATGCGCGGCGAGAGGCCGTCGGGGAGCGTTGACATGTTCGCGTTGTCGACGCCGCCGCCGTCGTCGCTCTCGGCGTCGACCGGGTCGTCGCCCTCGAAGTTGCCGTCGGCGGGCGTGAAGCCGACGTCCGGCTGCTCCAGCCAGTCGTGGTAGTTGTTGACGAAGTAGAAGACCTGCGTCGTCACCTCGGCGCGGTTCGTCGGCTCGGTGCTGAGGTTCGTGCCGCCGTCCCACGTGCAGACGCTGGTGAAGCTGGAGCAGAACTGCCCGCCCACCGGCGTGACGCTGGTCGTGGCGTAGCTCCAGTCCGTGCCGGAGCTCGGCCCGACCTCGACGGGCGCGCCGTCGCTGGTGCCGTTGTCGTTGGGGTCCGCGTAGGCGTGCGCGTTCGGGCCGGTCAGCGTGCTCGCCGACGGGGTCAGCCATCTGGAGATGTCGACCGTGTGCGTCGTGCCGTCGACCGGCGATCCCGGGTGGTAGAAGAACACCGTCGCGTTCGAGACGGCGAAGTCGGTGAGGTTGCGGCGCGAGAGCACCTCGCCCGTGGCCGCGTCGACGACCTCGTCGTACCAGTACGGATCGTGGCCGGCGAGCTCGATCCGCCATGCGAGCCGGTCCCCGCCGGGCGCGTCGAAGGCGACGAGGCGGGCGCTGTCGCCGTTGGCGAACGTCGTGCGCTGCTGCACGCCGGGCTGCGTCGCGGCGCGCGGCAGGCCGGCGGGCGCGCCGACGTCGTTCTGCGCCGCGGCGAGCGCCTGCGAGGCGGTCAGCGCGGGCGTCGCGGAGGGGATCGAGAGGCCGCCGAGCGGCGGTCCGCTCGCGGCGAGCACGCGGCCGTCGCGCGTGACGTGGACGCGCAGCTCGCTGTCGTAGGCGGGGATGCCGTGGCTCGTCGGGACCCAGGTGAGGTGCGTGACGCCGTCGTTCGAGGTGGAGCGGCCGGTCAGCGTGAGCGCGCCGAACTGCGCCGGCGTGAGCCCGAAGACGTCGGCGCGGCCGCGCGCCCATGCGAGTCCGATCGCGGCCGGATCGCCGCTGTGGCGCCCGCTGAGGAAGCCGTTGGTGCGGTCGAGCACGCGCACCCCGCCGCCGACCGGGTCGGTCGACAGGTGCGACTCGATCCCAAGCTGCTCGGCGTAGCCGGTCCGGGCGGTGCGCACGCCGGCCGGCACGGACGTGCGCTGGGCGTCGCGCACGTCGAGCTGGGGGCGCCCGCCGCTCGGCCGGGCGGCGCGGATCGCGCCCGCCGGCGCCGCGCCCGCCGCCAGCGCCACGATCGCCGCCGCAGCCGTCACCATCGCTCGTACCGTCATCACGCCCCGTTCCTCGCGTTCGCCCCGGCCAGTCACCCGGCGCGGGAGGCTATCCGGCGCCGCGCCGGCTCGCAACGCGCTGCAAACCGGCGGGTGGGCCTCGATGCCGGCGCCGCCCGATCCGTCCGGTCCGCGCAGCACCCTGGGGTTGTGCGCCTACTCCACACCGCCGACTGGCATCTGGGCCGCGCCTTCCACGGCGAGGACCTGCTCGACGCGCAGGCGGCGTTCGTCGACTTCGTGGTCGACGCCGCGCGCTCGGCGCAGGTCGACGGGATCCTGATCGCGGGCGATCTCTACGACCGCGCGCTGCCGCCGGTCGACGCCGTGCGGCTGGCGAGCGAGGCGCTCGCGCGGCTCGCCGAGCAGGCGCCGGTCGTCGCGATCTCCGGCAACCACGACTCGGCTGCGCGACTCGGCTTCGGCGCGGAGCTGCTCGCCTCCGCCGGCCTCCATCTCCGCATCGACCCGCTCGCGGCCTCGACCCCCGTCCCCGTCGCGGACGGCTGGGTCTATGCCATCCCCTACCTCGAGCCGGATCTCGTGCGCGAGCCGTTGGGCATCGAGGAACGGAGCCATGCCGCGGCGATCTCGGCCGCGATGGCACGGATTCGCGAGGACGCCGGTTCGCGCTCCGGCCCGGTCGCCGTCATGGCGCACGCGTTCGTCGCCGGCAGCGCGCCGAGCGAGAGCGAACGCGACCTCGCGGTCGGCGGCGCGTCGTGCGTGCCAGCGACCGCGTTCGACGGGGCCGACTACGCCGCGCTCGGGCACCTCCACGGGCCGCAGGTCGTCGGCGGCGGCGCGGGCCGCTACGCTGGTTCCCCGCTCGCCTTCTCCTTCTCGGAGGCAGGGCAGACGAAGTCGGTCGCGCTGGTGGAGGTGACGGCGGGCGCGCTGCCGCTCGTGGAGCTGCTCGCCTGCCCGGTCCCCCGGCCGCTCTCGACGCTGCGCGGCACGCTCGACGAGCTGCTCGCCGACCCGCGCCTCGTCGCGCACGAGGCTGCGTGGGTGCAGGCGACGCTGACCGACCCGGTCCGTCCCGGCGACGCGATGGAGCGCCTGCGCCGGCGCTTCCCCCACGCCGTGGCGCTGGCGTTCGACCCGCAGGGCGCGGGCGCGGCGCCCGGCGACTCCTACCAGCGGTTGCGCGGCCTGGACGACGACGAATTGGTGCAGCGCTTCGTCGCCGACACGCGCGGCCGCGCGGCGGACGACGACGAGCTGGCGCTGCTGCGCGACGCGCTCACCGCGCGGCGGGTGGCCGAGCTGGCGGCGTAGGCCGTGCGCCTTCACCGCTTGCGCCTGGCAGCCTTTCAGGCGTTCGCCGGCAGCGAGGAGGTCGACTTCGACGCGCTCGCGGAGTCGGGCCTGTTCCTGCTGCACGGCGACACCGGCGCCGGCAAGACCACCCTGCTCGACGCCGTCTGCTTCGCGCTCTACGGCCAGGTTCCGGGCGCGCGCGGACGCGACGCCCGCCTGCGCTCCGATCACGCCGATCCGGGTGTGCGCACCGAGGTCGAGCTGGAGGTCACGCTGCGCGAGCGCCGGCTGCGCGTGATCCGGCGCCCGCCGCAGGAGCGGCCGAAGCGGCGCGGCGAGGGCGTCACAAGAGAGGGACCGACGTGCACGGTGGAGGAACTGGACCCGGTTGACGGCGCGTGGGTGACGCTGGCCGCCCGCCCCGACGAGGCGAAGCCCGAGCTCGAAGCGCTGCTCGGCATGACGTGCGACCAGTTCTGCCAGATCGTCCTGCTCCCCCAGGGCGAGTTCGCCCGCTTTCTGCGCGCCGACAGCAGAGAGCGCCTCCCGCTGCTCGAACGGCTCTTCGGCACCGACCGCTTCGCGCGCGTGGAGCACTGGCTGAGCGACCGCCGCAAGGCGGCGTGGGCTGAGCGCGACACGGCCGAGCGGGCCGTGCGCGAGCTCGCCGCCAAGGTCGTCGAGGTCTCCGGCGAGCCGAGCCCCGACGAGATCGAACGCTACGCCGAGTGGCTCGCCGGTCTCGGCGTGCGCGCCGAAGCAGAACTCGTGAGCGCGACGGGCGCCCGCGCCGCCGCGGCAGATGCGCGCGCTGAGGCCGAGCGGGCGCTCGCCGCCGCGCAGGCCGCGGCGGAGCGCCGCGCCCGCCACGCGGCCGCCATCGAGGAGCTGGCCCGTTGGGAGTCCAAGCGCCCGGACCGCGACGCGGCTGAGACCCAGCTCGCCGCCGCCCGCCACGCCGCGCCGTTGGCCGCGCTGCTCGCCGACCCGCGGCGAGGTGTGTCCATTTGGGGTCGAGATACCGACCCAAATGGACACAGCTCGCCGGCGCCGCTGCGGACGCGGGCGGCGGAGGCGCGCGGCGAGGCTGGCGCGCTCGATGCGCTGGTGGCGGTCGAGGCGCGGCTGGCCCAGGCCGATGCGGCGCTGGCGAGACTGGCCGTGCAGGCGGACGACGCCGGGGTCCGGGCTCGGGCGGCAGCCGCGGCGATCGAGGAAGCAGCGAACCAGCGCGCCTCCCTCGATGCCGACGTGACCGCGGCGCGCGCGGCGAGCGAGCGCGCGGAGCGCCTCCAGGCCGAGGCCCAAGCCGCACGCACGAGAGCCGACAAGGCCGCCGAGCGCGACCGACTCGCGGCGGAGCAGGTGCGCGCGCAGGACAGGCGACGCCGAGCGACGGACGCCGAGCAGCAGGCGCACGCCACCTGGCTCGACCTGCGCGAGCGGCGGCTCGCCGGCATGGCCGCCGAGTTGGCGGCGGATCTGAAGCAAGGCGAGCCCTGCACCGTCTGCGGCGCAACGGACCACCCCGCGCCGGCCCGCACCGCGACCGGCGAGTCCGCCCACTCCCTCCTCGATGCCCAAACGCCGGGACGCAGCTCGCTCGCCGACCGCGAGCAGCACGCCCAGGCGCAGCACGAGCGCGCCGCGAGCGAGCGCCAGGCGGCCGAGCGCGAGGCAAGCGACGTCGACGCCGCGCTCGCCGCCGCCCGCGCCGTCGCAGGCGACGACCCCGCCGACGCGCTCGCCGCGACCGCCGGCCATCTCGACGCCGAGCTGGCAAGCACGCGCCAGACCGCCGCCCGCCTCGCCGAAGCCGAGCGCGCGCTCGCCGCCCTCGCGACCCAGGTCGAAGCGCACGAGCAGGCTCAGCGCGACGCCGTGCACGCCGAGGCCGCCACGCGCGCCACGCACGCCGAGCGGAGCACCGCGCTCGAAGCCGACCGCGAGCGCGTCGCCCGGGCGCGCGGCGACGCCGCGTCGATCGCGGACCGCGCGCAGGCGCTGCGCGCGGAGGCGGACGCCGCCGAGCAGGAGGCCGCCGCGCGCGACGCGGGCTTCGCCGACGCCGCGGCCGCCCGCGCCGCGCTCCTCGCAGAGGACGCGACCGCGCAACTCGCGGAGCGCATCGCCGCCTATAACAATGGCCTCGCGGAGCGCCGCGCGCTCGCGGAGCAGCTCGCTCACGAGCTGGCCACCGACACGGCCGCCGGTCCGGCCGCGCGCAAGCCGGCCGCCGACCTCCCCACCCTCGAAGCCCGTGCCCTCGAAGCGACCGAGCACGACGACCAGGCCGCCGGCCGCCTTGCGCTCGCCGAGCAGACGCTCACGAAGCTCAGACGCCTCGCCGCCGAGCTGGACGACGCGCTCCAAGCGCTGGCGCCGGTCGCCGAGCGCGAGCGCACGGTCAGGGAGCTGGCGGCGCTGGTCGACGGCACCGGCGCGTCGAACCGCCTGCACATGCGCCTCTCCGCGTACGTGCTCGCCGCCCGGCTGGAGGAGGTCGCGCAAGCCGCGACGATCCGCCTGGAGCGGATGTCGAACGGCCGCTATCAGCTGATCCACACCGACGAGCGCGCCCGTGGAGAGCGGCGAGCCGGGCTGGAGCTGCGCGTCGTCGACGGCTGGACCGGTCAGCAGCGCCCGCCCGCGACGCTGTCGGGCGGGGAGACGTTCCTCGCGAGCCTCGCACTCGCGCTCGGCCTCGCCGACGTCGTCGCCGCCGAGGCGGGCGGCAGCCGCCTGGAGACGCTGTTCGTCGACGAGGGCTTCGGCTCGCTCGACGAGCGCACGCTGGACGAGGTGCTCGACGTGCTCGACGCGCTGCGCGAGGGCGGTCGCACGATCGGGATCGTCTCCCACGTCGCGGAGCTGCGCCAGCGCATCCCCGCGCGCCTGCGCGTCGTCAAGGGCCGCGGCGGCTCGCGCGTCGAGCACGAGCGCGCACCGCTTGCCGCCTGAGCGAGGCGTTACCGTGGCGCCGTGCCCGGTGACGCACGCGCCGACCACATCGAGGGCCTCGCCGTCCGCGGCCTGCGGCTTGCGCGCGGGGAGCGGACGGTCCTGCACAACGTCAGCTTCGACGCACCGAAGGGCGCGGTCACCGCGCTCGTCGGCCCATCGGGCATCGGCAAGAGCACGCTGCTGCGCTGCCTCAACCGGCTGCTCGTGCCCGACGCCGGCACGGTCCTGCTCGACGGTGCGGACACTGCCGCGCTCGAACCGTGCCTGTTGCGGCAGCGCGCCGGGCTCGTCGGGCAGACGCCGACGATGCTGCCCGGCAGCGTGCGCGAGAACCTCGCCTACGGGCTCGATCCGGCAGCCGCCGCCGAGGAGCCGCGCCTGACCCGCGCGCTCGCTGCCGCAGGCCTCGATCCCACCTTCCTCGATCGCCCCGCGAGTGAGCTGTCGGGCGGCGAGCGGGCGCGGGTCGCACTCGCGCGGGCGCTCACGCGCGACCCCGAGCTGCTGCTGCTCGACGAGCCGACCGCCGCGCTCGACGCGGCGGTCTCGCGCCACATCGGCGTCACGCTCCAGGCGCTCGCGCACGACGGGCTGGGCGTCGTCGTCGCCACGCACGACCTGCCGTTCGCCGCCGGGATCGCAAACCAGGTCGTCGCGCTGAGCGACGGCACGGCGACGGTCGGCTCGCCGGCGGAGCTGCTCGGCGGCGCCGCGCCGTCCCCGGCGCACGACGCGCCGGAGATCTCGCCGGAGGCGCGCGCATGAGCCAGCCGCTCACGCAGATCCTCGCGAGCGCCGCGTTCGCGCTCGCCGCGGCGCTGCTCGCCTATCGCCAGCGGCTCGGACTCAGCCGCTCGCTCTTGCTCGCCTCGCTGCGCGCCGCCGTCCAGCTCGCGGTCGTCGGCGCGCTGATCGCGCTCGTCTTCCGCGTGCCGGGGCTCGCGATCGCGTTCGTCGCGGTGATGGTCGCGACCGCCTCGCTGACCGCCGGCTCGCGCATCCGCGCGCTGCCGGGCGCGCGGCGGATCGCGGTCGCCGCGATCGCGCTGCCGGCGCTCGCGGCAGTCGGCGTGCTGCTCGCCGTCGGCGCGTTCGCCGCCACGCCGCGCGCGACGATCCCGACGGCGGGGATCCTGATCGGCGGCGCGATGCTCTCCACCACCCTGACCGGCCGCCGGCTCGTCGAAGGGCTCGCCGACGGGATCGACGAGATCGAGGCGCGTCTGTCGCTCGGCGACCGCGCCCGCGACGCGCTCGCGCCGCTGTGCCGCCGTGCCATCTCGGGCGCGCTCGTGCCGCTGATCGACCAGACGCGCAGCGCCGGCCTCGTCACGCTGCCGGGCACGTTCGTCGGCCTCGTGCTCGGCGGCGCCTCCCCCGCGACCGCCGCGCGCGTGCAGCTCACGGTCCTCCTGACGCTGCTGCTCGTGCAGCTGCTGAGCGCGCTGCTGACGGCGGAGCTGGTGACGCGCGCGGCGACGCTTCCGGGGGAGCGGGTGCTGGCGATGTCGCGATGACCGGAGGGCGAAAGGCGTGGACCGTCGGCGCGGTCGGCGTCGCCGCGCTCGCGCTCGGCGGATACGTCGCCTTCCGCGTGCTCGCGCGCGAGTCCTCGACGCCGACCTCCATTACCCAGGCGATCGACCGCCTCCGCACCGCGCCACCGTCCGCGCGCACGCTTCCGCCGGCGCTCAGCGGTCACGCGCCCCAGCCGGGCGTCTACGTCTACGCGACGCGCGGCTTCGAGGTCAGCCACGCGCTCGGGACGCGCCGCCATGCGTACCCGCCACATACGACGATCACGGTCTCCACGACGCCGGCAGGCTGCCTGCGGATCCGCTGGGACGTGCTCGCCACGCGCGACGACGCGGTGCTCGCGTGCCGGCGCGCCGACGGCGGCTGGCGGCTGCTCGACCAGAGCGAGCGCCACGAGTTCGCCGGCCATCGCGACCGCCGCACCTACCGCTGCACGCCCGCGTCGACCTACCTGCCCGCCCGCCTCACCCCCGGCGCGACGTGGACGAGCACGTGCGCGATCGAGGGCACGACGTCGAGCGACAGCGGCGTCGTGCTCGGCCCGCGCACGCTCGCGCTTGACGGCCGCCCCACTCGCACCGTCCTCATCCGCACGACGACGCGCGTGAGCGGCGACACCGTCGGCGCCGGCACGACCTACACGTGGATCACGCCGCGCACGAAGCTGATCGTGCGGCGCACGCTCGCGAACGCGAACGCCACCGCCACGATCGTCGGCTCGGTGCCCTACACGGAGCGCGCGACGCTCATGCTCAGCGCGCCGCGTCCGCGTCGCTGAGTCGCGCCTCGATCTCCAGCCGCACCCAGTGCAGCTCGCGGTCGGGCAGGCGCGCGGCGACGTCGCGCACGAGCGCGGCGCCCCCCTCGTCGCCCAGCTCGTGCACGAACGTGCGCAGCACAACGCTCGTGAGGAACCGCTCCAGGTCCGCTTCGGTGTGCCGGCTGACGCGCGGTCTGAGCCGCACGTCGAGGCGGTCGAAGCCGGCCGCGTGCAGGCGCGCCTCGGTCTCCTCCACGCCCGCGTAGGTCCAGGGAAGGTCGCTGTGACCCAGCTCCCCCAACGCTGCGAGCACCGCCGCGATGTTGCCAGCGCCGCCGCAGTCGACGACGAGCTGACCGCCCGGCCGCAGCACGGCGGCGAGGTGGCGGAAGAGCGTGTCGTGGTCGCGGATCCAGTGGAACGTGGAGGTCGAGATGATCGCGTCGACCGGCTCGCCGAGCGGCAGCGGCCGTTCGAGGTCGGCGTGGACGAACGCGACCCGCTGCTCGCCCGCGAACCGCTCGCGTGCCGCGTCGAGCATCTGGCGCGAGCCGTCGAGCGCGATCACGCGGCCGTGCGGGAGCCCCTCCAGCAGCGTCGCGGTCACCTGGCCGGTGCCGCAGCCGGCGTCGAGCACGGTCTCGCCCCCGCGCAGCTCCAGCCGCGCGACCGCGTCGTTGCCGCGCTCGGTCATCGGCGCGTTGAGCGTGTCGTAGGCGGGTGCGTCCCACTCTCGCTGGGTGTTCATCATACCGTACAAGCGTACATGATCACAGTCGCCTGTGCAACGCCCTCGACAGGTGGCTGCAGCGCGCGCCGTGCTCGCGGCGTCAAGGCGCAGCGCCTCAATGCCGATAAAGGAGGCACCCGCCCGAAGGAGCCGTTTCGCAGGTGACATCGACAGGCTCGCGTACGCGAAGGCTCCTCTTCGCCGCGGCGGCCATAGGGCTCGTCGTGGAGCTCAGCCACTCCGTCGTCGCGTTCGGCGGCGCCGGCTTCGCCAGCTTCCTCGACAACGACGTCTACATCGCGATCGAGCTGACCGGCGTCGCGCTCTGCACCGCACGCGCCGTGCTCGTTCCCGAGCAGCGCGCGGCGTGGGCGTGCATCGCGATCGGCTTCGCGTTCTGGACGGCCGGCGACGTCCTCTGGATCGTCGTCCCCGCCTCGGCCAACGGCGCGCTCACCGACGTCCCCTACCTGCTCTTCTATCCGCTCTGCTGCGCCGGGATCGCGCTGCTCGCGACCGCCGGGCGGGAGCGCATCGCGGCGCGCATGCTCGTCGACGGTTTGCTCGCGGCGCTGACCGTGGCCGCGGTGATCGTCGCGCTCGCGTTCGACCCGATCGTCGGCGCCGCCCAGGGCGGCACGCTCCAGGACGTCGTCAACCTCGCCTACCCGATCGGCGACCTCGTCCTCGTCGGCTTCGTGCTGACGGCGTTCGCGACGCAGGCCTGGCGCCCCGGCCGCGGCTGGACGCTGTTCGGCCTCGGGATCGGGCTCTCGGCCGTCGCCGACACGCTCTTCCTCTACCAGGAGGCCGTCGGCAGCTACCGAGCCGGGTCGATCATCGACGCGCTGTGGCCGGCCGCCGTCCTCCTCTGCGGCTGGGCAGCGTGGCAGCCGTGGCGCGCGGCGCGGATCGCCTCGGGCTACGGACGCCAGACGTTCGTCTTCCCGAGCGCGTTTGCCGCGCTCGCGCTCACGCTGCTCTCGTACGACCACTTCGTGCAGATCTCCGACGCCGCCGCGCTGCTCGCGACCGCGGCGCTGCTCGTCGCGATCGCCCGCGCGTCGCTCACCTTCCACGACAACACGGCGCTGCTGCGCGCGACGCGGGTGGAGGCGCTGACCGACGGGCTGACCGGCCTGCCGAACCGCCGCCGCCTGATGCGGGACCTCGAGCGCACGCTCGGCGCCGGCGACCACCATCGCCACCGGCGCGCACGGCCCGCCACGTTCGCGTTCTTCGACCTCGACGGCTTCAAGGGCTACAACGACACCTTCGGACATGCCGCCGGCGACATGCTGCTCGATCGCCTCGCCAGCCGCCTAGCCGCGGCGGTCGAGGGACACGGGCGCGCCTACCGGCTCGGCGGCGACGAGTTCTGCGTCCTGCTCGACCGACACACGGCCGCGGACGACGCGCGCATGCAAGCCTGCGTCGCGGCGCTGCAGGAGCAGGGCGAGGGCTTCATGGTCGGCGCCTCATGCGGCGCGGTCGCGATCCCGGACGAGGCCGACAATCCCACCCAGGCGCTGCAGCTCGCCGACCAGCGCATGTACGCGGCCAAGCGCGGCGCCCGCGCCTCGAGTCGCATCGAGACGCGCGACGTGCTGTTGCAGGTGCTGCGCGAGCGCGAGCCGGAGCTGCACAGCCATCTGCACGGCGTCGCCGGGCTTGCGGCGGCGATCGCGAGACGGCTGGAGCTCAGCGCCGAGCAGCTCGACGAGGTCACGCGCGCGGCCGAGCTGCACGACATCGGCAAGATCGCGATCCCCGACGAGATCCTGCACAAGCCGACCGCGCTCGACGCCGACGAGTGGGAGCTGATGCGCCAGCACACCGTCATCGGCGACCGCATCCTCGGCGCCGCGCCGGCGATGCGCCCGGTCGCGGAGATCGTGCGCGCGAGCCACGAGCGCTGGGACGGCAGCGGCTACCCGGACGGCCTCGTCGGCGAGCAGATCCCGCTCGGCGCGCGCATCGTCAGCGTCTGCGACGCCTTCCATGCGATGACGTCGCCGCGCCCCTACCAACCGGCGCGCACGCCGCAGCAGGCGCTCGCGGAGCTGCGTCGCTGCGCCGGCGCGCAGTTCGACCCGGCGATCGTCGAGGCGTTCTGCGTGCTTGCGCGCGATCGCGATCCGGCGCTCGGCGCGGAGGAAGCCGCCGAGAGCCGTCCGCGCGCGCACGAGCGCGGTTGACACCCGTAGCAGTGTCCACCGTGCGCCCGGCGCTACCAGCGATACCAGCCGCGGCGCCCGCCGGCGCCGGCGTTCGCGGCGCCGCCCACGAAGAAGCCGACCAGCCACAGGATCACCGCGGCGATCAGCACGAACCACAACACGTGCGCGGCGAAGCCGAAACCGCCGAGCAACAGCAACAGCAGCAAGAGCACGATGAGCGCAACCATGTTCGATGGTCTCCTTCTCGGTCGAGGCCGAAGCCTGTCGTGACGCTCCCACCGTTCCCGCTCCCCGGCCGCTCCATGCGCACGAGGCAGGTCAGAGCGCCGCCGGGACCGCGACGTCCGGCGTGCGCGCGACGTTGAGCGCAAGCACGAGCGCGTAGAGCCCGCCGCGCAGGATCCGGCTCGGGCTCGGCGCGTCGGCGAGCTGCTCGGCCACGTCGAGCAGCTCGAGGATCAGGCGGCAGTGGGCCGCCTGCGGCGCGTCGGCCGGCACCGCGCAGGCGAGCTGCGCGAGCGCGACCATCTCGTCGCCCGACTGGCCGCGCACGATCTGCGCGAACGCGCCTGTGAGGAACGACGCGACGCGATCCAGCAGCACGTCGACGGCGATCCGCCGATCGCCGCCCGCCGCCGGCCCCGCGTCGAGCAGCTCCTCGCCGGCCAGCAGGCGCGCGAGCTGACCGCCGAGCACGAGCCGCAGCTGCTCGTCCGAGAGCCCCGCCTGGCGCCCAGCGCGCAGCGTCTGCAACGCGGCCGTCGGGATCCGGCCGTACGGCGCGTCGCTCGCGAGCAGGACCTGCCCCGGCGGCACGGTCGCAAACAGCGCGAGCAGGTCGCTCGGCGCCCACCACGAGGTGTCGAACAGCAGGTTCGGCAGCTCCTGCGCGCGGCGCCCGATCCATGAGAGGTCGCTGATCGCGGCGTGCGCGAGGATCAGCCGCACGCCCGGCCAGCGCGTGCAGACCGCGACCGCGTGCGCGCCGAGCGCCGGGATCCCGCGTCCGGCGTGCACGATCACCGGCAGCCGCCGCTCGTGCGCGAGCGCCCACACGCCGTCGAGCGCGCGATCGTCGAGCGCATGGCTGTCGCCGCGCGGGTGGAGCTTGACCCCGCGCGAGCCGGCGTCGAGCGCACGGCGCAGCTCGGCCTCGATCTCGGTGCGCCCGTCGCTCGGGCGCAGCCGCGCGAACGGGACGAGCCGCCCGCCCGACGCCTGCGCCGCCGCGATCACGGCGTCGTTCGCCGCGCGGTAGCCGTCCGGCTCCTGCAGCGGGAACACGCACGCGCGCGCGTCCGCCTGCGCGAGCGCGGCGAGCAGCTCCTCCGGCGAGCAGCGCATCGTGTCGGGGTCGTGCTGCCCGACGTGCGTATGGACGTCGAACACGTCCACGCCCAGCCGTTCGCGCTCCCGCTCGTACCAGCGCAGGAGCGGAGGCGCGACTTCGAGCACGCTCAGCCGCGGCGGTCGCGACGGCGGCGGTGCAGCAGCGCGGCCAGCGCCGTCCCGAGCCCGGCGGCCGCCGCCAGCACCCGGCGCGGCGACGGGCGGCCCGCCGCGGCGGGCGCCGAGGCGAACTCGACGTGCGGCGGCGGGGCCGGCATCGCGAACGCCTCCGCCGCGAGCACGTCGTGCGGCTCGCCGGACGCGTTCGGCTCGGGCGGCAGCTCGACCGGGCCCGGGTGCCACGCGGCCTGCGGCGCGGGCATCGCGAACTGCTCGGCGGCGAGCACGTCGTGCGGCTCGCCGGAGGCGTTCGGCTCGGGCGGCAGCGCGCCCGGCGCCTGCTCGCGATCGCTCATGCGCCCATCTTCGCAGATCGCGCAACCATCGGAAATATGATGCGGCCGCACTTAGATCTAGTTCAGCGCCTATACTCACCTCATGGCACAGAGCGGAACACATTCCGCCAGACGAAAGCGAACGTGACACCTATGAGCAGACTGCTGCTGGTCCCCCTCGAGGACGTCGTCGTCTTCCCGACGATGAACCTGACGCTGACGGTGGACGTCGGCGACGAGCAGCGCGTCCTGCTCGTCCCCCGCCACGAGAGCGCGTTCGCGCGCGTCGGCACCGTCGCCGACGTCAGCGACCGCGTGCGCCTGCCCGGCGGCGGGCGCGCGGTCGTGCTGAACGGCCTGCACCGCGGCGTCGCCGGCGCCGCCCACACCGCGCCGGACGGCAAGCTGTACGTCGACGTCGAGGATCACCCCGACGACGAGCCGGTCGACGGCCGCACGCGCGAGCTGGAGCGCGAGTACCGCGCGGTGGTCGAGGAGCTGTTGGAGCTGCGAGGCGACGATGGGCGCATCCAGGCGTTCGTGCGCGCGATCAGCGAGCCCGGCACGCTCGCCGACACGGCCGGCTACTCGCCTGACATCGCGTTCGAGCAGAAGGTCGAGCTGCTGGAGACGCTCGATGTCACCGAGCGGCTGGCGCTCGCCCTGCGGCTGCAGCGCGAGCGGCTCGCCGAGCTGCAGGTGCGCAAGCGCATCCGCGACGACGTCGAGTCCGGCGCCGAGCAGCAGCAGCGCGAGTGGTTCCTGCGCAGACAGATGGACTCGATCCGCAAGGAGCTGGGCGAGGACGACGCGTCGGTCGTCGAGGAGTACCGCACGAAGATCGCCGAGGCCGGCATGCCCGACGCCGTCAGAGAGCAGGCCGAGAAGGAGCTGGGCCGGCTGGAGCGGATGGGCGAGCAGTCGGGCGAGGCGTCGATGATCCGCTCCTACCTCGACTGGCTGATCGCCGTGCCGTGGTCCAGACGCTCGGAGGAGCGGCTCGACCCGGTCAATGCGCGCGAGGTGCTCGACAGAGATCACGCGGGCCTGGAGGACGTCAAGGAGCGCATCACCGAGTACCTGGCTGTGCGCAAGCTGCGCGCGGATCGCGGACTCGACGTTTCGCGCGCCGGCGACCGGAACCGGTCGCCTTCGCGCGACGTCACCGCCTCCGGCGCGATCCTCACCCTGATCGGTCCGCCCGGAACCGGTAAGACGTCGATCGGCGAGTCGATCGCGCGCGCGACCGGCCGCGAGTTCGTGCGCATGTCGCTCGGCGGCGTGCGCGACGAGGCCGAGATCCGCGGCCACCGGCGCACGTACATCGGCGCGCTGCCGGGCCGGCTCGTGCGCGCGCTGCGCGACGCCGGCACGATGAACCCGGTGATCATGCTCGACGAGGTCGACAAGGTCGGCGCCGACTGGCGCGGGGACCCGAGCGCGGCGCTGCTGGAGGTCCTGGACCCGGCGCAGAACCACTCGTTCCGCGACCACTACCTCGACGTCGAGCTCGACCTCTCGCACGTGCTGTTCATCGCGACCGCGAACGTCGCCGAGACGATCCCCGGCCCGCTGCTGGACCGCATGGAGGTGATCCGCTTCGACGGCTACACGACGGCGGAGAAGACGGCGATCGCGCGCAACTACCTTTGGCCGCGCCAGCTGGAGCGCAACGGGCTGAGAGCCGAGGAGGCGTCGATCTCCGACGAGCTGCTGCAGACGGTCGTGACCGAGTACACGCGCGAGGCCGGCGTGCGCCAGCTCGAGCGCGAGCTGGGGACGCTGCTGCGCAAGGTCGCGACACGGATCGCGGCCCACGCGGTCGAGGCGCCGGTCGCGGTGGACCTCGACGCCGTGCGCGAGGCGCTCGGCCGCCAGAAGCACTTCCAGGAGGCGGCGATCCGCACGGCGGTGCCGGGCGTCGCGACCGGCCTGGCGGTGACCGGCGCCGGCGGCGACGTGCTGTTCGTCGAGGTGGTGCGGATGCCGGGCGAGCGCAAGGACGCCCTGGTGCTCACCGGCCAGCTCGGCGACGTGATGAAGGAGTCGGCGCGGATCGCGCTCTCCTACGTGCGCGGGCACGCCGAGGAGCTGGGCGTTCCCGACGGCGCGACCGACGGCGAGTTCCACGTGCACGTGCCGGCGGGCGCGATCCCGAAGGACGGGCCGAGCGCCGGCGTCACGATGGTCACCGCGCTCGCGTCGCTGCTGTCCGGACGTCCGGTCAAGCACACGGTCGGGATGACCGGCGAGGTCACCTTGCAGGGCCGCGTGCTGCCGATCGGCGGGGTCAAGCAGAAGGTGCTCGCGGCGCACGCCGCGGGCCTGACCGACGTGATCCTGCCCGAGCGCAACCGCGGCGACCTCGACGACGTCCCCGCCGACGTGTGCGAGCAGATGACGTTCCACTTCGCGATGTCGATCGACGAGGTGCTCGCCGTGGCGCTGGAGCCCGCCCGCACACCGTCCCCCGCGTGACCCTTGGCAGTTGACCCCCGGCTCGTCGCTCCGGCATTCTGAGCGACGAGCCGTCGGCAGGGGGCCGTCGGCACGACCAGGACCCGGTTGCGGAGAGACGGGTCCGAAAGGGGGAACCGTCTATGTCCGGCACACGCCGGCTGCTCGCCGCGAGCGTCGCGGCGATCTGTCTCATCGCGCTCGCCAGCTCGGCTGCGCTCGCCGTCTATCCGAACTCGATGGCGGCCACTGGCGACTCGATCACCCGCGCGTTCAACACGTGCAGCTTCCCGTTCACCGACTGCCCGCAAAACTCGTGGGCGACCGGCACCGAAACGAGTGTCAACAGCTTCTACCTGCGCATCAGGGAAAGGAACAGAGGCATCGAAGGCAGGGCCAACAACGACGCCAGGTCCGGCGCGAGGATGAGCAACCTGCCCGAACAGGCGACGACCGCCGCGGGTCAGAGGGTCGAATACGCCGTCGTCGAGATGGGCGCCAACGACGTCTGCACCTCCGAAGAGGGCAACATGACGACGGTCGCGAGCTTCAGGTCGAACTTCGAAACCGCGATGAGGACGCTCGGCGAAAGACTGCCGGCAGGCTCGAGGATAAGCATCGGCTCGATCCCGAACATCTACTGGCTGTGGAGCCTGCTGCACACGAACAGATCGGCCCTCTCGACGTGGAGGACGCTCGGCATCTGCCAGTCGATGCTCAGGAACGCCGAATCGACGTCGAGAGAAGACGAAGAACGCCGCCTGCGCGTCCAGAGACGAGAGGTCGAATTCAACGCCGTGCTGGCGGAAGTGTGCGCGACGTACACGAACTGCCAGTGGGACAGAAACACCGGCTACGAATTCAGATTCGAAGCCAGCGAAGTCAACACGCGGGACTACTTCCACCCGGCCGTGAGGGGCCAGGCCACGATCGCCAGCATCGAGTTCCCGCTCGTCACGTTCTGACCGGCTCGAACCCGCGACACTCGCGTACGGGAATGCGCGGGTAGCGCGGGAACGCGGGGTCGGTCTTCGAGCGTCTGCACAGCGAGAAGACCGACCCGCGCCGGTTCGGCACGAGCTGCTGGTGGATGCAGGCGTTGCAGAGGCCCGCGGGCGGCGGCGTGGGATCGGCCATCGGCGCCTACTATATTTTTTGAAGCATGCAGACGTTCACGCGCCTCCTGAGCTTCCTGCGCCCGCACCGCCGCGGCGTGATCGTCTCGTTCGCGTTCGCCGCCGCCGCGATGGGGGCGGGCGTCGCGATCCCGTGGCTGACGGGCCAGGCGATCGGCGCGATCACCGCGCACGACAGGCACCGGCTCGTCCTGTTCGCGCTGCTCGTCGCGGCCGCCGGCCTCGCACGGCTCGGCCTCAGCGTCGGCCGCCGGCTCGTCGCCGGGCGCGTCTCGCTCGCGGTCGAGTACGACCTGCGCGCGCGCCTCTACGCGCACCTGCAGTCGCTGGAGCTGGGCTTCTTCGACCGCCAGCAGACCGGCCAGCTGATGTCGCGCGTGACGGTCGACCTGCAGGCGGTGCGCTTCTTCCTCGGCTACGGCCTCGTCTTCATCGGCCAGTCGTTCTTCACGCTCGTGCTCTCGGCCGTCGCGATGGTCGCGATCGAGCCGCCGCTCGCGCTGGTGGCGCTCGCGCCGGTCCCGTTCGTCGTGATCGTCGCGTTCCGCTACGGCCGCCGCTCGCGTCCGGCGATGCAGGAGGTGCAGCAGCGGATCGCCGAGCTGACCGCGGTCGCTGAGGAGAACATCTCCGGCGTGCGCGTCGTGAAGGCGTTCGCGCGCGAGGAGCTGCAGGCGGCGCGCTTCCGCCATCAGACCGACCGCGTCTTCGCCCAGGCGATGTACACGACGCGGCTGCAGGCGCTCTACGCGCCGCTGATCGGCTTCCTGCCCTACCTCGGGCTGCTCGGCGTGCTGCTCGTCGGCGGGCACCTCGCGATCGGCGGCTCGATCCCGCTCGCCACCTTCACCGCCTTCTACCTCTACGTGCTGATGCTGACGGGGCCGATGCGCACGCTCGGCTACATGCTCGGCGCCGCGCAGCGCGCGACCGCGTCCGGCGCGCGCATCTTCCAGGTGCTCGACCGCGCGCCGGAGATCGTCGCGCCGCCGGGCGCGCCGCCGCTGCCGGCAGGGCGCGGGCGCGTCGAGCTGCGCGGCGTCTCGCTGACGTTCGACGGCGCGCTGCGGCCGGCGCTCGACGGGATCGACCTGACCGTCGAGGCCGGCAGCACGGTCGCGCTCGTCGGCGCGACCGGCTCCGGCAAGACGTCCCTCGTCTCGCTGCTGCCGCGGCTCTACGACGCGACGAGCGGCGCGGTGCTGATCGACGGCGCCGACGTGCGCGGCGTCGATCCGGACTCGCTGCGCCACGAGGTCGCGATCGTCACCGACGACCCGTTCCTGTTCTCCGCCACCGTCCACGACAACATCGCCTACGCCCGCCCGGACGCGACGCGCGCGGAGGTCGAGCAGGCGGCGCGGCGCGCGCACGCCGACGGCTTCGTGCGCGAGCTGCCCGAGGGCTACGACGCGCTGATCGGCGAGCGCGGCCTGACGCTCTCCGGCGGCCAGCGCCAGCGCATCGCGATCGCGCGCGCATTGCTCGCCAACCCGCGGATCCTCGTGCTCGACGACGCGACCTCCTCCGTCGACGCCTCGACGGAGAGCGAGATCAAGCAGGCGCTCGGCGAGGTGATGGAAGGCCGCACGACGTTCGTGATCGCGCACCGGCTCTCGACGATCGCGCTCGCGGACGAGATCGTCGTGCTCGACCGCGGGCGCGTCGCCGCGCAGGGCACGCACGAGGAGCTGCTCGCGCAGGAGGGCCTCTACCGGGAGATCGTCGAGAAGGGGCTGCCGGATCAGGTGTTCCTGACGCGCAAGCCCCTTGTCTCCCCCGCCCCCGCGCGGCGCCGGCCGGCGCTGGCCGCCATGCCGCCGGTCGTCCCGTCCAGAAGCTCCGTCGCCCGCCGCGACGAGGGCGTCTCCGCGCTCGCCTCCGGCGCGCTCGGCTCGCTCACGACCGGCGGTCGCGAGCAGGACCGCCTCGCGGAGCTGCGCCGCCGGCTGCGCCAGACGGGCGGGCGCCGGCGCAAGGTCCGCGGGCTGATCGAGCTGCTGCGCCCCTACCGCGGGCACGTCGCGATGATGTTCGCGACGCTGATCCTCGCGACCGGCGCCACGCTCACGCCGATTCCGCTCTCGAAGCACGCCGTCAACGACATCCAGCACGGCGATGGCGGCGCGCTCGACCGCGTCGCGGTCGTCTTCCTGCTGGCAGCGCTGCTCGCGTGGGGGGCGTCCGCGGCGCAGACCTACCTCACCGAGTGGGTCGGCCAGCGGGCGCTGCAGGACCTGCGCGGCCAGCTCTTCCGCCACCTGCAGTCGCTCTCGCTCGGCTTCTACTCGCGCGTGCGCGCCGGCGTCGTGATCTCGCGCATCACGAACGACGTCGAGGCGCTCGACCAGCTCATCAGCGACGGGATCGTGACGCTGTTCCAGTCGACGCTCACGCTCGTCGGCGTCGTCGTGCTGCTCGTCGCGATGGACCTCGAGCTCGCGCTCTACACGTTCCTCGCGATCCCGCTGCTGGCGCTGGCCGGGCTCGCCTTCCGGATCGCCTCAGCCGACGCGTTCCGCCGCACGCGCGAGCGGATCGCCGCGATCACCGGCTACCTGCAGGAGACGCTGTCGGGGATCCGCGTCGTGCGCTCGTTCGGTCAGGAGCAGCGCCACATCGGCCGCTTCGCCGACCTCAACCAGGCCAACCGCGAAGCGAACATGACGACGGTGAGATTGAACGCGGCGTACTTCCCCGGCGTCGAGCTGCTGTCCTCGCTCGTGACCGTCGGGATCCTGCTGATCGGCGGCTTCGAGGTGATCAACGGCAACACCGACGCCGGCGTCGTGTTCAGCTTCATCGGCGCGCTGAACCAGTTCTTCGACCCGATCCAGCAGCTCTCCCAGCTCTACACGACCTACCAGTCCGGCATGGCGGCGCTCGACAAGATCTTCGAGCTGCTCGACGAGGAGCCGGAGCTGGCCGACCGGCCGGGCGCGGTCGAGCTGGAGCGGGTTCGGGGCGAGCTGTCGTTCGAAGGTGTGTCCTTCCGGTACGGCGATGACGATGCCGGCTCGTGGGCGCTGAGAGCGATCGACCTGCACGTGCCGCCCGGCCAGACGGTCGCGCTCGTCGGCGAGACCGGCGCCGGCAAGTCGACGCTCGCGAAGCTCGTGGCGCGCTTCTACGACCCGACGCGCGGCGTCGTGCGCGTCGACGGCCACGACCTGCGCGACGTGGCCGCCGGGTCGCTGCGCGCGCGGATGGGGATCGTGCCGCAGGAGGGCTTCCTGTTCAGCGGAACGATCGCCGAGAACATCGCGTTCGGGCGGCCCGGCGCGACGCGCGAGGAGATCGCCGCGGCGGCATCCGCGATCGGCGCCGACGCGTTCGTGGCCGAGCTGCCGCTGGGCTACGACACCGAGGTCGGCGAGCGCGGCGTGCAGCTCTCGGCGGGCCAGCGCCAGCTGATCGCGTTCGCGCGCGCGCTGATCGCGGATCCCCGGATCCTCGTGCTCGACGAGGCGACCTCGAACGTCGACATCCAGACCGAGACGCGCATCGAGCACGGCCTGCGCCGCCTGCTCGCCGGCCGCACCGCGATCGTGATCGCCCACCGCCTCTCCACGATCCGCCACGCAGGGCTGATCGTCGTGCTCGACGGCGGCCGCATCGTCGAGCAGGGCACCCACGACGAGCTGCTCGAAGCCGACGGCGCCTACGCCCGCCTGCACCGCGATTGGGCCGAGCAGGCGGTGGCGTAGCTGGACTGACGGGCCGATGTTCAAACTCCCCATCCTGGCGCCGATCTGCCAGCTCCATGAGGAGCGCTTTGGAACGGCCCGTCGAGCGATCTGGCGAGCTGGTGCACCGCATCGGTGGTACACTGATCGGCGTGCCGACAATGAAGGCTCGCGTCCAGGTCACCATCGATGAAGAGCTTGCGGATGCGCTTGCCGCGATCGATCCGGCGCCCGCGAGCC
This sequence comes from Conexibacter sp., assembly GCA_035572475.1. Classification (GTDB taxonomy): domain Bacteria; phylum Actinomycetota; class Thermoleophilia; order Solirubrobacterales; family Solirubrobacteraceae; genus Conexibacter. The sequence goes on along the minus strand of DATNAP010000018.1, from coordinate 23,340 downwards.
GTTCGCGGCTCGTTCGGGACTTGGCGATCCGCGGCGCCGACGCAATCCGTGCCGATCGCGCTTGCGCGCAGGAGGCCGTGGCGCACCTTGTGGCGATCGCCGACGGTGCGCAGCCGCACGACTTCGCAGCGGTGAGCGAGCTGCTGTCCGGACGCGGCGATCGTCTGCCGTGAGGCCGTACGGTCCCGGCATTCCCCTCGTCGTGGACACGTCTGCCTGGGTGCGCCAGCGCGAGTCGACTGTCGTCGAGCGTTGGAAGGCGACGCTCGCAGCCGGACTGGTCGCGAGCTGCCCCGTCGCGGCGCTGGAGATTCTGACCGGCGCCCGGGACGAGGACGGTTTCGCCAGCCTCGACCGTGCACTCGCGGCGCTGCCACAGGCACCGGTAACAGCGTCGGTTTGTGCCGCAGCGCTCAGCGCGTCGCGAGAGCTTCGCGGCAGCCGCCGGCTGCCCGCTGCCGATTACTTGATCGCGGCCGCCGCCACGGAACGCGGCTTCGGCGTCCTGCACCTCGACGCCCACTACGACACGCTGGCCTCTGCGATGGGTTTTGCCAGCGTGCGCCTCGATCGCGACTGACGGCTCACTGAGGCAGACGGACTGCGGGACAGGGATTCGAACCCCAATTTCTCGGTCCAGAGCCGAGCGTCTTGCCGTTAGACGATCCCGCAAGGAGTCGGCCGCTCAGGATAGAGGCTCGGTCGGGCGGGCGTTTCGCCGCCGCGAGTCGTGGCAGGATCCTTGCAATGGAGCCGCGACTCAGCCTTGTCACGCTCGGCGTCGCCGATCTCGCGCGCGCCCGCGCGTTCTACGAGGCGCTCGGCTGGACGACCGGCGCCGCGCCCGCGGACGACGTCGTCTTCTTCCAGGCCGGCGGGACGATCGTCGCCTTGTGGGACCGCGCGGCGCTCGCCGCCGACAGCGGCGTCGAGGACTCCGGCGGCTGGGGCGGCATCACGCTCGCGCACAACGTCCGCTCACCCGGGGAGGTCGACGGCGTCATCGCCGAGGCGGAGGCGGCCGGCGCGCGCATCCCGCGCCACGGCGCGCCAACGTTCTGGGGCGGCTACTCGGGCGTCTTCGTCGACCCCGACGGGCATCCGTGGGAGGTTGCGCACAACCCGCACTGGACGCTCGACCCGGACGGCAGCATCGCGCTCTGAGACGGCGAGGCCGTGGTGCCTGGCAAGGACGCAGGGAACGTGGCCTGCGTACGCAGGCGAGTGAACGAGGACGCCGCCAGGCGCCGCGGAGTCGTCGTCTCAGGGCGGCCAGCCGGCGGGCATCTCGTACGGCTCGTCCTCCCCCAGCCCGAGCACGATTGGGTCGCCGCTGCGCGCGGCCAGCACGAGTGGCGTCTCGACGTCCGTCGTCGCAAACCGCACGGACAGCACGCTGCGGCCGGGGAACGCCTCCACCAGCTCACGCACCGCGCGCGCCTGGTGCTCGACGCCGCCGAGCGGCGCGGCGATCTCCGCGCGGACGGCGTCGACCGCGAACGGCGGCAGCGCGCGCACCTCCGGCAACGGCAGCGGCGCGGCGGCGAGCCGGTCGGCGTCGAGCTGCACGGCGTCCTCCCCCTCGGCCAGCAGCAGCGGCCCGACCGCCGGGCACTCGACCACGAGCGGCGGCGTCTCCGCCCCCTGGTCGAGCAGCAGCGTCGCCTCCAGCGCGCCTGCCGCGTGCACGAACGCGCGCAGCGTCACCGCGATCTGCGCGATCTGCTCGCGCGCCTCCTCCGCCGGCGCCATGGCAGCCCGCTTACAGCGCGGCGAGGTCGCTGTCGAGATCGCCGAGCGCCCCGATCGCGTCCTCGCCGAGCGGCTCGCGCGCAGCGATCAGCCGCCCCGCGTGCGTGAGGTCCTCGGAGCGGCCGACCGACAGCGCGCCCTCGACGCGTCCGGAGCTCAGGTACCAGACGCTGAACGCGCCCGCCTCCAGCGATCCGCGCACGACCTCGCGATCCCAGCCGACCGCCGGCCCGACGTACTCCAGCGACGCCCAGTCGGCGAGGTCGGAGAAGAAGTACGGCACGACGTCGTGCTCGACCTCCTGGCCGAGCATGTTCAACGCGACTGTCTTGCCGTGGTTGAACGCGACGTCCCAATGCTCGATGCGGATGCGGCGGCCGTTCGGCCGCGAGTCGTAGGAGCAGATGTCGCCGGCGGCCCACACGCCCGGCGCGCTCGTGCGCAGCTGCGCGTCGCACAGCACGCCGCCGCGCTGCTCGTCCAGCGTCAGCCCGGCGGCTCTCGCGAGCATCATGTCGGGGATCACGCCCGCGCCGATCACGACGCATTCGGCCTCCAGCCGCTTGCCGCCCTTCGTGACGACGTGCGTGACCCGCCCGTCGGCGCCCTCGAAGCGCTCCAGCGCGTCCTCGCCGTGCACGACGATGCCGTGCTCCTCCAGGCGGTCCTGCAGGAAGCGCCCGGCCGTCGCGCCGAAGCCGCGTTCCAGCGTCACCGCCTCCTGCATCACGATCTCGCAGGTCGCATGGTCGGCCGCCGTCAGCGACGCGGCCACCTCGCAGCCGATGTAGGAGCCGCCGATCAGCACCACCTTCTTGCCGTCCGCGTCGGCGCGGATCGTGTCGGCGTTGCCGAGCGCGCGCAGGTAGTGGATCCCCTCCAGCTCGGCGCCCTCGACGTTGAGCCGCCGCACGTTCGCACCGGTCGCGACGAGCGCGGACTCGTAGGAGACGACCTCCTTCGAGGACAGCGTCGCCTCTCTCGCGGCGGTGTCGAGCCTCATCACGCTCGTTCTCGTGCGCAGGTCGATCCGCTGCTCGCCCCACCACTCGTCCGGGCGGAAGTACGTGTTCTCGCGCGAGTCCTTGCCCTGGAGGTACTCCTTCGAGCACGGCGGGCGGTTGTACGGCGGGTCGGGCTCGCGGCCGACGAGCAGGATGTCGCCCTCGCCGCCGGACTCGCGCAGCCAGCGCGCGCAGTTCGCGCTCGCCATGCCACCGCCGATCAGCAGATGCGCGACGTGACGATCCGCCATCGGAGCGGTCTTACCCCGGACCCGCGCCGTTACGCGTGAACTGCGGCGTGATCGCCGACTCCAGCCCCGGGTCGAGGATCAGCAGCACCTCGTCGCCGGCCTGGATCACGGTGTCGGACTTCGGCACGAAGCCGGCGCCGCCGCGCAGCACGGAGATGATCAGGCTGCCTTCCGGCAGGTCGACGTCGTCCACGCGCCGGCCCGCGGCCGGCGCCCCCTCGGCGACCTCCAGCTCGATGATCTCCAGCCGCTCGCCCTCGAGCGCCAGCAGCTGCACGAGGCCGTACTGCGGCACCTCGTGCTCGATCAGGCGCAGGATCAGGTCGGTCGCGGAGACCGCGGGGCGGATCCCCAGCAGCTTGAAGTGCTGGAGGTTGCGCGGGTTGTTGACGCGGGCGACGATCCGCTGGGTCAAGTATTTCTCTTTTGCCACCTGGCAGATCAGCATGTTGTCCTCGTCGTCGCCGGTGACGGCGATCACGAGGTCGGCGCGCTGGATGCCGGCGCGCTCCAGCACCCACAGCTCGGTCGCGTCGCCGTACTGCACGGCGTGCTCCAGCTCCTGCTCGACGATCAGGTAGCGGCGGCGATCGGCCTCGATCAGGGTCACCTCGTGGCCCTTGCCGAGCAGCTCGCGCGCGAGGTTCCAGCCGACCTTGCCGGCCCCGACGACGATCACGTACACGCGCGCAGCCTCCTCATGACGCCGGGGCGGCGTCGCCGAGCGCCGCCTGCTCGACGAGGTCGATCGCGTGCTGGGTCGGGCAGATCGTGTGGAGCCCCTGCTCGGCGTACCAGGCGGCGCGCGCCGGGTCGAGCACGCGCACGACGACGCGCGGGACGTCGAAGCGCCGCTGCGCGATCTGCGCGATCACGAGGTTGGTGTTGTCGCCGTTGGTCGAGGCGATGAAGACCTCGGCCTGCTCGATCCCGGCCTCGACGAGCGCGTCGACCTCGAGCGCCGTGCCGACGGTGAAGCGGCCGCCCGCGTCCTCCCAGCTCTCGGGCAGGTCCTTGTCGAGCTGCTCGTGCGAGAGCGGGTCCTCGTCGAGCACGGAGACCTCGTGCCCCGCCTCCAGCGCCCGCTTCGCGACCGCCGAGCCGACCCGCCCGGCCCCTACCACCAGAATGAACATGCGCCGGAGATTACCGCGGCGCCTGCGTGGAGCGCGCGTCGTCCGCGGGCGCCTCGACGGCGGGGGCCTCGTCGCGCGGGGCACCCTCGCGCTCGGCGCGCGGCTCGGCTGCCGGCGCAGTCAGGATCACGCGGCAGTCGGCCTTGCGCAGCACGTACTTCGTCACGTCGCCGACGTAGTTCTCGAGCGGCCCGCCGGCGCCGCCGAACAGCGCGCCGCCGCGCACGCGCGAAGGCTCCTCCGCCGCGAGCACGATCGCCTCCACCCCGCGCCGTCTCGCCTCGCGCACGATCGCCTCGCCGGCGCGCCGCGCGCGCACCATCGCCGTCTGCACGTGCACGCCTTCGTACTCCTCGCCGACCGCCTTGGCGCGCCGCAGCGCCTCCTGCGCGCGTCTCACCTGCGCCTCGGGCAGGCGCGCGTCGATGGGGAGCGAGAGCGGGATCTCGAACACCCAGATCGCCTCGATCGTCGCGCCGTCCTCCTCCAGCTCGTCGCGCACCTCGCCGGCGAGCCGGCCGGCGGTCTGGACGATGTCGTCGTCGAGCGGCTTGCCGAAGATCGGCACGAGCAGCGAGCCGAACTCGGCGCGCGGCGGCTCGCCGCGCAGCGCGCGCTCGGGAACGGTGATGCGCCTGAGCAGCGGATTGCCGTCGGCGCGCCGGTAGATCACGTAGAGCGCAAGCCCCGCGAGCAGCCAGCCGAGGCCGACGTAGCGCGCGCCCTCGTGCAGCACGACGACCGTCACCCACGCCGAGCCGGACAGCAGCGCGCCGAGCACCGCCGGCAGCGGCAGCGAGCCGCCGCGGACGCGGATCGAAAGCGGCACGCGGTAGGCGCGCTCGCGCTCGGGCTCGCGGTAGCGCAGGCGGATGATCGACAGATGGGCGATCGTGAACGCGAGCATCGCGCCGAACGCGTAGATGCCGACGAGGAAGTCGAGGTTCGCGGGGATCGTCAGCGCCGCCGCGACCACCGCCGCCAGCCCGATCAACACGAACGGCGTGGCGCGTCTCGGATGCAGGCGGCCGAGCGCGCTCGGGATCTGGCGGTTGGTCGCGAGCCCGTAGGCGAGCCGCGAGATGCCCAGCATCGCCGAGTTGGCCGCCGTCACGAGGCCGACCACGGCCGTGGCCGCGACCGCGTCCCGCAGGACGTCAGCCAGCCAGCGCTGCGAGAAGGCGTCGGCGACGGACAGCAGGGGCGCCTCGATGTCGCGGTCGGTGAAGGCGTGCGGGCCGCCGCCGACCGGCAGTGCGCTCACGCCGACGATCGCGATCCCCACGTAGACGAGCAGGATCGTGCCGACGCCCGGCCCGACGAGCCGGTGCAGGCCGCGCGAGGTCGTCTCCGTCTCCCCCGCGAGGCTCGCCGCCGCCTCCAGGCCGGTGAACGCGATCGTCGCGATCGTCAGCGCGTAGATCGTGTCGCGCCACGTCGGCGAGCTGCCGAGGTGGATCGTGTCGACGATCGCGCCGGGATGCAGCAGCAGCGCCACGCCGAGCACGATCAGCAGGAGCTGGACGGCGATGTCCGCGATCGCGACGAGCGCGCCGCGGCGCAGCTGGCGCACGCTCACGCCCATCACGTTCACGACCGCGACGAGCGCGATGATCCCGATCGCGACGACCACCTCGAGCGTCCCGCGCCCGACCGGAGCGGAGAACTCGGCGATGTAGTTGGTCGCCGTGAAGGCGGTGACCGCGAGCAGGATCGCGTAGTCGAGCAGGATCGCCCAGCCGGCGACGAAGCTCACCAGCTCGTTGAAGGCGTAGCGCGCGAAGACGCTCGATCCACCGCGCTCGCGGTAGAGCGCCGCACCCTCGACGTACGTCATCGAGGCGAGCGCGAAGAACACGCCGGCGATCAGAAAGACGACCGGCGTGAGCCCGAGCGCTCTCTGCGCGACGACGCCGAGCGCGAAGTACACCGAGCTGATCGACATCGTGTAGACGAGCCCGAACAGCGCCCGCGCACTGAGCGTGCGGGGGTTCACGAGTCCCGCTCCTGGCGCGCCTGCAGATACAGCCGGGCGGCGCCGGCCGCGACGAACAGCACGCCGAGCACGAGCCCGACCGCCAATCCCCCGCCGCCGGCCGCGAGCGTGCGGGCGACGAGCGCCACGCCGATCGCGATCATCGCGAACGACAGCAGGCGGATCGAGGAGCGGTGGAGCTGGCGCGGATCGGGCATGACGGTTCGGAGAGGCTCGCCGGTAGCGTAGAGCGGGACGCGGCCTGGACCGCGGCTCAGGCCGCCACCGCGTCGACCGGCGCCGCGCGCCTGCCGCTCGCGGACTCGATGATCACGCGGCAGGGGCGCTCGGCGAGCACCGTCTCCAGCGTGCGGCCGAAGACGGAGCCGCCGCCGCGCTCCGGCAGCGGCATCACGATCGCGCGCGCGCCGATCGCGCGCGCCTCGTCGACGATCGCGCGGCCGGCCTGGCCGGCGCGCACCTTCTGCCAGTGGCCGGTCACGCGCCGGCCGCCCTGCACCTTCGCCTGCTCGATGATCTCCTGCGCGGCCCGCTCCTGCTCGGGCAGCGCGGCGTGGATCGGGCTGGTCGCCGGCACGACGATCGTCACGAGCACGTGGATCCCGCGGCTGCGGCGAGCCGCCAGCCGACCGGCGGTCGCGAGCACCTCCGGCTCGAACTCGCGCTCGCCGAAGGCGACGAGCACCGACTCGTACTCCGCCTCGTGGTCGACGACCGACTTGGGCACCGCCACGCGCGTCGTCGTCGCAAGGTCGAGGCCCTGCGTACGGCGGTAGACGGCGTAGAGGGCGATGCCGAACGCCAGCCAGCCGATGCCCGCGAGCGCGACGTCCACGTGCAGCGCGGTGACGGCAACCCACGCCAGCCCGGTGCCGAGCCCGCCCACGAGCGCGAACAGCGGCAGCTCGTAGCCGCGCCAGCGCAGCGTCCCCGGGCCGCGATAGGGCCGCGCCTGCTCGGGATGGCTGACGCGCAGCCGCACGACCGCCACGTGCGCGATCGTGAACGACAGCATCGCGCCGAACGCGTACATGTTGCCGAGGAAGTCGGCCTTGCCGGGCACCATCGCGAGGCAGGCGAGCGCCGAGAAGACGAGGATCCCGATCCACGGCGTGCGGAAGCGCGGGTGGAGCTGGCGCAGCCGGTCGGGCACCTGGCGGTGGATCCCCATCGAGTAGACCAGCCGCGAGACGCCGATGATGCCGGCGTTCGTCGCGATGAAGAGGATCGTCGCCGCCAGCAGGCCGACGTACAGCTCGCCGACGCCCTGGAACGGCCCGAGGCTGAGGTGCTTTACGATCCCGAGCACCGGATCGCCGGCGTAGCCCCCGTTGGCCTCAGAGACGCCGAGCAGCGTCTGGTAGGAGCCGTTCGCGGTCTTCGTGACGGGCAGCGCGGAGAGCGCGACGGCCGGCAGCAGCGCGTAGATCGCGAACACGGCGATCACGACGCGGTTGATCGCGCGCGGGATCGTGGTCGCCTCGTCTCTGGCCTCCTCCGCCATGTTCGAGATCGTCTCGATCCCGGTGTAGGCGATCATCGCGACGGGGATCGCGATGACGAAGTCCTTCCACGTCGGCGCGATCCCGAGATGGACGTTGGAGATCAGCGTGTGCGGCGAGAAGACGAGGATCAGGCCGAGGATCACGAGCAGGAGCTGCGTCGCGAAGTCGGTGACGGCGAGCGCGATGTTGAGCCGCGCCGCCTCCTTGACGCCGAAGACGTTGATGATCGCGAGCGCCGCGACGACGACGATCCCGCCGACCACGTCGCCGGGCCCGTGGCGCAGCGGCTCCCAGAACAGCGAGCCGAGGTAGTGCGGCACGAAGAACGCCGAGATCGAGATCGTGATGACGTAGTTGAGCATCTGGCCCCAGGCGGCGAAGAAGGACCAGAACTCGTTGAAGGCGTGGCGCGCGAAGCTGGACGAGCCGCCTGCCTCCGGGTACATCGCGGTCGCCTCCGAGTAGGTGGCGGCGGTCAGGTAGAAGATGAAGCCGGCGATGACGAAGACGATCGGCGTCAGCCCGAGCGCGAAGCTCGCGACGAGGCCGAGCGCGTAGTAGATCGAGCTGCCGACGTTGCCGTAGGCGGTCGAGAAGAGTGCGTTGACCCCGAGCACTCGCTCGAGGCCGTGGAGGCGACGTTCTGCCATCAGGGCGTTCGGATCGGATGCTAGAGATGGGCGCGGCCGGGCGATGCCGCGGCCGCCTCACGGCCCCAGCAGACCTTGCAGCAAGCTCGTGATCGAGCGCGGGTTGATGCCGTGGCGCTGCTCGAAGCGCTTGGCGGCTCTATCGCTCGCGAGCGCGAGCACCAGCTCCTCGCGGGTCGAGCCGTAGCGGCAGGCGGCCGCGTCGAGCGCCTGGAGCGCGCGGTCCTGGATGAAGCCGGAGATGCCGCCGGTGCCGGGGAGCGTGCGCGGCTTGCACGGGTTGGCGAGGACGACGGGCGCGGGCTCGTCGTGGTGGTGGATCGCGGCATAGGCGGTAGGGAGGCCGACCATCAGCGCGACCGCACCCGCGAGCGCGGCTGCCGGAAGCGCACGCCGTCGCGCGCCGAGCGCGAGCGCCGCGGCGCCCACCAGCGCCAGGACGCCCGCGAGCACGAACGCGAGGCGGAAGGCGTCGCCGACGGCGCTGACGAGGATGCCGTCGGCGCGGTGGGCGAGCTGGTCGTAGGTGGCGCGCTCGGACCCGGTGTAGCCGCGGCCGTTGGCCGCGAGCGCCTGTCTGAGGGCGGCGCGGGGGCGCGCGGCCTCGACGCCGCCGAGCAGGGCCGGCGCGAGCGTGAGCTTGTCCTGCGGCGGCAGCCTGGCGTCGAGCACGAGCGCGATGCCCTGCTCCTGCGCATGCTCGGTGACGACGTCGAGCCGGTGCGCGATCACCGGCGCCAGCGCGACCAGCCCGAGCGCGATCCCGACATGCCGGACCGTCAGCAGCCGCGCGGCCTCCCGCGCTGTGCGCTCCGGCAGCAGCTCCCCCGCGAACGCCGGCAGCGCCATCCCCATCCCCACGCCCGCCAGCGCCTGCGGCGGCAGCGTCCACGCGACGGAGGCGGTCGGCAGCCACGCCAGCGCCAGGACGCCGCCACCGATCAGCAGCGAGCCGCACAGCGCACGCAGGCGAGGCTCCATCCGCACCTGCGCCCCAGCCAGGGCAGCGAGGGGAAGGACCGTCACGGCAGCGGCAGCCCCCAGCGGCTCCACCGCCCAGCCGGCGACCAGCAGCAACACGAGCCCGAACAGCACCGCAGCGAGTGCGCCAGACACGAGCGCAAGGGCGACGGCGTCTCGCGTCCGTGCCGGGGCCGCCTGGCGGGCGGGTCCTGTCAGCTCCGGGTGCGCGCACCCCGGTCTACCGACCGGGGCACGTGCATCCTCACTGCCACCCGCCCGATCGGCGGTGACGAGGGACGCCGCGGGCGCCAGCGCGGCGGCTGCACCGGCCAGGGCGATCGGTATCTGCGCTACGAAGATCGCCTGCCAAGAGAACGCCTGCGTGAGCGCTCCGCCCAGGGCAGGACCGACAGCGCTGGCCATGACGGCGGCGCCGAGCCAGTGGCGACGGCCGGCGGCCGTGCCGCCGGAGATCAGCACGAACGCCGCCACCAGCCCGACCGCGCCGCCCGCCGCCTGCACGCCGCGCGCGAGCAGCAGCAGCGGCAGCGATCCGGCCGCCGCGCAGACGACCGACGCAGCCGCGAACAGCGCGAAGCCGCCGGTCGCGGCGGCCGGCGCGCCGACGCGCCGCACGAGCCGCTCCGCCGGCAGCAGCGCCGCCGCCAGCACCAGCGTGTAGACGGCGATCACCGCCGCGACGCCCTCGACGGTCGTGTGGAGCGCGTGCAGCAGCTCGGGCAGGGCGAGCGTCACAATCGACGCGTCGGCCAACACGAGGCCGGCCGCGACGGTCACCACCCAGGTGCGCACGCGCATGCGCCGATGGTGACGGACGCGAGGCCTCTGTGGGAGCGCTACGCCAGCCGTCGCGGCGCCAGGAACCTCCATACCTGCTCGGCGGCGGAGATCGTCGCGGCCGGGCCCGGGTCGGGCGGGTTCGCGTCCGGCCACTGATGCGTGCCGCCCGCGATCGCGATGTGCACGACCGAGGTGCCGTCGCGACAGGCGCCCCAGTCGTAGCGGACGGTGCCGCGGGCGATCCTGCGGGCGTGCGGATGAACGCGCCGGCAGCGGTCGCGCGCGACCCAGCTCGCGAGCCACGGCACGACCGCGCCCCGGCCATGCTGCGACGGGATGCCCCAGTACGGCACGATCGGATCGTCGCGGCCGTGGATCTCCAGCACCGAGACCGGCCCGCGGGAGCGGCACGGCGGCAGCGTCGCGAAGCCGCCGGCGACGATTGCGACGGCGGCGATCCGCTGCGGCATCGCGCAGGCGAGCAGCGCCGCCATGCTGCCGCCGTTCGAGACGCCGGCCGCCGTCACGCGGTCCAGGTCGACGCACCAGCGCTCGCCGATCGCGTCGAGCAGGTCGGAGACGAAGTCGACGTCGTCGGGCGCCTCGCCGCGCTCCTCGACGTTCCAGCGCGAGCCGTGCGCGTCCGGGAAGACGCCGATCGCCGCCGGACCGCGGTCGAGCTGCGCCGCGAGCCCCGAGTAGCGCTCCATGAAGCGGCCGTCGCCGCCCGTCCCGTGGAAGGCGAGCAGCAGCGGGGCCGGTCCGCGCAGCGCAGCCGCGGGGACGTGCACGCGCGCGCTGCGGCGCAGGCCGTGCGAGACGAGCGCGACGTCGACGTCGCCGGCGCTCGCGGCGCTGCCGGCGGCGCCGCAGGCCTGCGACGGCGCCGCGCCGCTCGCCGACGGCGCCGCCCCGCCGGTCGCGGCGATGCCGAACGCGCTCGCGGCGGCGAGCAGGAGCGGGAGCGACCTGGCGAGCAGCGAGCGTCGGGCGACCAAGCGCCGGGACGCTAGCGGGCTCTGAGCGCGGCGGCGCGCCAGCCGGCGGCGGGTATCCGCGTCACGACGTGCGCGCTTCGAACGCCGCGGGCTCGCCGATCCCCGGCCCGGGCACGAGCCGCAGCTCGAAGCAGGCGCCGTGCTCGCCGTCGTCGATCAGCGCCAGCTCGCCGCCCATGCGCCGCGCCAGCTCGCGCCCGATCGCGAGGCCGAGCCCGAAGCCGGTCGTGCCGCTCGTCGCCGCCCCGCGCCGGAAGCGCTCGAAGATCGCCTCGCGCTCGGCGGCGGCGACACCCGGCCCCTCGTCGCGCACCCGCAGAAGGCACGGCGCGCCGGTCCCGTCGCCGGCGACCTCGATCCGCACCGGCGTGCCCTCCGGGCCGTAGCGGAGCGCGTTGTCGAGCAGGATCCGCACGATCTGAGCGGTCGCGCCCGGATCCGCGACCGCCCACACCGGAGCCTGCGAAGCGTCGGGCAGCAGCGTGCGGCCGCCCTCGCGCGCCCGCGTCTCCAGCTCGTGGGCGACGAGCCGGCTGACGGAGCGCAGGTCGACCAGCTCACGCGCGAGCGGCACGCCCGCGTCGAGCCGGCTGAGGTCGAGCAGCTCGTCGGTCAGGCGCCCGAGGCGCTCAGCCTGCCCGGCCGCGTCGAGCAGTTGCTCTCGCACCTCCTGCGAGGACGGCGGCGGCTCCCTGCCGACCTCCTCGCCCAGCAGGTCCAGCATCAGCCGCAGCGACGTGACCGGCGTGCGCAGCTCGTGCGATGCGGTCGAGACGAACGCGCGGCGGGCGTGCTCCTGCTCGCGAAGCCGGTCCTGCATCGTCGCGAACGCGCGCGTGAGGTCGCCGACCTCGTCGCGGCGCGGGTCGGCGGCGACCTCCACGTTCGGCCCCAGCCGCGCGACCCTCAGCGCCGTGTCGCGCAGCCCGCGCAGCCGCCGCACGAGCGGGCGCGTCAGCAGCGTGCCGATGACGAGCGCGGTGACGAGGCCGATCAGCGCCGCGACGATCACCGCCCGTCGCACGACACGCACCGCCGAGACGACGCTGTCGAGCCGTCTGTAGAAGATCAGCGCGATCGGGCCGCCCTCCGTGCCGGCCGGGACCGCGACGCGCGCGACGGGTATTGGACCGCTGTCGGAGATGCGGCCGATCGTGCGCCCCTCGCGCAGCGCCCGCACACCGATGTCGAGCGGGACGATCTCGTCCGGGTCGGTCGCGGCGAACCGCTGCCCGCCGCGGTCGACGAACACCACCTGGGCGTTCGCGCCCCGGCCGATCGCGCGCGCGAGGTGACGGGCCTGCGAGTCGCCGGGACGCTGCGCGCCGGCGTCGAGCCCGCGAACCCCCACGCGCGCGGCCCGCGCATCGTGCGTGAGCGTCGCCAGCGCGTCGTCGCGCAACTGCCGTTCGAGCGGCTGCAGGAGCGCGAGCGCGACGACCGCGAGCGTGACCGCCCACGTCAGCAGCAGCCCGAGCAGCAGGCGCGCACGCAGTCCGGTGAGCGCCGAGCGGCGCACGTCAGCCGCCCGCGTGCAGGCGGTAGCCGCTCCCCCGGACGGTCAGCAGCAGCGTCGGCTCGGCCGGGCGCTCCTCGATCTTCTCGCGCAGGTGGCGGAGGTGCACGTCGATGCCGCGCGGGTCGCGGAAGGCGCTGTCGCCCCAGATCGCGACGAACAGCTCCTCGCGGCTGAAGACGCGCCCCGGTCGCTCCATCAGCGCCGCCAGCAGCTGGAACTCCGAGAACGTCAGCGACACCGGCTCGCCGCGCAGGCGCAACTCGCGACGCATGCGGTCGAGCACGAGCGGACCGACCTGGAGGACCTCTTCGCCGAGCGCGCGGGGGCCGGCGCGGCGGCGCACCGCGCGGATCCGGCTGCGCAGCTCGGCGAGCCCGAACGGCTTGACGACGTAGTCGTCGGCTCCCGCCTCCAGCCCGAGGACGGCGTCCGCCTCGCTCGAGCGCGCGGTCAGCATGATGATCGGGACGACGTTGCGCCGGGCGCGCAGCTCGCGGCACACCTCGATCCCGTCGGGGCCGCTCCCGAGCGCCACGTCGAGCAGCACGCAGTCGAACGACTCGGTGCTCGCACGATCGATCGCGCTGCGGCCGTCGGCGACGGCGAGCACGCTGTGGCCCTCGCTCGTGAACGCTCGGCTGATCTGCTCGCGCAGGCTCGACTCGTCGTCGACGATCAGCAGCGACAGCTTCTCCACAGCGCACACGGTGATGGGAACGCTACCGGCCGGTGCGTCCGGCGCTCACGCGCAGCAGCAGCCCGCGCGGCAGGCCGGCGGCGCCGCTGACGTCGCGGCCGTGCGCGCGTGCCCATAGGACGACCGGCGCGCAGCCGGTGCGTTCGCGCGACTGCCCACGCACGCAGGGGGCGCCGCCCGCAAGCACGAAGCGGACCCGCCCGGCGTGCACCGCCGCGGCGAGCTGACGCGGCGTGAGCAGCGCTCGGCCGTAGGCGGCTGTGAGGATGAGCACCGGCTGGGCGTCGCGCGCGATCAGCGCGCCCGCGCTCGCGGCCGCCATCGTCGCGACCTCGTAGCGCGCGCCGTCGCGATGCGCCTGGAGATAGCCGCTGAGCGCGGTCACCTCGCGTGCTGGCATGAAGCCGGGCTCCCCGCCGTCCGAGCTGTGAGTTCCGGCGATCTCGATCGCGGCCGCCGCCGGCACCGCCAGCAGCCCGACGAGGGCGAGCGCGAGCAGCCCGCGAGCGCCGGCGCGCTCGCGCACGCGCCGATCGGAGACGGCGAGCACGGCGAGCAGCGTCGCGACCGCGCAGCCGATCGCGGTCACGCTCGGGCGCGGCGGCGCAACCGCCAGCGCGACCGCGGTCGCCGTGGCGACCGCGAGTGCGAGCGCGGCGACCGGCAAGCGGCGCGTACGCGCCGCCGTGGCGAGCGCCGACGCGCCGCCGCCCAGCGCGAGCGCGACCGCCGGCGCTATCGCGTCGAGATAGCGCGTGTAGACGACGACCATGCGCGCGAAGACGGCGACGCCGATGAGCAGCCAGACAGCGACGCACACGGCGCCTGCGCGTGCGAGGCGCGCTCGCTCGTCGACCGCGGCGCGCCGCCTGCCTGCGCCATGGGCACGCATGACGGCGACGGCGACCGCCGCGAGGCCCACCGCCAGCGCCGCCACGAGGGCGGTGCCGACGAGCGTCCCGAGCGCGCCCGTGCCCGTCTGGAGCAGCGTCAGCGGCCCGCCGCCGGGACGGTGGGACGTGGCTCTCGCGAGCCCGAGCCGCGCGAGCCCGTCGAACACGAACACGACGTTCCAGGCGCTGCCGTCGGTCGAGCCGATCGGGAACGGCTTCGGGCCGGGCGCGAGCGTCAGCGCGATGAGCCACGCGAGCGCGACGAGCGCGAACGCCGCCGCGCCCGCGGCCAGCGCCCGCAGGCGCGCAGCGGCGCCGCCGCCGAGCGCGAGCCACGCGAGCAGCAGGAGCGCGGGCAGCGGCAGCAGCGCCTCGGCCAGCTTGACGTTGAACGCGAGCCCGAGCGCCGCGCCGGCCGCGACCATCCAGCGCACGCGCGCGTCCGGCGCCCGCGCCGCGCGCACGACGCACCAGGCGGCGAGCACGACGACCGCCATCATCACCGCGTCCATCGTGTCGCTGCGCGCCGTCAGCACCGACGCGGGCAGCACCGCCAGGGCGCCCGCGGCGGCGAGCCCGGCGGGCGCGCCGAACAGCCGTCGCCCGAGGTCTCCCACGAGCCCGACCGCCGCGATCCCGGCGATCAGCTCCGGCAGCCGCAGCGCAGTCGAGGAGAAGCCGAGCAGCCTGACGCTCGCGACCTGCAGCCACAGGTCGAGCGGCGCCTTGTCGACGGCCGTCATCGCGGTCGGGTCGAACGCGCCGACGAACAGGTTGTGCCACGACAGCGACATGCTGCGCACCGCCGCGTCGTAGAACGGGTTGCCGCCTACCGCGCCGAACGACCGCAGGCGCAGGACCGCGGCGAGCGCGAGGATCGCCGTCAGCGCGGCGGCGAACGGCAGGCGCCTCGCGCGCTCGCCGGTGCGCACGCGCACCGCGGTCATCACGCCCACGGCTTCCATGTCAGATGGTGGAATCGGCCATCAGGTCGTCGGCGACGGATGGCGGCGCAGCTCGCCGCGCAGCAGGACCAGCTCGCGGAACGCGCGTAGCACGACGCGCGGGTTGGCGCCGCTCTGCTCCCCGGCGACGCGCGGTCTGTGCTCGACGTCGCGCTCCTGCAGGCGGGCGCCGCGCGCGAGCAGTCGTACGACCAGCTCGGTGCTGATCATCGCGCCGTGGGCCTTCAGCTCGAGCCCGTCGAGCAGCTCGGCGCGGATCAGCTTGAAGGCGCAGTCGACGTCGCGGATCGGGAGCGCGAACAGCCGCCGCACGAGCCAGTTCCACGCGCCCGCGTTCGCGCGGCGCAGGAGCGGATCGCGGCGCTGCGCGCGGCGGCCGACCAGGACGTCGGCGTCCGCGACGAGGGGCAGGAAGCGCTCCAGCTCGCGCAGGTCGAACTGGAGGTCGGCGTCGGTCAGGAAGACCCACGGCATGCGCGCCGCGTCGAGCCCGGAGCGCAGCGCGTCGCCATAGCCGCGGTTGACCGCGTGGACGACCAGCCGCACCCGCCGGTCGGCGGCGGCGAACGCGGCCGCCCGCTCCGCCGTCGCGTCGGTCGAGCCGTCGTTGACGACGATCACCTCGTAGTCCTCGGCTACCGCGGAGGCGGCCGCCGTCGCGTAGCGGATCGCGTCGGCGACGTTGTCCTGCTCGTTGAAGCACGGCAGGACGATCGACAGGCCGGGAAGTCTCGTGGGACCGGGCGCCGCACCAAGGCCGGCCGGCGGCGCGATCACGGTGCTCTCAAGCATGACGGGATCGTCCCCCGCGCAGCTTCAAGCGCCGTTGGCGCACTGTTAGAGGTGCGTTGGAACACACGGCGGGCGGCCCATTCGGACCGCCCGCCATGGCACTCAGATGTGGCTGAGAATCAAGTGATCAAGGGGATGATGAGCAGCGCCACGATGTTCGCGACCTTGATCATCGGGTTGATCGCCGGGCCGGCGGTGTCCTTGTAGGGATCGCCGACCGTGTCACCGGTGACCGAGGCCTGGTGCGCGAAGGAGCCCTTGCCGCCGAACGCGCCGTCCTCGATCAGCTTCTTGGCGTTGTCCCATGCGCCGCCGCCGGCGGTCATCGAGACGGCCATGAAGAGGCCGACGACGATCACGCCGATCAGCAGGCCGCCGAGCGCCTCGATCGAGATCAGTCCGACAACCAGCGTGACGACGATCGGGATCAGCGACGGGACGATCATCTCGCGCTGCGCCGATCTCGTGACGATGTCGACGCAGGTGCCGTACTCGGGCTCCTGCGTGCCGTCCATGATCCCCGGCTTCTCGCGGAACTGGCGACGCACCTCGTCGACCACCGCGCCGCCGGCGCGGCCGACGGCCTCCATCGAGAGTGCCGCGAACAGGTAGACCATCATGCCGCCGATCAGCAGACCGATCAGCACGGACGGGTCGTTGATGTCGAATCTGAACACCTTGTGGGCCGCAGTGTTCAGCTCCCGCTCGAACGCGTTGAACAGCACGAGCGCCGCGAGCGCCGCGGAGCCGATCGCGTAGCCCTTCGTGACGGCCTTCGTCGTGTTGCCGACCGCGTCGAGCGGGTCCGTCACGTTGCGGACCTCCTCGGGCAGCTCGGCCATCTCGGCGATCCCGCCGGCGTTGTCGGTGATCGGGCCGAACGCGTCGAGTGCGACGATCAGGCCGGTCAACGAGAGCTGCGCCATCACGGCGATGCCGATGCCGTAGATGCCCGCGAGGTGGTTCGCCCACAGGATCCCGAGCGCGAGCACGAGCGCCGGCGCGGCCGTCGCCTGGAAGCCCTGCGCGAGGCCCTGGATGATGTTCGTCGCGTGGCCCGTCTCCGACGCCTTCGCCGTCTTCTTGACCGGCGAGAAGCGCGTCGAGGTGTAGTAGTCGGTGATCACGAACAGGCACGCCGTGACGCCGAGGCCGATCAGCGAGCAGAGGTAGAAGTTCCACACCGGGCTGGCCTCCAGCCGCCCGATCCGATGCACGTCGCCCATCAGCCAGTGCGTGATCGGGTAGAACGCTGCCGCGGCGAGCACGCCGGAGACGATCAGGCCCTTGTAGAGCGCCCACTCGACGTTGCCGGCGGCGCTGCGCACGAAGTACGTGCCGATGATCGAGGCGATGATCGAGACGCCGCCGAGCACGAGCGGGTAGAGCGCGACGTTCGTCGCGTCGGCGCCGCTGAACGTCAGCACGCCGAGCAGCATCACGGCGACGGCCGTCACGGCATAGGTCTCGAACAGGTCGGCCGCCATGCCGGCGCAGTCGCCGACGTTGTCGCCGACGTTGTCAGCGATCACGGCCGGGTTGCGCGGATCGTCCTCGGGGATGCCGGCCTCGATCTTGCCGACGATGTCGGCCCCGACGTCAGCCCCCTTGGTGAAGATGCCGCCGCCGAGTCGCGCGAAGACGGAGATCAGCGAGCCGCCGAAGCCGAGCCCGATCAGCGCGTCCACGGCCTGCCGGGGCGTGTCGTTCGCCCACGCGGTGAGGATCCCGTAGTAGGCCGCGACGCCCGCGAGCGCGAGGCCGACGACGAGCATGCCGGTCACGGCGCCGCCGCGGAACGCGACGGTGAGGGCCTTCGAGACGCCGCCGCGGGCAGCCTCGGCGACGCGCGCGTTCGCGCGCACCGAGACGTTCATCCCGATGTAGCCGGCGGCCGCCGACGAGAAGCCGCCGATCGCGAAGCCGATCGCGACCTTGATGTCCTGCACGAAGATCAGAGCCACGAACAGGACGACGCCCACGGCGGCGATCGTCGTGTACTGGCGGTTGAGGTACGCGCGCGCGCCCTCCTGCACCGCCGACGAGATCGAAACCATCCGCTCGTTGCCGGGCGAGAGCGCCAGCAGCGAGCGGACCGTCACTGCGCCGTAGACGAGCGCACAGGCCGCGCACACGAGCGCGACGACGACGCCGTGGTCACTCAGGAAGCTGGACAAGACTGGATCCTCCGGGGGTTTCCGTTGAACACGCCGGAACGTGGCTCCGACATGCTTCAGGGCCCGCGAGCGGCGGACGCCGTCTCCCAGGCCCCGTTTGAGCCGCGCGAGTCTACCGCGAGAGCCGGATGAAGACGTTCACCGTGCGACCTGCCGCGGCGCCGTCGTGCGCGGCACCGGCTCGGGCCACGGCAGCGTCGCGAGCATCTGCTCCTCGCCGGCGAGCCACCACAGCTCCTCGGCGAGGTGCGGCGCCATCGGCGCGAGCAGCTGCACGAGCTGGCGCAGCGCGATCAGCAGTGCCGCGTCATCGAGCGGATCCACGGCGCCCGCGCCCGCTCTGCGCTCGAACTCGCGCAGCTTGTCGAACAGCGCGATCGCGCCCTCGACCGCGTGCTTCATCTCTATCGCGTCGAGCGCGCGCGTCACGTTGCGATGCGCCATGTCGCACCAGGTCACGAGCTTGCGCCGCAGTCTGGAGCCGCCGTCGATCCGCTCGCGCAGCTCGGCGTCGAGCGCGGGCCAGCGGCGCATGCGCGGCGCCGCCCACGCCCACAGCTGCTCGATCCACTCCGAGCAGTATCTGATCGGCTCGTCGGTCCAGTGGAAGTCGTTCTTCGGCGCGGCCGCGTACATCATCGAGACGCGCACCACGTCGGCGCCGACCTCCTCCAGCATCGTCTTCAGCTCGACGGTGTTGCGCAGGTGCTTGCTCATCTTCTTGCCGTCGAAGCGCACGAGGCCGATCATGCGCTGGTTCGTGAACGGCTCGCCGTCCTCGATGTGGGTCAGATAGCCGACGTCGCGCAGCATCTTCGTGAACGAGCGCTGGTCGAACACGAAGCCGGCGCCGTCGGTGCCGCGGATGACGTTCGTGACCGGCAGCCATCTCGCGGTCTGCGGGTGGTCGAACATGCTGTGCCGGCGGTCCTCGTAGGGAACGGCGATCGACAGCCACGTCCAGAACGCGTCGACGTGGCAGTCGAGCGTGTCGGTCTCGCGTCTGGCCGGGCCGCCGCACGACGGGCAGCTTGTGTTGACGAAGTCGGCGTCTTCGGCGAGCGGCCGCCCGCTCCCATCGATCGTGAGGTCCTGCGGCAGCACGACGGGAAGCTGATCTCTCGGCACGGGCACGATCCCGCAGTCGGCGCAGTAGACGATCGGGATCGGCGCGCCCCAACTGCGCTGGCGCCCGACCGAGAAGTCGGTGATCGCGTAGCGGCGCGCGGGCCGCGTCGCAACCTCACCCGCCGCCGCGTCCTCGCCCACCCCCGCGACCCCGGCCTTCTCGGCGATCGTCGCGTCGGTCGTGTCGGCGCTCGGGATCCCGAGCGAGGCGGTCGCGCCGTGGCGCGCGTCGACGATCGGCGAGACCAGCACCGGCAGCGCACGGCCGATCCCGTCCACCCGCGCGCTCAGGCCGGTGTCGATCACCTCGACGGTTCCTGCGCGGTCGCCGCTGCGCCAGCCCATCGATCTCATGTCGCGCAGCGCCTCGCTCTCCTCCAGCTCGCCGACCCACGCCGCGAGCCGCGGATGGTTCGGCGAGACGGCGACGTAGGCGGCCGCGCCGAGCGCGTCCGGCTCGGCGGCGAAGACGACCTCGCGCGCGCCGGTGGGCGTCGCCGCGTCGAGCTCGACCCCCTCGACCCGGCCGAGCAGCGAGCGCTGCGCGTTGAGCGCGTTCGCGTCCCACCCGGTCAGCGTGTCGAGGTTGTCGTCGTTCTCGGCCGCGTAGCGGGTGGCGCGGAAGAACCACTGCTCGAGCGGCCGGAAGTGGACCGGGCTGTCGCAGCGCCAGCAGACGCCGCCCTCGGCCTGCGTCTGCGCGAGCACCGTCTGGCACGAGTCGCACCAGTGGACGTGGCGCTCCTGGCGGTAGATCAGGTCGTGCTCGTAGAGCAGCAGGAAGAGGTACTGCGTCCACTGGTAGTGCTGGTCCTCGCACGTGACGAACGAGCGCTCCCAGTCGAACGAGGCGCCGAGCCCGGAGAAGTCGCGGCGGAAGTTCGCGCAGCACTGATCGACCCACTCGGCCGGCGTGATGCCCCGCCGGATCGCCTCCAGCTCGGACGGCAGCCCGAACGAGTCGAAGCCGGTCGTGAACAGGACCGGGTCGCCCATCGCGCGGCGGAAGCGCGCGTACGCGTCGGAGACCGAGTAGATGCGCGCGTGGCCGATGTGCGCGTTGCCCGACGTGAACGGGCAGGAGGGGAAGATGTAACGACTCGGACCGTCGGCGTCCTCGCCGGGGGTCGCGAACACGCGCGCCTCGCGCCACTTGGCCTGCCAGCGCTCATCGAGCAGCGCGGCGACGTAGCCGCCAGCATCAAGATCGTCTGCCGACGACACGACTCCCCCTAATTAACGCGAATCCGAAAAACAGCTACTTCAGTACGCCCGACGGGACTCGAACCCGTACCTCCGGCTTGAAAGGCCGGTACTCTCCAGGAAACTTGCGGTCTGGGACTCCAGCCATCGCGCTGCCCGAAGGCCGTCAGACACCGGAAATCGGAAAAACCCATCCCGGCTTGGATGTCTGGCACGCAACAGTGCCTTCCTCCCCCGTGTATTTCCTTTGACCGTTTGAGCTACGGGCGCAGACGGTCTGTCGCTGGCAACCATAGGACTGCCATTCGCAACTTGTCAAGTTGTGGGGCGCCGGTAAGCTGTGGCGACGCTTCGCCGATGGGGATGGGCGGGCACAACCAAGGGGGATGGGGACGGGAATGGTCTCGGCGTCGATCATCGAGTGCATCGGCGGAACGCCGTTGGTGCGGCTGCGGCGGCTGTTCAGCCATGGGCCGCAGGTGTACGGGAAGCTGGAGCTGCTCAACCCGGGCGGCTCGGTCAAGGACCGCCCGGCCCGCTACATCATCGAACGCGGCCTGCGCGACGGCACGATCGCGCCCGGCGCCACGATCGTCGAGTCGTCCTCCGGCAACTTCGGGATCGCGCTCGCGATGGCGGCGCGCATCTACGAGCTCGACTTCGTCTGCGTCGTCGACCCGAGAATCGCGCCGCTCAACCTGCGCATCCTCGACCAGCTCGGCGCGCGCGTCGAGATGGTCCAGCGGCCGGACCCATACGGCGGCTACCTGCACACGCGCCTGGAGCGCGTCCAGGAGCTGCTGGCGGAGATTCCCGGCGCGTACTGGATCGACCAGTACGCGAACGGGCTGAACGCGCGCTGTCACTACGACGGCATCGGCACCGAGATCGTCGAGGCGCTCGGCGTCGAGGAGCCGGTCGACGTGTTCGTCGCGGCCGTCAGCACGAGCGCGACGCTGATGGGCGCCGCCCGCCGGCTGCGCGAGACGTGGCCGGACGTGCGCGTCGTCGCCGTCGACGCGCAGGGCTCGGTGATCTTCGGCGCGCCCGCCAGCAGACGCAGCCTGCCGGGGATCGGCTCCAGCCGCACGCCCGAGCTGCTGTGCGAGGAGGAGGTCGACGAGGTGATCTACGTCGACGACTACGACTCCGCGCGCGCCTGCCGCGAGCTGCTGCGCGGCGAGGGCATCCTCGCCGGCGGCTCCTCCGGCTCCGTGATCGCCGCGGTCCAGCTCCTCATCCCGACGCTGGCGCCGAATGCGCGCGTCGTGACCGTGCTGCCCGACCGCGGCGAGCGCTACATGGACCTCGTCTACGACGACGCCTGGGTCGAGGCGCACCGCCCGGCCGCGCCGGACATCCCGCCGGACCCGGCGGCGCCGGCGCCGAGCGTGAGCCGCGTCGCCCTAACGTCGAGGCGCTGAGGGAGCCATGACATCGCCGCAGACCGAGCCCGCGGCCGCCGACGGGACGCCGAGCCCGTCCGAGCCGGCGGCCGGGGACATCCTCTACCTCAATCGCCGCGACGTGCGCGCCGCGATGGGCGCCTCGATCCGCGGGTACGTCGAGGCGCTGCGCGGCGCACTCGCGCTCCACGCCGAAGGACGGACCGCGCAGCCGCTCAAGCCCTACCTCAAGTGGCGCGAGAACGGCCACATCGCCGACCGCATCATCGCGATGCCCGGCTACGTCGGCGGCGAGCAGGCGATGGCCGGGATCAAGTGGATCGGCTCCAAGCACGACAACCCCAGCGCGCGCGGGATCGAGCGCGCGAGCGCCGTGATCGTCCTCAACGACCCCGACACGCACTTCCCGGTCGCGATCCTGGAGGGCGGCGAGATCAGCGGCATGCGGACCGCCGGCGTCACCGTGCTCGCGACCGAGTTCCTCGCGCGCGAGGGCTTCTCGCGCGTGGCGCTGGTCGGCTGCGGCTTCATCGGGCGGCTGCACGCGCTGGGGCTGCTGGAGTCCTTCGACTCGATCACGGATCTGTTCCTGAACGACCGCAACGAGGGTGCCGCACAGAGACTTGCCGCCGAGCTGGCGCAGGCCGGCGTCCGCGTGACCGTCTGTGCGAGCCCCGAGCAGGCCGTCCGCGCGGGCGAGGTCGTCGTGCCCTGCACGGTCGCCGACACGCCGTACATCCGCGCCGAGTGGATCCAACCCGGGACGTTCGTCTCGAACATCTCGATCATGGACGTCGAGCCCGACGCGTTCGTGCAGGTCGACAAGCTCGTCGTCGACGACTGGGACCAGTGCAACCGCGAGAGGAAGACGATCAACCAGCTCGTGCTCGACGGGAAGCTCACGCGCGAGGACCTGCACGCGGAGCTGGGCGACGTCGTGCGCGGCGCGCGGCCGGGCCGCGAGACGCCGGACGAGCGGATCCTGCTCAACCCGATGGGCATGGCGATCGAGGACGTCGCATGCGCGGCGGCCGTCTACCGCGCGGCGCGCGAGCAGGGGACCGGCACATGGCTGACGCTCGCGTAGCCGACCAGGCGGCGCTGCGCCGCCGCGTCACGAGCATCCGAGCGCGCCACTCGGAGGTGCTCGTCGTGCTGGCGCCGCCGCGCACCGCCTCGACCGCGCTGGCCCGCATCCTGTGGAACCACACGAGGGTCGGCTGGTACAGCCACGAGCCGTTCGAGCCGACCTACTACCGCGACGCGCCCGCGGAGCAGGCGTTCGACCTGCTCGACGGGCCCGCGCCGATCGCCGAGCTGAACCCGTCGCGCGCCGGCGGGCCGTCGGGCACCGACCTCGTAGTGAAGGAGATGACGTTCCAGGTCGGCGACGCGTTCCCGCTGCTCGCGGCGCTCGCGACGCGGCCGATCGTCGTGCTGATCCGCGACCCGCGCCTCACGATCGCCTCGCGCATGAAGGTCCTCCGCCGCTCCGGCCGGCCGG
>DATNAP010000017.1:0-31813 GCA_035572475.1 Conexibacter sp. | reverse complement strand
CGTGCGCGACGAGCGCTCGAGAAGACAGATGAACGTCGTCAAGCGCGCGCTCGGCCGCGACGACGTCGACGTCGTCGTCAACGCCTGCGACGCCGGCCGCGAGGGCGAGCTGATCTTCGCCTACCTCTACGAGAAGGCCGGATCGAGACTGCCGGTGCAGCGGCTGTGGCTGTCCTCGATGACCAAGGCGGCGATCGAGGAGGCGTTCGCGCATCTGCGCCCGGGGGAGGAGCTGCGCTCGCTCGAGGACGCCGCCCGCTCGCGCAGCGAGGCCGACTGGATCGTCGGCATGAACGCGACGCGCGCGGCGACGATCCGCCTGCGGTCGTCGTTCGACGGGGCGGTGTCGTTGGGGCGCGTGCAGACGCCGACGCTGGCGATCCTGGCGCGCCGCGAGGAGGAGATCCGGGCGTTCAGACCGGAGCCGTACTGGATCGTCGACGGGTCCTTCGCGGCGTCGGGGGAGCGCCTGTACGAGGGTCGTTACCACGCGGGCAGCGCGCCCCGCGTTGCGTCCGCTGCGGAGGCCGCCGCCATCGTGGCGGCATGTCAGGGCATCGAGGGAGTCATCTCCAAGCTGGAGAGAACCACTCGCAGAGAGCGCGCGCCGCTCTTGTACGACCTGACCTCGTTGCAGCGCGACGCGAACTCGCGCTTCGGCTTCTCGGCGCGGCGCACGTTGGGCGCGGCGCAGCGGCTCTACGAGGAGCACAAGGCTTTGACGTATCCGCGCACCAGCTCGCGCTACCTCCCGAGCGACATGATCCCCGAGATCAAGCCGATCGCCGCGATCGTGGGGGAGCAGCGCGAGTACGCGGCCGGCGCCGCCTACGTGACCGGCCTCGACATGCTGCCGCTCGGGCGCGTGGTGAACAACGAGAAGGTCACCGACCACCACGCGATCATCCCGACGAACGCGCCGCACCCGGTCGACAAGCTGAGCGACGACGACCGCCGCATCTACGACCTCGTCGTGCGCCGCTTTCTCGCCGTCTTCCACCCGGAGGCCGTGTTCGAGAACACGCGCGTGGAGACGGAGGTCGCCGGCCACGTCTTCCGCACGCGCGGCAAGGTGATGCTCGTGCCCGGCTGGCGCGGGGTGTACGGCGAGGAGGTCGACGCCGAGCCGAGAGAGGGCGAGGAGGACGAGGGGCGCGAGCAGCGGCTGCCGAGACTCGAGCAGGGCGAGGCGGTCGAGACGCGCGACGTGCGCTCGGAGGAGAAGGTCACGAGACCGCCGCGGCGCTACTCGGAGGGCTCGCTGCTGGCGGCGATGGAGACGGCCGGCAGACTCGTCGACGACGAAGAGCTGCGCGAGGCGATGAAGGACTCCGGCATCGGCACGCCGGCCACGCGCGCGGCGATCATCGAGCGCCTGCTCGCCGTCGGCTACATCGAGCGCGACGCGCGCGCGCTCGTGGTGACCGAGAAGGGGCTGAACGTCGTGCGCCTGCTCGACGGCCATCAGCTCACGTCGCCGTCGCTGACCGGCGACTGGGAGCACCGCCTCGCGCGCATCGAGACGGGCGAGGACACGCGTCCCGCCTTCATGTCCGACATCGTCAGATTCGCCGAGTCGACCGTCGCGACGCTCGACGAGAAGCTCAGAGACGTGCGCATCCCGCGCGCCAACCTTGGTCCTTGCCCCGTGTGCGGCCACGACATCATGGAGAACCGCAAGGGCTACTCCTGCTGGTCGCGAACGGATCCCGGCTGTGGCTTCGTGATCTGGAAGGCGAAGGCGGGGAAGACCTTGACCGCCGCGATCGTGCGCGAGCTGATCAGGACCGGCCGCACCGAGAGACCCGTCACGGGCTTCAGATCTCGCGCCGGCAGATCCTTCCGCGCCCGCCTCGCGCTGGAGCAGACGGACGAAGGCCGCTGGCGCGTCGAGTTCGACGAGCCCTGGGCGCGCGAGGGGGCGAAGCCCCCGGAGGCGGAGGACCCGGCCGCCGACGGCGCGGTCTCCGCGGACGGCGCCAGCCCCGCCGCCGCACCCGCCGAATCCGCAGTCGCGTAGCGCCGCGGCGCTCCTTCCGCAGAACCGGCACATTCCGCGCCCCACACGTCACACGATCCTTGCCACGATCGTCGGCATGGCGAGCGCGGCGCAATCCGGGTACCGCAGCGGTACCCAAAGTGACAGTCATCGAGATAGAGCGATAGGCGTGCTGGCGGCGCGCCAGCACGGTGTGGTCTCCCGGCGCCAGCTCCTCGATGCCGGTTTCACGGCACGGATGGTGCACCGCGGCCTGCGAAGCGGACGGCTGCTGAGACTCCACCCGGGCGTCTACGCCGTCGGCCACGCGCAGCTCCGCCGCGAGGGGCGGTGGCTCGCGGCGGTGCTGGCCGCTGGGCCCGGCGCGGCGCTGAGCCACCGCTCGGCCGCGGCGTTGCACGGGATCCGCGAGGGCGAGGGGGCGATCGACGTGACCACGACCCGTCGCGCGGCGGTGCGCGGTGTCGTGGTCCACCGTGCCACGCGCCTCGACGCGCACGACGTCACGACCCGCAGCGGCGTGCCGGTCACGACGCTCCCGCGCACGCTCGTCGATCTCGCGGGGACGCTCACGCCGGAGCAGCTCGGCAAGCTCCTGCGCGAGGCCGACCGCGCCGGGCGCCTCGGCGCCGCGGTCGTCGGAGACCTGCGCGGGCGCATCGACGGCAGACGCGCTGCCGGCGCGGAAGCGCTGCACGCCGCGCTCGCCGAGCACGAGCGGCTCGCCACGTCCCTCACGCTCTCCGAGCTCGAAGACCGCTTTCTCGCTCTCCTCGATGAGGCGAAGCTCCTGCGGCCGCGGACGAACCACCCCGTCGCGGGGCTCAAGCTCGACGCTGCGTGGCCACGGGAGCGCCTGGCGGTCGAGCTGGACGGCTGGGCCTACCACCACGACCGCGCCGCCTTCCAGGCCGACCGCGCCCGCGACGCCCGACTCACCGCCGCCGGCTGGCGCGTCGTCCGCTTCACCCACGCGGACGTCATCCACCGGCCGGCCTACGTCGCCGGCACGCTCCGCGAGACGCTCGCGCGCTGAGCCCGTCGGGCGCGCGCGCGACCATGTCGGACCCATGCCGCTCACGCTCGTCACCGGACCGGCGAACTCGGCGAAGGCCGGGGTCGTGCTGGACGCCGTTCGCGCCCGTCTCCGCCAGGCGCCGTGGCTCGTCGTGCCGACGCGCGACGACGTCGCCGCGTTCGAGCGCGAGCTGACCGGCGAGCGCGCGACCCAGCCGGGGCGCGTCACGACGTTCGCCGGCCTCGTGCGCGAGATCGCGCGGCGCGCCGGCTGGTGGGCGCGCGCGATCGGCCCGCTCCAGCGCGAGCGGCTCGTGCAGCAGGCGATCGCGGACGCTCCCCTCGACGCCCTGGCCGGGGTGGCGCAGACGCCAGGATTCCTCCATTCGGCGCTGGCGTTCGTCGCCGAGCTGGAGCGCTCACTGATCACGCCGCAGCGCTTCACCGCCGCCGTTCGCGCCTGGCCCGAGGCAACGGCCGCCGCGAGCGAGGCGGCGGCGATCTACAGCGCATACGCGCGCGGGCTCGAACGGCTCGGCCGCGTCGATCCCGAGCTGTTCGCCTGGCGCGCGCTCGACGCGCTGCGCGCGCAGCCGGGGGCGTGGGGGACGACGCCCGTGTTCCTCTACGGCTTCGACGACCTCACACCGCTGGAGCGCGACGCGGTCGAGACGCTCGCGCGCGTCGCCGGCGCCGAGGTGACCGTCTCGCTCACGTACGAGGCCGGCCGCGGCGCGTTCGCCGGGCGCTCCGCCGCGCTCGTCGCGGAGCTGGGCCAGCTCGCCGGCGCGGTGACCGAGCTGCCCCCCGACGACGCGCACTACGCGCCCACGGCACGAGTCGCGCTGCACCACCTCGAGCGTCACCTGTTCGAGCCGGATCCCCCGCGCGTGCCCGCCGGCGACGCCGTGAAGCTGCTCGTCGCGGGCGGTGAGCGGGCCGAGGCCGAGCTGGTCGCCGCCGAGCTGCTGGCGCTGCTGGGCGAGCAGGTCCCGGCGGAGGAGATCGCGGTCGTGCTGCGCCGTCCGGAGCGCAACGCGGCGCTGGTCGAGCAGGTCCTGACCGCCTACGGGATCCCGTATGCGCTGCAGCGTCGCCTGCCGCTCGCGCACACGGCGCTGGGCCGCGGCCTGCTCGCGCTCGCGCGCTGCGCGCTGCGCCCCGGCGAGGCCGGGCCGCAGGAGCTGCTGAGCTACCTGCGCACGCCGGGCCGCCTCGACCGGCTGGAGCTGGCCGACCGGCTGGAGCTGACGCTGCGGCGCAACGCGATCGCGGATCTCGCCGGAGCGCGCAGCGCGTGGGAGCAGGCGCCGGGCGGCTGGCCGCTGCGCGAGCTCGACCGGCTGCGCGGCGCGGCGGCCGACGGCGCGCAGCCGCTGCTCGCCGCGCTCGCGCGCGAGGCCCGCGCGCTGTTCGCCGCTCCGCACCGCGGGCAGGCAGCTCAGCTCGGTCCCGAGGAGGAGGTCGACGCGCGCGCGCTCGGGGTGCTGCTGGAAGCGCTCGATCAACTGGCGGAGGTGGCCGGCGCCGACCCGCGGCGCCCGCCCGCTCCGGAGGTCCTGCTGGACGCGCTCGAACGACTCGACCTGCAGGTCGGATCGCGGGCGGGCGGGCCCGGATCGGGCGCGGTGCTCGTCGCCGACCCGCTCGCGATCCGCGCGCGGCGCTTCGACACGGTCATCCTCTACGGCCTTCAGGAAGGCGAGTTTCCCCGCCCCGCCGCGCCCGAGCCGTTCCTGTCCGACGAGGAGCGGCGTGCGCTCAACAGCGCCGCCGGCCTGCGGCTCGGGGCGCGCGCCGATCGCGTCGCCGACGAGCGCTATCTCTTCTACGCGGCCGCCTCGCGCGCGACGCGCCGCCTGATCCTGAGCTGCCGCGACGCCGACGAGGAGGGCAATCCCGCCCTGCCGTCGTTCTTCGTCGACGACGTGCGCGGGCTGCTGGACGAGCTGCCGGTGCGCCATCGGCCGCTGTCGGCGGTCACGTGGCCGGCGGACGAAGCGCCGACGGACGCCGAACGCGCACGCGCCGCCGCGCTGGCCGCCCCGCGCATGGCGCCGCCGCCGCTCGCGTCGCTCGGGCCCGCCGCGCGGGCCTCTCTGCGCCAGCGCGAGGTGCTGTCCGCCGGCGGCCTGGAGGCGTACGCGCGCTGCCCGGTCAAGTGGCTCGTCGAGCGCGAGCTCGCGCCGGACCGCTTCGAGCCCGATCCCGACGCGATCCCGCGCGGGAGCTGCGTGCACCGCGTGCTCGAGCGCGTGCTCGGCCAGCTCGACTGGCCGCTCACGCCCGCGGTGCTGCGAGACGCGGATGCGCTCGTGCGCGAGGTCGTCGCGGAGGAGGCTGCGCAGCTCGTGCTCGGCCGCGGCGCCGCCGCGCAGGCCGCCGCCGCGCACGAGATCGCCGCCGACGTGCTGCGGCTGCTGGAGCACGAGGCGCAGGCGGGCGGCGGCTTTCGCCCCGCGCACCTGGAGCTGGCGTTCGGGATGGGGGAGGAGGCCGCGCCCGCGCTCGAGCTGGGCGCCGGCGCGCTGCGCCTGCGCGGCGTGATCGACCGCGTCGACCTCGACGCCGGCGGCCGCGCGCTCGTGCGCGACTACAAGAGCGGGAAGCCCGGCAGAGGCTGGCCCGTCGCGAGATGGCGCGCGGAGGACCAGCTGCAGGTCGCCCTCTACATGGTCGCCGTGCGCGAGCTGCTGAGACGCGAGCCGGTCGGCGGCGTCTACCAGCCGCTGCGCGGGGAGGACCTGCGCGCGCGCGGCCTGGTCCGCGACGACGCCGACGCCGGCGAGCTGGCGTTCGAGACCGACCGCCGCTCGCGCGAGGAGCTCGACGCCGAGCTGGATGCGGCCGCTGCGCGCGCCTGCGAGCTGGCGGCGCGGCTGCGCGGCGGCGAGCTGTGCGCGACGCCGGAGACGTGCTCCCCGAACGGCTGCGCATACCCGGGGATCTGCCGGGCGGCGGACCAGTGAGCGGCACGGCGGGCGTCCCGTTCACGCCCGAGCAGCGGCGCGCGATCGAGCACCCCGGCGGGCTGCTGTTGACGGCGGCGGCCGGCAGCGGCAAGACGTCGGTGATGGCGGAGCGCTACGTCCGGATCGTGCGCGGCGGCGAGCGGGCGCCGGAGGCGGCTTCGGCGTCGCAGGAGGCGGGCGACGTCGGCCGCATCCTCGCGATCACCTTCACCGAGAAGGCTGCGGCCGAGCTGAAGGCGCGCGTGCGGGCCCGCTTCGAGGCGCTCGACGACGGCGAGCGAGCGCGCGCGAGCGAGGGCGCCTGGATCTCGACGATCCACAGCTTCTGCGCTCGCCTGCTGCGTACGCACGCGCTGGCAGCCGGCCTCGATCCGCGCTTCGCGGTGCTGGACGAACGCGTCACCCGGCGCCTCGCCGCCGACGCCTTCGCAGCAGCGCTCGACGACCTCGTCGCCGCGCACGGCGACGCCGCGCTCGAGCTGATCGCGGCCTACCGCCCGGCCGAGCTGCGCGAGGCGATCGTCGCGCTGCACGGCGAGCTGCGCAGCCGGGGGGTCGAGCACCCGCACCTCCCGCGACCGCACCCGGCCGACATCCGCGCCGCGCACAGCACGCTCGCGATCGCGCGCGCGCAGGCGGCCGTCGAGCTGGAGGAGGCGCGCAACGGGACCACGGTCGAGCGCGCACGCGAACGGCTCGCCGCCTGCGCCGCGCTGCTCGAACGGCCCCTCGACGCGCCGCCGATGCCGGACGAGGTCGACGCGTTCGCGCTCAGAGGCAACGGCGTGGCGCTCAACGGTCCAGGCTGCGAGGCATATAAGCGCGCACTGGCCGCGTTCGCCGACGCCTGCGCGGACACCGCCGCGCTGCCGGCGCACGCGCTGCTCGACGCACTGCTCCAAGCATTCGACCGCCGCTACGAAGACGCCAAGCGCGCCGCGTCCGGGCTCGACTTCGAGGACCTCGAACTGCGCGCGAACCGCCTTCTTCGCGACCACGACCACCTGCGCGCCCGCTACGCGGAGCGCTTCCACCACGTGCTCGTCGACGAGTTCCAGGACACGAACCCACTCCAGCTCGAACTGCTCGAGCGGATCGCCGGACCCGACCTGTTCGCAGTCGGCGACGAGCTGCAGTCGATCTACGGCTTCCGCCACGCCGACGTACGCCTCTTCCGCGGCCTGCGCACCGCGATGGCGCAACGCGGCGCAACCGCCACACTCGCGACGAACTTCCGCAGCCACGAAGCGCTCCTCCACGCCTTCAACCAAGCCTTCGCACCGCGCTTCGGCGAGAGCTTCACGCCGCTGAGAGCGGGGCGGAGAGCCACAGGACCCGCCCGCCACGGCACTACGGGCCCCCGCATCGAGCTGCTGATAGCCGACCGCGCCGCCGACTGGGAGAAAGCGCAACTCATCCCGCCGGGCGCCGTCCCCCCAGCCCCGCTCTGGCGCCTCGCCGAGGCCCGCCTGCTCGCCGCCCGCATCCGGGAGCTGATCGACGCCGGCCGCCCGCCGGGCGAGATCGTGCTGCTGCTGCGCGCGACCGGGGACCTGGCCGTCTACGAGCGCGCGCTCGTCGAGCGGGGCGTGCCGACGTACGTGATCGGCGGGCGCGGCTACTGGTCCCAGCAGCAGGTGCGCGACCTCGTCGCCTATCTCAGCGTGCTCGCCAACCCGCGCGACGGGCTCGCGCTCTACACGCTGCTCGCCTCGCCGCTCGTCGGCCTCTCCAGCGACGGCCTCGTGCAGCTTGCCGCCGCGTCGCGCGCGAGCGGCCGCGACCCGTGGTGGACGCTGATCGACGACGACGCGCTGCCCGAACGGCTCGATTCCGGCGAGCGCGCACGCGTCGAGTGGCTGCGCGGCTGGCTCCCGGCCGAGCGCCGCGCCGCGCCGCGCCACGGCCTCGAAGCGCTGATCGATCGCGCGCTCGCGCGCACCGGCTACGACACCGCGCTGCTGCGGATGGACGGCGGGGCGCGCCGGCTCGCGAACGTGCGCAAGCTGATGCGGCTCGCGCGCGAGCACGAGGCCGAGCACGGCCGCGACCTGCGCGGCTTCGCCGACCTCGTGAGCGGGCTCGTCGGCGGCGCCGACGGCTCCGGCGACGCGCGCGAGAGCGAAGCGCCAGTGGAGGGCGAGGCGCTCGACGCCGTGCGCGTCATGACGATCCACCGCGCGAAGGGCCTCGAGTTCCCGGTCGTCTGCGTCGCCGATCTCGGCCGCGAGTCGCCGCCGGCGGGGCGCGAGCTGGTGCGCGTCGGCCGCGACGGCCGTGTCGGGATCCGCATCAGACGGATCGGCGGCGGCAGATCCCGCCCCACGCTCGCCTACCGCGCGCTCGTCGAGGAGCAGCGTCGCGCCGACGCCGACGAGGAGGCGCGCCTCTTCTACGTCGCGGTCACCCGCGCGCGCGAGCAGCTGATCCTGTCCGGCGCCGCCTCCTGCGACCCGTGGCCCGAGGCGAAGCCCGGGGCCGCCCCGCTCACGTGGCTCGGACCCGCCTTCGTCCCGGACATCGACCGGCGCTGCCTCCCCGACGCCGAGCCCCGGACCGTCGCGGAGCACGACGGGCTGACCGTCGCCGTGACGATTGCGCGGCCACCCCTCCTCGCTGAGCTGCCCACGGCGGCGCGCCCGGAGTCCTCCGCCCACGCCGATCGGGCGGGTGGCGGTGAGGATGCACGTGCCCCGGGCGCAAGCCCGGGGTGCGCGCACCCGCAGCCGACAGGACCCGCCCGCACAAGCGCTGGGGCCGAGCCCGTCCCGTCACCGCCGGTCGCGGCACTCAGCTACACGAGCCTCCAACAGCACGCGACATGCGGCTACCGCTTCTATCTGCAGCGCGTGCTCGGGCTGCCGCCCACTGAGACGGGCTTCGGCGCAGGCGCGCGCGCCGAGCTGGACCCGCGCGTGCGCGGGCGGATCGTCCACTCGTTGCTCGAACAGGCCGACTTCGCGAGCCCCACGCCGCCGGATGCCGCAGCCGTCGCCGCCGAGGCCGAACGCGCCGGCGTCCGCCTGACCGACACCGCCGCGCACGAGATCGCCGACCCGATCGCCGGCTTCCTCGCAAGCGACCTCCGCGCCCGCCTGGCGGCTCTCGACGACGTCCGCCGCGAGCAGCCGTTCTCGCTGCGCCTGGACGCGATCCCGCTCGTCGGCATATTCGACCTGATCGGCCGCGACCGCGGGCGAACCGTGGTGGTGGACTGGAAGAGCGACCGCCTCGCCGCCGACGCCGATCCGCAGCGGCTCACGGCTGAGCACTACGCGCTCCAGCGCGCCGCCTACGCGCTTGCCGCTCTGCGCGACGGCGCCGCCACCGTCGAGGTCGTGCACGTCTTCCTCGAGCGGCCCGCTCAGCCGGCCTCGGCCACGTTCACGGCCGCCGACCTGCCGGACCTCCAGGCGCACCTCGCCGCCCGCGCCGACGCGATCCTCCAGCGTCGCTTCCCGGTCGCGACGGACCCCGGCCCGCGCATCTGCGACGGCTGTCCCGGCCGCGGCTCGCTCTGCTCGTGGCCGCTGGAGCGCACGCTCGACGTGCCGGAAGGGCGCCTCTTCTAAGGGCCTATCCCGATAGGCCTAGACCGGTGGCGGTCCGGCGCCCGGCGAGGAGCCGACGAGCCGGTCGCGCAGGACGATGAAGCCGAGTCCGGCGGCAACGACCGTCAGGACGTTGCGGATGTCCTCGTCGAGCACGGATTGCTCGTCGAACACGAGCAGCAGCGCGCCGAGCCGCTCGCCGACGACGCCGAGCGGCACCGCGAGGCAGTGCAGCCCGGCGTGCACACCGAAGGCGCTTGCGGTCGCCGGGGCCAGCCAGTCGGAGGAGCTGCGCTGCATCAGCGCGGCGAGGTCGTCGTAGCGCGTGACCGTCACCATGTGCGGCCCGAGCAGGCCGCGGCTCGTCGATCCGAGCGCGAGCTGGCCGGCGACGTAGAGCGCGACGCCGGCGTCGACCGCGCCGAGCCGGCGCACGAGCGTGTCGACCGTCCCGGACAGCAGCGCCTCGCCGGCGTCGTGCTGGAAGCGTTCCGCGAGCGAGGCTGCGAGCGCGAGCCAGCGCTGGCGGCGCTGCTCGCGTACGCGTACGCGCGAGAGCTCCTGCTGCAGCTCGCCGAGCTCGCGGCGCGCGCGGCGCTCCTCGTCGCGGTCGATCCCGACGAGCGCGACGGTCGGCGGCTCGCCCGCCCGAGCCGGCACGCGGTAGGCGATCGAGCGTTCGAGCGCGGCGCCGCCGGCCCACGACGGATGGGCGCATTCGAGCATCGCCGTATCGCCGGCGAACAGGGTCCGCAGCGTGCGTTCGAGGTCGCTGCCCATGAACCACGGCAGTGCGTCGAGGCGCGTCGCGGGCGCGATCGCGCCTTCGACCGCACGGAGGAAGCCGCTCACCCAGGCGACGCGCAGCGGCTCGGGACCGGAGACGAGCACGACCGGGATCGGCGCGACGACCGAGACGGCCGCGAGCGTCGCGTCCGAGACCTCGACCGTCGGCGCGCTCGTCGCTTCGGCGATCGCGCGCGGAAGCGGGACTCCCTGCTCGGCGGCGCGGCGAACCGCGACGACGCGTGGCGCGTCGGCGATCGCGTAGCGGCGCGGGCCGCGCGCCACTCGGGCCGGGCGCGGGAAGTCGAAGCGCCGCTCCCACGTGCGCAGACGCTCGCGCGAGACGCCGGTCAACTCCGCGAACTCGGTGGCGCTGACCGTCTGCCCACCCTTGTCCACCTAGGGGTTGTACCGCAGCGGACGCGTCAACGCCAGTGACCGCGTCTGTCCACCTTGTCATCCCCGGTTTGCCGAAGAGGATGACGGTCAGCCGGTTTCCGCCACGAAGGAGGCACGACATGTCCGCCACGGTCGTTCGCCTGCCGGTCGATCCGCTGGTTGACGAGCATGAGCTGTTGCGCCGCTGGCATGAGGAGCGCGACGAGCAGGCTCGCAGCCTTCTGATCGAACGCATGATGCCGTTGGTGCGTTCCCTCGCGCGCCGCTACGCGAACCGCGGTGAGCCGCTCGATGACCTCGAGCAGGTCGGCTGCGTCGGCTTGATCAAGGCCGTCGACCGCTTCGACCTCGATCGCGAGCTGCGTTTCTCGACGTTCGCCGTGCCGACGATCCTCGGCGAGATCAAGCGCCATTTCCGCGACCGCGCCTGGTCGGTGCGCGTCTCGCGCGGCCTGCAGGAGCTGAGCGCGAAGGTCACGCGCGAAGTCGATCGCCTGTCGACGAAGCTGGGCCGCTCGCCCACGATCGAGGATCTCGCGGAGGCGACGGGCACCACGCCCGAGCAGGTGCTCGAGGCGCTCCAGGGCGCGCAGGCCTACAGCACCGTCCCGCTCGACGAGCCGCTCGGCGACGACGGCGAGCCGGTCGCGCGGATCGGCGCGGAGGACCCTGGGTTCGCGGCGGCCGAGCAGCGCGTCGAGCTCGGCCGCGGGCTCTCGACGCTCAGCGAACGCGAGCGGCGCATCCTCCTGCTGCGGTTCTTCGCCGGGCTCACGCAGCGCGAGATCGCCGAGCGCGTCGGCATCTCGCAGATGCACGTCTCGCGCTTGCTGCGCCGTTCGCTGGAGCGAATGGCGGACACGCTCGGGCCGTCGGCGTCGGGCATCTGACCCGGCCGTCCGGCCGCAAGTCGCCGTTCGTGGGTTGCCGGCACGGCCGTCGGGTAGTAGAAACGCCCCATGCCTCGCGCGATCTGGAGCGGCGCGATCAGCTTCGGGCTGGTCAACGTGCCGATCAAGCTCTACAGCGCCACGTCTCCGAAGACGGTGCGCTTCCACCAGCTGCATGCGAGAGACGGCGTCCGCATACAGCAGAAGCGCGTC
The DNA here is from genome assembly GCA_035572475.1 of Conexibacter sp. Lineage (GTDB taxonomy): Bacteria > Actinomycetota > Thermoleophilia > Solirubrobacterales > Solirubrobacteraceae > Conexibacter. The sequence continues at coordinate 19,986 of DATNAP010000017.1, read as the reverse complement.
TGCCCGGCGGACGGCGAGGAAGTCTCCTTCGAGGACGTCGTGAAGGGCTTCGAGATCGCGCCCGAGCGCTACGTGATCGTCAGACAGGAGGAGCTCGACGCGCTCGATCCGCGCCGCACGAAGACGATCGACATCGAGGCGTTCGTCGAGCTGGCGGACATCGATCCCGTCTACTACGACAGCGCCTACCTGCTGGCGCCTGCGACCGGCGGCGCGAAGCCCTATGCGCTGCTGCTGGAGGCGATGGAGCAGGCGGGCAAGGTCGCGATCGGCCGCTTCGTGCTGCGCACCCGCCAGCAGCTGTGCGCGCTGCGGCCCGCGAACGGCGTGCTGATGCTCTCGACGATGCTCTACGGCGACGAGGTCAACCCGCCCGACCGGCTCGACGAGCTGGAAGCGCTCGACGACGTCGAGGCGAACGCGCGCGAGGTCGCGATGGCCGGTCAGCTGATCGAGTCGCTGTCGGTCCCGTTCGACCCGACCGCATACAGAGACGAATACCGCGAGCGCGTGCTCGAGCTGATCGACCGCAAGGCGGCCGGCGAGGAGGTCGCGGTGCAGCCGCCGACGGCCGAGCCGGCGGCGGTTCCGGACCTGATGGCGGCGCTCGAAGCGAGCGTCGCGGCCGTGCGCGCCAACGGCAACGCCGAGCCGGCCAGAAAGCGGCGCGCGAAGGCGCCCGCGGCGGCGACCAGAGCGCGGTCGAGAGCGAAGACGCGCGGCTGACGCCGATTCCGCCGTTGGACCGGGCGCTGGCGCAATGCGCAACCGGCCTCCACTGGTACCCTGTTGCCTCCTCTCAGTGTTCGCGCCGCCCATCGGGAACACAAGATCCATGCACGCGATGAAGCCGCCACAGGCCGCCGGCCTCTACCACCCCGAAAACGAGCACGACGCCTGCGGCGTCGCGTTCGTCGCCAAGCTGACCGAGGGGCCCGACCACGGCGTCGTCGATCGCGCGCTCTACGCGCTCGAGAACCTGGAGCACCGCGGCGCGGCCGGCGCGGACCCGACGACCGGCGACGGCGCGGGGATACTGCTGCAGCTCCCAGACGCGTTCCTGCGCGCGGTGCTCGACGTCGAGCTGCCGCCGCTGGGCCGCTACGGCGTCGGCATGTGCTTCCTGCCGCACGACCAGGCCCGCCACGACGAGCTCGTGGCGGTGATCGAGGGCGTCGTCGCGCGCGAGGGCCAGCACGTGCTCGGCTGGCGCGAGGTGCCGGTCGACGACGCGCACGTCGGCGTCGTCGCGGGCAGAGCCGCTCCGCGCATCCGCCAGGTGCTGGTCGCCGCGAGCGACGAGCTCGCCGACCAGGACGCGTTCGAGCGCAAGCTGTACGCGATCCGCCGCCTGATCGAGAAGGCGGCCGGCGCGGACCTCGCGATCCCGAGCCTCTCGTCGCGCACCGTCGTCTACAAGGGGATGCTGACGGCGCCGCAGCTCTCGGGCTACTTCCCCGACCTGAAGGATCCGCGGCTCGCCACGCGCCTCGCGCTCGTCCACTCGCGCTTCTCGACCAACACGTTCCCGAGCTGGGAGCTCGCGCACCCGTACCGCATGATCGCCCACAACGGCGAGATCAACACCGTGCGCGGCAACGTCAACTGGATGCGCGCGCGCGAGTCGCAGCTCACCTCCGAGCTGTTCGGCGACGACCTGCAGAAGCTGATGCCCGTCGTGCGTCAGGGCGGATCGGACTCCGCGACGTTCGACAACGTGCTCGAGCTGCTGACGCTCGCGGGCCGCTCGGTCGCCCACGCCGTGATGATGATGGTGCCCGAGGCCTACCGCGACCGCACCGACCTGCCGCCGGCCGTGCGCGGCTTCTACGACTACCACTCGTGCGTGATGGAGCCGTGGGACGGGCCGGCCGTCGTCGCCTTCACCGACGGCCGCCAGGTCGGCGCGACGCTCGACCGCAACGGCCTGCGTCCGGGTCGCTGGGTGCAGACGGCCGACGGCTACGTCGTGCTCGCCTCCGAGACGGGCGTCGTGAGGGTCCCGCCGCGCGAGATCGTGCGCAAGGGGCGCCTGCAGCCGGGCAAGGTCTTCCTCGTCGACCTCGAGCAGGGCCGCATCGTCGAGGACGAGGAGGTCAAGGCGCAGGTCGCCGGCCAGCGTCCGTACGGCGAGTGGTACGACGAGCGCGTCGTGCACCTCGACGCCCTGCCCGAGCGCGCGCCGCGTGCGCCGCGCGTCGAGCCGCTGCGCTCCAAGCAGCTCGCGTTCGGCTACTCGCAGGAGGATCTCCGCCTCGTGATCGCCCCGATGGCGGCGAACGGCGAGGAGCCGACCGCCTCGATGGGCAACGACGCCGCGCTCGCCGTGCTGTCCGACCGCCAGCCGCCGCTGTTCGCCTACTTCAAGCAGCTCTTCGCGCAGGTCACGAACCCGCCGATCGACCCGATCCGCGAGTCGGTCGTGATGAGCCTCGCGACGTCCGTCGGCGCCGAGGTGAACCTGCTGACCGAGTCCGCCGAGCACGCGCACCAGCTCTTCATGCGCCAGCCGATCCTCCGCAACCACGAGCTGGAGAAGCTGCGCCAGGTCTCGCACGACGTCTTCCACGCGGCGACGATCGACCTCACCTGGCCGATCGAGCTGGGCGCGGAGGGGATGGAATGGCGCGTCGAGGCGATCTGCGCCGAGGCCTCCGCGTGGATCGAGCGCGGCGCGAACATCCTGATCCTCTCGGACCGCAACGTCGGTGCGGAGCGCGTCGCGATCCCGTCGCTGCTGGCGGTCGCCGCCGTCCACCACCACCTCGTGCGCGCCGGCACGCGCCTGCGCTGCGGGCTCGTGATCGAGACGGGCGAGCCGCGCGAGATCCATCACATGGCGACGCTGATCGGCTTCGGCTCGGCCGCGATAAACCCGTATCTGATGTTCGAGTCGCTCGACGAGCTGGCCGATCGCGGCCTGCTGCCGGTCGAGCTCGAGCGCGAGGAGGCCGAGCAGCGGATCGTCAGAGCGATCGGCAAGGGGCTCTTGAAGACCTTCTCGAAGATGGGCATCTCGACGATCCAGTCCTACTGCGGCGCGCAGATCTTCGAGGCGGTCGGGCTCGCGCCCGAGCTGGTCGAGCAGCATTTCACCGGCACCGCATCGCGCATCGGCGGCGTCGGCATGGACGTGCTCGCGAAGGAGGCGCTCGAGCGCCACTTCCGCGCCTACCCGCGCACCGGCCGCGAAGTGCTGCCGGTCGGCGGTGTGCTGCAGTGGCGCCGCGACGGCGAGCTGCACATCTGGAACCCGGACACGGTCGCGCTGCTGCAGCACTCGGTCCGCTCGCAGAACGGCGAGGGCCTGCAGACGTACCGCGACTTCGCGAGATCGGTCAACGACGAGTCCGCGCGCAGGGCGTCGCTGCGCGGCCTCATGAGACTGAAGACGCTGGAGACGCCGATCCCGCTGGAGGAGGTCGAGCCCGCGGAGGAGCTCGTCAAGCGCTTCTCGACGGGCGCGATGAGCCTCGGCGCGATCTCGCGCGAGTCGCACGAGGCGCTCGCGATCGCGATGAACCGGCTCGGCGCGAAGTCGAACACGGGCGAGGGCGGGGAGGACCCGGCGCGCTACGGCGACGAGCGGCGCAGCTCGATCAAGCAGGTCGCCTCCGGCCGTTTTGGCGTGACTCCTCACTACCTCGTCAACGCCGATCGCCTGCAGATCAAGATGGCGCAGGGCGCGAAGCCCGGCGAGGGCGGCCAGCTTCCGGGCCACAAGGTCGACGACTACATCGCCTGGCTGCGCAACTCGACCCCGGGCGTCGGGCTGATCTCGCCGCCGCCGCACCACGACATCTACTCGATCGAGGACCTCAAGCAGCTGATCTACGACCTGCGCTGCGCCAACCCGCGCGCGGAAGTGTCGGTGAAGCTGGTCGCCGAGGTCGGCGTCGGCACGGTCGCCGCCGGCGTCGCGAAGGCGAACGCCGACCACGTCGTGATCTCCGGGCACGACGGCGGCACGGGCGCCTCGCCGCAGTCCTCGATCCAGGCGGCCGGCATCCCGTGGGAGATCGGGCTCGCCGAGACGCAGCAGACGCTGCTGCTCAACGACCTGCGCTCGCGCATCACGGTCGAGGCCGACGGTCAGATGAAGACCGGCCGCGACGTCGTGATCGCCGCCATGCTGGGCGCCGACGAGATCGGCTTCTCGACCGCGCCGCTGATCGCGATGGGCTGCATCATGATGCGCGTCTGCCATCTCAACACGTGCCCGGTCGGGATCGCGACGCAGGATCCCGAGCTGCGCAGGCGCTTCGAGGGCACGCCCGAGCACGTCGTCAAGTACCTGTTCTTCGTCGCCGAGGAGGCGCGCGAGCTGATGGCGGCGCTCGGCGTGCGCACCTACGACGAGCTGATCGGCCGCACCGACCTGCTCGAGATGGACGCGGCGATCGAGCACTGGAAGGCGCGCGGCGTCGATCTCACGAGCATCTTCGCGATGCCCGAGCTGGCCGAGGGCGCGCCGCGTCATCGCACGCGCCCGCCGGACCCGGTGCTCGACGACGCGCTCGACTGGGAGCTGATCCGCGAGGCCGGCGAGGCGCTCGATCGCAGGCGGCCCACCCGCATCGCGACGACCGTGCGCAACGTCAACCGCACCGTCGGGGGCCTGCTGTCGAGCGAGATCGCCCGCCGCTTCGGCCCCGAGGGCCTGCCGGAGGGCACGATCGAGGTCGCGCTGACGGGCTCCGCCGGGCAGAGCTTCGGCGCCTGGCTGATGCCGGGCGTGACGTTCACGCTCGCGGGCGAGACGAACGACTACGCCGGCAAGGGCCTCGCCGGCGGCGTGCTCGCCGTTCACCCGCCGAGCGACGCCGGCTTCCGCGCGGAGGACAACGTCGTCGTCGGCAACACCGTGCTCTACGGCGCGACGGCCGGCCGCGCGTTCTTCCGCGGGCTCGCGGGCGAGCGCTTCGCGGTGCGCAACTCGGGCGCGCACGCGGTCGTCGAGGGCGTCGGCGACCACGGCTGCGAGTACATGACCGGCGGTCGCGTCGCCGTGCTCGGCCCGACGGGCCGCAACTTCGCCGCCGGGATGAGCGGCGGGATCGCCTACGTCTACGACGAGCACAACGACTTCGCCGGTCGCTGCAACGTCGACCTCGTCGACCTCGATGCGCTCTCCGAGCACGACGAGGCCGAGCTGAAGGACCTGATCGCCGAGCACGCCGAGCGCACCGGCTCGCCCGTCGCGCAGGGCATGCTCGACGGCTGGGACGCGTGCGTGGGACGCTTCGTGAAGGTGATGCCGCGCGACTACAAGCGAGCGCTCGCAGAGCGCGCCACAGCGGCCGCCGCGCAGCAGGCCGCACCCGAGCCGACAGGCGCGTAATGGTGGTCCCCCCGGAGGATTCACGCGCCGCCTCGCGGGCCCGGATCGCCGCCTGGCGTCGTCCTCGAATCTCGAAATACCTTTGGTGTTCCTTCGATTCTGCGTCCTCGCCAGCCGCCGCCCGGACCTCGCGAGCCGGAACGCGAACCCACCGGAGGAACCACTGATGGGACAACTGGGCGGCTTCCTCAAGATCCATCGGGTCGGCTTCGACAAGCGCGATCCCACGCAGCGCATCAAGGACTACGCGCAGTACTTCGGGCTGCAGTCCGAAGACGAGCTGCGCAGACAGGGCGCGCGCTGCATGGACTGCGGGGTCCCGTTCTGCCACGAGGGCTGCCCGCTCGGGAACCTGATCCCGGACTGGAACGACCTCGTCTACCGCGACAAGTGGCACGACGCGATCGTCCAGCTCCACTCGACGAACAACTTCCCCGAGTTCACCGGCCGCATCTGCCCGGCGCCGTGCGAGTCCGCGTGCGTGCTCGCGATCAACGACGACGCGGTCGCGATCGAGCAGATCGAGCTGGCGATCGCCGAGCGCGCGTTCGACGAGGGCTGGGTCGTGCCCGAGCCGCCCGACCGCCGCACCGGTAAGACGGTCGGCGTGATCGGCTCCGGACCGGCCGGCCTCGCGGTCGCCGCCGAGCTGAACAGGAGCGGCCACACCGTGACCGTCTACGAGCGCGACGAGGGTCCCGGCGGCCTGATGCGCTTCGGCGTGCCGGACGCGAAGCTGCCGAAGGCGATCATCGATCGCCGCGTCGCCGTGCTGGAGGCCGAGGGCGTGCGCTTCGAGTACGGCGTCGACGTCGGCGCGGACGTGGCCGCCGCCGAGCTGCGCGAGCGCCACGACGCCGTCGTCGTCGCGATCGGCTCGCGCGTGCATCGCGACGTCGAGGTCGAAGGGCGCGAGCTTCGCGGCATCCACTTCGCGATGGACTACCTCTACCAGCGCAACCGCTTCGTCGCCGCGCAGGAGGGGCGCCCGTCGCGCGCGCCCGCGCCGGGCAGCGAGATCAGCGCCGCCCGCAAGCGCGTCGTCGTGATCGGCGGCGGCGACACCGGCATGGACTGCATCTCGAACGCGCGCCGCGAGGGCGCTCCGGAGCCGAAGATCCTCGACGTCTACCAGCAGCTCGACAGCAGCGGGCGCGACGCGCGCACGCCGTGGCCGCTGCCGCCGAAGCGCACGCTCACGACGTACGCGCTCGACGAGGGCGGCAGACGCTGGTGGGGGACCGAGGTGACCGGCTTCTCCGGCGTGGACGGCCGCGTGACGCATGTGCACGCGCGCCGCGTCACCGGCACCTCCTCGCGCGATCTCACGCCGGTCCCGGGCAGCGAGTTCACGCAGGAGGCCGATCTCGTGCTGATCGCGATCGGCTTCACCGGCCCCGAGCATGCGGGCGCGATCGAGCAGCTCGGCCTGGAGCTGGACCCGCGCGGCAACGTCCGCACGCGTCAGACCTACCGTACCTCCACGCCGGGCGTCTACGCCTGCGGCGACGCGCGCGTCGGCCAGTCGCTCGTCGTCACCGCGATCGCGGAGGGGCGCCGCTGCGCGCGCATCGTCAACAAGGATCTCGGCGGCAGCCCGATGGACGCCGACCGCGAGCAGCTCGCGATCGGCGCGTGGAGCGGGGTGGAGGACCACACGCTCCGCCACGAGGCCGAGGCCGCCGGAAACGTGCGTCTCGGCGACGACTTCTTCAGCGGCCCGGGCGGCCCGATCTCCGGCTGAGGACCTTCCCGGCAGGCCCGAACCACCCCGGTCTTCTGACCTCGACCCTGGGAAATCGCCGCATCGTGCACGAACTCCCGCAACGAATCCTGTGCGCTCTCGCGCCGGGGTGACGGCGATCTGCGGGTTTGAGAGGTATCCTCAAGCGTGCAGGGCGCCCCGCGTCCTGTCCGCCGGAATCGTCTCCCCCACGATTCCCGGCTGCGGAGGGCCCGGATGGATTCGGGCCCTTCCGCGCGTTAAGGGTCAAACTGTCCCGCGATGACCCCGCTCACGGCCTCGGTCGCAAGCGACGTCAGCCAGTTCCTGAGCTCGGTTGGGACGTTCTTCTCGAACCTCGCGGATCTGCGCTGGGGGCCGCTGCTGCTCGCACTGGTCTGCTACGCGGGCTATCTGACGCTGCGCTCGCGCGCGCTCACGAACGCGGTGCAGGCCGCCTATCCCGCCGAGCTCGTGCGCTGGCGCGACGTGTGGGGCGCCTACGTGGCGGGGGTCGGGATCAACCAGGTCTTCCCGCTCGGCGGCGGCTCGCTCGTGCAGTACTTCCTCACGCGCATCTCGATCCCCGCGTCGAGCTACCCGGCGATCATCGCGGCGATCTGGACCGGGCTCGTGTTCGACTGGGCGGTCAACCTGCTCGTGCTGATCTTCGCGTTCACGCAGGGCGTCTTCCCCAAGCCGCCGGACTTCTCGAAGCTGCCTGCGTTCGACCTCGCGTTCTTCGCCGGCCATCCGCGCTTCACGCTGTTCGCGCTCACCGCGCTGGCGATCGCCGTGCTGGTCGGCTTCGCGCTGCTGTCGGCGAAGGTGAAGGCATTCTGGGCGCGCGTGCGGCAGGGCTTCACGATCCTCACCGACCGCGACCGCTGGCTGCGCGAGATGGCGAGCTGGCAGGCGGCGTCGTGGCTCGCGCGCTGCGCGGCCTACTGGTTCCTGCTCGACGCCTTCCACATCGGCGGGTCGATACGCAACGTGCTGCTCGTGCTCGGCGTGCAGGTGGTCGCGATGCTCGTGCCGTTCACGCCCGGCGGGGCGGGCGTGCAGCAGGCGCTGCTGCTGACGGTGTTCGCCGGCTCGGCGACTGCGTCGCAGGTCGCGGCCTTCTCCGTCGGCCAGCAGATCGCGCTCGCGACGGCCGCGGTCGGGATGGGCTTCGGCGCGCTCGTGCTGATCTTCCGCTTCAAGAGCTTCAGGGAAGTCGTGCAGCGCGGGCGCGAGCATCGGCGCGCGGAGGAGGCCCCTGATAAGGTGACGCCTGCGTCAACTTTCTAGGGAGGACCCGCAATGAGCCAGCAGCTGCCGTCCGTCTGCGTCATCGGCGCCGGCTCCTCGGGCATCGCGGCGGCGAAGGCGCTGCACGAGCGCGCAATCCCGTTCGACTGCTTCGAGAAGTCCGACCGCGTCGGCGGCAACTGGGTCTTCGGCAACAAGAACGGGATGTCGTCCGCCTACCGCTCGCTGCACATCAACACCTCGCGCGAGCGGATGGAGTACCCCGGCTTCCCGATGCCGAAGTCGTATCCCGACTTCCCGCACCACACGCAGATCGCCGCGTACTTCGACGCCTACGTGGACCGCTTCGGCCTCCGCGAGCACATCGAGTTCGAGACGGGGGTTGCGCACTGCCAGCGGGAGGCCGACGGCACCTGGACCGTCGCGCTCGACACGGGGGAGACGCGCCGCTACGACGCGCTCGTCGTGGCCAACGGCCACCACTGGGATCCCCGCTGGCCCGAGCCGCCGTTCCCCGGCCGCTTCGACGGCGAGCAGGTGCACGCCCACTTCTACGTCGACAACGAGCCGTTCAAGGGCAGACGCGTCGTCGTCGTCGGGATCGGCAACAGCGCGATGGACATCGCCGTCGAGTCGAGCTTCGTCGCCGAGCGGACGTGGCTCTCCTCGCGCCGCGGCGCGCACGTGATCCCCAAGTACCTGTTCGGCCGTCCGCTCGACCAGATCGGCGTCAACAGATTCACCGGCGCGCTCCCGTGGGCCTTTCGCAAGGCGATCTTCACGACCTTCTACCGCGTCGGCGTCGGCGACATGACGGACTACGGGCTGCCGAGACCCGACCACGATCTCGGCGACGCGCACCCGACGATCTCGGCGGACTTCCTCAACCGCATCGCGCACGGCGAGGTGTCCTGGAAGCCGAACATCGCCGAGCTGCTCGGCGATCGCGTGCGCTTCGAGGACGGCTCGGTCGAGCAGGTCGACACGATCGTGCACTGCACCGGCTACAAGGTCACGTTCCCGTTCTTCGACACGGGCTTCATCAGCGCGCCCGACAACGACCTGCCGCTGTTTCGGCGCGTCTTCCACCCGGACCTCGACAACGTCTTCTTCGTCGGACTCCTCCAGCCGCTCGGCGCGATCATGCCGCTCGCCGAGGCGCAGGGGCAGTGGATCGCCGCCTACCTGCGCGGCGAGTACGCGCTGCCCGATCCGGAGATGCTCCGCGAGGACATGGAGCGCGAGCGCGCGAAGATGTTCAAGCGCTACGTCGCCTCCAAGCGCCACACGATGCAGGTCGACTTCGACAACTACCTCTACGCGCTCGCGCGCGAGCGCCGCGCCGGCGCTCGCCGCGTACGCCGGAGCGGCTTCCGCCTGCCGGTGCCGGCGCGTGCGCGCGCCGGGGCGGCGACGCCCGCATGAGCCCGCTGGCGGCCGGCAAGCGCGAGCGCACCAAGGCCGAGAACCGCCGCGCGATCCTCGACGCCGCGACCGAGGTCTTCACCGAGATGGGCTACGGCGCCGCCTCGATCCGCGACGTGATCCGCCGCACCGGCCTCGCGACCGGCACCTTCTACAACTACTTTCCCGACAAGCAGGCGGTCTTCCGCGCGGTGCTCGAGGAGCACACGACCGCGCTGCGGCGCCGGCTGCGCGAGGCGCGCGCCCGTGCGCGCGACGCCGAGGCGATCGTGCGCGAGGGCTTCGAGGCGTACTTCTCCTTCATCGTCGAGGACCGCGCGCTGTTCGAGATGCTGCGGCGCAACGCCGGCACGGTGCGCGAGCTGTTCGACACGCCCGCGCTGCAGCTGGGGATCCTCGAGCTGCGCGAGGACCTCGCCGCGCTCGGGTCGCTGCCGGGCGCGCTGGACCTCGACGCGCTCGCCGCCGCGATGGGCGGCGTCGCGTTCGAGCTCGGCATCCGCCTGAGCGAGCAGGATCCGCCGGACGTCGAGCGTGCGGTGCGCTTCGCGAGCGAGCTGTTCCTCGGCGGGATGGACCGCCTCGCGGGGCGCCGCCACGCCTGATTGTTGACTTCCGGCGGTGGGCTGCGGCAGAGTAGCCCGATGCACGTCGTCGCGATGGGGACCGACGGCACGGGGGGTGCTGCCTACCGCGCCATGCTGCCGATGCGTGCCCTCGCCGACGCCGGGCACCGCGCCGAGTACGTCGAGTGGGACCACCGCGATCCGCCGCCGTTCGAGCAGGCGCGGCAGGCCGACGTCGTGCTGCTGTGGCGGCACTTCCGCATGCCGGCGCGCCGGCTTGCAAGCGCACTCAGGGAGGCCGGCGCGGCGGTCATGTTCGACAACGACGACGACATGACGCGGGTGCCGAAGGGCAGCCCCGCCTACAGCGAAATGCGGGCTGCCAGAGAACAGGTCGCCAAGGAGCTGGGGGCGATGCTGCGCCTGACGGAGCTCGTCTCGACGACGTGCCTCGAGCTGGCCGGCCGCCTGCGCAGACTCGGCGCGCCCGACGTGCGCGTCGTCGAGAACTACCTCGCCCAGGACTTCCTGCGCGAGCGGCGCGCCGGCGGCGACGGCGTCACCGTCGGCTGGGTCGCCGGCGCCGAGCACCGCGGGGACCTCAAGGACCTGAGACTGAGACGGACGCTCGAAGCGCTGCTGGAGGCGCATCCGCACGTCTCGCTCGTGAGCGTCGGCGTCGACGTCGGCGTGCGCAGCGAGCGCTACACCCACCGCCCGTTCGTCCCGTTTCCCGAGCTGCCCGACACGATCGCGCAGTTCGACCTCGCGATCGCGCCGATCGCCGACGTGTCGTTCAACCGCGTGCGCTCGAACATCAAGGTCAAGGAGTACGCGGCCGCCGGCGTGCCGTGGCTCGCCTCGCCGATAGGTCCGTACAAGGATCTCGGCGAGCAGCAGGGCGGCCGGCTCGTCGCCGACTACGGCTGGGCCGAGGCGCTCGCCGAGCTGGTGAGCGACGACGCGGCGCGCGGCGCGCTCGCAGAGCGGGCCGCGGCGTGGGGGCGCTCGCAGACGGTGCACGCCAACGTGGGCGAGTGGGAGGCGGTCTTCGCCGAGGCGGCCGCGCGCGCCGGCAGGACGGTGAGCGTCTCGCGCGCGGGCCGTGGAGCGCCGACGGCGGCCGCTCCGGGCGGCGGCGCGCGGCCGCGCCTGATCGTCCCGCGTCCGATCGCTCCGGCGCCCGCTGACGACGCCGCGCCGGCGAGCGGGTCGAGCGGCAGGCCGCGGCGGGGGCTGTTCCGCCGCCGCGCTGCGCGCTGAGCAGGCGTCGTCGAGCGGTCGCGCCTAGACTGAGTCACGGTCCCCCGTGCCGACGTTCTGCCGCCACAACCGCTTCCTCGCCAACTGTCCGATCTGCTCGCACGACCAGGTGGAGGTCGTGACGCCGAACCGGACGAGCACGTCGAGCGCGGCGAGGCCCGCGGGCGCTGCGACGCGTCCGCGCAGCAGAGCGCCGCCGCGCGCGGGCCGCGCGGGCGCCGTGCGCATTCGCCAGGTCGCGCGCGAGCAGGAGGACGGCTTCCGCTCGCCGCTCGTGCCCGGCGTCAAGGCGAGCGCCGCCGCCGAGCGGCTGGCCGAGGAGCTCGCGTTCGCGACGGCGCGGCTGGCGGTGCTGGCCGAGGACCCGCCCGGGCTCTATGGCGAGCTGGCGGCGTCGGCCGACCGCGAGGAGGCGCTCTGGCTCGCGTTCTCGATCGCCTATCTCGGCCCGCTCGACGGCGACGATCCGTTCGCGGGCGTCCGGCAGGCGCGCACCGCGTGGGCGAGCGGAGAGCCGCTGCAGCTCGACGGTGTCCCGCTCGGCGCGCGGACGGCGCACGATCCCGGCCGCGGCACGGCGACGCTTGCCGCCTATCGCGCATGGGCCGAGCGCTCCGGCTCGCAGGACGCCGCGTTCGGCGGCGAAGCGGCCTGGACGCCGGAGCGCCGCTTCGCGCGCGCGTACGAGCGGCTCGCGCTGCCGGGGCTGCACCGCGACGCCCGCTTCGATCTGCTCGTCACGCTCGGCCAGCTCGGCCTGCACGAGGTGCGCGCCGGCACGCTCCAGCTGGGCGGCGCCGACGACACGACGGTCGCCGCCAAGCGCGTGTTCGGGATCGCCGACACGCTCCTGCTCGAGCGCCGCGCGGCCGACTTGGCGGAAGCGGGGGAGGTGCCGCTCGCGGCGCTCGACCTCGCGCTGTGGAACTGGAACCGCCCGCCGCGCCCGGGTTCCGGCGGCGAGCGCGACCGCACGACGCTCGGGACTCCGGACGTCGAGCCGGACGCGGACGCGTACGCGCGCGTCGCCGCCGCGCTCGGGCTGTAGCGCGCCGCCGCAACGTTCCGGCGCCCTCCTGCCTGCGGCTTGCGCCGCGCTCTCCTGTCGCGGCCCGCCTGCGCGCTCCCGCGCACCCCGGCGGAGCGCGCTCCCCGCGCCCCTGCTGGACGCCGGAATCCCCGCCATAGCGGGGAATCTGCTCTGGACATCTGGCGGATGAACAGATGCGTTTTTCGCGCACTTAGCGAAGTTTTCAAACCCGCCGACGGGGCGAAGCCCTGTCGCTCTCCACCTCGACGGACCGATAGCAGGGGCGCTTGGCGCGTAGACGCTCGCCAGGCACGGTCGCCAGGGTTGGAGGAGCAGGGATGCAGAGCAGGACACGCCGGGAGGAGAGCGCCGCCGACGCGACGCTGCGGCTCGTGCAGCAGCACGCCGCCGAGCTGCTGCGCTTCGCGCGCCGCTTCTCGCACTGCGCCGACGACGCGCACGATGCCTATCAACGCGCGATCGAGGTGCTCGTGCGGCGGGTTCGGGACGGCGACCCGCCGGCGCAGCCTCTCGCATGGACGCGGACCGTGCTGCGCAACGAGGCGCTCGCGGTGCGCGCGCAGCGCGAGCAGCTCGTCGGCCGCGCAGCCGTCGACTACGAGCGCGTCGAGGACCGCCTGTTCGACGATCCGGCCGACCGGGTTCTCGGACACGAGCGCCTGCGCCATACGGCCGAGGCGCTGCGCCGCCTGAAGCCGCAGGAGCTGACCGCGCTCGTGCTGCGCGCGGAGGGGCTCTCCTACCGCGAGATCTGCACGCGGACGGGTTGGTCGTACACGAGAACGAACCGCACGGTCACCGAGGGCCGCCGGGCGCTGCGCGAGCGGCTGGACGCGATCGAGTCGGGCGCCGAGTGCGATCGCTGGCTGCCGCTGCTGTCGGCGCTCGCCGACGGCGAGGCGACTGCCGTCGCGCTCGCCGAGCTGCGGCCGCATCTGCGCTCGTGCCCGGGCTGCCGCGCGACGCTCCGCGACTTCCACGCGATGCCATCGCGTGTCGCTGCGCTCGTTCCGCCGGCGCTCGTGGGGCTTGCCGCCACCACGTCGCACCACTCCCTCACCGACCACGCGACGCTCGCGCTTCACGCGCTCGCCGAGCGCGCGAGCATGCTCGTCGTCCGCGCGCAGGGGATGCTCGAGGGCGCTCCGGCGGCGAAGCTCGCGGCGGTCGCGGCGTCGACCGCGGCGCTCGCGGGCGGTGGGGTCGCGCTCCAGCAGGCGGCGCATGCGCCGGCCGCACCGCTCCACGGCGCGCGGGTCGCGGCCGCGACCGGTCACGTGAGCCTCGCGCCGATCGCCTTCCCGTCGGTGCGCCGGCCGGCCAGGCCGGAGGCGCGCAGCGAGTTCGGCGCTGCCCGGTCCGGACCGTCGGAGTTCGCTCCGCACGCCTCGCCGATTGCGGAGTTCGCGCAAGCGTCGCCGCCACCGGCAGGCACGGCGCCGCGCGCGTCCGCGGCGGCCGCCGCTCCTCCGCCGCACCCCAGTCGAGCGCCGCACGGCGGCGCGTCATCGGAGTTCGCCGGCCCCTGAAGCCGCGCGACTCGTCAGCTCTCATCAACGCATCAGGAGGCCGTACTCGATGCCAACGCCACCCGTCGACCGCCGCCCGCGCCTGCGCGCCGCGGCGCTCGTCTTCCTCGCCGCCATCGCAGCGCTGTTCGCCCGTCCACCACTCGCCTTCGCCGGCACCTACACCGTCGACACCTGCCAGACGCCGACCGGAACCTTCACCGGCTCCGGCGGCTGGACGAGTTCGGCGAGTTTGGCGAGCCAAGGCCACGATCAAGGTCTCGCTTCGGCATGCAGCCAAACGAACCTGGGACTGGGGCTCGCGTTTGGGTCGGGCCAACTGCCGGTCGCACCAGGCGATGCCGTGATTTGGAGCTTTGTTGCACCTGCCGGCACCCACATCAGCTCCGTGTCAGTGCACAGAGCCCTTCAGTTGGGTTGGCCAGTCGTGGCCTCAAGATATGGCCGGCCATACCTGTACGACGCCTGGCACGACGACGACACCACTGATAACCAGGTCGAGTCAGAGCTGCCGCCGTGGAACGGCGATACGGCAGGCGTTCAGTTCCCGCCGTCTTTGGATCTCGACAGTATTTGGTGGGGCTCGCTGAGCATCCGCCTGAGCTGCTGGTCCCTCGTAGGCAGCCTCGACTGCGGGCCGTTTCCCGCGCAGGTGACGATCTCGCGGGCGCGGATCGGGTTGACGGATGACGTCGCGCCGGAGGGCCATGCGACGGGCGGGACGCTCACCGGCACGGATCCGGTGCGCGGCGGCGCGAGCCTCTCGCTGCACGCGACCGACGGCGGGGGAGGGGTGTATCGCGTGGCGCTGGCCGTCGACGGCGCCGAGGCCTCGCGGCGCGTGATCGACGCTGCCGACGGCGCATGCGCAGACGTCGAGCCGGCGGACGACGACCCCTACGACTTCGGCACCTCGCAGCCCTGCCCGCTCGCGGTCGACGGAACCGTGCAGCTCGACACGGCCGCGCTGAGAGACGGCGCGCACAACGTTCACGTCACTGTCGAGGACGCGGGCGGGAACAGCGCCGTCGTCTACGACGGATCCGTCGAGACGCACAATGCCCCGATCAGCACCGGCGCCCCCTCGCTGTCCGGCACGACGGCCGTGGGCGGGCGGCTCGCCGCGGCGCTCGGGCAGTGGGACGGCGCGCCGACGGGCTATGACCAGCGCTGGCTGCGCTGCGACGCCGACGGCGCCAACTGCGCCCCGGTCGCCGGCGCGAGCGGCGTCACGTACCCGCTCGACGACGCCGACGCCTACCACCGCATGCGCGTCGAGGTGACCGCCGCCAACGGCAGCGGCACGGCCATCGCCCGCAGCGCGCCCAGCGCGCTCGTCGCCGACGCCGCCGGTCGGACGACGCCGCCGGCCGTGCAGGGCGCCGCCGGCGCGGGCGGCGGGGCCGGCGCGGGGTCCCCGAGCGCGGGCGGCGTCCAGGGCGCCGCCAACCCGCTCGGTCAGCTTCCCGGTCACGTCGCCAACGGCGCCGGCGCGACGCCGCACGCGCGGCTGGACGTGTCCTTCCAGCTCGCCGGCGGCGGCACGACGCGCCACGTCCGCCTCGCGCACGGCCGTCGCGGGACGATCGTCGGCCTCCTCACCGACGCCTCCGGGAGAGGCGTCGCGGGCGCTCGCCTTGGCGCGGCATGGCGGCTCCCGGGCAGGGGCTGGGTGGCCCGCCCGGGCGTGCGGACGGACACCGCCGGCCGCTTCGTCTACGTGCTGGCCGCCGGCCCGAGCCGCGACGTGCGCTTCACCTACTTCGCCTACTCCGACAGCCGCACCGCGGAGCTGTCGAACGTCGTCCACGCCGACGTGCTCGCGCCCGTCTCGATCCACGTCGATCGCCAGCGCGTGACCGGGGCGCGGATCGTGCGGCTGAGCGGACGCGTCGGCGGCGGCCCGATCCCGCACGCCGGCCTGCTCGTGACGCTGGAGGGATTCCAGAGCGGATGGGGCTGGCGCGCGTTCCGCACGGTGCGGACCGATCGCCACGGTCGCTGGCGCACGCGCTACCGCTTCCGGCTCAGCCGCGGCCGCTTCGGCTTCCGCGCACTCGTGCCCCATCAGGGCGCCTACCCGTATGCGACGACCCGCTCGGGCGGCGTCTTCGTCGTCGTGTCCTAGCCAGACGACCTCGCCACCCGGCGCCGCGGTTCAGTCCTGCACGGGGCTGGACGCGGCGCCGCGGCGCGCGAGGATCAGCGTGACCATCTCGCCTTCGAGCCGCGCGACCTGCGCGATCCGCTCCGGCGTCGCCCCCGCGGCGTGCGCGGCGGTGACGCACTCCTCCAGGGCCCGCATCGCGTCGCGCACGGCGTTGAACGCCGCGGCGTCCTGGCGGACCTGCGGTCGTTCGGGTCCGGCGAGGTCGATCACGCCCTCGGCGGCGCCGTAGAAGTCGAGCGCGGCCTCCAGCAACGCTTGCTCGGCCGGCGTCCACGACTCCGCCGACGGCTCGCCGCGGGCGCCGTCGCCGCCCCCGGATCCGTCGCGGTCGTCGTTCCGCGTCACGCTCGTGCCTCCTGCGAATGAAGATGCCGGCGAACCCCACCCGGGAACGCCGGCGTTCATCATCCTTGCAGGCGGAGCGATGCGACGCAAACGTCGTAGGCCTGAAAACGGCGTATTCGCCGCCCCGATCTGCGGGGACGGCCCGCGCGGGCGGCGCGCGCCACCAGCAGGCTTCGCGATGCCGTCCACACCGGGTCGTAGAGTCCTGCGCGATCCATTCCCTCGCAGTGCGGGAGCCGCGATGTCACTCTGCTTCATCGAGCCTCAGAACGCGATTCGGGTGATCGCAAACTCCGTCGGGCGCGAGGCGCGGCGTCAGCTGCTGAGCGAAGTCGTGCGCGCGTGGGTCGACGAGATCCCTGAGGCCGACCTCGTCTCGCACTACGCGAAGGCCGTCGCCGATCTGGACGAAGACGATCTCACGATGCTGGCGGCCTGGCACGCCTCGCTCGAAGTCGGTCATCCGATCGCGAACAAGGAGTTCCTCGTCAACGTCTTTCCGTCGCTCGGGGAGAACCGCCGGGAAGCGCTCAAGATCGCCGCCGGCTTCCGCGGCGAGGAGGCGTTCGACGCGGGGGTCACGGAAGAGCAGTCGCTCGAGCTGGTCCTGCCGTACCTGTCCGACGCCCGCTGTCAGGAGCTCGCGCGCGAGTGCGTCGAGCTCTACTGCTGGGATCGCCTCGGGTCCGAGAACTGACCGCCGGCGGCGCTACGCCGACGCCGACGCCGACGCCGTGAGCGCCTGCTCGATCTCCGCGATCGCCTGCGCGTTCGAGCGGAACCACACGGCGTGCATGCCGAGCGCGCGCGCCGCGTCGCAGTTGACCTCGGTGTCGTCGACGAACAGTGCCGTCCCGGGGGCGACGCCGAGTCGGTCGAGCGTCACCTCGTAAATGCGCGCGTCGGGCTTGCGCACCCCCTCGAAGCCGGAGTCGACGACGAGCTCGAACAGCTCGTCGATCGGCAGCATCGACCGCCACAGCGGCTCCCACTCGCGCACGTTGTTCGTGAGGATCGCCATGCGGTAGCCACGCTCGCGCAGCGTGCGCATGAACGCGAACAGCTCCTCGTTCGGATGCAGATGGTCGAAGAACGTTTCGCCGAAGCGCGCAAGGTCGACCTCACGTCCCAACTCCATGCGCAGTGCGGCGGCCAGCAGCTCGACGAAGCGCGACTCGGTCAGTCTCCCGGTCTCCAGCTCGAACAGCGGGTTGGCGCCGCCGTTGTCGTCGGCGGCGCGCGCGAGCGCGGCGCCGAACGCCTCCAGCGGGATGCCGCGCTGCTGCTGCAGTCCAAGGAACGCGTCCAGCAGCGGCGTCGTCAACACGCCGCCGAAGTCGGACACGATCGCCTCGATCCGGCTCACGGCTCGGCCCGTCGCAGCACGTCGTAGCGGCCGACGCCCTCGCGGCCCTGCATACGCCAGCGGAAGAACGCGCAGTCGAGCCGCAGGCGCCCGAGGTCGAGCGTCGTCCCGCAGACCGCCTCGCCGGCGGCGCGATGGGCGACCCAGCGACCGCGCTCGCGGTCCTCCGGCTGCTCCCACAGCTCCAGGCTCGCACGCCGCTGGCGTCCATCGCGGTCGAGCGTCGTCGACAACAGCGGCTCGGCGATCGCGGTCACGGCCTCGCCGTCGAGCACGCAGGCGCTCGCGGCTTCGGAGCCATGGCCGGGCGCGTCGGCCGGACGCACGCTTGCGAGCGCGACGCCGTGGCCGCCGGCGAACCAGGCCGAGACCGTGCGCGCGAGCTCGATCCGCTTCCAATCGGGCGCGCCCCACTGATGTCCGCGCTGGCCGAGGCAGTCGACGCGCAGGCGCTGCTCGCCGCGGCGCGCCGTGCCCGTCACCCGGCAGAGCTGCTCGTAGCCGTGCAGGTCGGCGACGCTGCCGCCGAGCGCGTCGCCGTCGCCGAGCTCGGCGGGGGCGCTGAGCGCTTCGAAGCGCAGCTCGAAGCCGCCGTCGTCGCCGTCGTAGACGACCTGCCATGCGTGCAGCGGCTGCTCGACCGTCGCGCGCACGTCGCCGACTTCGAGCGCGCCCCAGTCGGCGCCGTCGAGCTCGATCCCGCCGATCGCGTCGACCGCGGCGAGCTCGTCGCCGGCGAACAGCAGCCCCAGCCCGCTCGCGCGCGCGGAGTCGGCCTCCGCCCACCCCAGGCCGAGCCGCGCGCTGCCGTAGACGCCCTGCGCGGCGTCGCCGAACGCGAACGTGACGGCATCGCCGAACCCGGCGGCGCCGGGCTCGCCGCGCCGCGCCGTCTCGTGCTCCGGCCCGATCATCGCGGCAGGATGGGCGGGTCGATCTCGCGCGCGGTCGCGTCCACGTCGTAATCCTGTCGCGTTCGCGCGCGCGACGCGGCGGCGGCGCCGAGGCCGCCGAGCAGCCGGCTGCGCGCGTTGCGCATGATCGCGCGGCGCGCCAGCGCGCGCGAGGGCGGCAGCAGCAGGAGCGCCCCGAACGCGTCGGTGATGAACCCGGGCGCGAGCATCAACGCGCCGCCCATGATCACGAGCGCTCCGTCGACCGTCTCGCGCGCCGGCGGGCGGCCGCCCGCGAGCGCGATGCGGAAGCGCCGCCATGCGGCGCGGCCCTGCGAGCGCAGCAGCCAGGAGCCGAGCACCGAGTCGACGATCAGCAGGCCGATCGTCGGCAGCGCACCGATCGCCGAGCCGACCTGGATGATCACGTACAGCTCCGCGATCGGGACGACGACGAACAGCAGGATCAGCGGCAGCAGCATCGCCCCACAGGCTACCCGCGGCCACCGCGCGGCAACGGTCGGCCGTCGCTAGACCCTCCTAGACGAAGGCCGGCTCGGAGCGCTCGATCTGAACGCCCGGAACGCGATCGAGGCCGACGAGCTCCAGCAGCGCCGCGATCTGGGGCTGCGGATTGCGCAGCGAGAGCGTGAAGCCCTGCACGCGCAGGCGCCGCGCGAGCGTCACGAAGTCGAGCATCAGCGAGACGTCGGCCCACGACAGCTCGGTGAGGTCGGCGACGACGTCGGTGTGCGCCTTCATCGCGCGCACGAGCGCCTGTCGGCGGCGTGCCTGCGTGATCCGGTCCTCGTCGCCGGAGCAGAGCAACAGCGGGGGGTGGGCGGCGTACTCGACGATGGCGGCGAAGCTAACCGACGCTCCAGGTGACGCGCAAGGTAGATGAAGCAACTCTCACGATCGCCTAACCTGAACAGACTCCGAGTTGTGCCGACAGTGGTCGGTCATCTCGGCTCCATCTTGCGGGCACCGTAGACGAGTTCGGCCGGGCATCGCCCGGCCGTTGTCTTGCCGGTGTGGGCGCGGTGGTGGTTGTAGTAGG
>DATNAP010000016.1:0-46527 GCA_035572475.1 Conexibacter sp. | reverse complement strand
CGAGCACCAGCCCCGGGGCTCGACGAGAGCGAGGGCCGAGCGATGGCGCGCCGTCACGTGCGCTCCTCGAGGAGCTTCTCGTCGACCTCGGCGCGCAGCCACGGCGGCGCCGTGGTCCCGAGCTTGGCCACGAGGTACAGGTGCGCCCCGATGAGCGCCGCGATCGCGCCGGGAATCAGCAGCATGTGGATCGCGTAGAAGCGCGACAGCGTCGTCGCGCCGAACTCAGGCCCGCCGCGCAGGAAATCCGACAGGTAGGGGCCGACGAGCGGGCCCGTCCCGTTGATGTTCACGCCGACCACGGTGGCCCAGAAGGACCGCTGGTCGAACGGCAGCAGGTACCCGGTGAACGACATGGTCATCGTGAGGATCAGCAGCACGACGCCGATCACCCAGTTCAGCTCGCGCGGGTACTTGTAGGCGCCGAAGAAGAACGTCCTGGCCATGTGCAGGAAGATCAGGATGACCATCACCGACGAGCCCCACTTGTGCATGCCGTGCACGAACTCGCCGAGGAACACGTCGTCGTTGATGTGCCGCACCGACTCGTAGGCTCCGCCGGCCGCATCCGGCCGGTAGTACATCGCCAAAAAGACGCCGGTGACGGCCTGCGACAGGAAGGCGAACATCGTCGCCGAGCCCAGCGTGTAGAACCAGTTGGTCCCCTTGGGGACCTTGCGGAACATCATCCAGCGCAGGCCGCCGGACAGCGACGTGCGCTCGTCGATCCAGTCGACGACGGTGATGCCGGCCTCGGCTGCGTGGTCGAGCGGACCCTGTCTGCCGTTCCCGGTCCCCGGACGCGGCGGCGCCGGCTTGAGGCCCGGCGGAACGGGGGGAGCGGGCAGCTTCAATCTCGGCATGCGCTCATCTCCCCGCCTTCTCGGGCGTCGAGAAGCGGGACGGGTAGAGGTACTGGCCGATGCCGTCGAGCGGCTCGCCCGGGTCGCGCGGCGAGAAGCGGCGCAGCTGGCTGTTGACGCTGTAGCGCGGGCCGACCATCACGAGGCCGTTGTCGACTCTCGTGTAGAAGCGGTCGAGCGGGCGCACGGGCGGCCCGCCGATGCGCAGGCCGCGGAAGTCGTAGACGCCGCCGTGACACGGGCAGATGAACTTGCCGGCGGCCGCGGTGAAGCGCACGGGGCAGCCGAGATGGTTGCAGCGCGTCGAGATCACGATCGCGGCGGACGCGCCGCCCGGCTCGGTGTCGATCGCGGGGTTGCGCTTGCGCACGTAGACCGTCGTCTTGCCGGCCTCTCCGATGCCGGCGACGATCTGGATGACGCGCGGGACGTACGTGTCCTCGGTGAAGTCGGCGAGCGGGCCGACCGACTGCCACGGCAGCTTCGTGCGCGCGAACACCGGGCCCAGCGCGAAGCCGAGCGCGGGGAGCGCGAACGCGCCGGCCGCGACGGCGCCGAGCGTGTGGGTGGTGGCGCCCATGAAGCGCCGGCGGGTGACCGTCTCGCCGTCGAAGGCTCCGGGGATGCCGCGGTCGGCGGTGTACGGCGAGCTCTTCTGGTGTCTGTCAGCCACGGTGCGAGGTTTTCTGCGGGGTCGTGCGGGGCGGTCGGCGTGTGACCGCGGCCGCGAACCATAGCGCCAACGGGACGCGGCGCGTCGCATGGGTCACCGAGCGACTACCCCGGGACGGACTACGCCGGGCGGGCGATCGCCGCGACCGCCGCCCGCCACGCCTCGGCGGCGCGCGCCGGCTCGTCGTCGGCGTGCGCGCGGGCGCATTCGGCGATCAGCTCGGCGAGCGCGGCGACGGCGTCGAGATCCCCGAGCGCGGCCAGCTCGGCGAGCGCGAGCGCGTAGAAGCGGTCGCCGCCGAGCAGCGCGAGATCGCCGTCGGACGCGTCGACGACGCGCCCCTCGGCGTAGTGCAGCAGGTAGCCCTCGCGCACAGCCGCGAGCGTGAGCGCGTACGGGCCGGCGGGGATATCGGCGAGCAGCGCCTCGTCGGCCGCCGCGTCGCCGCCGTCGCGCAGCGCGTCGGCCAGCAGGCCGCCTTCCGCGCGCACCGCCGCGGCGAGCCGGCGCGCGCCGTCGCTCACGCGGCGGCCCCGTCCCGAATCGCCTTGAATGCGGCGGTCGCGGCCTCGAGCGTCCGCTCGATCGCCGCCTCGTCGTGCGCGAGCGACGGGAACCACGCCTCGAACTGCGAGGCGGGCGGGTAGACGCCGCGCGCGAGCAGCTCGCGGCACCAGGCGGCGTATCCGTCGCGGTCGCAGTCGGCCGCGTCGGCGTAGTCCTTCACGCGGTCGCGGCGGAAGAAGACGGTCAGCAGCCCCGGCACGCTCACGACGTGGGCACGGCCGAACCAGCCGCCCGCGCGGATCGCGTCGCGCAGCCCGTCGGCAAGCAGCTCGGTCGTTCTCGCCAGGCGCGCGTAGGCGCTCTCGTCGAGCAGGCGCAGCGTCGCGAGGCCGGCGGCGACGGCGAGCGGGTTCCCCGACAGCGTGCCGGCCTGGTAGACGTCGCCGGCGGGCGCGATCCGCTCCATCAGCTCGCGCCGCCCGCCGTAGGCCGCCGCGGGCAGCCCGCCGCCGATCACCTTGCCCATGATCGTCAGGTCCGGGATCACGCCGCTGCGCTCCTGCGCCCCGCCCGGCGCGACGCGGAAGCCGGTGATGACCTCGTCGAAGATCAGCAGCGCGCCGGTGTCGTCGGCGCGCTCGCGCAGCAGCTCCAGGAAGCCGGGCTGCGGGGGGACGAGCCCCATGTTCGCCGGGTAGGGCTCGGCGACGATCGCCGCCAGCCCGTGCGCGCCCGTAGCCGTGACGAGCGCCTGCGGGTCGTTCCACGGCACCACGATCGTCTGCTTGGCGGCCGCCTCGGGCACGCCGGGGCTCGCCGGGATCCCCTGCGTCGCGAGGCCGGAGCCGGAGTCGGCGAGCAGGCCGTCGACGTGGCCGTGATAGGCGCCGGCGAACTTGAGGACCTTGTCGCGACCCGTGGCTGCGCGCGCGAGCCGCAGCGCGCTCATCGACGCCTCCGTGCCGGACGACGTCATCCGCACCATCTCGACAGACGGGACGCGCTTCACGATCTCGGCGGCGAGCGCGACCTCGCCGGGCGTCGGGGCGCCATAGCTCGTGCCGAGCGTCGTCGCCTCCTGCACCGCACGCACGACCTGCGGGTGCGCGTGACCGTGGATCAGCGGACCCCACGAGCAGACGTAGTCGACGTAGCGGTTGCCGTCCACGTCGACCAGCTCGCAGCCCTCGCCGCGCGCGACGAACAGCGGGTCTCGGCCGATCGCGCGCATCGCGCGCACGGGCGAGTTGACGCCGCCGGGCAGCAGCTCGAGCGCGCGTGCGTACAGCTCTGCCGAGCGGACGTCCTCAGACGCCCGCGTGCTCACGTTCCCAGGCCTTGAACTCGTCCGTGAAGTACAGGAGGCGGATCTTCTTGAACTCGGTCGAGGAGTAGAGCGTCGCGCGCTCCTCGATCCCCGTCATCTCGGCGATCGCGTCGAGGATCGCGTCGCACTCCTCCTTGCTGCGGCCGTGCGCCATCGTGAAGACGGAGTAGGGCCAGTCGGCGTACGTCGGGCGCTGGTAGCAGTGCGAGATCCCGCGCACGGCGGCCATCCGCCGGCCGACGTCGAGGATGTCGGCGTCGGGCACCTTCCAGACGCCCATGCCGTTGGCGGAGAAGCCGGCGCGGCGGTGGTAGAGGATCGCCGCGACGCGGCGCAGGAGGCCGCGCTCCTGCATGCCGGCGAGGTGGTCGAGGAAGCGCTCCTGCGTCACCCCCAGCTCGGCGGCGGCAGGCGCGTACGGCTCGGGGATCACCGCCATGTCGCCCTGGAGCGCGCGGATCACCGCGATGTCGAAGTCGTCGTAGGGCTGGGGCTCCAGCTCGATCGGATCCGCCGCGACGGCAGCGCTGGAGAGCGCTCTCGTGTCGCCCTCCATCTCCAGGTCCATGCGGATCTTGAACAGCTTGAGCGTGGGAAGCTGCCGGACCGACTCGGCGCCGGCCTCCTCGGCGAGGGCGGCCAGCGTGCCGTCGAGCCCGAGCTGCGAGTCGGGCTCGGTGGCGATCGTGAACCACAGGTTGAACTCGTGGTTGCGCAGGTAGTTGTGCGAGACGCCGGGGTGCGCGTTGATGATTCCGGCGGCGCGGTGCGGGTGCTCGGGATCGACCTTCGCGGCGACGAGCATCGAGCTGTAGCCGAGCGCGCGCGTGTCGAAGATCGGCGTGACCTGGCGGATGATCCGCTCGTCGAGCAGGTGCTGGACGCGCGCCATCGCCTGCTCCTCGGTGATCTCCGCCAGCTCGGCGACGCGCGCGTACGGCCGCGGCTCGATCGGGAACCTGCCCTGCATCAGGTTGAGCAGGCGCTTGTCCAGCTCCTCCAGCGGGATCGCGGCGCCGTGCTTGCGGCTGCGCAGCTTCGGCGTGGCCGTGTTGGTACTCGGGTCAGTCAGTTTCGCTCTGACAGCCATCTGGCGGCGTCCTTCGCGTGGTAGGTGATGACGGCGTCGGCGCCGGCGCGGCGGATCGAGGTGAGCACCTCCAGCACGGTGGCGCGCTCGTCGAGGGCGCCCGCCGCGGCGGCGGCCTTCACCATCGCATACTCGCCGCCGACGTTGTACGCCACAACGGGCATGCGCGTCGCGTCCTTGACCCGGCGGACGATGTCGAGATAGGGCAGCGCCGGCTTGACCATCACGAGGTCCGCACCCTCCTCGACGTCGAGCAGCACCTCGCGCAGCGCCTCCTCGCCGTTGGCGGGATCCATCTGGTAGCCGCGCCGGTCGCCGGTCGCCGGGGTCGAGTCGGCGGCCTCGCGGAACGGGCCGTAGAAGACGGAGGCGAACTTGGCGGAGTAGGCGAGGATCGGCAGGTCCGCGAAGCCCTCCTCGTCGAGCGCCGCGCGGATCGCGCCGACGCGCCCGTCCATCATGTCGCTCGGGGCGATCAGGTCGGCGCCCGCGCGCGCGTGCGAGACGGCGGTGCGGGCGAGCAGCGGCAGCGTCGCGTCGTTGTCGACCGTGTCGCCGCTCAGGACTCCGCAGTGGCCGTGCGATGTGTACTCGCACAGGCACAGGTCCGGGATCACGAGCAGCTCGGGCGAGCGCTCCTTGATCGCGCGGATCGCGAGCTGCACGACGCCCTCGTCGTCCCATGCGCCCGAGCCCTCAGCGTCCTTGCCGGCCGGGATCCCGAACAGCATCACGGCGGGGATCCCGAGCGCGGCGGCCTCGGCCGCCTCTGCGACGGCGTTCTCGATGCTCAGCCGCGCGACGCCGGGCAGCGTCGCGATCGGCTCGCGCCGGTCGGAGCCGTGCGTGACGAACAGCGGGAGGATCAGGTCGGCCGCGGACACGCTCGTCTCGCGGACGAGGGCGCGCAGCGGAGCGGAGCGGCGCAGTCGGCGCATGCGGGTGGCGGGGAAGGGCATGCGGTTGCAGGATATCCCTTGCCGAGTGGCGCGCGGCTCCAGCGCGAGCAGCGCGCTGACGGCGCCGGCTGGGCATCGAGGGGGAGGGAATCGGCCGCCTGGCATGGATGCGGCGCAAGTTTCGGGTCGTATGGACCCGAAACTCGTCGAGCATCGCGCCGGGGCGCTTGACCCCTCCCCCTCGATGCCAAAATCGGCGCGGCCGAGAGCGCCGCCAGCGCCGGGGCGGCGCTCAGCCGAAGCGCCGCAGCGCAACACGGGCCAAAGCCGTGTAGGCCACCGCCAACGCAGCGAGATGCAGCAGCGGCCCGGGCAGCCCGGGCGAGGCGCCGTAGAGCGCGGCGTCGAGCGCCTGGAGCGTGGCGCGGAACGGGAAGATCGCCGACACCGCGCGCACCACGTCATACAGCCCGTTCGAGACGGCGCCGCTCGGCACCAGCGCGAGGAACGCGATCGGCAACGACACCAGGAACGCGAGCAGCGAGGCGGCGCGCACCTCGCGCGCGAGCCCGCCGAGCGCGACGCCCAGGGCGGCGAACGCGACCGCGCCGAACGCCAGCGCGAGCAGCCACTGCGGGAAGCGGGACCAGTCGAGCGCGATGAAGAAGCCGCCGAGCGCCAGCAGCATCAGCAGCGCGACCGCGAACGCGCACAGCGCGGCGAGGCCGATCTTCTCGACCAGCAGCCCGACCCGTGACACGAGCCCGCGCACGAGCCGCGAGAACGCATGCTCCTCGCGCTCCAGCGCGAGCAGGCCGGCCGCGAGCAGCAGCGTCAGGAACATCAGCGAGACGGTCACCGAGATCGCTGCGGCGAACGTGTCGAGCGGCGTGCGTCTGCCGCCGACGATCGTCTGCCGCACGGCGAGTGGCTGGCCGACCGATCTCAGCACGTTCTTCGAGGCGCCGAGGTTGTCGATCGCGAGCCGGCCGAAGGCGGCGACCTGCCCGAGCGAGGTGCGCAGCGGCGAGCCCGGCGGCAACCCGGCGATCGCGCCGGCGACGATCGCGTGCGCGTTCTTCAGGCCGAGGATGTCGACGCCGCGCCCGAGCAGGTTCAGCGTGCCCCCGTTCAGCAGCAGGTTCAGGTAACCGGCCGTCGCCTGCTGGAAGCGCTGCGAGAGCGCGACGTTCGCCTCCGCCATGCGCGCTCTGAGGACCGAGTCGACGTAGCGCTGCTTGACCGCGTCCTCGCCGTTGTAGATCACCTCGATCGTCGGCTGCTCGGTGCCGGTTGCGAGCTTCTGCGTGATGTCGGGCGGCAGGACCACCGCGCCGAGCACCTTGCCGTCGCGCACGAGGCGCTGCGCGTCCGCGCGCGTCCGCGCTCTCACGACGTTGACGGATCTGAGCAGGCTCGGCAGGTACTCGTCGGCGTTGAGCTTCGAGCCGGCGACGTCGAAGCTGCGCTGTGTGTGCGGGATCTCGTCCACCAGCGCGATCGACGGCTTGTCCGGCCCGCGCGAGAGCGCGAAGCCGATCAGCAGCGCGATCACGACCGGGTAGATCGCGAGCAGCGCGACCAGCAGCGGCGAGCGGCGCAGGATGCGGAGGTCCTTGAGCAGCAGCCAGCGCATCAGTGCCCGCGCTCGCGCAGGAACTGCACGAACGCCGTCTCGAAGTCCCGCGGGCCGGCGGCGT
The DNA here is from genome assembly GCA_035572475.1 of Conexibacter sp. Lineage (GTDB taxonomy): Bacteria > Actinomycetota > Thermoleophilia > Solirubrobacterales > Solirubrobacteraceae > Conexibacter. The sequence goes on along the minus strand of DATNAP010000016.1, from coordinate 39,468 downwards.
CGCCGCCGGACGGCTGCACGGCCGCCGCCAACTCGGCGGCCGTCCCAGCGAACAGCAGCTCGCCGTCGGCCAGGACGAGCACGCGGTCGGCGTAGCGCTCGGCCTCCTGCACGTCGTGCGTCGAGAAGATCACCGCCGTGCCGCCCGCCGCCTGCGCGCCGACGAACTCCCACAGGCGCGCGCGCTGGCGCGGGTCGAGCGACGCGGAGGGCTCGTCGAGCAGCAGCACGGGCGGCTCGGCCAGGAGGCCGACCGCGATGTTGACGCGCTGCTTGTTGCCGCCCGACAGCGTCCCCAGCTCGTCGCCGGCGCGCTCGCGCAGGCCGGTCTGTCCGAGCATGCCGTCGACGACCGCGTCCACGTCCGCGACCTTCTCCAGCCGCGCGAACAGCCGCAGGTTCTCCTCGACCGACAGCTTCGAGTAGACGGCCGGCTGCTGCGGAACCCAGCCGATCTCGCGCGGCGGCCGCGTCACCTCGCCGGCGTCGGGCCGTTGGATCCCGGCGAGGATCGACAGCAGCGTCGTCTTGCCGGCGCCGTTCGGACCGATCACCGCGACGAGCTCCCCGGCTGCGGCGGCGAAGCTGACGTCGCGCAGCGCGACGCGCTCGCCGTAGCGCTTCGTCAGTCCGGCCGCGGCGAGCGCGGCGCGCGCCGGCGCGTGTGTCGCGACGGGGGATGGCACCAGGCCAGCCTAGATCAGCGGCTGGGTCGGGGGCGGCGCCTCCGGCGGCCGCGTCACCGGCCAGCGTTCGAGCACGACGTGGCGGCGCACGTAGACGACCGTCTCGCGCAGCACCGACGCGACCGGCAGCGCGACGAACGCGCCGACGATCCCGTACAGCTCGGCGCCGAACAGCAGCGCGAAGATGATCAGCAGCGGGTTGATGCGCAGCGAGTGGCCGAACACCTGCGGCGCGACGATGTGGCCCTCGAGCTGCTGGATGCCCAGGAACAGCAGCGCGACCCACACCGCGCTGAGCGGGTCGTTGAAGAGCGCGACGAGGATCGGCGGCAGCGCCCCGAGCACCGGCCCGATGTACGGGATCAGCTCCATCAGCCCGAAGAACGCCCCGAAGAACAGGGCGTAGCGTTGTCCGTCAGGGAAGATCCCGACGACGCCGAAGACCCACAGCGCCAGCGCCGCGGTCGTGCCCATGATCACGCTGAACAGGAGCTGGCCGCGCACGTAGCTGGAGACCGCCTTCTGCGTGCGCAGCGGGAAGTCGTCCTCCGGCGTGCCGTCGCCGGCCGGCATGAGCGCGCGCACGACGTTCCCGATCCCCTCGGCGTAGATCAGCATGTAGATCGAGATCACGAGGATCAGCACCAGCGCGAAGGCCGCGGAGACGATCCGCTGCAGCAGGTCGCGCGTGAACGAGACGACGTTGCCCGAGCCTCTGAGCACTTTCGTCTCAAGCGTCTGCAGCGCGGTCTGGCCCTGGTTCTTGATGTGGACGTTGATCCCGCGCCGGTTGAGGAAGCGCTGGACGTCGTCGAGCGAATGGGTCGCGTCCTTGACGAGCTCCGGCACGTCGCGCTGGAAGTTCTCGACCTGGGTGCTGACGGGGTTCGCGAGCAGCCCCCCGACGCCGACGAGGACGGCGAGCAATCCGATATACACCGCGAACACAGCCGCCCCGCGCCGCACCCCGCGGCGCTCGACCCGCTTGACGATCGGATTGAGGATCAGCGCGATGACGCCGGCGATCATGAAGATCAGCACTACGCTTCCAGCCGCCCGCGCGACCGCCCACGCCGCGAGCAGCGCGACGAGCAGCAGCACGAGCTGGACGCCGCGCGGGACGACGACCGGCGACGGCCGGCCGGGCGGCGGCTCGCCGTTCGGCGCGTCGTGCTCGTCTTCGCTCATGGTCGAATCATCGTGAGCAGACCGGTCGCGATCCTGTTCGTCGGGGACGTCGTCGGCGCGACCGGCCGCCGGCTGCTGCTCGCGCTGCTGGGTGGGCTGGTGGAACAGCACGCGATCGACTTCGTCGTCGTCAACGGCGAGAACGCCGCGGGCGGCGTCGGCATCACGCCGAAGATCGCCGACGCCTTCTTCGACGCGGGCGTCGACGTCATCACGCTCGGCAACCACACATACCGCCAGAGAGAGATCTACGGCTACCTCGACGCGCAGGAGCGGATCCTGCGGCCCGCGAACTTCCTCAGAAGCCAGCCCGGCCACGGCTGGTGCGTCGTCGAGCGCGAGGACGTGCGGCTCGGCGTCGTGAACCTGTCGGGGAACCTCTACGTGAAGGCCGGGCACCCCGCGTTCCCGCACGCGGATGGGGCGCTGCACGCGCTGCGCGGCAAGGTCGACCACGTGCTGGTGGACATGCATGCGGAGGCGACGAGCGAGAAGGTCGCGATGGGCTGGCACCTCGACGGCCGCGTGACCGCCGTCGTCGGGACGCACACGCACGTGCCGACCGCGGACGCGCGCGTGCTGCCGGGAGGGACCGCCTACGTCACCGACGTCGGCATGACGGGCGCGCGCGGCGGCGTGATCGGCGTCAAGCGCGAGCTGGCGCTCGAGGCGCTCGTCACGCAGATGCCGGTGAGATTCGAGCCCTCCGACGTCGACCCGTGGCTCAACGCGGTCGTGATCCGGACCGGGTCAGAGCCCCTGCGCGCCGACGGGATCGAGCAGCTGCTCGTGCCCGCCCCGGCCGGCTTCCGCTGAGACCGGCGTGGATGCGGGCGGCATGCCGGCCGCCGGCTCCCCGTGGCGCGCGAGCAGCGCGACGAGCACGAGCGGGAAGAACCACACGACGTAGAGGAAGAACCAGTACGTGAGCCCGAGCTGCAGGGCGATCAGCACGGCCGCGCCGCACGCCGCCGTCTGCACGAGCGTCGGCCGGCGGGGCCAGACGCCGACCGCGAGCGCAAGCAGCGCCGCGCCGATCTGCACGGCCGTCTTGACGCCGTCGAGCCCGCCCCACAGGCCCCAGATCGAGAAGGGCGAGGAGCGGTCGCGCTGGAACGCGACCGTGTGGTCCCAGAACGTGCGCAGGCTGCTGCCGCCGAGCAGCACCGGCAGCATCGCGATCCCGGCGACGAGCGCGAACGCGAGCGCGTAGGCGGCGAACGACACCGGACCCGGTCGCAGGCCGTTGCGCCTGACGTCGCGCGGGGAGCGCGCGAACAGCGGCGCGAGCGCGAGCGGGGCGAACTTCGTCAAGCCCGCGAGCGCGGCGGTCGCCCCGCGCGCCGCCGGCCGGCCCGCGACGAGCAACGTCGCGACGAGCATCAGCGCGACGAGCGCGTCGTTCGAGTTCGTCGCGCTCGCGTAGAGCGTGAACGGGTAGGCGGCCCACGCGTACGCGAGCACGATCCCGAGCGACGGGCCGCGGATCCGCCGCCCGAGCAGGAACAGGCCGCCGATCGTCAGCAGGTCGAAGAGGATCGCGGCGGCGTGCGCGGCCGGCAGGTCGTCCCATCTGCCGCTCCAGTGGAAGAGCCGCTCGAACGGCACGTACGCGTAATAGTCGACCGGGCCGTACGTGTCGCCGGAGGCGTCGTTTCTCGGCCAGTCGCTCGCGTACAGCGGCTGGCCGTGCACGAGCCGGTGCGCGCCGATCACGCCCGAGTAGCCGACGTCGATCACGTTCGAGTTCGTCACGTTGAGGCCGATGCGGAAGCCGACCAGGAACACGAGCGCGACCGCCAGCCACGAGACCGGGACGAGCAGTCTGAGCGGCTGCGGCGGCCGGGCGCGGTTGCGCGCGATGAGCAGCATGCGGACCAGCAGGTAGCCGAGCAGCGGGTAGACGAGCGGCGTCGAGAGGCCGATCCGCGCCGCGTTGAAGAATGCGAGCGAGACGGAGAAGCCGAGCAGCACGAGCAGGTCGAGGTGCAGCCAGCGCGGGCGCCGGTCGCCGCGCCGCATGCTCGGCAGGAACGGCGCGATGAACAGCAGGCACAGCGGGATCCACACGTACCAGGCGTTCACGCGCCGGCCGAACGCGCCGTCGTAGCCGCGCGCCATCGTCCACGGCACCTGGTAGCCGGTCCACGCCTCCAGCACCGCGCCGGACGCGTCGTCGAGCGTCGCCTGCCCGAGCTCGCGACGGCGGTCTCTGGAGAAGACCGACACCTGCCACTCTGACCCGCCCTTCGTGTACGCGACGGGATAGGCGCCGGCGTGCTCGCGTCTGACGCGGCGGATCTTCGGGACCGCCTCGGCGAGCGCGATCGCGCGCTCGGCGGTGAGGCGATGGCCGGGCGGCGGGATCGACGGGCTCGGCGGCGTCTGCAGCGCGTTCGGGTCGGTCGTCGTCGCCTGCGTCGTCGCCGCGGTGAGCGGAGGGCCGGAGGACGGCGCGACCGTCGGCGCCGGCAGCCGCGCGGCGGACGCGGGGCCCGCCGCGCCGCCGATCGACGCCGCGAGCAGCAGGACTACCGCGACGACCCGCGCCGCGGCCGCCGTCATGCGCGGAAGCTCCAGAGCTTCTGGCCGAGGAACGACAGCGGCGTGGCGGTGACGATCGCGACGGCCTGCGAGAGCACTTCCCGCAGGCCCGCGACCTCGACGAGCAGCAGCAGGACGACGTAGCTGAACAGGAACGCCGCGACGCTCACGGTCAGGAAGCGCGCCGCCTGGAAGCCGGCGTGGCCCTCGCGCGCTTCGAACGTCCAATGGCGGTTGAGCCAGAAGTTGCTCGTCACGGAGACGAGGAACGCCAGCACAGCGGCGATCTTGTAGTCGATCCCGACGACGTGGACCGCGCACGTGAAGACGGCGAGGTTGACGACGTAGCCGCTCGCGCCGACCACTCCGAAGCGCACGAGCTGGAGCCAGTTGGCCGGGTGTCGGAGGCCGTGCCGCACGCGGTGGCGCAGCGGCAGCATGGCAACGGATGCCTCGTCGGGCATGCGGACAGGTTAGAGGCCGAAGTGCTCGGTCACGAGCGGGACCATGTCCTGCAGCGACCATTGCGCGTGCGCGTCCTTCGCGACCGGCCGCTCCCGCCCGACGCCGCACCACAGCAGCGCGCCGAGCGAGTCGCTCTTGTGCAGCGACCCGTGGCTGCCGCCGCCGACGTGGTCGGCGCCGCCCCAGTCGATGAACTCGAAGCCGGGCGCTGCGCTCAACAGCACGTCGCCGGCGGTCGGGCAGGTCAGCGCCGACCACACGCGCCCGAGCGCGTCGGGATAGTCGGGCGTGAGCAGGCGGCCGTCCTCGACGACCGCGCCGATCGCCTCCAGGCTGCCCTCGACGCTCCAGCGCCGTCCGCGCAGGTCGACGACGCTCCCGCCGGGCGCGAAGCGCAGCTCGCCGCGCTCGCTCACGATCGACCCCTCGCGCGGCGCGGCCAAGCGCATCGCGAGGTCGACGCCGGGGACCGTGCCCGCCTCGCGCGCGGCGCGCGCGGCGAGCTTGGCGCGCCGCTCCTCGTCCAGCACGTAGACCATCGCCGAGCGCTGCGCGAGGCTGAGGGCGACCTCGCCGGGGGTGTCGGTGTCGGCGCCTCGGCCGCCGTTTGGGCGCGGCATCGCCACGGCCCACTCCTCGAACGCGACGGTCAGCGGGATGCGCCGCTCGACGGCCGTGTGCGAGTGGTCGGCGAGCACGATCATCGCGTGCTGCTCGAGGAAGCGGTCGAGGCCGCCGCCGGCGTGCACGAGCCGCTCGAGCTGGCGGTCGGCGGCGGCGATCGAGGCGACCTGCGCGTGCGGGCCGTTGCGGTGCGAGTACGCGTCGTTGTCGGGCAGCGAGAACAGCAGGAAGTCGAACAGGTCGTGCTCCACGAGATGGGCGCCGACGCAGCCGCTGTGCTGGTCGCGCTGGCCCGGCATCCCGAGCTGGCCGCGGCAGCCGGTGCGGCGGCTCGCGAACAGGTCGGCGTAGAACAGCTCGCGCGGGCCCATCACCGGATCGCGGAAGACCGCCCCGGCGATCCGCGCGAGCGCCGTCTCGCCCGCGAGCTGGTGGCGGTGGCGGCCGCGGTAGATGAGGTACGTCGTGCCGGCGGTGCGCACGCCGGCGTCGTCGAGCCGCTCGTAGACGGTCGGCACCTCGGGCGCGAGGTGCTTGCCGTTCATGTTGTAGACGGTGTCGGTGAGCGAGCGCAGCACGCCGGCGCGGCGGCTCGCGCCGAAGCTGGAGCCATACTCGACGTAGCGCCGCTCGCCGCGGTCGTACCAGTTCATCGACGGGATGCGGTGGCGGTCGGGCCCGACGCCCGTCGCGATCGAGGCCGCGCACACGGGCGTGACCGAGGGGAACGCGGCGACGCAGTCGTCGACGTAGGCGCCGCGCTCCATGATCGCCTTCAGGATCGGCGCGCGCCCCTGCTCGACGGCACGCTCGAGCATCGCCGGCTTGAGCCCGTCGATCACCGTCAGGACGAGCTTCGGCGGAGCGGCGTGCGCGACGCCGCTCACCGCAATATGCGCAGGCCCGCGTACTTGCGGCCCGTGCGGCGCCGCTGCTGGAGCAGCAGCCACGCGAGGAAGGCGAGCGCGACGAGCGCGACCGGCGGCGCGAGGATCGACAGCCCGGCGAGCACGAGCCCGGCGACCTCGGCGTAGACCGGCAGCGTCGCGGCGGTCTCTCTGTCGAGCCGTCTGCGCGTCGAGGCGAAGACGCCGCGGGCGGCCGCCTCCGCGAGTGCGGCGCAGGCGATCCCCGCGATCAGCCCGATGCCGAACGCGTAGTGGTGGTCCTGCAGCGCGCCGCCGAACAGGAGCGCGCCGAGCGCGATCCCGATGCCCGCGACGGCCGCGCCGAACGGCCCGCTGGAGACGTCCTCCGGCGGCCGGCGGCGCTCCGCGACGACCAGCGAGATCACGCCGATCACCAGCGCCAGCAGGAACGCCGGCCTCTCCATGAACGCCACCTTCGTGTGGTCGAAGTCGATTCCCGCGTCGCCGCGCGCGAGCGCGCAGGCGAGCAGCGCAGGCAGGAACGGGCGCAGGCCGACGGCCAGCGCGAGGCCGATTCCAAGGCAGATAGCGAGGAAGAGCGTCATGTTCTGCGGTAGCTTGGCTGCATGACGATAGCCGAGCGCGACAGGCTTCCGGGCCTGCGCGGCGAAGTCCCCGCAATGGCGACGCCCGCGCCGACCCGGTTTCCGCGATGACGAGACGCGAGCCGCCGCGCTCGACAGCGCGCGACCTCGAGCGCTACGCCGGGCTGTTCGCGCAGCGCACGAAGGTGATGCGTTCCTCGGCAATGCGCGACCTGATGTCGCTGACGGAGCGCCCGGAAGTGATCTCGCTCGCCGGCGGGCTCCCCGACACCTCCACGTTCCCCCCTGACACGTACGCCGCGCTGATGGCGGCGGTCGCGGAGGAGGCGACCGCGAGAGCGCTCCAGTACGGGCCGACCGAGGGCTTCGCCGCGGCGACCCGCTGCATCGCCGAGGTGATGGCGGCCGAAGGGATGACGGTCGACGAAGGCGAGCTGCTCGTCACGACCGGCGGCCAGCAGGTGATCGACCTCGTGTGCAAGACGCTCGTCGATCCGGGCGACGTGGTCGTCGCCGAGGCGCCGACGTATCCGGGCGCGGTGCCGACGTTCTGCTCCTACGAGGCGGACGTCGTGCAGATCGAGATGGACGCCGACGGCATGCGGGTCGACGAGCTGGAGGAGGCGCTCGACCGGCTGGAGCGCGAGGGGCGGCGGCCGAAGTTCATCTACACGATCCCGAACTTCCAGAACCCGGGCGGCGTGACGATGTCGCTGCCGCGCCGCGAGCGGATCGTGCGGATCGCGCACGAGCGCGAGCTGCTCGTGCTGGAGGACAACCCCTACGGCCTGCTGCGCTACGAGGGCGAGCCGCTGCCGACGCTCTACTCGATGGACGGCGGCCAGTTCGTCATCTATCTCGGCACGTTCTCGAAGATCCTCTCGCCGGGGATCCGGCTCGGCTGGGCGGCGGCGCCACGGCCGGTCCTGCAGAAGATGAACCTCGGCAAGCAGGCGGCCGACCTCTGCAGCTCCTCGATGACGCAGCTCTTCGTGGCCGAGTACTTCGCCGCCGGCGGGTGGCGCGACTACGTCGAGTCGCTCTCGGCGATCTACCGCACGCGGCGCGACGCGATGCTGGAGGCGTTGCGGGCGTGGTTCCCGCGCGAGGCGGCGTGGACGGAGCCCGAGGGCGGGCTGTTCATCTGGGCGACGCTGCCGGACTACATCGACACGACCGACCTGCTCGCGCGGGCGCTGAGCGAGAACGTCGCGTTCGTGCCGGGCCGCGCGGCGTACCTTGACGGGCGCGGCGGCTCCTCGATGCGGCTGAACTTCTCGGGCGTGAGGGAGGAGCAGATCCGCGAGGGCGTGCGGCGGATCGGCAAGGTCGTCGCCGAGCAGGTCGCGCTGTACGGCACGCTCACCGGCGCGGCGCCGCCCGCTCCGCCCGTGGTCGAGGAGGAGGCGGCGGCCGGCGAGCCGCTCGCCGACGTGCTGGAGCTGCCGCGCAGGCGCGAGGCGCGCTGGCGCGCCGAGTCCGACCGCTGAGATGAGCACCGTCGCCGTGTTGCAGGGCGGCCGCTCGCTCGAGCGGCAGGTGTCGCTGAAGTCGGGCGCGCGCGTCGAGGACGCGTTGCAGCGGCTCGGGCACACGGCGGTCGCGCTCGACGTCGGCACCGACCTGGTCGGGCGGCTGATCGAGCTGAGCCCGGACGCCGTCTTCGTCGCCCTGCACGGCCGCGACGGCGAGGACGGCACGATCCAGGAGCTGCTGGAGGTGCTCGGGCTGCCGTACACCGGCTCGGGCGTGGCGGCCTGCATCCGCTGCTGGGACAAGGTGCTGACGAAGCATCTGCTGCGCGACGCGGCGATCCCGACGCCCGACTTCCACGCGTTCAGCGAGACGGCCTTCCGCGAGCTGGGCGCGGCGCAGGCGCTGCCCGCGATCGAGCGACAGCTCGCGTTCCCGCTGGTGGTCAAGCCGGCGGCGCAGGGCTCGGCGCTCGGGATCAAGTTCGCGCGCACCGCGGCCGACGTGCCGGCGGCGATCGTCTCGGCGTTCTCGTACGACCGCAAGGTGCTGCTGGAGCGCTACGTGCCGGGCCGCGACCTGGCCGTCTCGGTCGTCGAGCAGGAGGACGGCGAGCCGCTCGCACTGCCGGTCGTGGAGGCGCTGCCGGAGGGGCGCGACTTCTACGACTTCGAGGCGCGCTACGAGATCGGCCGCACGCGCTTCGTGTGCCCGGCCGAGCTGCCGGACGGGGTCGCGGAGCGCACCCAGGAGCTGGCGGTCGAGGCCTACCGCGCGCTGGGTTGCGCGGGGTTCGCGCGGGTGGACCTGATGCTGCGCGACGACGGCGAGCTGTTCGTGCTGGAGGCCAACAGCGTGCCGGGCCTGACGGAGACGAGCCTGCTGCCGCAGGCGGCGGACGCGGCGGCGATCACGTTCGACGCGCTCGTGGAGCGCATTCTGGCGCTCAGCTTTCGCCGGCGAAGTCCTCGGGCGTGACCTGGTCGAGGAAGTCCTTGAACTTCTCGACGACCTCCTCGGTGTCCTCGACCTCGTGCTCGAACTCGATCGCCGACTCCGCGATCACTTCCTCGGCGGCGAAGATCGGCGCGCCAGCGCGCACGGCGAGCGCGAGCGCGTCGCTCGGGCGCGAGTCGATCTCCATCTCTCTGCCGTTCACCGCGAGCGTGATCGACGCGTAGAAGGTGTTCTCCCTCAGCTCGGTGACCGCGACGCGCGTGCAGGAGACGTCGAGCTCGCCGAGCATGTCGGACAGGAGGTCGTGCGTCATCGGGCGGGGCGTCGTCGCGCCCTGCAGCTTCATCAGGATCGCCGCCGCCTCCGGATGCCCGATCCAGATCGGCAGGAACTTGTTGCTGTCGACGGCCTTCAGGAGCACGATCGGCTGCTTGCCAACCATGTCGAAGCTCACGCCGTAGATGACCATCTCCTGCACGAACCTGCTCCTTGCGGTGGGCGAGGTCCAAGTATAGGCGGGGCTTGGGGCGCGGCCGGACCGCCGCGCCGGCCGTGTCAGGACAGGTCCAGCACCGGCGTCGGCGCCTGGATCTGGCGGCCATCGCCGTGCGGCACGATCGCCGTGCCGACGGCGAAGAACTCGATCACGTGGCTGCCCCAGCCGTGGCTGTGCTCTCTCAGCTGGACGCCGACGATGCCCTCGGCCTGGAGCTCCTGCGCCTCGGCCTGCATCCGCTCCATCGCCAGCTCGCGCGCGTCGTAGAGCGCCTGCGTGAAGTTCGGCAGCTCGACGTTCTGGCCGGCCTGGCGCATCGCCTTGAACATGCCGCGATGCGCGACGTGGTAGACGCACGACCCGAGCACCATCCCGACCGGACGGTGGCCGCTCTGCAGCAGCGTCCAGAAGTCCTGACCGGAGAGGTCGCTCGTGAACGGGCGGCCGTTCGGCGCGCGATGCAGCTCGCCGTCGCGGTGGCGGATCGCGGTGCCGATCGCGATGAACTCGGCCATGTTCTCGCCCCACTCGTAGCGACCGATGTCGAGGCGCACGCCGACGACGCCGTCCGCGCCGAGCTGGTCGGCCTCCTCCTCCATGCGCGTCATCGCCAGCTCGCGTGCGGTGTACATCGCCTCGGAGAGGACCGTCATCTCCTGGCTCTTGCTCCAGTTCGACTGCTGGAAGCCGATGTGGAAGATCGACGAGCCGACGACGAGCCCGAGCGGCTCGAAGCCGGCCTCCTTGACGAGCAGGAACTCGCTGACCGACAGGTCCGACGTGAACAGGCCGCGCTTGTTCTGCTCCAGGCGCTCGCGCCCTGCCTGCGGGACGCCCTCGAGCGACGTGGGGTCGTAGGTGCTCATGTGGGCGCTCCTTGTCGGACGACGGGCTGGATCTCGGGTTCGAGGCGCCGGTGCTCGCCGCGCTGGACGATGCCGGTGCCGATGACGTGGAAGGTGACGATCAGGTCCTCGCGCTTCCCGGAGCCGGTCTGGTCGACCTCGCGGGTCGCGATGTGCTGGTCGAGCGCGACGCCGACGACCGCGGTCGCGCCGTTGCGCCACGCCTCGTCGTTCGCGCGCCCGAGCGCCAGCTCCCGCGCCGCATAGAGGCCTTCGGTGTTATCGGTCAGCTCCTGGTTGGGCTGAAAGCGCTGCCAGCCGCCGGTCAGCCGCTGCGTCGCATAGCCGGGGACGACGTAGAGGACCGAGGTCGCCGTCACGACGCCGACCGGGTCGTAGCCGGCGCGGCGCAGCAGCAGGAAGTCGGACATCGAGAGGTCGGTCAGGATCGGCTTGTCGGTGGGCCGCTCGCCGTCGAGCACGACAGCCGTCCCGTTCACGACGATCTCGATCTCGCCGCCGAGGAACGCGTGCCGTCTGCCGGTGAAGGCCACGTCGACGACCGCGTGGCAGCCCGCCAGCTCGGCCTCCTCGGTGAGCCGTCCCAGCGCGAGCGCGCGAGCGCGGTTCCACGCCTGGGAGACCGTCTCCAACTCGAAGCCCGTGCCCCGCGTCTGCCAGCCGGTGCTCCAGGGGTAGCTCTGCCAGCCGACCTGGTAGACGGAGCTGCCCATCACCTGCGCGACCGGGCGCACGCCCGCCTCGCGGCAGAGCGCGAAGTCGGCGACCGACAGGCCGGAGGTGAAGCCGGTCGTGCTGGCCGCAAGCTCCCGCATGCGACGTTCGGCGGCGAGCGGGATCGAGCCGCTCTCGACCCGTGCGACGTCCTCCGCGCGGCGGCGATCGGCCTCGTCGTCGTCTTGACCGTTGCCGCCGCGGAGGGAGTCGAGCAGGCCCACGGACGTCCTCAGTCGAGCAGTCTGGCGAGCGCTTCGCGTGCGGCGGCGCTCGTCTGCCCCTGCTCGCCGAGGTCCTTCGCGATCCCGTCGACCCACGCTTCGAGTCCGAGCGGCTCGCGTCTGATGACGACGCCGCGGACCTCCTGAGCCCGCGCGGCGTCGATCTCGCTTCCGCGCACGTGCAGCGCATAGCGGCACTCGCCGAGCGTCACCTCGATCTCCTCGACGATCCGCTCCTTCGAGAGAAAGCGCTTCGCGCGCCGGGTCACGCGGGTCGCGTGCGGGAGCGCCTGCTCCAGCTTGCGCGCAAGTACCTCGATGCCGACGGCGAGCTCCGCGCCGTCCGCCCGGATCCCCGCCGCGGCGAGGTCGAAAGACGCTTCCCCGGCCACTGGTGGGCAGTCTATCGGCGCGCTCATTCGCCGATCGGGGCGCGCAGGTCGCCGACGTCGACGGCCTCGATCTCCACGGCCGTCGGGGGCCTCAGGACCCGCACCACCTGGCCGGCGGCATCGAGCCAGTCGACCTGCGTCGGGTCGCTCGCGGCCGCTGCCTGCCGGTAGGCGGCGTTCGCCTGCGCGGAGCGCAACGCGACGCGGCGGTTCTGCGCGGCGGTCAGGTGCGGGTTCCCGCAGCGAAAGGGCCCGTGACCGACGCGCCAGCAGCCGCCCTCCTCGGCGCTCAGCGCTGCCGCGCGCCGCTGTAAGGCTTTGAGGCGGCGGCGTGAAGACGAGACCGTTGCCGGCGACGGGCACCGTGACCGGCGGACCGGATCGGTAGAGGACCCGCAGCGACGCCACCCGTCGGGCACGAGCGAGACCACGGGGTCAGTTCGGCCGCCCGTGGCGAAAAGGTCAGCGCCGGCCTCGATCTCGGCGAACGGCTCGCAGCCGAGCGCGCCGTTGCCACCGCCGGGGCGTCGTCGGACCGCGCCGCGCGGCGAAAGAGCGAGGATCGAGGAGGCGAGCGGCGCCGAGACCGCCTGCGGCGGCGGCGGTCTCGGGCCGAACAGCCGCAGCGGATCAACGTCGCACGACAGCGACCGCGGGAGCGACGCGCTGCGTGCCGAGGTCTGGCCGCAGCCGGTGGCGCAGAGGAGCCCGAGCGGCGCCATCACTACGGCGAGGCCCGTGGCGCAGGGGAAGGCGCGGCGCCTCATCGCAGTCGTCACTCTAGATCGCGGTCTATCGTGCTGCGCTGGTCTGCCGCCGCCGGTCATGGTGCGTGGTTTGCAGGGTCGCGGCGGAGATCAGGGGCTGATCAGCTCTGTGCCGGGGATGTAGGTCGCGACGCGGCGGGGATCGCGGGTCAGGAGCGGCCGGCGGGTGACGGCGGCGTGTGCGCCGATGAGAAAGTCGGGCAGAACCGCCTCGCGCGAGCCGCCGGACCGCCGGTAGGCGGCATGGGCGTGGCCTGCGAGGAACGCGGCTTCGCTCGGGATCTCTTCCAGCACGGCCATGGCCGGCAGCGCATCCCGCAGCTCCTCGATGCGGGAGAAGCGCGGCGCGATCTCGGCGAGCACCACCGCATTGAGGATCAACGCGCCTCGTTGGGCGGCCGTGACGAGGTGCTCCTCGGACCATGAGAGCCATCTGCGGTCCTCGGTGAAGACGTCGAGCAGGACGCTGCTGTCGACAATGGTCCCAGCGCGCGTCACGTGCGCGTGAGCGCGAGGATCTCGTCCGTCGTCATCGCGACGTCGCCAGCGCCCCGCATCCGCTTGATCTCGCGTGCCGCGCGTGCGGGCTCGACGACGAGACGGGCGCCGCGTCGGTCAAGCTCGAAGGAGACGTCTGTTCCCGTCTCGATGCCGAGCGCGCGGCGAACGTCCAGTGGGATCGTGACCTGGCCCTTCTGCGTGACGCGCATGCGGTAAGGCTAGCAGTCCTTACCGCCGAACCGGCACCGCTCGCTGCTCGAGCCGCCGATCAACGTCCTGCGACTCGGGTTCCTGGCACACCAGATCGCAGTGACCGGCGACGACGGCCTGAAGGAGCTGTTGCGCGAGGTCAGCGCCTATCCCGGCGACGAGGCGGAGCCTGCTACGCCGTCAGTTGGGGCCAGTGAGTTCCTCGGGCCAGTCCGCGTCCGCGCGCCCGATGGAGGCGAGTGGGCGTTCTTCGGGATGTCCGCCGACTTCGACACCCCGTTCGAGGTTACGAGCTCCGAGCTCGCCCTCGAGCTCCTCTTCCCTGCCGACGAGCGCACACAGCGTGCGTTCGCGAAGGGAGACTCATGAGCACGATCAATCCGACGCTCGGGCGCGCGCTCGCCGGGCTCGGCGGCGCGCTTCTCATCGCGTCGCTGTTCCTGCCCTGGAGCGAGCTGCACGGTGAGACGCAGACGGGCTTTCAGACCATCGCGGTCTGAGATCTGTTCGCCGTGATCACCGGGGTCTGTGGGCTCGTCGCCGCGGCGACTGGCGGGCGGTTCGGGTTCTTCCGCGATGACCTCTCCTTCAACGGGATGACCGACATCATCGGCGTCGCGCTCACGGTCCTGATCGGCTGGCTGCTGGTGTTCGATTTCCCCGCCGGCGCCGGCCGCGAATTCGGCGTCTACCTGGCCCTGCTCGGAGCGGCGTCGATCGTCACGGGCGCCGGGGATTTTCCGCGTCAAGTCGCTGTTCCCAGCCCTGCCGGCCGCTAGGGGCGGGCGGCGCCTCCGCAAGAACCCCGCATAATGCAGGGACTCTCCGAGTGGGCGATCCTGGACTCGAACCAGGGACCTCTTCCTTATCAGAGAAGCGCTCTAACCGACTGAGCTAATCGCCCCGCGGGAGCCGATTCTAGCGGGATGGGCGTGCCGCGGGCGCGCGAACGTCAGGGCGCGCTGTAGGCGCGCTCGGGCAAGTCCGTCGCGGCGAGGCGGTGGGCCAGATCGAGTGCCTCGGCGAGCGAGTCGAACGCGAGCTGGAGACGGTAGCCGTCGCCGCTTGGCGTCACGGTGACCTCTGCACCGAGCGCGGCGCCGAAGGCGTCGGAGAGCTGCTCGACGGCGGCCTCCTGGTCAGGATGGAGCACGCGACGCGCGCTCGTGGAGCGCGAGCGCGCGGTGCGGGGCGCATCCACATCGCGCGCGCGGCGCTCCAGCTCGCGCACCGACCAGCCGCCCGCGGCGGCGGCGCGCGCGAGCCGCCGCCGCGCGTCGTGCGCTCTCGCGAGCAGCAGCGCGCGGCCGTGGCCCTCGCTGAGGTCGCCACGCTCCATCAGCGCGAGCGCCTCGTCGGGCAGGTCGAGCAGGCGGATGAGGTTCGAGACGGCGACGCGGCTGCGGCCGACGCGGCGACCGACGTCCTCGCGGGTCAGGCCCAGCTCTTCGACGAGCGCGGCGCAGGCGCGCGCCTCCTCGACCGGGTTGAGATCCTCGCGGGCCATGTTCTCGATCACGGCCAGCTCGAGCGAGGCCGCGTCGTCGTGCCGGCGCACGATCGCGGGGATCTCTCTCAATCCGGCGAGCTGCGCGGCGCGCCAGCGCCGCTCGCCGGCGATCAGCTCGTAGAAGCCGCCGGCGACCGGCCGCACGAGCACGGGCTGCAGCACGCCCCGCTCCGACAGCGACCCCGCGAGGGCGCTCAGCGCCTGCTCGTCGAAGTGGCGGCGCGGCTGGTGCGGGCTTGGGCCGATCGTCTCGACGGCCAGCTGCCGCAGCTCCTCGGGCTCCTCCTTCGGCGAGGCCGCGAGGATCGCCGCGAGGCCCTTGCCCATCCCGCGCGCCTTGCCGTGCGGCTTCGGCAGCTCGTCGTTGCGCAGCCGCGCGCGCTGGGGCGGCTTGCGCGCCTTCTCAGCCACGCGCCGCCACCTCCCGTGCCAGCTCGAAGTAGGCGTCCGCGCCGGCGCAGTGGGGATCGTGATGGATCACGGGCAGGCCGAAGCTCGGCGCCTCGCCGATCCGCACGTTGCGCGGGATGACCGTCTCGAAGACGAGCTGGGGGAAGTGCGAGCGCACCTCCTGCTCGACGTCCTGCGCGAGGCGCGTGCGGCCGTCGTGCATCGTCAGCACCATGCCGGCGATCGTGAGGCGCGGGTTCAGCTCGCGCTGGATCAGCGAGAGCGTGTCGAGCAGGCCCGCGAGGCCCTCCAGCGCGAAGTACTCGGCCTGCACCGGAACGATCACCCGGTCGGCCGCGACGAGCGCGTTGACGGTGAGCGGACCGAGCGACGGCGGGCAGTCGAGGATCGTGAAGTCGTAGCGATCACGCACGGACGCGAGCGCGTCGCGCAGGCGACGCTCGGATCCCTCGATGCGCGGCAGCTCGACGTTCGCGCCGGCGAGGTCGGGGCTCGCGGGCACGATCGCGAGGCGCGGGATCGTCGACGGCCGGATCGCCTCCGCGAGGGTGGCGTCGCCGGACAGCGCCTCGTAGACGCTCGGCATCGCGTCCTTCGGCAGGCCGAGCCCGACGGTGGCGTTTGCCTGCGCGTCCATGTCGACGAGCAGCACCTCGTACTCCGCCTCGGCGATGCAGGCGGCCAGGTTGACAGCCGTGGTCGTCTTGCCGACCCCGCCCTTCTGGTTGGCGATCGCGTAGACGGTGCTCATGCGATGGGGGCGCGGTCGAGCATCGCCGTCACGGTAGCGGCGATCACGGTCGGAGGTCGGCCGGGTCCCGGCGCTCACGCGTCGCGGGCGCCGAGCGGCCGCTTGCGCGCCATCCCGGGACGCCGCGGGAAGCGCTCCGGCGTCGGCGCGACCTTGCGCAGGACGTGCAGGTGACGATGCTCGGCACCGGTGTACGGATGAACATGCCGGACCTCCTCCAGTGCGAGCCCGAGCATGGTTGCCGCCGTGGCGCCGTCGCGCTCCTCCTGGGCGTCCCGGCGGCCTTTCCAGGCGACGAGCACGCCGCCGTCGCGCAGCAGCGGCGCGGCGTACTCGGCGAGGACGGTGATCGGCGCGAGCGCGCGAGCGGTGACGAGGTCGCATGTGCCGATGCCCGTGTGCCAGGTCTCCGCCCGCTCGGCGATGACCTCCACGTTCGTCACTGCTGCTGCGTGCGCGGCGGCACGAATGAAACCGCACTTGCGCGCCACGCTCTCGACCAACGCGACCTCTGCTGCCGGCAGCGCGACCGCGAGCGGCAAGCCCGGGAACCCCGCGCCGG
This sequence comes from Conexibacter sp., assembly GCA_035572475.1. Taxonomy (GTDB): domain Bacteria; phylum Actinomycetota; class Thermoleophilia; order Solirubrobacterales; family Solirubrobacteraceae; genus Conexibacter. Next base: position 22,654 of record DATNAP010000016.1, on the reverse strand, counting down.
CTCCGAGGTCGGCGACCCGGCCGGCGGCGCGCACCGCATCCAGCTCCAGCGCGACGAGCGCGTCGGCGACATGGGCGTGGACCGCCTCTGCGGGCGAGCGGATCGGCGTCGGCGCGTGCGGGTCCGCGTCCAGGGCGCGCAGCAGCGCGCCGAGCCGTGATGGCGCGTCCTCCGGCAGGGCGTAGCGCTCGCACAACAGCTCCAGCTCGCGCTCAACGCGCGGGTCGGACGTCATGGCGCGGAGGGCGCTCGCGCCCGCACGCGGGCGATGTAGTCGGCGTAGGTCGTGCGCATCGCGTCGAAACGGGCCGCGGCGTGCCCGTCGAACTCGGGCCCGAGCGCGTCCTCGAGGATCGGCAGGACGTCCTCCACGAGCGCGGGCCCGCGCGCCATCCACTGGTAGTAGGAGCGCTCGCCGTGGTGGTACGGCCCGTAGAGCTTCGTGCGCGGGAAGGCCTCGATCAGCCATCTGAAGAGCGCCTCGTGGCGAGTGTGCATGCGCAGGGTGATTTGCGGCTGCTTTCCGTCGCCGCCGAACGAGCCCTCGCCGATGAGGATCCCGACGAGCAAGCCCCGCTCGAATGACGTCAGCGCCATGGCCGCGCCGCTCCACACGGACCAGCGAGCCAGGGCCTGACGGGCCTGACGGGCCAGGCAGCCTGTTTCACCGTCATGTAAAACGTGAAACGCGAAGCAGGCACGCGAACGGGGCCTGAAGGAGGCTAGTCGCCGGCGGGCGCCACGACGAGGTACCGGTCCGGCTCGGTCCCCTCGCTGTACGTCTCGATGCCATCCCGGTCGCGGAGATACTCATGCACGACGCGTCGCTCGACCGCGTTCATCGCGTCGAGCGCGACCGCGTCGCCGGTGCGCAGCACCTGTTCGACCGCCTCGTCGGCGTCCTGCTGCAGCAGGGCCGCGCGCCGCTCCCGATAGCCGGCCGCATCGACGGTCACGCGCTTGCGCTCCTCCTCGCCACGGTAGGCAACCCGGTAAGCGAGGTGCTGGATCGCGTCGATCGTCTGTCCGTGGCGGCCGATCAGAAGCCCGAGGTCGTCCCCTTCGAGGTTCGCATGCACTCCGTCCGCGTCCTCGGAGACCGTGACCTCGGCATCGACCCCGACTGCGCGGACGATCTCCTCGAGCATGTGACGCACGCGCGCCGCCGCGTCGCTTGCGCTCACCGTCGCCGCCCCGTTCGCTTCTTCTTTCTGCGCGATGGGGGCGGTCCCGAGGCGGAGGCTCCGTTCGTGCCCGCCCCCTCTGCCGCCCTCGGCGTCTTGCCGGCCGGGGCCTTCCCGTCGCCGCCGCCCTTCGCTGGCGCCTTGCCGGCGGCTGTCCCGGCGTCGCCGCCGCGTCCCCCCGACAGCGCGGCGGCTCCCGCTGGGACCGGCGGGCGCCCAGGCACGCCGACCGTCTTGCGGACGATCAACTGCTGCACGATCGTCCAGCAGTTGGTCGTGATCCAGTAGACCATCAGTCCCGCCGGGAAGCGGATGATGAATGTGACGAAGATCAGCGGCAGGCCGAGCATCAGCATGCGCTGGTTTCTGTCCGCCATCGCGGAGGAGCTCAGCAGGCCGGAGGCAAGCTGGCTCGCGATGTAGAGGACGATCAGCACGACCAGTACCGCGCCGGTCGCCCTCGCGGTCAGATCGGGGATGAAGAGGAAGCTCGGGTCCGCGACCGTGATGTGGTGGGCCGCCGCGTAGGAGGAGTCGGCGAACTGCGAGCAGGTCACGTTCGAGACGCTGCTGTGGACCGACGCCGCGTAGCCTTCGATCCCGGGGCACATGTCCAGCTTGAGGTCCTTGCGCAGCATGTAGTACAGCGCGAAGAAGAACGGCAGCTGGAACACCAGCGGGAGGCAGGAGGCCAGAGGATTGACTCTGTTCTCCCGGTAGAACTTCATCATCTCCTGCTGCTGGCGCTGCTTGTCCTCTCTGTACTTCTCCTGGATCTTCTTCAGCTCGGGCGCCAGGACCTGGAGGCGCTGCATCGACGTGACCTGCTTGAGCGTCAGCGGCAGCACGACCAGCCGCACCGTCACGGTCAGCAGGATGATCGACAGCCCCCAGCCCGTCCCCACCGTGTCATGGAAGAAGAGCAGGACTCTTTCGCAGACCGTGATCAGCGGCTGGAGAGGATTGGCGAAGGGGATGAACATGGGCGGGGGTTCGCTCCGGCGGCCTCGTGCTAGGCGCTCGGCGCCGCAGGTCGTCGCGGGTGGAAGAGGTGCTGCTCGTGGACGGGGTCGTACCCCCCGTGGCTCCACGGATTGCAGCGCAGCAGCCGCCAACCCGCGAGGATCAGCCCGCGGAGTATGCCGTACTCCTCGACAGCCTGCGCGGCGTACTCCGAGCAGCTCGGCGCGTACTTGCAGCGTGGCCCCAGCAGCGGCGAGATCGTCCGCTGGTACAGGCGAATCGGCGCGACGACGAGGACGCGCAGCGCGCTCATCTGCGCTCGCCCTCGACGCGAGCGCGCAGCTGCTCGATCAGCTCGGCGAGCGACGCGCGCAGGCCCTCGAGCCCGTCGCGCTCGGCGACGATGCGCGCCTCCGGGCGCGCGACGATGACGACGTCGTGTCCCTCGGGCAGCTGCGCGGCCTCCTGCTCGAACGCCTCGCGCAGCAGCCGCTTCACCTTGTTGCGCTCGACCGCGCCGCCGACTCTGCGCGACACGGACAGGCCGAGCCGGGGCTCGTCGGCGACACTTGCGGCATCCGGACGCGGGAAGCCGTAGACGATCAGGACGCGGTTCGCGTGCGAGCGTCCTTGACGGAAGACCCGGTCGAACTCGGCGCTGCGGGAGAGCCGCCCGCGCTTGCTTCGCCGGGCTGCGACGCCCGGGCGGCCGCTCATCAGACCGTGAGGCGCTTGCGGCCTTTGTCGCGCCGACGCTTGAGCGTCAGACGACCAGCGCGCGTCTGCATGCGGGCCCGGAACCCATGTGTGCGGGCGCGCTTGCGCTTCTTCGGCTGGTAGGTGCGTTTCATGGCTACTCCTGAGCGGGGGCCCGCTTCCGCCGGCTATGTGACCGGCTGACGATCCCGTCGGGGAGGGCCAGTATACGCGCAGGCGTGCACGGGGCCGGCCCGGCCGCTTATGCACAGGTTGTCGACATCCGTTCGACAGCTGCACACAGCCTCCCGGCGGCCGTGGCGACCTTTTTCCCGCGATTTGCGCACTCGCCCCTGAGGGGGCGCCACGCACGCGCGGCGCGCCGATGTCGCACTGCTATATTCGCCGCCCCGCCGGGGTCTTCGGACCCCTCCATCCCCCGCAACGCAACCCGACGAGGAGTCGGTCGGCGACCCCTGTGCACCCAGCGCTCGAGCACACCTGGCCCCAGATCCAAGCCGAGCTCCGGCGCGCGGTCACCGACTCGACCTACCACCTCTGGCTCGCGCCTCTCAGAGCGCGAGCGATCGAGGGAGACACGCTGCTCGTCGGCGCGCCGGAGGAGATCCGCACATGGGTCGCCGAGCGCTTCGAGCGCGTGCTGCAAACGTGCGCTGCGGCCGTCCTCGGCGAACGCACCACCGTCGCCGTCGTTCCTCTGCAGGCGCAGGAGACCGTGGGCGGCACCGGCAAGCGGACGATCAGCGCGCTCCCGCACGCGCATGGGACCAGCCACCTGGTCGACGCGTTCAACCCGAAGTACACGTTCGACCAGTTCGTCATCGGCGACGGCAACCGGCTCGCGCACGCCGCGTCGCTCGCAGTCGCCGAGCTGCCCGGACAGGCCTACAACCCGCTCTTCCTCTACGGGCCGCCGGGCCTCGGCAAGACGCACCTGCTGCACGCGATCGCCAACTACGTCAACGAGTACGGCGACGGCATGACGGTCCGCTACACGACGCTCGAGGCCTTCACGAGCGAGTTCGTGGGCGCGCTCAAGTCGAGCTCGGTCGAGACGTTCAAGCGGCGCTATCGCGACACCGACATCCTGCTGATCGACGACGTGCAGTTCTTGGAGCGCAAGGCGAAGATCGAGGAGGAGTTCTTCCACACGTTCAACGCGCTCTACGAGACGGGCAGCCAACTCGTCGTCACGTGCGACCGCATGCCGCGCGACATGAACGCGCTCGCCGATCGCCTGCGCGAGCGCTTCGAGTCCGGCCTCGTCGCCGACATCCGGCCGCCCGACCTCGCCACGCGCATGACGATCCTGCGCAAGCGGGTCCAGCACGACGGGGTCCAGCTCGGCGATCCGGACGCAATCGTCCCGATCGCCGAACGCGTGACGGCGAACGTGCGCGCGCTCCAAGGCGCGCTGATCCGCGTCGTCGCGTTCCACTCGCTCACCGGCCGCGCGATCGACCGTGCACTCGTCACGCACGTCCTTGACGGCCTCTATCCCGGGAGTGAGGCGGGCGCAGCCGGCAGGGTCAACACGCTCGAGGAGATCCAGGCGGCCACGTGCGAGCGGCTGAGCATCTCGCCGGAAGCGCTGACCTCCTCGGACCGCAGTGCCCGCGTCGCCTGGGCCCGGCAGGTCGCGATGTACCTCGCACGCGAGCTGACTGACGCGACGCTGCCGGCGATCGGCCGTGCCTTCGGCGGCCGCAACCACACGACGGTCCTACACGCGTGCAGACGCGCGAGCGAGCGGATCGCCCACGACGCCGACGCCCACGAGCTCGTCCGCAGTCTCACCGCCACGCTGCAGCAGCCGAATGCCGACCGCTCCGCCTGAGAGACTTCCTACGCTCGTGTCCACACGCGATGTGCACGGAAGATCCCCCGCAGCACCGCTGCATCGAGCAGTTGTGAACATGCCGACACCCCCTATGACAACGATTCCCTCTGATCTGAGGTCTTCATCGTGAAGCTGTCCGCCGCGCGCGAGGAGCTGCTCGCTCAGCTCCAGACCGTCAGCCGCGTCGCCTCCACACGCGGCGCGATCCAGGCGCTGTCGGGCGTCCAGATCGTCGCGGAGCCGGGCGCCGATGGGGTTGTCGAGCTGCGTGCAACGGACATGGAGGTCGGCCTGCGCGTCCCGCTCCCGGCGCAGGTGGAGCGCGAGGGCTCGGTCGTGCTGCCGGCTCGGCTGCTCGTCGACGTCGTCCGCTCGCTGTCGGGTCCGACCGTCGCGCTGGAGCTGCGCGCCGACCAGCAGGACGTCGAGCTGATTGCCGGCAACGCGACGTTCCACATCCGCACGCTGCGTAGCGAGGACTTCCCTCCGTTCCCGGAGCCGGAGGAGAGCGGCGCCGTGCGCGTGCCGGCGCAGGCCTTCGTCGCGACGGTCCTCAAGGTGGCCAACTCGGCCTCGCGCGACGAGACGCGGCCGGTGCTGACCGGCATCCTCGTCTCCGCGTCCGAACGCGAGCTGCGCATGGTCGCGACCGACTCCTACCGCCTGAGCGTGAAGGAGACGCAGCTCGAGCAGCCGCTGCAGCAGTCCTTCGAGGCGAACGTTCCGGCACGCGCGCTGCAGGAGCTGGCGCGCCTCGCCCAGCAGCTCGAGGGCGAGGAGCTGAGCGTGGCGGTGCGCCAGAACCAGATCGTCTTCGGGATCGGCCGGGTCGTGCTCTCCTCGCGCCTGATCGAAGGCCAGTTCCCCAACTACCGCCAGCTGCTGCCCGAGTCCTACGAGCACGAGCTGACGCTGTCCGGCGGAGAGGTGACGGACGTCGTGCGCCGCATCAGCTTGCTTGCGCAGAAGAATGCGCCGCTGCGGCTGTCCTTCCAGCCCGGCGAGTTGACGGTGTCCTCACAGACGCCGGACATCGGCGAAGCGCGCGAGTCGCTGCCTGTCGCGTTCCAGGGCGAGCCGTTCGAGATCGGCTTCAACCCGGAGTTCCTGCGCGACGGGCTGGAAGGCGTCGAGGCGGGCGACATCGTGCTGAAGCTGATCAGCCCGCTGCGTCCCGGGCTGATCCAGGCCGCCGACGACCCGGGCTTCCTCTACCTGATCATGCCGATCCGCCTCAACGTCTAGGGCGGGTGGGGCCGGGGTCGTGCGGATCGTGCGCCTTGCGATGCGCAACTTCCGCAGCTACGCCGCAGCCGACGTCGAGCTGGGCCCCGGCGTGACGGTCGTGACCGGCCGCAACGGCGCCGGCAAGACCAACCTGCTTGACGCGCTCTACTTCGGCTGCACCGGGCGCTCGTCGCGCACGACGAACGAGCGCGAGCTGGTGCGCTTCGGCGAGTCGGTCGTGCGCGTCGAGGTGACGACGGAGGCGCCGGACGGCCGCCACGAGCTGAGCGTCGGCTTTACCCCCGGCGAGCCGAAACGGATGACGGCGGACGGCGTCCGCGTCGAGCGCCTGCTCGACGTCACCGGCCGGCCGCTCGTGAGCGTGTTCCTGCCCGACCGGCTGGAGCTGATCAAAGGCACGCCCTCGCTGCGGCGAGCGCACATGGACCAGCTCGTCGCCGCGCTGTGGCCTGCGCGCGTCGCGACGCGGCGGGCGTACGCACAGGCGCTCGCGCAGCGCAACGCGCTGCTGGCGCGCGGGCCTTCGGCCGCCGCCTCGCTCCACGCGTGGGACGGCGAGCTTGCGCGCCACGGGATCGCGCTGATGGCCGACCGCCGCGCCGCGATCGAGCTCGTGGCCGAGCGCTTCGCCGCGCGTGCGGAGGAGCTGGGCCTCGACGGCGACCCTGCGCTCGCCTACCGCCCGCGGTCGAAGGCGAGCGACCCGGAAGCGCTCGCAGCCGAGCTGGCCGACCGCCACGCGAGCGACCTCGAACGCGGCTTCACCGGCCATGGCCCCCACCGCGACGACCTGCTGCTCACGCGCGAGGGGCGCGAGCTCCGGGCCTATGGCTCGCAGGGGCAGCAGCGGCTCGGACTGCTCGCGCTGCTGCTGGCCGAGCGCGAGGCGATCGCGTCGACGCGCGAGGCGACGCCCGTGATGCTGCTCGACGACGTGATGAGCGAGCTGGACAGCGACCGCCGCGCGCGACTCGTCGGACTGCTGCGCGGCCGCGGACAGAGCGTCATCACGACCACCGATCTCGAGCACGTCCCCGGCGCCGAGGACCCCGGGGTGACGCGCCTGGCGGTCGCGGACGGGCGCGTGCTCCACGCTTCGGAGGCCGACGCGGCGTGAGTCGGCGCGCCCCCCGCCCGCTCGCGAGCGCGCTCGGCCCGTTGCAGGAGGCGCTCGCCCCGCGCACGCTGCTCGCCGAGGTGCAGCGGGTCTGGCCGGAGGCCGCGGGGGCCGCGATTGCGAGCGCGGCGGCGCCGGTGAGCGAGCGTGGCGGCGTCGTCACGGTCGCCTGCTCGGCGTCGGTGTGGGCGCAGGAGCTGGACCTGATGGCGCCGCTGCTGATGGAGAAGCTGAACGGCGCGATCGGCGGCGTAGGGGAGGTCAGACGGCTACGCTGCGTGACCGGCGCGCGCGCATCCGCATGACCACCGATTTTCCCTGGATTTTGCAGGACATTTGTGGTGGGACCGGACCTGGTCCGACGGGGTCCTTGTGCTATCCTTGTGCACATAAAGCCTTCGACGCCCCGGCGCGCTCCCCTTGGCGCGGCACCGGGGCGTTGCAACGTCTTCGGAGGACCGTTGGCCAGCGATAGATCTCCGGCTGACAAGCCGAGCCGTTCGTACGACGCCCAGGACATCACCGTCCTCGAGGGCCTCGAGGCGGTGCGCAAGCGGCCGGGCATGTACATCGGCTCCACCGGGGTCCGCGGCCTCCACCACCTCGTCTACGAGGTCGTCGACAACTCCGTCGACGAGGCGCTCGCCGGCCACTGCAGCGCCGTCGCGGTCACGATCCATCCGGACAACTCGATCACCGTCGTCGACGACGGCCGCGGCATCCCCGTCGCGACGATGGAGAAGGAGGGAAAGCCGGCCGTCGAGGTCGTGCTGACCGTCCTGCACGCGGGCGGCAAGTTCGGCGACGGGGGCGGCTACAAGGTGTCCGGCGGCCTCCACGGCGTCGGCGTCTCGGTCGTCAACGCGCTGTCTGAGCGGCTGCTCGTCGAGGTCAAGCGCGACGGCTTCGCCTGGTCGCAGGAGTACGCGCGTGGCAAGCCGCAGGGGCCCCTGGAGAGAGGCGTGGCGACCAAGGAGACGGGCACCGCGATCACCTTCCTGCCGGACGACGAGGTGATGGAGACGCTCGAGTTCGAGTTCTCCACGCTCGAGGAGCGCCTGCGCGAGACGGCCTTCCTCACGCGCGGCCTGAGGATCTCGCTCGCTGACGAGCGCGGCGAGGGCAGAAACGTCTCCTTCCAATATTCCGGCGGCATCGAGGACTTCGTCAAATATCTGAACGAGAACAAGGAGCCCGTTCAGAGAAAGATCGTCTACTTCTCGGGCGAGTCCGAGGAGGGCGCGGTCGAGGTCGCGATGCAATGGAACGGCTCCTACCAGGAGTCGGTCTTCTCGTTCGCCAACAACATCAACACGCACGAGGGCGGGTCGCACCTGTCCGGCTTCCGCTCGGCGCTCACGCGCACGCTCAACAAGTATGCGCGCGAGAAGGGGCTGCTGAAGGAGAAGGACGACAACCTCCAGGGCGAGGACGTGCGCGAGGGCCTCACCGCCGTCATCTCCGCCAAGCTGAGCGACCCGCAGTTCGAGGGGCAGACGAAGACGAAGCTCGGCAATCCGGGCATGCAGGGCTTTGTCGAGTCGGTCGTGAACCGCGGGCTGGACGAGTTCCTCGAGGAGAACCCGCAGGACGCGCGCTCGGTGATCTCGAAGGCGGTGCAGGCGGCGCAGGCACGCAACGCCGCGCGCAAGGCGCGCGACCTCACGCGCCGCAAGTCCGCGCTGGAGAACTCGCGGCTGCCGGGCAAGCTGGCCGACTGCTCGGTGAAGGACCCCGCGCTGAGCGAGATCTTCATCGTCGAGGGCGACTCCGCCGGCGGCTCCGCGAAGCAGGGTCGCGACCGCGCGACGCAGGCAGTCCTGCCGCTGCGCGGCAAGATCCTCAACGTCGAGCGCGCCCGCATCGACAAGGTGCTCGCGAACACCGAGATCCAGGCGCTCATCACAGCGATCGGCACCGGCGTGCGCGACGAGTTCGACATCGAGAAGGCGCGCTACCACAAGATCATCCTGATGACGGACGCCGACGTCGACGGCGCCCACATCCGCACGCTCGCGCTGACGCTGATCTTCCGCGAGATGCAGGAGCTGATCGAGGCCGGCTACGTCTACATCGCGAAGCCGCCGCTCTACCGCATGAAGTCCGGCAAGACCGAGCGCTACATCGAGAAGGAGTCGGAGTTGGAGGACATCCTGCTGTCCGACAAGCTCGAACGGTTCGAGATCCGCGACCGCGGTGGCGACGTCCAGGCCAAGCTCACGGAGACGCGCTGGAAGACCTATACGCGGCTGCTCAAGCAGTACGCGGGCTGGGCGAGCGCGCTGCGCGCGATGGCGCGCCACGACTTCGTCGAGTTTCTCGAGGAGGCCGGCATCCTCGAAGAGGCGATCACCGACGAGGCGGCGCTGCTCGAGTTGCTCAAGCGCCCGCCCGTCGACGGCGCGCCGTATGCCACGGAGCTGCTGGCGCAGGATCCGCTCGAGCTGACAGTGCGCTCGGTCGAGGCGAAGACCGGCCATGCGCGCGTGCGCCGGGTGCGCCGCGCCCTGCTCCAGGCGAACGAGTACCGCCAGTTGATCCGCGTCTACGAGCAGCTCGTGAGAGCCGTCGGCGCGCCGCCGTTCGACGTGCGCCTCGGCGAGCACGGCACGGAAGCGACGACGTTCGAGCAGCTCCGCACCGCCGTCATGGAGCTCGCCTCGCGCGGCGTGAGAATCAACCGCTTCAAGGGTCTCGGCGAGATGAACCCGGACCAGCTGCGCGAGACGACGATGGACCCGGCGACGCGCACGCTCGCGCGCGTGACAATGGAGGACGCGACCGCCGCCGACCGCGTCTTCTCGATGTTGATGGGCGACCTCGTCGAGCCGCGCCGCAACTTCATCGAGGAGAACGCCCGCCTCGTGACGAACCTGGACGTGTAATGCAATGAGCGCGACCGATCAATTGAGCGGCGGCAATTTCGAGCTGCGCGCGCTCGAGGAGGAGATGCGCTCGGCGTATCTCGATTACGCGATGTCCGTCATCGTCGGGCGTGCGCTGCCGGACGTGCGCGACGGCCTGAAGCCCGTCCATCGCCGGGTTCTGTTCGCGATGAACGAGGCCGGCCTGCAGCCGACGCGCCCGCGCGCGAAGTCCTCGCGCATCGTCGGCGACGTCATGGGCAAGTACCACCCGCACGGCGACGCGTCGATCTACGACACGCTCGTCCGCATGGCGCAGGACTTCTCGATGCGCCACCCGCTCGTCGACGGGCAGGGCAACTTCGGCTCGGTCGACGACGACCCGCCGGCCGCGATGCGCTACACGGAGGCCCGCCTCGCGCGCATCGCGACCGAGATGCTGCGCGACATCGACGCCGACACCGTCGACTTCGGGCCCAACTACGACGGCCAGAACCAAGAGCCGCTCGTCCTGCCGGCGCGCTTCCCGAACCTGCTCGTCAACGGCTCGGCCGGCATCGCCGTCGGCATGGCGACGAACATCCCGCCGCACTCGCTGAGAGAGGCGATCGCCGCGACGATCGCCTTCGTCGACGACCCGGAGATCTCGGTCGAGGGACTGATGCGGCACATGCCGGGCCCCGACTTCCCGACCGGCGGCATCATCCTCGGCTCGAAGGGCATCCGCGACGCCTACGAGACTGGCCGCGGTCGCGTGCGCGTGCAGGCGCGCGCGCACATCGAGCCGCTGTCGCAGGGCAAGGAGGCGATCATCGTCACCGAGCTGCCCTACCAGGTGAAGAAGGGCGGCGAGGGCGGCCTGATCCAGAAGATCGCCGACCTCGTCCACGAGAAGAAGATCCCCGAGATCAGCGACCTGCGCGACGAGTCGGACCGGCGCGGCATGCGGCTCGTGATCGAGCTCAAGCGCGACGCGCTGCCGAAGGTCGTGCTGAACAAGCTCTACAAGCACACGCCGATGCAGACGACCTTCGGCGTGAACATGGTCGCGCTCGTCGACAACGTCCCCAAGACGCTGTCGCTGCGCGAGGTGATCGGCCGCTACGTCGACCACCAGCGCGAGGTGATCGTCCGCCGCACGAAGCATGAGCTGCGGATCGCCGAGGACCGTGCGCACATCCTCGAGGGCCTGCTGATCGCGCTCGCGAACCTCGACGAGGTCATCGACACGATCCGCAGATCGCCCGATCGCGAGCAGGCGCGCGTGCGGCTGGTCGGCCGGTTCGAGCTGTCAGAGCGCCAGGCCGAGGCGATCCTGCAGATGACGCTCGGCCGCCTGACGGCGCTCGAGGTCGACAAGATCAAGCAGGAGCACGCCGACATCGTCGAGCGGATCGCCGAGCTGCGCGCGATCCTCGGTGACGAGGAGCGCGTGATGGGGATCGTCCGCGAGGAGCTGCAGGAGATCTCCGACGCCTACGGCGACGAGCGCCGCACGCAGATCTCGCACGCCGAGGGCGAGATCGACATCGAGGACCTGATCGCCGACCAGCAGATGGTCATCACGATCACGAACAGCGGCTACATCAAATCGTTGCCGCTCGCGACCTACCGCCAGCAGCGCCGCGGCGGGGTCGGCGTGACCGGGATGGACATGAAGGACGGCGACTACATCGAGCACCTGTTCGTGACCTCGACGCACGACTACCTCCTGTTCTTCACGAACCGCGGCAAGGTCTACCGCTCGAAGGTCTACGAGCTGCCGGAGGCCTCGCGCACCGCGAAGGGCCGCGCGCTCGTGAACATCCTGCCGCTGCGCGAGGGCGAGCGCGTGCAGTCGGTGCTCTCGACGCGCGACTTCGGCGAGGCGCCGTATCTGCTGTTCGCGACGCGCAACGGGACCGTCAAGAAGACCGAGCTCCAGAGATACAACACGCCGATCAGAGCGGACGGCATCATCGCGATCTCGATCAGAGACGACGACGAGCTGGTGGCCGTCCGCCGCGTCGATCGCGACGACGAGGTGATCATCGTCTCGCGCGCCGGCCTGACCGTCCGTTTCAGTGAGGAGGACGCGCGCGCGATGGGCCGCGACACGAGTGGCGTGCGCGGCATGGACGTCGGCGCGGCCGGCGAGGTGATCGCGATGGACGTCGCACGCGACGACCAGGACCTGCTCGTCGTGACCGAGAACGGCTACGGCAAGCGCACGCGCATCGACCAGTACCGCAAGACCTCGCGCGGAGCGAAGGGCGTCAGAACGATCAAGCTGACCGAGGCGAAGGGCGGGCTCGCCGGCGCTTTGGTGGTGCGCGAGCACCAGGAGCTCGTCTTCATCTCGCAGGAGGGGATGGTCCAGCGCACCGGCGTGCGCGGCATCTCCCAGCAGGGGCGCGCGGCGACCGGCGTGCGCGTGATGAACGTGCGCGACGACGACTGCGTGCGTGCGATCGCGCTCGTGGTCGAAAGCGAGCCGGACGACGGCGCCGAGGAGCTGCCGCTCGACGCGGCGGACGACGGGCTCGGACCCGAAGGCAACGGCGCCGCGCACCAGCCGGAAGGCCTCCGCGACGGCGAGGCCGACGCCGGCGAGGACGCCGCGGACGGCGGATCCGGCAACGGCGACGCATAGCGGTCCGCGGCGCCGCGCGCACGTTGCGGCGGCGGCGCTGACGAACCCTCCCCGCCGTCGTGCCGGTTCGCTACTCTGGATCGACCAGAGAAAGGAGGTGGTCCGCATCTTGTCTGACAGGTCTTGTGGGACCCTGGAGGTGTCCGGCCGCTAGGTCGGAAGGCTGGCCCCGCGTAGCGGAGTCCACACCGAGACACCGCCTCGACCAGTGCCGGGAGTGGTCCCTCTGGCACCGACGCTCTTGAACCAGTTCGGGGTGAGCGTCGTCCCTCTGGTCGGGGTCTCTGTCCAGCCAGTCGTTCGCGGAGGGCGCCTTAGTCGGGGCGCCCTCCGTTTTGCGCGTCTTGCCGTGGCGGGTGCGAGGCGCCGAGCTTTGCCCTGCGAGGCGATGAAACATACGCCTCGCAGTCCAAACTCGCGCCTCGCACTCAGCAGCGATTGCGCACCGGCGTGCTTTCGCTCGGGCGCCCAGCTCACTCCTCGCTCGGCGCTCCGCTCAGGGCGAGCTGCTGCGACGCCGGCGCCTCCCGCGGGCGGGCTGGGGCCTGGGCGACTGTGGTTGCCGTGCCGCGCGAGATTGCGTTGAGAGGCATCTGTGTCAGGGCCTCTCAACGCAATGCTCGGCGCGGCACGGCTGCCACGGCAATCGAGCGCGGGACCTAGGCCGCCAGGTAGGTGCGCCAGGCGCTCGGAATGCGAGGACTGGCGACCTGGATGAAGACGTGGGGTCCCGGCGTGCGGGGGGTGCGCTTGGGGATCATGCCGGCCTGGTGGGGGAGGCTGTCGCCTTTCCTGCGATTACAGGGCGCGCAGGAGGCGACGATGTTCTCCCAGCTCGAATCCCCGCCTTTGGAGCGCGGGATCACGTGGTCGACGGTCAGCTGGGCGCGCGCGCCGCAGTACTGGCAGGTCCAGTTGTCGCGCGCGAAGACCGCGCGGCGGGTGATCTTGCGGCGGTGCGTGTCGCGCGGGACGCGCACGTACGCGACGAGGCGGATCACGACCGGCCGCGGCACGGTGCTGCTGCCCGAGTGCAGCACGTACTCGGCGTGCTCCAGGACCTCGGCCTTCTCCTTGAGCAGCAGTACGACCGCTCGGCGAACCGTGCAGACGTTGATCGGCTCGAAGGTCGCGTTCAGGACGAGCACCCGGCCAGAATCACGCCCGCGCCGCTGGTGCTCCAGAGGCGGCGCGGACGGTGCTTGCGCTGGTGGTGCTGACGCCGTTGCAGCCATGCCGTGAGCCGAAGTGTAGCGGCCGCTTATGTCCCGCTCGACGGGTCGGCGACGCCGCGAAAAGCCGCGCCGGGCCCTATGCCGCCGGGAACGAGCCGAGGACGCGCAGGTGCTCGACGTGCGTGCGCAGCGCCGCGAGCGCCTCCGCCACCGGCCCTTCCGCAGCGCTTCCCTCGAGGTCGAGGAAGAACATGTAGCGGCCCAGCCCCTGCTTGCGCGGGCGCGACTCGATCCGCGTCAGGTTGACGCCGCGGAACGCGAACTCGGACAGGCAGCGCACGAGCCAGCCGGGCGCCTCAGCGCCGACGCCCCAGAAGACGATCGCGGTCTTCCACGGGCCGGGGTCGCCGGCGGCAGTGCTCGGCGTCGCGCCGTCCCGCCGCTCCAGCCACACGAAGCGCGTCTCGTTGCCGGCCGCGTCATCGACGTCCGCGCACAGCACCACGCCGCCGTACAGCTCGGCGGCGATGCGACTGCCGAGCGCGGCGCCGGCGCCGTCCTCCCGCTCGGCGACCATCCGCACCGCCTCCGCCGTCGAGCTGGCGGCGAGCACGCGCGCCTGCGGCAGCCGCGTGCGCAGGAAGTGCGCGCACTGCCCGAGCGACTGCGGGTGCGAGACGACCGTCTCGACGGCGCTCAGCTCGATCGGCGCGCGCGCGATCAGGCAGGTGTGGATCGGATGCACGTGCTCCCCGACGATCTCCACGTCTTCGGTCTCGACCGCCAACGCGTCGAGCGTCGCGTTCACCGGCCCCTCGAGCGCGTTCTCGATCGGCACGAACGCGCGCTCCGCCTCGCCTGCCTCCACCGCCATCACGCAGTCGTAGACCGTCGGCAGCGAGACGAGCTCGAGCTGCTCGGCGGCGCTCGCGTTCAGCAGCGCCTCGTGCGAATTGGTCCCCTCCGGGCCGAGGTATGCGACGCGCGTCACCGCGAGCGCTCCTCGCGCACCGGCGGGGCGTGGGTTCGCGGGGCGTTCTCCAACGCGAGGCGGACCGCTTCGGCCTCCTCCGGCGAGAGCTCCAGCTCGCCGACCCCGCCCTCGACGCGCTTCGCATAAAGCCGTGCCTGCTCGCGGTGGAGGATCGAGGACAGCACGACGCCGTTGCGGCGCGCGTCGAGCAGGGCGATCGACGTCGACTGGTGCCCCGACATCTCGCCGTAGGCGTCGTAGCGCACGAGCGCGCGGTAGGCGACGGCGCCGTCGAGCCGCTCTTCGGCCGCCGCCATCCGCTCGTGCAGCCGCGCCGCGGCGTCCTCGACGTAGTCGTGCAGCACGCCGAACTCGCGCTCGAGGCCGGCGGCGTGCGCGACGAGGTCCTCCGTGCCCGACGTCCCCAGCACGACGCGCTGGTCGCGCCGAACATTTCGCAGCGTGAGCGCGAGCCAGACGGTCAGCACGAGCGCCACGAGCGCGATCGCGCCGGCCGCGAGCGCGACGATTCCGGCGGTGCTGCTCAGCCCGTCCACGGCTGGAGAGGATACGAGCCGCGGGCTGCGCCGCGGCGCCTCACTGGAACAGCGCGGTGTACGTCGCCGAGTTGTTGTCGACCTTCGTCTCGCCCGGGACCGGCGCGACGGTCACCTTGATCGTGCACGGGCCGCTCGTCGGGGGCGACTGAGTCAGCTGCACGCTTGCGGTCGCCTGCTGGCCCGCGGTCGTGCTGGGGACGACTCTCTGCGCTCTGAGCGTCGGTCCGGCGCCGCTGATCTCGACGGTCACCTTGACGTTCGTCTCGTCGTTGGCGCCGCCGTTCGTGAAGCTCACCGTGAACGTCGGCGGCGGGTTCGCGGGTATCTGGTTCGAGCCGCTGCTGCTGAGCGTGACGCCGTTGACGCTGACCGAGTCGAGCGCGTGGCCGTGCAGACCCGGTGCCGGTCTGCCGTTCGAACCGCTCGCGGCGGCGGCGCCGAGCTGGCCGCCGACGAACGCCGGGCTCAGCCACTGGATCGCCGGCAGGAACTCGGCGTATGGCTGCACCTGCTCACCGGCGGTGCCGTCGTAGCTGGCGGAGATGCCGTTGTCCTTCAGCCCCTTGAGGATCAGCGGCGCGACGCGCTGCGAGTAGATCACGTCGGCGGCGTTAAACGCCTGCATCTGCGCGGCGATCTTGTCGACCGCGTCGCTCGCGCCGGCGGTGCCGCCGAGCGCCGTCTGGATCTGGTCCGCGACGCTCGCGATCCCGTCGCGGCGCAGCGAGAGCGCGAGCAGCAGGTCGCTCTGCGCCTGCTTCATCGCGTCCGGGGCGTCGAACCCTCTCGCCTGTGCGATCTCCTCGTCGGCGACGCTCGTGAGCTGGTTGATCGTCTCCTGCACTTGCGTGGGCTGGGCGCTCGACGCGCCGCCGAGCGCCGTGAACAGCTGATTCGTCACGTCGCCTCTCGTCTGCTGCACGAGCGACCGCACGTTGCGGTTGTAATCCTTCAAGGCGGCCTCGCGCCCGCTGTCGACACAGCCCTTGATGAGCACGACGAGCAGCACAACGACGAGCACCACTGCGCCGGCGGCCACGAGCCGCCGCACGAGCAGCGTCTGCTGGTCCATCGGGGGTCGGCGGTCGCCGCCGCTGCGCGAGGTGGTGGGACGGCGGGGGCGAGGCGCCCTGCGGGTCTCGTCGGACTCGTCGAAGAACGACAGAATCGTGCTCCTTGCGGGAACGTGAAAGGCGCAGTATGACCGGGTCACCGGTTGGACGTCCGGCGGCGGGTTTGGAGGGTGGGCTCGCTTGACGTGGAACAGAGCAGGGTGAGCCGCACCGACGCTCCGACGAGCCCGGGGAGCGAGGGCCCGACCCGCCGGCTGGACGCGGGCGGCGCCCGGCCGCATGGGAACGGCGAGCAGTTCGCGCCCTCCGCGCTCGTGCTCGCGCGCTACCGGCTCGAGGAGCAGCTCGGCGTCGGCGCGTTCGGCGTCGTGTGGCGTGCGCGCGACGAGCGGCTGGAGCGCGACGTCGCCGTCAAGGCGATCGGCGGAGAGCACGCGGCCCCGGGCCGCGCCACGCGCGAGGCGAGAGCCGCTGCGCGGCTCTCGCACCCGGCGATCGTGACGCTCTACGAAGCCGGCAGCGAGGGCGGCACGACTTACCTCGTGTCCGAGCTGGTGCGCGGCGGGACGCTCGCGCAGCTCCTGCGCGAAGGCGCGCTGTCCGATCGCGACGTCGCCGAGATCGGGATCGCGCTGTGCGCCGGCCTCGCGCACGCGCATGCGCAGGGCGTCGTCCACCGCGACGTGAAGCCGTCGAACGTGCTGGTCCCGGACGCGCGCGGCACCGGCGAGGCGGCCGCGAAGCTGACCGACTTCGGCGTCGCGCGTGTCGTCGGGGCGGGTGGAGACGCGCTGACGCGCACCGGCGACGTCGTCGGCACGCTCGCCTACATGGCGCCCGAGCAGGCCGAAGGGCGCGAGGCGGAGGCGCCGGCCGATCTGTACGCCGCCGCGCTCGTCCTCTACGAGGCGCTCAGCGGCGTGAACCCGGTGCGCGCCGGCAGCGCCGTCGCGACCGCGCGCAAGCTCGGCGCAACGCTCCCCCGCTTGCAGCGCCAACGCCGCGACCTGCCGGCACAACTGTGCGCCGCGATCGACCGCGCACTGCTCCCCCACCCCAAGGACCGCGGCACCGTCGCCCAGCTCAGTCGCGCCCTCAGCGCCGCCCTGAAGCACCTCGACGACGAACCCGGCACGATCGACGCACCCGCGATCGAACGCGCCGCGACAGCCGTGACGCAGATCGCCGACGCGACGCGACGCGGCTGGCGCCGCCGCAGCAACGAGCAGGAGCTGGCGGAAGTCGCCGCCGAGCTGGGCGCGCTCAACGGCTGGACCGTGGAGGACCGGCGGGGCCCGGGAGCCGATCGGCGGGGCGCCTGGCGGCCGGGGGTCGCGTACGCCGATCGGGCGGGTGGCGCGGGGGAGGACGATTTCCGCGACCCCGCTCGCGGAAATCGCCTCGCGCCGCGACAGGACCCGCCCGCCAGCCCGATCCGGGCGCCGCTGATCACAGGCCACGTCCTCCCCGGCATGGCAGCCGGAGGGCTGGTGGCGCTGGCGTTGAGCACGCTCGGCACCGGCCCCCCGCCCGTCAGACCGCTGCTCGCCGGCGTCCTCGCCGCCGCGGTCGTCGGCCTGCTGCCGCGGATCGGCTGGATCGCGACGGCCGCCGTCGTGCTTGGCTGGCTGGCCGGCGACGCCGGTCAGCCCGGCGTCGCGCTGGTCCTCGCCTGCGCGCTCGCCGTGCCGCCGCTGCTGCTGCCGCTGCGCGGCCGCGCCTGGTCGCTGCCGTTCGCCGCGCCGCTGCTCGGCGTCGCCCTGCTCGCCGGCGCGTATCCCACGCTCGCCGGCCAGGCGCGCACGCTGTGGCGCCGCGCTGCGCTCGGCGCGCTCGGCTTCTGGGTCCTCGCGCTCGCCGAGCCGGTGCTCGACAGGGCGCTCTTCTACGGCAGCCCGCGCGGCACGGCGCCTGGCGCGGCCTGGCACGGGTCGCTCGACGCCGCCGTGACGCACGTGCTCAGACCGCTGCTCGCGTCGGGTGCGCTCGCGTGCGCGGGGCTGTGGGCCGCCGCCGCCGCGATCCTGCCGTGGCTCGTGCGCGGCCGCACGGCGGCGCTCGACCTCGTCGCGGCGACCGTCTGGGCCGCGGGGCTCGCTTTCGGCGCCGGCGCGATCGGCGACGCGCTCGGTCCCGGCGCCGTCCCGCGACCGGACCCGCGCGGCGCCGCGCTGGGCGCGGCGGCAGCGGTTCTGATCGCCGTCGCCGCACGTGCTGCGCGCGGCGCGGTGGGCCCTGCGCGCGAGTCGGACCCGCCGGTGCTCCCGTAGCATGGGGGTGTCCGGCCCCCGCGCAGCACCGTATGAGCGTACTCCGCAGCCTCGAGAGCAAGATCGCGGGCCTCGTCGAGGGGACGTTCAGCCGTGCCTTCCGCTCCGAGGTGCGGCCGGTGGAGATCGCGCGCAAGCTGGCCCGCGAGATGGAGGAGCATCAGACGCACTCGGTCTCGCGCGTGTACGTGCCGAACGAGTACGCCGTCTACCTCTCGCCGGAGGACCGCGAGCGCTTCGGCGGCTTCGAGCGCGAGCTGCGCGACGAACTGGCCGGCTACCTGCTCGAGCACGCGCGCCGCGAGCGCTTCGCGCTGATGAGCAAGCCGGCGATCGAGTTCCGCACCGACGAGCGGCTGCGGCTCGGCGAGTTCGGCATCCAGGCGCGGCTGGTGGAGCCGAGCGAGGACGGCTCGGCCGAGCCCTCGCAGGGCGCCTCCGGCCACACGATGGTCTACAGCGCGGCCGAGCGGCTGCAGGAGCCGCTGGAGGCGCGCGCACGTGCGCGCGACGCACGTGCGCTGCTCGTGACGGACGGACGCCGGCTCGTCGTCGGCGCGCGCGGGGCGACGCTCGGTCGCAGCCGCGCGTGCGACATCGTGCTCGAAGACGCGAACGTCTCTCGCCAGCACGCGGAGGTGCGGCCGCGCGGCGGCGGTTGGATCGTGGCCGACCTCGGCTCGACGAACGGCGTCGCGGTGAACGGGACGCGGGTCGAGCAGGCGCACGCGCTCAAGCCCGGCGACCGCATCGAGCTCGGCACGACCGTCCTCACGTTCGAGCTGGAGTGAGATGACGACGCTCGAGCCGGCCTCCGTGGCGCTGAAGCTCGCCTTCCTGGCGGTGATCTACCTGTTCCTGCTGTGGGTCGTGCGCAGCTTGTGGAAGGACCTCCGCCGCACGCGGCCGGATCCAGGCCACCCGGTCGTCTCGGCGCCGCCGAGCGAGGCAGACGCGACCGGCCTGCACCGGGCGGGCGAGCCGGTGCTGGGCCGCGGTGGGGCCCGCGACGGCGAGCCGCGCCTGGTCGTCGAGCGCGCCGCCGGTCACCCCGACGGGATCGCCTACTCGCTCGAGTACGGCGCGACGCTCGGTCGCGGCGACGTCGAGATCCGCCTGGAGGACCCGTTCGCCTCCACGCGCCACGCGCACATCGACCGGCAGGGGTCCGTGCTCGTGCTGGAGGATCTCGGCTCGACGAACGGGACGTACCTCAACGAAGAGCCGCTCGAAGGCCCGCAGCCGCTGCACCACGGCGACCGCATCCGCATCGGCGACAGCGAGCTGACGTATCTGGCGGATTGAGCATGCTGCGCGTTGCCGAGCACTTCGAGAAGTCCGACACCGGCCGCCAGCGCCGTGCGAACGAGGACAGCTTCTACGTGCGCGCACCGCTGTTCGTCGTCGCCGACGGCATGGGCGGGGCGCAGGCCGGCGAGGTCGCCTCGCGGCTCGCGGCCGAGACGTTCGCGGCGGGCCTGCCCGACGCGGGCACGCCCGAGCAGCGGCTCGAGGAGCGCGTGCGCGCCGCGAACCGCCGCATCCACGAGGTCTCGCAGGAGGATCGCGCGCTCAACGGCATGGGCACGACGATCACCGCCGCGTACCTCGACGGCGACGAGCTGTCGCTTGCGCACGTCGGCGACAGCCGCGCCTACCTGCTGCGCGACGGCGAGCTGTCACGCCTGACGCGCGACCACACGCTGGTGGAGGAGCTGGTGCGCCGCGGCGAGCTGACCGAGCAGGAGGCGGCCGAGCACCCGCAACGCTCGATCATCACCCGCGCACTCGGGCCCGAACCCGACATCGACATCGACCTCCACACCCACCGCGTCCACGCCGGCGACGTGCTCCTGCTCTGCAGCGACGGCCTCACCGGCATGATCGGCGAGGACGACGTCGAGGAGATCCTCACGAACGCGCCCACGCTCGCGGACGCCGGCCGCCAGCTCGTCCACGCCGCGAACGAAGCAGGCGGCCGCGACAACATCACCGTCGTGCTGTTCCGCGTCGGCGAGGTCACGGAAGGAAACGCCGATCGGGCGGGTGGCGCGGTGGAGGACGATTCCGCGACTCGCTCGCGGAATCGCCTCGCGCCGCGACAGGACCCGCCCGCCACGACGCCGAGCCCGCCGAGGGTGGTGCCGCCGCGGGCGAGCGGCGACCGACAGAAGCTGCCGCGCAGGGTCAAGTGGGTGGCCGCCACCGGCGCCGTCGTGATCGTCGTCGGGGCGCTCGCGTTCGCCGGCTGGCTCGCCTCGCGCGCCGTCTTCTTCGTCGGTACGAACAGCGCGGGGATGGTCACCGTCTACCGCGGCCTGCCGTGGGACCTGCCGGCCGGGATCCATCTGTACGAGCAGTTCTACATCTCGGGCGTGCCGGCGGCCGACGTTCCGGCCGGGCGCCGCACGTCGCTGCTCGACCACCGCCTGCGCTCGCGCGACGACGTGCAGAGCCTGATCGCGCAGCTCGAGCTGAATCGTCTCGCCAGATGAGCGCCCGCAAACGCGAGCTGCTCGGCCTGATCCCCGCGTCGCTGCTCGTGACGGCGGGGTTCGCGGCCGTCTTCATCCAGCAGGGATCGCTGTCGAACCTGTCGCTCACGTACGGGGCGATCTTCCTGGGGCTGTGCGTCGCCGCGCACGTGTTCCTGCGCATCGCGCTGCCGTACGCGGACCCGTACCTGTTCCCGCTCGTCGCCGTGCTCGCCTGCTTCGGGCTCGTGATGGTGTACCGCGTCGACGTCACGCTCGCGCGCCAGCAGGCGCAGTGGTTCGTCGTCGGCCTCGGGCTGTTCGTCGCGACGATCGTGTTCGTGCGCGATTACCGCAAGCTGGAGCAGTACCGCTATCTGATCGCGGCCGGATCGCTCGCGCTGCTGTGCCTGCCGCGCCTGCCCGGAATCGGGGCGCAGGTGAACGGGGCGTACCTCGGCGTACGTATCCCAGGTGTGTTCGTCTTCCAACCGACCGAGTTCGCGAAGATCGGCATCGTCATCTTCCTCGCGAGCTACCTGCGCGACACGCGGCAGGTGCTCGTCGCGGGGGCGCGCCGGGTGGCGGGGGTCACGCTGCCGCCGCTCAAGCACTTCGGCCCGCTGCTCGTGATCTGGGGCGTCGCGATGCTGCTGCTCGTCGTGATCCGCGACCTCGGCAGCTCGCTGATGTTCTTCGGCGCGTTCCTCGCGCTGCTGTACGTCGCGACGAGCCGCGTCTCGTTCGTCGTCGTCGGGCTGCTGCTGTTCGCCGGCGGCGCCTGGTACCTCGGCACGCACGTCCCGCATGTGGTGGACCGCGTCGACGTGTGGCTCGATCCGCTCAACACCAGCCGCTACAGAGGTGCCGGCTACCAGATCGCCAACTCGCTGTTCGCGCAGGCCGACGGAGGGCTGCTCGGCCGCGGCTTCGGACAGGCGTTCCTGGTGACGCCGAACGGCGGTGCGCTGCTGCCGGCGCCGCAGACCGACACCATCTACGCGGTGATCGTGAACGAGCTGGGCCTCGTCGGCGCCGTCGCGGTGCTGATCACCTACCTGCTGTTCGTGCAGCGCGGCTTCAAGATCGCGCTGCTCGCGCGCGACTCGTTCTCGACGCTGCTGGCGGCCGGGCTCGCCGCCGTCTTCGCGCTGCAGGTGTTCGTGATCGTGGGCGGCGTCACGAACGTGATCCCGCTGACCGGCGTCACGCTGCCGTTCGTCTCCTACGGCGGCTCCTCGATCCTCGCGAACTTCGTGCTGCTCGCACTGCTGCTGCTCGTCTCCGACCGCGCCCGGAGGCCGACGTGAGTCGGCCGTTCACGCGAGGCGTGACGCCGAGAGCCGTTCTCAGAACGCGGGGCAGGATGCCCCGCGGAGGTGACCCTTCGTGAGCGCTCCGATCATGCGCCTGTTCGGCGTGATCGTGCTGCTGTTCGCGCTGCTCGTCGCGTGGACCTCGCGCTGGACCGTCTTCGACGCGAAGGCGCTGCGCGACAACGCGCTCAACGCCCGTCCGCTGATCGCGCAGTTGCACGTCAAACGCGGCGCGATCGAGGCCGCCG